>CAZYQN010000059.1:0-21585 GCA_964649955.1 uncultured Pirellulales bacterium
GCCCTGAGAAGTTTCACCGACTTCTTCCTCCTTCTGCTCCACAGGCGGTTTTTTTATACGCCGTATTGAATATACAGGGGCCGTCAGTGTTTATGACTTTTTTACGCTGAGTTTAATGGCGGACTGGGCGGTGTTTGCATCGAATTGGCTGGCGGAGTGATGATGGACGATTGTTCGTTGTCGAATATATACGACTTCGCTGACCAATAAGGTTAGACTTGGCGCTTAACGCAGGATTTCAAGTCCAATGGCGGTAACGTCATCAAGCTCGCCGGGTTTGAAATGGTGATGTCGTGCCATTTCGTCATACGCCTGAATCATTTCCTCTATAGGCATTTGGGCAATGGTACGGAAAGCTTTGCTGAATGCAAAGGTCCCGTCATCCTGAGCTTTGCCGATGAGCGGTTCTCCGCCGTCGGAATACAGGAAGAGTTTATCTCCGGGCTGGAGGTTGATGCTTTGCTGTTCAAATTTGGCTTCTGCAAATACCCCCAGAAGCCCGCCGCGGCTTTGCAGCGAGTGGGGAGAGCCGTCGCGGATAAGGATCGGATAGGGGTGTCCTGCACGGGCAGTGCGAAGCTGGAGAGTCTCGATGTTGAGCAGGCCGTAGCAGCAGGTTGCAAACAGGCAGCCTGCGAATTCCTGCTGTGTCATCTTTTGGTTCAGATTAGCGACGACTTCATCCGGTTCAAAGATGCGGTAATGGTTGCCGAGCGTTTGACGCATGACGGTGGCTTGCTTGAGGAATATGGTCAGCAGGGCCGCGGGCATGGAGTGGCCGACAGCATCGGCAAGATAAAAGCCGATATGCGTTTCGTCCAGACGGGTAATGTCGTAAATATCTCCCGAAACCCATTGCGCCGGCCGGAACATCGCCGCCCAGCGGATACATTCGGTATGCGGCAAACGTGAAGGCAGGAAATTTCGCTGCACCTGACCTGCCATTTCGAGCTGTTCGGCGGTATCTTCATGCAGGCGATTGGCCGATTGTTCAGCCTGATGACGGCGGGCATACTGGACGGCGGTTTCAAGACGGGCCGGCAGTTCATACTCGGTTTCCGGGGCGATGATCGTAACAAGGTGATGGTCGTTTGTTGCCGGCGGGCCGTAGGTCATAAAAAATGCTGCGATGTGATGTTTCTGGAGTATTTTGAGCAAAAATGAAAGCTTATCTGCATTGGTTTCAGAGCAGACGGATTTGCCGAAGACGACGGCTCCGATAATCGTTCGATTATCAAGGCACTTTTCCAGATCGTTAAGCTCTATGCTGTCCCAATTCAGTTTCATATCGATCAGTCGGTCGCTGAGCATTTGGACGATCTCGGGTGTGCAGTCGGTAAACAGCACATTGACCGGCGATGCGATTGTTTGTGAATAGTTCTGGATTTCAGTTTTCAGCATACAGGATGTTTCGGTCAATTTGAAAGGCGAGTTTACAGGGTCTGTTTGTTTAAGGGGCAGATTCGTACCGATTTTAGAGTTTTTTTATAACGCAGAAAGCGAAAGTGGATATGGGGTGCAATTGCTTTGGTTATCGGACGTTGTCTTCAGGCAAAGAGTGCAGAGCCGATGCGGAGCAGGGTGGCTCCTTCTTCGATGGCGATTTCATAATCCTGGCTCATTCCCATGCTGAGGTGTTTGAATTTAGACCCGGCGATCTTTTCGCTGCGCATGTCTTCAAAGATTTCACGGGCACGGGCAAAGCAGGCCCGCACGCGATCCTTGTCCATGGTCAGCGGTGCCATGGTCATCAGGCCAACCAGCCGCAGATTGGGCATAGTAACAATTTGCTCGGCCAGGTGCATAGCGGCGCCAACGGGAATACCGTATTTCTGCGGTTCACCGGAGCAGTTGACCTGGAGCAGGATGTCGATATGCAGTCCCTGTTTGAAGGCGTCGGTATGAATTTCTTCGGCCAATCGCAATGTATCCACAGAATGAATCATGCGGCAGATTTTCAATGTGGACTTGACTTTATTACGCTGGAGATGGCCAATCATATGCCAGTTTACAGCGTCAGGGATGGAGGGGTCGGCGGCATTTTCTTTAAGGAAAATATCGATTTCGTCGGCAATTTGCTTGAGATGCTGAGTACGGTTTTCACCCAGATCGGTACAGCCCAGACGGATGACTTCCTGGATCGCACTGATCGGTGCGGTTTTGGTGACGACGACGAGTTGTACGGCTTTTTCGGGTCGATGAGCGCGTGCGCAGGCATTGGCAATCGATTCATGCACCTTCATCAATCTGTCTGCTAAAACCTGACCCATAATTCAATCAAAGATCAAAACTGTGGATACCCTTCGGGCTGACCTTGTATCTTTTCTTCAGATTCCTGTCCTCTGACATCACGGGAGAAATTTCGAGGTGTTTTTGAGCTTGAACGGCAGATACTCATTGACGACAAAGTCCAGGCCGTGTTTGGCAAAAGCCTGCTGTTCTACACGTTCACCCAGCTTGAGCATCTGGTTAATGGCCAACTGCCATTCCTTATGATGCTTTACAAAGGGATCATTTTTTAGGGCATCTTTGGCGCGTTTAATATCTACGTCCTTCAGTGGATGCGTCGGAAGCTTGAAATCGATGATGTCCTGAGGTGTGACACCGAGAAAACTGGCTTGAGGGACGCAGAAAAATTCATTCAGGTGAGCTGCGTTTCCGGAGCCGACTTTAAGAGTACGATAGATGTTGAAATAGCCGTAGGGATCGCCGTCGACAAAGGCATAGACTGGAATTTTCAGAGTATCGCTGAGTCGCCGGATGAATCGCCGGCAGGCTCGCGTCGGAACGCCGCCCATACTGATAAGAATGCAGTTGACGGTTTTCCAGTAGTCGTATTTGACCAGCCGCTGGAAGGCGCCGGCGGTTTCAATGGCCAAAATGAACTTGGCTTTACTTTCAAACTTCAGTTCTTCCACTTCGACGGGTATCGAATACGCACCGGAGCCGAATTTCGTACAGTCGATTCTGAGTTTTTTCCCTGAAGCATCTTTGTCGATAACGATCAATTGGCCCGCGACGTCGCCGCCTTTTTCTTCAGGAACAAATTTAAGCTGCTCGCGGTTGACGCCGAACATAGCCTCGATATCGTCCATGATCGTGTCTGATTCAGGCTGTTCATCAAAGCCGGCCTTGCCCCAGTTCTTAGAAATGTAATAGGCCTCTCGTTTGGTGGCCATGTCATCTTTTTCGATTAATTCTTTCGACAACGCCATCATCTTGAGCGTCTGGGCAAAGGTTTTGACGGTACTGACGGTCAGTGTCCTTTTTTTGGCTCGGTCCTGCATTTCAAAGTGACCTTTACGGGCACTGTATTTAACATTCGACAAGGACCGGATCGGTGTACTCATCGTCGGTTTTTGGCTGGCCAGTATTTTGTTATAAACTTCCCTGGCGTTGTCTTTGATTCTGTCTACGACAGGGGCTTTCATAGTTTTTGACATTTATCGTACACTCCATTGTGGTTTTGAATATGTCTTTACTCTAAAGCAAAAGTGCATCAGATGCAAGCGGATTTGAAATCGGAAAACAAAAACAAAAAAGTAAGCAAAGAAAACGCCTCTCTACAGGCTTTTATTGTGAGCAAATCAAGACTTTTATAAATTTTTTGAAAAAGGATATTGACATTACCTTTAAACACCGATATAGTATCAGATGACAATAAAGGCTTTTGAAGCCTTAACAGATCCTCGGCGAGGCTAAGTGGTTATCCGTTTCCCCCCCCAGACGGGACCGCGTTCCTCGCCATTTTTTTTGTTTATTCTATACAGGACATAATGAGTAAATAAAGTGTCTTATAGTAGCGTACTTAAAAGCCATTGTCCCGAGATGAAACAATCCACAATAATCATACCGGCCAAGATCAGCCATCGAAGAGACACCCATCGCAAACCCAGTCGAAGAAGGGCGAAAAGTGTCGTAAACCCTCCAATAGAAATGAGATAAAATAAAACTGGATTCCGATAAACATCCGCTTTATCCGGATAATACAAGGTTAACGAAACACCGGCCATTCCGAAGGCGAAAAGAAGGCAGATCAAGACCCATTTGGAATCGGATTTCCCTGCCCAAAGCAGCGATTGAACACCTATTCCTGCCAATATAGACAAGAAAAGCATTGGAAGGGATGCCCAAATTATCGGGCTGACACCACAAACAGGATATATAAAAGCCAATACGAGGCCGATCGCGGCAGGGAGTAAAACAGTGATCCGTTGTACTGTGAGATAGACAAAAAGCCCCATAAGAGCCGTCAGGAGACCGACATGGCCAAGTCCGAAGATAACCGGGCGTCCGGCGGCCATCGAGAGGGGCAGAAAAAGTCCTCCGAAATCATAGACGGACAGCATCGTTTTTCCCGGAAGCAGGAACAATGGACCTGCCCAGTGCTGCGAAAAAAGCCAAAAAAAGCCGAGGATGAATGCAAACGGGAGAGTACACATAAGACCCCGAATTGCAAATCGGAAAATGTTGGGTTGACGGCCCCGTTGCCAATAGGCTGCCGGCAGGAATAACCAGGGAACTGCGGCAAAAGTGAGTCCTGCAACAGGATGAAAACCGACAAAACTTAGTGCGAAGGGGCCGAATCCATAGAATAGACCTGTCAGAATAGAAGGAGTCCACCCGGCCAGCCAGCGACGACTGAGTAGATAAGTGCCGAGTGCAGCGGCAGCCGGATTAGCGGCAAACAGAAATCTGAATGAGGATAAATTATGCAGCTGCGGACTGAATAAGAACCACATCCATAAGACATAGAAGCCTGCGGCCAACGCTGCTCCCGCACGGGGACTTATTGTAATCCCCCGATGTAAATCCAGACCGACAGCTCCTTTTTTTCCGGCCATAATGGTTTTATTTCAATAGTACTTTCCCTGTTCCGGGTGCGATATGGCCGATGCGATAGACGGTTTCGCCGCTGCGAGTTAATTTTTCCTGAATGGCGTCGGCGAAGTCCTTTGCAACGACCATTATGAATCCTATCCCCATATTAAAAACGCGGAACATTTCAGCCGTTTCCACTGGCCCCCGCTTTTGCAGAAAATGAAACACCGGGGGCACAGGCCATGCGGACAGTTTCAGCACTGCATCACAATCGCCGGGCAGAACGCGCGGAATATTGCCGACCAGACCGCCGCCGGTGATGTGGGCCATTGCATGAACTACTTTTTTCCGCTTATAGCTGTTCAGTAAACCAATGACGGAGCGGACATAAATTCGTGTCGGCTCCAGCAAGACCTCACCCAGAGGCGTATCACCGAGTTCTTTGAATGTATCATCGATGTTGAGTTTTTCTTTTTTAAAGCAGATATGTCGGACAAGTGTATAACCATTGCTGTGAATCCCGCTGGATGCCAGTCCCAGAACGACATCGCCGTGCTGGACGGTTTTTCCGGTAATGACGCGGTCGCGCTCGACCACCCCGACCGCAAAACCGGCAAGGTCGTACTCACCTCTTCCATAAATATCCGGCATTTCCGCCGTTTCGCCGCCGATCAGGGCACAGTCTGCCATACGGCATCCGGCGGCAATGCTTTCCACCATTTCAGCGATGCACGCCGGTTCAAGTTTGTTAATTCCCAGATAATCCAAAAAGAAAAGCGGCTCCGCTCCCTGTACGATCATATCGTTGACGCTCATTGCCACTAAATCTATGCCAAGAGTGCCGAAACGACCGGCTTTCTGGGCAATCAGGACTTTGGTGCCGACGCCGTCGGTACAGGCGACAAGGACGGGATGACGATAATTGTGTTTGAATAGCTTTTCGTCATAGTCCAAACGAAAAAGCCCTGCAAAGCCGTTTTCCAGTCCGATGACACGCGGACCGTGAGTAGACTTGAGGCTGTGACTGATGCGCTGAACCATTTCGTCATTAGCGTCGATACTGACGCCTGTTTCTTGATAACTGAGGGGGTTTTTAGAGGCCATCGTTTATAACTCGACATCATCAAATAACTGCATTTGGTGGCGTTCATTTGAGAACTTATTAACGATTGTACTGACGGGAATTCTGTATTTGCCGTTCCAGCAGGCAGCACAATAATGATCTGCCGGCAGCGAGGCACAGCCCAGTAATCCTTCCAGGGATACGTAACCGATACTGTCTACTTCAAGAAAGTTTCGAATTTCTTCGAGCGTTTTCTTTTGATTGGCAAGCAACTCTTCATAGGTGGGAAAATCTACCCCGTAGAAACAGGGGTGTTTGACCGGAGGACAGGCCACCCGCATATGGACCTCTTTGGCGCCGGCTTGACGAAGCGACCGGATTTTTCCGCGCGTGGTCGTGCCGCGTACTACAGAATCGTCCACCACGACGACACGTTTGCCTCTGACTGCATTTCTGACGACAGTCAGTTTGAGCTTGACAGCCAGGTCTCGCATATTCTGGGATGGTGAGATGAACGTTCGGCCTACATAATGACTTCGTACAAATCCCATATCAAACGGAATGCCGCTTTGGTTGGCAAATCCAATTGCTGCCGAGGTTCCGGAGTCGGGCACAGGGATGACGACGTCAGCCTCGACGGGGTGTTCCTGAGCAAGACGCTGGCCGCAGCGTTTACGGACTTCGTGTACATTTTCCCCGAAGATCAGGCTGCTCTGTTTGGCGAAGTAGACGTGTTCGAACATGCAGTGAGCAGGCGTGACCGTTCCGGGGGTGACAAAAAAACGGCTCGATAGACCATATTTGTCAAGCGTTATGATTTCGCCCGGCTCTACGTCGCGAATATACTCGGCGTCGATTGCATCCAAAGCACAGGTTTCGCTTGCAATGCAATAAGAACCGTTGGGGGTTTGGCCGATACAGAGCGGTCGGATTCCATACGGATCCCGGGCTGCTTCGATACGATCCGGGAACAGAAACAGCAAAGAGTATGCACCCTGTAAATGATTGAGCACATGACCCAGCGGGTCGGGTTTGCTGACGTGCGTGGGCTTGGCCATCAAGTGAACGATGATTTCTGTGTCATTGGTCGTTTTGAAAATGTGACCGTACGCCTCGTACTCATCCCGCAGCAGAGATGAGTTGATCAGGTTTCCGTTATGGGCGACGGCAACCTGTCCCCGTGAATACTCGCTCAGAAAGGGTTGGGCGTTGCAGGGATTGCTTGACCCTGTGGTCGAATACCGGACATGCCCGATGGCAATGGGGTTTTCCAGCCGTTCCAGGATGCCCCGGCCGGCCCTGAAAACCCGGCTGACTTGGCCCATTCCCGTATAGCAACTGACATAATCACCATCGCTGGATGCGATACCCGCCGATTCCTGACCGCGATGCTGAAGGCTGTGCATCGCAAAAAATGTTTTATGGACTGCTTCGGGATCTCCGTAAATACCGAAAATCCCGCATTCTTCTTTTTTATCTGCCATAAATCCTCATAATTATCGCTTTCGGAAAATTAAAAATACACTGTATCCAATGGCCCTTATGAAGTCAACGCATTTTTAACGTATAGAGTGGCCCCCAAGTTTCGCACCTGTCAAGGGGAGGTGATTACGCAGCAACTGGAGGGGTATAACGGAAAAATTCCATATCCGTCCTCTCGGTTCCTGTTCTCCTGATTCTCCATTCACAATTCACAATTTTTCCTTGCATTGTCGATAGGGTATTTAGTATTATAGGGTTATTAATAAGGAATATTTGTATGTTTTGGAGGAGGAAACAAGAAGACGGTTTATGGTTAGAATTTTAAGCCCACAGAGTCGACAGGCATAGCGTCTGCCGGCGGTGGGTTTTTGCGTATCCAAACGAGTCGTTTTCAAGGTTGGAGGTTGTGATGAAGATTAAAAGTATATATTTGTCGTTAATTTTCACGGCGGTTCTCTGCATCAACAGCAATCTTTTTGCAGCTGCCTATGGCGGGGGCACAGGAGAACCTAATAACCCATACCAAATCTGGACGCCGGAACAACTCAATACTATTGGCGACAATTCTGCGGACTGGGGAAAGCATTTTAAGCTGATGGTCAATCTCAATATGTCCGCTTACACGGGAACACAATTCAACATTATTGGTAGCGAATATTATGACGGTTCATTTACCGGGGTCTTCGATGGCAATGGGTATACTATAGAAAATCTGACTTACACCACCGCAGAGGCAGTGAGCCAGGTGGGATTATTTGGAGGCATTTATGGTGCGACAATTAAAAATCTGCATTTGAAAAATGTAAACATTTCATCAGCGGGCAATTATGTCGGCGGACTTGTGGGATGGAACTGGGGCGGTAAAATCGAAAAGTGTTCCGTTCAGGGAACCGTTTCGGGCAATGAAACCGTTGGACTGCTTGCAGGCTGCAATGGCTGGATATACTATACGGCAACGGGCATGGTGCAGGCCTGTTTCGCAAAGGGTATGGTGTCGGGCAATTCCGGAGTTGGCGGACTGGTGGGCGGTAATGTCGGAAATATTGTCAAATGTTATGCCGATGTTGCAGTTGCCGGGACGATTTGTGTTGGCGGACTTACCGGTGAAAACTGGGTGTGTTCCATTTCAGACAGCTATGCAATGGGCCGTGTTGTTGGGCAGGAAGATGTAGGTGGACTTGTAGGGCTTAATGGAAATAATGGGTATGATGGAACGATAGAGAATTGTTATTCTATCGGCAGCGTCAACGGAGCAGCCTATGCGGGCGGTCTTATTGGACGCAACGAACAAGGCAATATTGAGTCTTCGTTCTGGGACAATCAAACAAGTGATCAGCTCTCCAGTGCCGGCGGAGAAGGCAAGGCTACCGCACAGATGCAGACACAATCGACGTTCACTGACGCAGGCTGGGATTTTGACAAGCCGGTATGGAGGATCACCGGGCAGGATTACCCGCGGCTGATATGGAGCGATCCTGATATGGATAACAATGGCAAGGTCAATTTCGCGGACTTTTCAATCTTGGCCGGCCGGTGGATGGAGTCGGAGTGCGGGTTCTGTGACCACGCCGACCTGACCGGTGACCGCGGGGTCAACCTCCTCGACCTGCTTGTCTTTGCCCCTCAGTGGCTGGAAGAAGACAAGATCGGTAACCATGTCTTTGAAATTGAAATGACCACCGAGTGGGATTATGAATACCCCGATTCTGGTGACGATGAGTATGTCATGGGTGTTGAAGTGCATACCGACGATATGGTTGAACGGATTGAATTTACAACTCCGGCCGGCAATACCTTCGAGATACCCAATGCCCCGGTAACACAATATCTGTTTGCTGAGGGGTATATGGAAATCGGCAGAGAATTTGACAATGAAACCGGTCATTACCTCTGGTTGTATGCCTCCGGCTTTGTCAGCCCCGATTCGCTGTCGGTTTATGGGGATGGGTTATATACATTTACCGTTTATTATGCCGACGGATATTCTCAGCAGACCACGGCATGGTTCGGCATCCCCGGCACAACCGATCCGATCCCTCAGCCGAAGCAAATCCCTGTTTTCACGAGTTTTGACAATGGCGATACGTTGACTTCGCCGGTCACGTTCGCATGGCAGCCGTGTACGGATTGTGCTGCCGAACATGTATGGCTGACCGTTTTTGGTGATGACAGCGAGATGGAATGGAACTTGCCCATTACGGCGACAGGACTGGACGAGCCGCTGTATCTGCCCGAAGGGTGGCATGAAGCCGAACTTGAGTTTGAAGTCTGGTATTTAAGCCAAAACAGCGATGGAATTACGATCGATGTCGGCAAATACAGCGAGTGCGATTATATGATTACAGTCGAATCCGCTCCGACGCCTGTTCCCGGCAAACTGTTATGGCAGGCCGTAAAGGCCCCTTATGCCAATGGCAGCATGTATTATGCCATTCAACCCCGTATTACCATTTCTGATATGAAAGCCTGTTCTCTAAAAGGTCCGAATATGGCAGATTTTGCCCCGGCTCAGTGGGTTCCGCAGCGGGGTCAGTGGACTTTGGCAATAGTGCCTCTGACCTTAAGCCAACTTCAGCAGAAAAGTTTAGGGACCTGGCAGTTAAAACTGACGGACATGAATGACAATGAAAGCATCTATTCATTTACCATTTCAGGCGCGCTGCAGGATAGTGAATTTCTGCCGATGCCTGTTATGATTGAACCTTATTTTGGCGATTCCAATGTGATTGCGGAACATTATACTTTAAGATGGGATCCCAATGGAGCTCAGGCGGATGCTGATGCTCTGGGTGTTGAAATAACAGGAAGTGGTTTTTCTTATTTTTACGACACGCTTGATTTATCTGTTACATCATGGGATCCCGGCTGGCTGGAAATCGGCAGTGCTTATTGTAAGGTAGGCTATGCTGACTATCGGCCGGATATGGTTAATACACCATCACTGGTTAGCGGACCCAAGATCAACTGGGAAAGCACCATGGCGTCTGTCGTTTCAGGACCCTACTGTCCTTTTACTGTAAAATACTCGCTTGATTTCAATGACGATGATGTGATTGATTTATCCGATTTAGCGGCCCTGACTTCATATTGGCTTGATCCGGCGCCAAGCAGTGCTGATCTCGATGATGACGGGATTGTTAATTTTTCCGATTTCGCCATTTTTGCTCAGCACTGGCTGGAGGCAAATTGATCCTCCGGACCGCCGATGGGCAGGTTTATTCATATTCCCAAAATCGGACAAATATGCTGGAAATCAGACGGACCCCGGCTTACAATATATAACTTTATAAACCTAAAACTTGATAGGACAAAACTGATGGATATGAAGGTACATTTATCACGGCCGGATATTACACAAGCTGAAATTGATGCGGTATGCGAGGTGCTGCGCAGCCCGAATTTGTCACTGGGACCGAAATTACGGGAATTTGAGGCCGCATTTGAGAGATATGTAGGTCGGAAATATGCAATCGCTGTCAACAGTGGTACCAGCGGTTTGTTTCTATGCACCCAGGCAATGGGAATCGGGCCGGGTGACGAGGTTATTACGACGCCGTTTACGTTTATCGCAACAATCAACATCATTTTAATGGCCGGGGCAACGCCGGTTTTTGTGGATATCGATCCTGTAACTCTCAATATCGACCCCGCCAAGATCGAAGCTAGGATCACCTCCAAAACCAAGGCGATTGTGCCTGTCGAGGTGTTTGGCAACCCCGCGAATATGGATGTTATTTGCCAAATCGCCCGCAAGCATAAGCTGGCGATTATTGAGGATTGCTGCGAGGCATTAGGCTCCACGCTGCACGGCAAAAAAGTCGGTACCTTCGGCGATATGGCCGTGTTTGCCTTTTATCCCAACAAGCAGATGACTACGGGTGAGGGGGGAATGATCCTTACTGACGACGAAAAGCTGGCGGATATGTGCTATTCGCTTCGCAACCAGGGTCGCGGCAAGGGAGCCGGTTGGCTGGCTCATGCGCGGATGGGGTATAATTACCGGCTCTGCGATATCAACTGTGCTCTGGGGATTGTGCAGCTTTCACGTATTGAGGGGTTTGTTGAAAAACGTTCCAAGGTTGCGCGAATGTATTCGGCGCTGCTGGCGGGGGAGGGCCGAATTACTGTACCGCCGGAGCCGGCTGATGCCCGAATGAGCTGGTTTGTCTATGTCATTCGGATGAAAGACCGCTACACCAATGCTCAGCGGGATGCGCTCATCAAAAAGATGCACGGTCGGGGGATTCAGGTCAGCAATTATTTCCCGCCGGCGCATTTGCAGCCGTTTATCGTCGAAAAGTATGGCTGCAAGGTGGGCGATTACCCCGTGACGGACGCGGTGTGTACACGCACGATGTCACTGCCGTTCCATAACAATCTGACGATGGATGAGGCGAAACTGGTCTGTGCCGAGCTGAAAGCCTCGCTGGATGAAATCGATAGAGGAGTCTGACGGTGAAGGTTGTTGCTGTGGTCGGCACATATCGAAGGGGGCGGACCATTGATACGGCGGTCGATGAGGTCTTGCGAGGGGCACAGGAAGCGGGAGCTGAGACCGAAAAGATAGTGCTGTTGGATAAGCATATCGAATTCTGCACCAATTGCCGTGTGTGTACGCAGACCCCCGGTATTGCACGCGGTCGATGTGTTCTTGACGATGACATGGAAGAGATTCTGGATACGCTTGACAAAGCCGATGCTTTTATTTTGGCTACTCCCGTTAATTTTTATACAGTTACGGCGATAATGAAACGCTTTATTGAGCGGTTGGTGTGTTATGGTTATTGGCCGTGGGGAACGATGCCGAAAAACCGCATCAAAAAAGGCAGAAAAAAAGCCCTTTTGATTGCTTCCAGCGCATGTCCGGCATTTATCGGAAGGATTGCTTTTCGCCATATATTCAGCATTCTGAAGGGGGCTGTTCGATGCTTGGGAGCCGGGCCAATTCATAAACTTTATTTGGGGACGGCCGCCTTTCGTTCAGAGGATAGTCTCAGTACCAAAGACAAGCATCGAGCATATTCTGCAGGGAAGCAGTGCTTTCATTGAGTTATTATTGCTTTTTTTATCAGACCTTATGAGCACCGATACGATTGATGCGATTCACTCTGTCGATTCGGTAAAAATACTGCAAAAAGTATCTCTATTTGAATCCTTCGGTTTGACCTTGGGTGGTTTATTACCTACCTTTTAGAAGGAAGGAAAACGGATGATTGCGACATCCATCGGCAATGGCGAAATGAGATGATGTTTTCCGTGGGAGAAACGAAATGGGCAAATGGCGAACCAGATTGCTTTTTAATCTGATCCTGTACAGTGCAGGATTTGCCACGGCGGTGTATGTGTTAGCGCCTTCGCCCGCAGCGGCATCGGACGGCGGCAGAACTTGCGAGCGTTCCATGGGGTTGCATTCGGGGACCGCAGAGGCCGGCTTTGGCTCGCAGGACTGGGCTATCCAGATGCGTGCGGGAATGGATAAAGTAAAGAGTTTCGCCGAGGAAAATGCTATCAAAGGTATTCAGGCCGTCAAGGTCTGGATGGACCAACGACGGCAAGACAGCGGGCAATAAATGCCTGCACCCAAAACAGCGTGTACAACCTGTTTTCGGTATCGAAAGCGGCAGATGTGGTCCGGTATGAGGGGCACAACTTTCGCGACAAAGGTCGGTCATGGACGTGGGGGCTATGACCGGCCTTTCTATTTTCATTGTTTTTTTGATGTATCAGCGGGTTGCGTGTTCCGGGAATTATCAAGAAACCATTTGAGACCTGTTGCGGCCAGCACAACCGGATCATCGGTATTTTCCAGATTATACATTTCGATATACTTTTCGAGTATGCCGAGTGTTTCTTCTGAACCAAAGGAAGCCAAATAACGACCCGCCCAATTACGCAGGCTTTCGGGAAGTTTAGTGTTTAATACCACAGCCGTTAATCCTTCTACGTCTGCTTCATTAATCAGTTTCCAGGTCTGTTGAATTTCAGCCAGAATCGCCGGACGCTCTGCTTCTGTGACATTTTCCTGATTTAAGATATGTTCCACTGTCTGGGCGTCAGGTGCGTGGGCCGGATAGCTGTGAGGCGAAAGGCCCTGACCGTCAAAGAATCGGAATAAAATGGCAACGCCAATGATAATGCCGGCGGCGATTGCGACTTTGCGCAGATAGAAAACTGCCGGCAAGGCCGGTGCGGCATTTTGCCTGAGGTCATAAACCGCCAAGAGTTTTTCTTCGAGCTGCCGACGATGGTTCTCGCTCGGCGTATCGTCAAAATGCACTGCATCGACGATCTGTTTAAAATTATTTTCAAACTGAGTCATACGTGTTATTTTCCACATCATCCAACGTTTTAGCACGCCGGAACTCTTTTTCGAGCTGTTTTAAAGCACGCAAAAGTTTGCTTCTGACAGTCACGGGTTTTGTACGTGTAATTTTTCCGATCTGTTCACTATTGAGTCCCTGAAAATAACGCAGGGTAACGATCTCACGGTAAGCCGGTTTGAGATGAGCCAGTGCCGTGCGGAGTGTATCCATACGTATCTGATTGTCCTGGTCATCGCCAAAGGCCGGGGGGGACTCTTCCGGCGGCTGATTTTGCAGTGCTTGACGAAGACGCGTTTGGCGAGCGGACATTCGGAAATGGCTGTTGATTTCGTTTCCCGCAATCCGGTACAGCCAGATGCGAAAGGCGTTATCATCACCCCTGAATGTGTTAAAGCTATGCACCATTTTTAAAAACACGGATGAGGTTACATCCTCGGCGATTTCGCGGGTCGGCAGACGGCGGGCGCAATACCGGAAGATTTCGTCGTAGTGACGACGAAAGAGCAAAGCAAAGGCCGTCCTGTCCCGACGAGCCGCTTCGACCAAACAGGCTGAATTGTCCGCCTTCGCGATTTCCAAACCCGAGAACCGCCTTTCCTGCGATCAAATTGGTTAATAAATGGTTCTTCATCTTACTTCTAAACGCTCGATTACGCAAGGTGTTGTGGAAAAAATGCCGGAATCAGACCCGGTGGGAAAGATTTATCAGCCACGGGGTTTTTGCTGAATCAGTGAGCGTCGAAAGCAGGGAGGGCATAAAATTGAACCAGCGGCGGCAACGGTCCAGTACGGCACTGTCGCTGGTGATGACGATTTTATCGGAATCTATCAGGAGTTTATCAGGGCATTGTGACAGTTCGACCTGCCAAAGGAGGTTTTCGCGGGCGGAATGGTCTAAAATAAGCTGTTTTAGGCGTCCGGAATTAGAGACCGGGGAATCCAGCAGCCAAAGGACATCGGAAATGCGGAGGTGCTTAAAGGTTTGAGCGATTCTATCAAGCGCCGGGAGGGTTTCCTGGACTCTGTGGTATGTGCCGTGTATGCCGGACAGGTCGCGGATGCAATTGTCAGTGCCTTTGAGCAGGACGGCTCCGCTGAGGGCGGCTTCGGTGGTGATAAGCACATTGTATCCATCGACAATCACGGGGTTGTCGGGCAGGTCTTGGGGGGTCGATTCGGAGGCGGTGCGCCGGCGGTACTGTTGGTCAGAACAGGCCGAACGCATAATTGCGATACGCTGGCGTTCGGTGAGACAGTAGCGGTCGCCGACCAGTTTGAGGCCGGATTTTTCGGCATATCCCCGGGTCAGGAGCCAATTCATGTCGCTGACGGCCTGGCAGAGCAGGCTGAATGCCGTTGGGCCGAATAAATCGACATCTCCCGGGGCGGGGCCACGATGGGAACGTTTGTCGGACATTTCTTTATCGTATTGTTTTCGGGGCGGAATGGCAAGCGCGGGAAGAATAAATTGACTTTTGGGTCGGTTTTTTCTACGATACGGTTTTTACAAGGAATGCAAGAGAATGCCCAGCCACAATTTAGCACGCATCGTTATCGATGATCTGGAAATCTTCGGATATTCGGTCGCCGGCGAAGAGACGGTGATTGGAATCCCGCAACTTGATGTCTGTTTTGATATCGGCAAGGCTCCGGACCAGTTGATCTCAATCAATCATGTGCTGCTGACGCACGGGCATATGGATCATTCGGCGGGGATCGCGTATTACCTGTCGCATCGGAAGTTCTGCGGGCAGTCGGACGGAATCGTGCTGACGCCACCGAGTACGATTGAGCCGCTGCGGCAGATCCTTGAGGGCTGGGGTCGGCTGGACGGCAGCCGGATACCGGCCAAGCTGGAGCCGGTGCGGGCGGGGGATGAGTATCGCATCAAGCCGAATCTAATCGCGCGGGTTTTTCCGACCAAGCATACGCGGGACGCGGTGGGATTTTGTGTGATCGAGACGCGAAAGAAGCTCAAGGCCGAGTATGCCGCGTTGACCGGGCCGCAACTTGTGGAACTTAAGAAGCAGGGGATCGCAATTGATAATCCGGTGGAGATCCCGCTGGTCAGTTATCTGGGGGATACGCAGTATGTGGATTTTTCGCAGCTTGCGACTGTGGCCAACAGCAAGATACTGATCGCGGAGTGCACCTTCTTTGCCGATGAGCATACGGAGCGGGCGGATGCGGGGCGGCACATGCATATTGACGAGTTTGCCCCGCTGCTGGAGCGGATGAACAATGAGCACATCATTATCACCCACCTGAGTCTGCGGACCGGCATCGGCGAGGCCAAGAAGATGCTTCGCCAGCGGCTGCCGGAGGCCGTCTATAAGAAAATCATTGTCCTGATGGATCGAAAGAATCTGGTTTCCGGCAATTCTTAGTTCGGAGTTTTAAGTTTTCTCTAAATAAGGAATTAGAGATCCTGCCGCCATTGAAATCGGGTTTGTTTGGAGATTTTGCTTTGAGGGGATCAACGGGATTTCTTTCGACGGGATTACAGAATCAATACGAGGTTTCGGCGTAGAATCATAATCCATAGATGTTTTTTTGGGAATTGGGTTTGTTTGGCGAATATCCTGAAGGGGAGAATCTTTTTCTATCCCCCCTCGTCGCTGCGCGGCATTCTTGCCTGGCAGGGGGAGAGCTTTTTTCGCTATGGTGTCATTATCTGCTTTAGCGTCGGCTTTTTGGCGGAGGGATTGAAGCTGGTGGAATTCTTTTCGTGCGGCGATGAGACTGCGTTCGATGCGGCGTTCGTAGGCGGCCAGGCGGTCAAGGACTTTGCAGTCTGAGAAGTCCGAGAGGATGGTTTTGCCGAGGATGTATTCTTCCACGGCCTGGGGAGAGTTGAAGAGAGGCAGCGGGGAGCTTGTGCTTGCAATGACTCGGGTTGCTTTACAGGTCAGGACGTACAGGACGCCGGTCTGGGCGCGTTCGGCAAGGGAGAGTCGCCAGGCGAGGGTGGCGATGCGGCCGGCGAGCAGCATTTCCATCTGGCCGACGGGGGCAAGCTCGGCGAGCAGTCGGGTGCGGAAGGCCTCGAAGGCGCTGCGGTCCTGTTCGGCGATGGCGAAGCGGTCGGCAAGCAGGCCGTGCTTGAGGGCGTTGGCGGAGACTTTGGCTTTGCCGGCGGCGGTTTTGGGGCCGGTGGACTTTTGGGCGTTTTGACGGTTGGCTTCGATTTGGGCCTGTGTGGTCATGGTTTGCTCCTTCTTTTTGAATATAATTTGACACAGATTAACGCTGATTAACACTGATAAAAATGATTGGTCTGATTTTGAACAGAAATCAAGAGCATAAGGACTCCAGAATAGTGGAATTTTTCTTGCGGGCGAGACGCCCACGTTTCCATTGGGATGTTTCCCTTTTGTGGTTTTCTCCTTCCACGGGTGGGTATTATACCAGAAAGTTAGATAAGTATCAAATAAAAAATCAAAATGCAAAAATCAAAATTGTGGATACGGCTGGGCCGAAGCCATTTTATGGGGAAAAAAGATTGTTGAACATTCGGGGCGGGTGGGTAGAATGTGAGCGGTTGAGTCGGTATTGTAGGGACATTTACAGACTTTCAGGGAGATTATTATGGCAGTATGGCTGGTTCGAGCAGGCGGACACGGGGAGCAGGAGAATTATGCCCTTGAACACAATGTTGTTGTTATCGGTTGGGACCATCTCGGGGATTTAAGCCACATCAACAGCCCTGAACAAATGCGAAAGCTCTGTGAGGAAAGATACCCGCAGGCCACCAAATGTAAAATATCAAATTTTACCGGCCAGTTATGGGGATTTCGAGGACGGATTTGCAAGGGTGATATTGTTGCTTTGCCTTTGAAAACAAGGTCTGCTATAGCGTTGGGGGAAATCATCGCCGATTACGCCTATGATTCTTCAAATCCGGACGGCACCAAACACTTTCGAACAGTCAAATGGATCCGGAATGATGTTCCACGCGGCCATTTTGCACAAGATATCCTGCATTCTTTGGGTGCATTTATGACGGTCTGTCAGATAAAAAGGAATAATGCGGAAAATAGAATCCGTTCGATACTGAACGGCAATAAAGACCCCAATCTGAACAGCAATTGTATCACAATAGCACCCGAAGATGCCACCGATGAAGAACCGCAGACGGTCGATGTCGAAGGGTATGCACTTGATCAGATTCGTGTTTACATTGAAACACGCTTTAAGGCTCACGACCTGACGCGGCTTGTCAATGAAGTTTTGAAGGCACAGGGATATCAAACTTTCATGTCACCACCTGGGCCGGATGGCGGGGTGGATATTCTTGCAGGACAAGGTGCGATGGGGTTTGAAAATCCCAGATTGTGTGTTCAGGTCAAAAGCGGAGACGGACCGGAAGGTGTTAATACGTTGCGAGAATTGCAGGGTGTTATGACAAATTTTAAGGCTGAGCAGGGCCTGCTCGTATCCTGGGGCGGCTTCAAGGATACGGTTTACAAGGAAGCCAAGACATTGTTTTTCAGCATTCGTCTATGGGATTCCGACAAACTGATCGAAGCTATCCTGACTCATTATGAACGGCTTTCTCCCGATGTTCAGACAGAACTGCCGTTAAAGCGTATTTGGATTATGGTACCGGAAGAATAATGATTTTAGGAACAACCACCCCGTCCGCTGCGCGGCCACCCCTCCTTTAGCAGGCTGTGTCAAAACAGAAATTCCACGCACACGATTTTCTCTATATCGTTGAAACAGCCATTTGAAACGATATTTTGCTCGGTATTGGTAGTTTTCAAGCTGACGGAGGGGCAATCAGGCCGCTAAACTGCAAAATTCCACAGTAAACGTGGGTTTTATGGCCGCAGTCAGCGTTTTGATCAGATTCCGTGTCCCCAGCAGCGTAATCATTCGCGTAATGTTGAAGCAGCTGGTCAAGAGTCCGAACTCTGCTCGCACACCTGCCAGACCCCGAAGCAAAAATCCGCTCACGCCCAAATTGTATTTCAAATGGCCAAACGGGTGTTCCACTTTCTGTTTTCGCAGGGCATACACACGCTGCCCTTCCGGGCTACTGTAATGAGCCTCCACTTCCTGTCGGAAATCCTCTCTGTATAGCCGCGAGACTTTCCGCCCTTCCTTGGCAGTTGTGCACCGGCCCCAATAAGCACAGCCCCGGCAAACGGACGGCTTGGCTTTGTACACTTTTCGTTGTTTTCCGGGTTCGTTTCCATAGAACGTCAGCGTTTGTCCCGCTGGACAGGTGTAGCAGTCATGCTGTGGATGATAGGTAAAATGGTTTGCATCAAAGGCATTTTCAGCTTGGTTGGCGACTTGACGAATCGTGGGAATCACCAGATCAATCCCCGTCTGCGCCACGTCTTCCATGATCCGAATATTGCTATAGCCGCTGTCGGCACAGACCGTTTGGCACGGCATATCCAGCGCGTCATTGGCATTTTGAACCTGGCGGGCGAGCTGTTTCATGTCTGTGCTTTCGTTGACCGCCTCGGCACTGACGATCAGACCATGCTTTTCATCCACAGCAATCTGCCCATTATAACCGGCATGCGTTCCCTGACGACCAGCGACGACCACACAGTCCGGATCGGTCGTATTGAAGGAATGGCGTTCCGTATCCTCCTGGAGCGTCTTGAGGATCGCCTGCACTTTAGACCGTAAACGGGTCTTATCGGCCAGTTCCTCTTGCAGGTGAACCAGGGACCCGTCGACCGTCTCCTGCATATCCGCTGTTTCACATTCTTTGAGAATCTCCTCGATCCGTCGATCAATCGATACCAGATTCTTTTGACATCGCTTCTCATTCCAGCCGTTGGATATCCCCGCATGAGCACGGATCTTGCTGCCGTCAATAAACAGCGTGTTGCCTTCAATAAGCCCCAGCCGGAGGCACAACCGGGCTGTGCTTTTGAGCGTCTTTGCCAGAGCCTGCCTGTTCCGGCGGCGACACTCTGCAAGGGTCTTATGGTCGGGTTTGAGTCCTCCGGCCAGCCAGATAAAGGAAAGATTGTAGTACAGTTCACGTTCAAGCTTGCGGCTGCTCCGGACGCCGTAGGAGTAACCATAGAGCAGGACTTTGAGCATGGTCGACGGATCATACTGAGGACAGCCTGTCTTGGAGGGATTAAGGTCAAGACCCAACTCAGTCAAGTCCAGAGCATCAACGATAGCATCATACGCTCGAACTGGTGCATCGGGGCTGATATACTCCTCAATGGACGGGGGCAATAGCATGTGTTGATGACGGTCAGGATATCGATAAGCCATTGGAAAATCCTCATTGAATTTATAACGGCACATCTTACCATACCGAATCTATATTGTACAGTTATAATTGGCTTAGTTACGACACAGCCTGATTTCAAGGAGGGAGGGGGTATAAAAACCACCAGCCGCACACTCCCCAACCGGTCGTGAACATAATACCCGGCCTCATACACATCGGGAATACCCGGATCGATCATCCGCCGTTGACACACCACCTGCGCATCGGCGTAAACGTATCATTTTTTCAAAGAGCGACGAAAAATATTTTTGTTATGGTTTTTCAATACTGTTCCTCTTTGCTTTCGCGCGTTCTTCCAAATAGATTTCATTCAATTTGTTTTGTAGTTGATCACTTCTATTTCGTTTCTTAGTGCATTTCTTTCGTTCAACCAGAAGAAGGTCGAATTTGTAACCAATCAAAAGAAAAATAACAGCAATTATAGTATTAAGAAATATTTGAGTTGGTAAATTGAATTCCAATCGTTTTCCCATATATTGGCAGACAAGATATAGGGCGTAAAACAGGCTAACAGTAATACTGAATTTAACAGACCTAACAACAATCTCTTTTAAATCAGGAGATTTTTTCTGTTCCAGTAATTTCGGCAAATATAACAAAAAAAAACTTAATGTAAGCATAAACCCCAAAAAGATTAATGCTTGTTTTGCAAATGAAAATTTTTGCAATTCATCCAAAGGAGCAAAATAGAGTTTTGCTGATACAATGAAAACACAAGAGGCAGTCAGGATAACAGCAAAGTGCTTTTTCCAATTCGGAGATTTCATAAATAACAATATAGAAATAAACGTTCCGGCCAGTAAACTCTGATAAATATCACATCCCAACATTTTAGCAAAAACCGAAAACATCATTGCAAATGGAATAGAAATAAGAAATCTTTTTAGAAATTCAGATAAATTAGATTTCCATGAATAAAGTTCATACCTCAAGAAAAAAACAATCGCAATAACCATTCCAGAGGAGCGTTCTGCCGGATTACCGCCCCATTCTGGATACAAACTCTTCGCTATGGTCTCGAAAATAAAAATAGTACCAAGAAGGAATAGTGCATATACGTATATAAGTGCCTTTTTCATGCCTAATCACACATCCAATCTACACCCATCCACTCTATAAAATTTTCCATGTCATTTGTATTAGTACCGATATATTTGTGCGCATACTGCATAGTTTTATAGTATAGCGCGTATGCTAAAACATCTACTGCTACGGATTGCCATTTTGTCATTCCAGTAACAGCTCCCATTGTACTCTCAACCATATCCTCAAAAAAATATGTCGCTATGTTCGTCACGGGACCATAAGGATTAAGTGCCGCTAATATAATTGCAGCCGGCATAAAATTAAAAGTTATCCGCGACAACTCCCAAAATCGATCGTCTCCGGTGCCCACAGCATAGGCGGCAAGACTGATTCCATGCCCATAAAGGGAATAACCAGTAACCACCGCACTTGTCAGACTGGTCGCACTTATTTCACCACTTGGATCAATACGGTTGACTGGAGTGTTCAAGCAATATAGATATTTATGAAGCGTTAGGGGTTCTTGGCGATCTCCCACTATCGGATCCCTACTCGTAAACCGCATCATGGTCGGGTCGTATTGGCGGGCACGGAGA
>CAZYQN010000060.1:0-21520 GCA_964649955.1 uncultured Pirellulales bacterium
GCCGGTATTTTCTGGATACGGATGTGCTGATCCAGGTCGCCTGCGAAAAAAGCCTGCGTGAATTGATCGACACGCACGGCATGGCGGGCTTTTGTCAGATCGAACAGGACTT
The DNA here is from genome assembly GCA_964649955.1 of uncultured Pirellulales bacterium. GTDB lineage: Bacteria > Planctomycetota > Phycisphaerae > Sedimentisphaerales > Anaerohalosphaeraceae > T3Sed10-213. Next base: position 113 of record CAZYQN010000060.1, read on the forward strand.
TGTCACCTGCATCGACGTCAAACGCGCCGTCATCGCCACCGGCGGCAGCGTGGTCTATTACGACACCTCAATGCGTGCCCTAAAAGAAAACGGCATCGTCGTGTACCTGCAGCTTCCGCTTGATGAGCTTCAAACACGGCTGGGCGACCTTGACGCTCGCGGCGTCGTCCTCGAACCCGGCCAGACCCTGGCCGCCCTCTATCAAAAACGCACCCCCCTCTACCAACAGTGGGCCGATAGCACCGTCAACCTTTCCGGCCTCAACCACGACCAGGCCGTCGAAGCCCTCCTGATGGCAGTGGAAGAGAAAAATAAATAATTCACTGTGAACTCGGTGTCCTTTGCAGTTAAAATAAGCCGTGGAAATCGATGATCATCGGCGGCTCAAAAAAAAGGAGAGTTGATACTATGGCTGAACAAACAAGCGGATGCGCAGGCAAGGCGCCCATGCGAACATTGCTGGCGCCGTACGAAAAACAGTTTATCCAGTGGCTCACGCCCCGCTTCCCCGCATGCATCGAGACCTGGCATCTGACCCTGCTGACGATTCCCTGGTGCATCGGGCTGGTGGCCTTCGGCTGGCTGGCCGGCAAAACCGAAAATCTCCATTGGCTGTGGCTCAGCAGCCTGATGATCTTTCTGCAGTGGTTTACCGATGCGTTTGACGGGTCCATCGGCCGCTACAAAAACACCGGCCTGATCAAGTGGGGCTTTTATATGGATCACCTTCTTGATTATGTCTTTCTGATTGCAATCCTGGTCGGCTATGCGTTCCTGGCGCATAAGCAGGTCAACCGCGAAATCATCTATCTGCTCATACCGGTCTGCGCGGGCTTTATGATTGCCTCGTTTCTGGGCTTTGGCGCAACCGGCGAATTCAAAATCACCTATCTGGCCACCGGCCCGACGGAAATGCGGCTGTGGTTTATCGCCCTCAACACCGCCATCATCTTCTTCGGCACGATGTGGATCGAACGCCTCCTGCCATGGATACTGGCTGTCGCAATCCTTGTGCTGGCTTTCATCTGCTTTCGCACTCAGAAATACCTCTGGCGACTCGATATGGAAATCAAAGCCAAATCCGAAACGAAGGCATCCGAAGGCAATTAAGGCTTTTTCATGCTTAAAACAATAATCGTATATATTGTTTATGTTCTTATATTGGCAGTCTTTTCCGTGCTTCACTATTCATCCACTGAGGAGAAGTACGCATTATTGATAAAACAACCAAAGAGAGCAACAAGCAACAGACGATTTATTTCCGCGATAATCGATTTTTTCAGGGCATTGGTTATATTACTCGTGTTGTCAATCGTGTTGCATATTGTGGCTATTATTATTTATTCCGGGGATGATCTGTATTACGCTGGTCGTGACTTGAGCGTCGTAGAACACTGCTTTGTTATAATGGTCAATCTTTTGTTCATCGCCGCGGTCGTTGCAAATCAAAATATTCAACCCCTCCAGACCTATGGAAAACGACTATGTCAAATCCGCTTAGTCAAAAAAGATGGCAGCAGTGTGACATGGACGTGTTCTTTCCTAAGAACGCTCCTAATAATGCTGACCAGTCCCTTCATCGTGCTGGAATTCCTGCTGGGTAGGGAAGTAATGGTACATGATGAAATCATGAAAACGATAGTTGCTGAATCTTTTAACGATAAACACAAAACTTCAGGAAACTCCGAAAATACTGATACTGATAACATTACAGAATAATGATGACTATTCTATTTTCTCTCCGTAGGCTTGCCGAGATATTACAGAAAAATTTGCAATGATAACCTGAAATCGTCAATAAAAAGAGGCGACAGAAACACACGGTCTCTGCCGCCTTTTAAGTTTATCAACGAAAGCAGTGTAAGTTTAAATAAACAAATTCACGCCCGCCGCTTCGGCCCGATCAAGGTACATCGCCACACCGCCTTCTTCGACGCCGTCAATCAGTTCGTCGCGTTTGATGCCCATCAGATCCATCGACATCGCACACGCCACCAGATGCACGTTATTCTGCCGGGCCTTATCAATCAACTCCGACAGCGACGCTACATTTTTATTCTTCATAATCCCTTTGATCATCTGCGTGCCCATGCCGAGCATATTCATCTTGGACAGCTTGGTCCTCTCGGCCCCGCGCGGCATCATCCACCCGAACATCTTCTCGATTGGCGTCTTTTGGACCGCCACCGCCTCAGGTCGCCGCAGGATATTCAGCCCCCAGAACGTAAAGAACAGCGTTACCTCACTGCCCATCGCCGCCGCACCGTTGGCAATAATAAACGCCGCCATCGCCTTGTCAAAATCGCCGCTAAAAACTACCATCGTTTTCTTTTTCCCGCTGACCCCGCGAGCGGCTTCAACCGGCATCACCTGGCTCTTGACCACCGTGGCCGCATAAACGCCCTTGTCTGCCGCAACCGTCTTCAGCTCATGGCCAGTGCTGTGGCAAAACGCCTTGACATCCTGTGCAAAACCCGGATCAGTACTCCGCAGCGTCACTGCCTGCCCGACCGTAAGTTTGTCGACCGCTTCTTTAAGTTTCATCAGCGGTCCCGGACATGACAGCCCGCACGCATCTACTGTAACCGCTGTCGCAGCTGTTTCCGTCGCGGCAACCGGGCTTTTCTCACCGGCATCGTCCTTCATTTCTTTGGCCGCAGGTCCGGCCTTTTTTCCGCTTCCTGTTATAGCACAATAGGTCTTATACCCGCCGGTCAGATTACGGCACTTAAAGCCCTTCTGCATCAATATCCGACACGCCAGATACCCCCGCAGTCCCACCTGACAGAACGCCAGAATCTCCTTATCACGCGGCAGTTCGTTCAGCCGCCCGCGCAGATCGTCCAGTGGAATATTGATGGCCCCCGGGATCGTTCCGTTCTTCACCTCAACAGGCGTTCGCACATCCAGCAGTAATTGATGGGACGAAGGATTGACCACATCCGCCGCCTGACAGATCGGCATATCGCCGTTGAGGACACTCGATGCAACAAAGCCGGCGTAGTTGACCGGATCTTTAGCCGATCCATACGGCGGGGCATAACACAACTCCAGATGCTGCAAGTCCTGCACCGTCAGCCCCGCCCGCAGGGCCACCGCGATCACATCGATCCGCTTATCCACTCCGTCGGCCCCCACTGCCTGAGCGCCGAGAATTTTTCCTGTCTCCGGCGAAAACAATAGCTTCAGGCTCATCTGCATTGCGCCGGGATAGTAGCCCGCATGGCTGGCCGGATGCACATAAACCTTTTCATACGCAATGTTGTTTCGCTTGAGCAGCTTTTCATTCAAGCCCGTCGTCGCCGCCGCCAGATTAAACACCTTGCAGATCGCCGTGCCCTGCGTGTGGTGATACGCACTGTCGCGTCCGCAGATATGATCAGCCGCAATACGCCCCTGCCGGTTGGCCGGTCCCGCCAGCGGAATCAGCGTCGACACTCCCGATACAAAATCGGTCACCTCGACTGCATCCCCCACGGCATAGATTGACGGATCGCTGGTCTGCATATGCGGATTGACGGCAACCCCTCCGCGCGGCCCGAGCGTTAGCCCGGCCTCTTTGGCCAGCTTCGCCTCAGGCCGGACACCTACCGATACGATAGCAACATCCGTGCGAAGAATCTGGCCGCTGCTGAGTTGGACATTCAGCTTATCCGATTCATCACGGATAGCCGTCACGCTGCTGTTGAGCATCACATTAACCCCATGCAGCCGAAGTTCCTCGGCCAGCGGCGCCGCCATCTCCGCATCGACCGTACTCATCACCTGCGGCTCCAGTTCCACCAGCGACACCGACAGCCCGCGTTCCACCAAGGCCTCCGTCATCTCCAGACCAATGTACCCCCCGCCGATAACAAGAGCACTTTCAGCCTTTGTATCTTTGAGCCGTTTTAAAATGGCATCCATATCAGGAATGTTGCGCAGCGTAAACACACCCGCCGAATTAATGCCTGGAATCGGCGGTCGAAACGGGTCCGCCCCCGGACTCAAAACCAGCGCATCATAGGATTCCGTATAGTCCTTCTCCGCAGCCAGATCACGGACATGCACAATTTTTTTGTCACGATCAATGTGCACGACCTCGCTCTGCGTGCGGACGTCAATGTTAAAACGCTTTCGCATCGCCTCCGGCGTCTGGACCAGCAGACGGGTCCGGTCTGCAATCGTCCCGCCGATATGATACGGCAGCCCGCAGTTGGCAAACGAAATATACTCGCCCCGTTCAAACATCACGATTTGAGCCGTTTCCGACAACCGTCGAAGACGGGCTGCCGCTGAAGCACCGCCGGCCACTCCGCCGACGATCAAAACTTTCTTTGTATCAGACATATTTTTCTCCGCTGGTTATGGATAAGCGTATGGACTGCTCACAAAGTACAATTTTTCTCAATACACCCGATAAGCCCCGGCAACTGAGGCGATACTATTTTATAATACACCGTCCGCCCCTTTCGTTCGCTGCCCAGGAGGTTATAGCTCTTCAATAAACGCAAATGCTCGCACGTCTGACTCGGACTGACCCCGCAATACTCGGCAATCTCATGCACTGCAAAATCACCCGTCATCAGCAGATTGACTATCTTAAGACGCACCGGATGCGCCATCACCTTTAAACACTCAGCCGCTTTTTCCAGCACTTCATCTTTCAGCAACACTGCTTTCTGCATATTCGTCTCCGTTAATTAATAATATATCTATATATCGTAACCTCTCGATAGTTCAATATTATTTTATAAAATATCAATTAATTTTTCCATTCCTGTATCCGCCTGCCGTTCCATCAAGACAGACAAAAGAACATAACCCTCTTTAATTTAAAAGGATAATAACTTTATTAACGATACCCTTCTAATGTGATTAAATTTTGTGATTCTTATCACAACCGACTAAAAGATGACTGCCTGTAAATCTTCATTTCTTCTATATAAGCGTCTTGTTTCACAATAACTTTTTCATATTTTGTTCCTGAATACACGTTATTTCTGCTTGACAGGGTACAACAAAATCCGTAAGCTACACCCGTCAGCTTGTGAATGTGAGCGCAAACACTTAACCGATGGTTAGCTATGAAATATCACAAGATTCCGGACGAAACGATTCGACGCATGCCGATGTATCTGCGGGCGCTGTCGCTGCTTGAAAAAGAATCCCTGGAGTTTATTTCCAGTCGGCAGTTGGCCCACCGGCTTCACCTCAACCCCCCGCAGATTCGCAAAGACTTGTCCTATTTCGGCGCCTTCGGTACACGGGGTATCGGTTATCCGGTCGTCTCTACCGCCCAACAGGTGCGCAGCATCCTCAAGCTCGATGTCCGTCAAAAAGCCGCCCTCATCGGGGCCGGACGGCTCGGTACGGCCATTGCCGCCTATCCCGGCTTTTCACTCTTCGGATTTGACATTGCGGCAATCTTTGACAACTCCGCCGGAAAAATCGGGAAAAAAATCGGACATATTACAGTTGAAGATACCGCCGCACTGAATACGTTGAAAGCGCGCAAAATCCACCTGGCTATCCTGGCGATCCCATCGCAGGCCGCTCAGCCCTGCGCCGACATGCTCGTCAAAGCAGGCGTCAAGGGAATCCTGAACCTTTCGCCCTGCTGCCTGAATGTTCCCCGCCGGATCAAAGTCGTCTCGATTGATATTGCCATGGAGCTGGGTGTTCTGCCGTATTATATATAGGAGAAGACGCAAGTCAGAACTGAAATGACACTTTGTTTTGGAAGCGGAAAAAACCATGAGTGTAAACACAGTATCCAAAAGCCAGTTTAAGCAGTTTGTCACGGCGTTGATCCAATCGGATCAGAAGGTTGTGGGCGTACAGGCCCGGGGCGACCGCTTTGTCTTCGACGACTTGAAAACCGCCGACGCATTGCGGCTGGATTATGATGTAACCATCCTCTCTCCCCGAAAATATGTTTTGCCCCCAAAAGAAACCCTCCTGCAATTCGAGGTCGGAGGCGCCTGCAAAAGCATTCAGCAGGCTCAACCGATGGTCCTGCTGGGTGTACACCCTTACGATATGGCCGCCATCAATCAGATGGACGAGCTGTTCAGCCAGGGCGAATACGACACGCATTATATGCAGCGCCGCAGCCAGATTACCATCATCGCCTGCGACGTCGTAACCCCCAGCAAAAATGTCTTCGCCTCATCGATGAACACCGCAACCGTCAGCAGCGGCTATGACATCCTTCTGACCGATATCGGAAACGACTATGTTGTCGAAGTCCGTACCGATAACGGCAAAAATCTGTTGAACCTGATGCCCAACGCCCGCCCCGCTTCCGAGGCAGACCTCGACAAACGCCGCGTGGTCTGGGACAAGAACGAGCACGGCCTCAATAAGCACGTCCTTGAGTGCAAGCCTTCGTACCTGCCCAAGCTGCTTGAAAAATCCTACAATCACCCTGTCTGGGAAGAAAAATCGCGGCTGTGCTACTCCTGCGGCTCCTGCAATCAAGTCTGTCCGACCTGCTATTGCTTCGATGTACAGGACGAGGTCAACTGGGATCTTAAAACCGGCAGTCGCGTTCGCGCCTGGGATGGATGCCTGCTCCAGAACTTTGCCACCGTCGCCGGCGACCACAACTTCCGCAAGGATCGGGCGGCTCGTTTTCGCCATCGTCTGTTCCGAAAAGGTAAATACGTCCCCGGCAAAATCAACGGACAAATCGCCTGTGTCGGCTGCGGACGCTGCATCACGGCCTGCACCGCCAAGATCGCAAATCCTGTCGATATTTATAACCAGCTTATGGAACGAACTGAAATCGGCTAATCGGCCCGAATTCTTGTCTGATAAGGAGAAATACTTATGTGCGACTGCTGTACGCAACACCAAAAAGACATCTATCTGCCTGAGCTGGCGACCATCACCAAACGCCGAATGCTCAACGGCACCGAATTGTATATGCACCTGGAAATGGACAGCGGGATAGATCTGGATTACTCCCCCGGCCAGTTCGTTGAAGTCTCTCTGGCCGGTATCGGGGAGGCGCCTATCTCCATTTCTTCCACGCCCACCCAAAAAGGGCTGGAACTGGTTGTCCGCAACGTCGGTTCGCTGACCAAAGCCATCCATCAGCTCGACGTCGGCGCCAAACTCGGCATACGCGGCCCTTACGGCTCTACCTATCCAGTCGAACAGGCCAAGGGCAAAGACCTGGTCTTTATCTGCGGCGGCATCGGGCTGGTCCCTCAGCGTTCATTCATCCGGTATGTCTTGGACAATCGCAAAGACTATGGCAAAGTCATCGTCCTGCTGGGCACCAAGTGCTATGATATGCGGCTCTTCCGCGAAGAGATCGCTCTCTGGCAGGAACGCAAAGATATGCTTGTGATGGAAACCATCGACCAGGCTCATGACTGCTGGAACGGTGATGTCGGCGTGGTTACCACACTCATCCCTAAAATTGAAAGCGACCTGGCCAAGAGCCTCGTCATGGTCTGCGGGCCGCCCGTGATGTATAAATTCGTCCTGATGGCATTGGCCGAAGCCGATGTTCCAAAAGAGAGAATTTTTGTTAACCTTGAACGAAGAATGAAATGCGGCGTCGGCAAATGCGGTCACTGCCAGATCAACAACTTCTATGTCTGCCAGGATGGCCCTGTATTCCGATTCAGCGATTTGGCCAATGTGCCGGAGGCGATCTAATATGACTAAACCACGTGTTGCAATTTTCGATTTTGCCTGCTGTGAAGGCTGTCAGCTCCAGATTGTCAATCTTGAAGAAGAAATACTCGACCTGATCAATCTCGTCGATGTCGTCGAGTGGCGCGAAGCGATGAGCGAACAAAGCCACGAGTACGACATCGCCCTCATAGAAGGCTCCATCACCCGACCCGAGGACGAACACCGCCTGCAGATTATCCGGAGCCGCGCCAAAATCCTCATCGCACTGGGCGCCTGCGCTGCCATCGGCGGTGTCAACAAAATGAAAAATAATTTCGAGTTCAACGAGGTTAAACGCTGCGTGTACGGCAAAGACGCCGAGATGCCTCATCTGGCCACCACGACCACCCGCGCTGTACACGAAGTCGTCCCGGTGGATTTTAAAATTCACGGCTGCCCCATCAACGGCGAAGAGTTCTCCCGCGTGATCCGTGAACTCCTGCTCGGCAAAAAACCGACCATTCCGGATTATCCCGTCTGTGTCGAATGCAAAGCCAAAGAAAACGTCTGCCGCTACGAATACGACGAGATCTGCCTTGGACCGATCATCCGGGCCGGCTGCGGCGCTCCCTGTCCTTCGGCGGGCTGGCGCTGCTTTGGCTGTCGCGGTATGGTCGATAATCCCAACGTGGACGCTGCCAAAGAAGTCATGGACAAATATAAACTGACCGTGGACGACCTGAAACAGAAAATGGTGTTATTCAACAGCAAATAAGGACAGAGGCCTTGCCATGAGTAAAAATATTAATATCAATGTACATCACGTAACCCGCATCGAAGGCCACGGCAACATCGTGGTCAACGTCACGGACGGAAAAATCGAAAAATGCCAGTGGCAGGTGCCCGAGGCTCCGCGCTTCTTTGAAGCCATGGTTCGCGGCCGCCGCTACGACGACATCCAGACCATCGTCAGCCGTATCTGCGGCATCTGCTCGATTTCGCATTCGCTGGTCGCTACCCGCGCTGTCGAAGACGCCCTTAAACTCGAACTCACAGAGCAGACCGATTTGGTTCGCCACCTGCTGCATTATTCAGAGCAGCTCCAAAGCCACGTCCTTCACGTCGGCTACCTGGTCGCGCCGGACCTGTTCGGCGAAAAATCCGTCGTTCCGCTCGTGCCCAAAGCAACCGACGCCGTCAAAACCATCATCAAGGCCCACCGTGTGGCCAATCAGATGTCGGTACTCCTCGGCGGACGTATTACCCACCCGATAACGCTCACCCCCGGGGGTATGACGCGCGTTCCAAGCGTTGAGGAACTAAAGGCGCTCAAAAAAGAACTCGAAGCTATCGTCCCCGACCTGGTGACCATCTGCAAAGTCGTTCTCAGCGTCGCCTCCGGTCTGCCCGATTTTACCCGCGACACCGAATACGTCTCGCTCTGGCAGAATCATCCGCGATATAAAGGCACCTTGTCCGAATACACGTTCTATCACGGCGACATCATCAGCAACGACTGCAACGGTGACGGCCCCGTCCATGTCAGCAAATGGGAATCCGTCGCCAACGAATACGTTTCACCGCAATCGACCGCCAAGTGGACCAAGTGGCACCGCGACAGCTATGCAGCCGGCGCTTTGGCACGGTTCAATAACCAGGCTGAGAAAATCAGCCCGCTGGGCAAAACAGTCGCCGAGATGTTCGGCCTCAAAAAAGGCTGCTGCAATCCCTATTTCAACAGCGTTGCCCAACTGGCGGAGTGCGCCCACGTCGTCGAAGCCAGCCTTGAGATCATCGACAAACTGCTGACCAAAGGCCTCAAGCCCGAAAAGGTCAAGGTCACGCCCCGCGCCGGACGCGGCCACGCCGGAATTGAAGCTCCGCGCGGCATCCTGTTCCACTCCTATGAATTCGACAAAAAAGGCGAATGCGTCTGGGGCAACTGCTGTATCCCAACCAACCAGAACCACGCCAACATCCAGTTGGATTTTGAAAAACTCGTTCCCCAATTTATGAACGAAGGCGAAGACGCTCTCCGGCAGAAAATGGAAATGCTCGTTCGCTCCTATGACCCCTGCGTTTCCTGTTCGACCCATTATCTCGACATCAAATTCGTGAAATAAGTCCCCTGGCAACAGAAGGTTGTTCCTGAACCCCGGCCTCAAAACCGGGGTTTTTTATTCATTCTCACTATCAAAATATCATCGATATAAAAATTTGTCACATTTTGTGTAATAATTCCCCTTGTCAATAGTCTTATTGTTAGAGATAATCATAGACCTAAAATAAGGAGACTATATTATGGTAAATAGAGGGCTTTTATTGCTTCTTCTTGCCGCAGTGGCCATTCAGTGCAGCGGCTGTGCAACCATTCTGGGCGGCATCATCGGGTATCAGTCCGCCGAACTCTGTGCAGGCCTGGCGATCGGTGCGGCAGTAGATTTTGGGGATGATGTAGTACGCGGTATCGGCCAGATGACCGCCAAAGAAGAAAACTTCTGCCGCGATTTCAACGAAAATGCCGCAATGAACGCCAACACGGGTGAAATCACACTCCCGATCAATCCGTTTAATCGCCAGCGTGTTTCAGCGGCAGTCACACGCCTTCAGAATACCTTTGAGAAAAACGGCTGGTCTCGACAACTGATCGAAAAAGAGATTACAAAACCGTTTATCCTCGGTTCTGAGTGCTGGTATGAAAAATGGGCCTGCACAACCGCCCGGGAAGAATCTTTTGAATTGGAGATTAACTTCAAATCCGACCGCAACACTGTCTTCCGCATCCTCAACTGCTCTGAGGAAAAACGCGTTGCGATAACAAATCAACTGTATCAATGGCTCCAAAACAACTTCTGTTCCCCCTGTGCCTCTTAAGACGTTGAATCAAACAACATCGCCTGCATAGAGAACCGCTTGCGGAACAACAATCGTTTCACGTGCGCCGTGTAAAACAGGCTCACTCAATACGTATAAGGGCATGTTGAAGACAGCGCCCCTGCTTTGGGCCACGAGTATCGAAAACTGTTGTAAATTTTACCGATCGAAGTCTCATTATATTCCCAGGCGGAAAGCAGACCGACATGCCCGTCAACAAACACGGCATTCCCTTCACCGTCATCCTTCTTCTGAACAACCGTCGAATGGTACGTAGCAATACAATCGCCCGGGTAGCCGGCCGGGTCCCGCGGATGCCGTGCCCAAAAACACGTGTCATTAAGCACATGGCTGGCTAAGTTGACCGGCGTAGTGATCTTCCACGGTGTTTCTTCAACAAACATGAGAACATTCGCTGTATTTCGAACCTCGCTTTCACGGAACACCCCCAGCGGCGCACGCTTGCCGCCCGCGGTTACAGGTGCTCCCAAATAATTATTCTGGCTGTAGGAATACTGAGGGTCATACGGAATGGCACAAGCGGTATGGTCGCTGTATGCTTGAGCGAACGGCAGAAAAACCGGGCACAAATGTATCTTGGGACTTGAAAGATAATTCCACAGTGGACCCGCATTCCGCATATCCGTATTCGGACTGGCCAGTTTGTTGTGCCATTGACAGGCATTCCACGTGCCCGTCTGCTGCCCGTCAAAAATGGAATAATGCGAATAAGGATACAGCTCATCATGATCGGACAGGTACATCTTCATTCCATAGGCATATTGCTTCAGGTTGGTCTTGCACACCGTAAACCGCGCATATTCCTTGGCCCTATACAACGCCGGAACGATAATGGAAAGCAGCAAGCCGATAATGGCAATCACCACCAGCAGCTCAATTAATGTAAAACCCCGTCTTTTCATAGTGAACTCCGTTCAAAACCTGCATCCTGACATATTCGCTTACGTCAAAACCAAGCCAGCGCCTGCCCTGTCGTAAAACAGGGCAGGCCTGACAAAACTCTCTCATCGTAACTCTTGACTAAAAATACTGATTAGGGATTCGCCGGCTCAATAATATTCGTATTCAGCCAGGCTTGGGCTATCAATGCAAAATCGCCCAGATCAACGACACAGTCATCATTGAAATCAAATTCCACTTCCTCGATGCACACAGACTTGCCGGAAATGTTGGCATACATTTGCCCGATCTCCTGCTTGCTCAAAGGATAACTCCAGATGCTCAGCTCATCGATCAGGCCGGCGTAATCAAACGTTCCCGCAGGTTCCTGAACACCGATCATCAGAGGACCTGCCGATAGGTTGACTGCACCTGTATAAACAGCTTCTCTCTCTAAAACGCCGTCAGCATAGACCCTCAGAAGTCTGGCCGAAGGATTGCCGTTATAGTTGGCTTCGCAGGAAACCACGATAAAGTGCCATGCATCGTCAATCACATTGCTGGACCCGCGAAGGTCGCCATAGCTTCGATAAGCATAGGAATTGACATTCTGGCCGGTGGTCATTGCCCAGCCTCTGGCCCAGGTAGCATCCTGTTCCTTGGAAACAATGCCCCCTGCGACGGCGGTCTTGACCCAGGCGCTTGCCGTCATACCCAGCGAATAGAAATTAAAGAAGTCTTCGCTGCCTTCAACTGTCACATGATACCCGTCGCCGCCTGTAAAGCGGATTGACTGACCGCTGATACTCTCGGTGTCGTCATATGTCGGGCCGTTAGGATCACTGTCATTACCAACCCAGCCGTCAACGCTGTCGATCAGCGTACCGTCAAAGGTCCAGTGGGCGACTAAACGCTTGGTCCACAAATACGCCTTGGCAGTGGTAACACCCTCAGGCAGTGCTGAGTTGGAAATGTTGCAGGTGTATGCACCTTCATCTGTCTTGGACACATTCTCAATGGTCAATTCGGCAGTTTTGGCGCCGGTAATAGCCGTGCCGTTATAATACCACTGGAAATCAACGCCGTTAAGATGCTGCACCGTAAAGACCGCGGTTGTGCCGTCAGCGACAGTTTGGGATGCCGGATCTTTAGTGATTACGGGAACAGGAGGCATTGTCGTAAAAGACCATACAGGTCCGACAATATCATTGGCATCGGTCACTTCAGTCACGCGCCAGGAATAAGTGGTATTGTACCCCAGCGAAAGCGGTCCATACTGAGCGCGCTCGCCTGTATTGGGGATCTGTTCAATAAAATACAAATTGGGATCGGACGGATTGGCAAAATTTGCATACAGCTTATGAGCCACAACGGCCGGATCCGTCTGAGTGTAGTTGGCCGGGTCACGGGCCGGATCCCAACTCAGCGTTACATTCAACGGGACATTTTCCTGAAGATTGGCCGGCCAGGGATTCAGAGCCACACCGGGCAGCAGATCAGAAAAAGTCGTCGCCGCCGTACAATTATCCCATTGCGTCTGCCCGCCGCTGCCAAGGCGGACAGAAGTGTTCCAATTGGTTCCGGTATAAGCAACGACAGCATCGGCCGAGTTATCCGAAGCCCCGTTGTCCCAGTCTTTGCCATCCGGATTCACCCACAAACGCAGCTGTTGACCGTCAAAATCCAGCGCCGATACAAGCCAATAGGTCTGCCCGACAACCACCGGAATGGTGCTGTATGAACTCGCTCCGCCGGAGATCTGGACACCAAAAAACCGGGGAGGGTTATCTTGATTGGGCTGCCCGAAGAAAACACGCTCTGTGCCAAAGTCATATCCGCTAAAGCCGCACCAGCCATTTTCTGTCAGTTGGGTCATCGCAACCCCATAGTAAACCGTTCCCACCCCTCGAAACGCCCCGATCCGCTCATCCGTTTCGGGATTTGTCCCCGAACCTTCAGTGGGACCATTGTACTCGCGACGGGCACTGCTATTGTTGGTTATTAGAGCACCGTCCTGTACGACCGGAGCGCCCGCAACATTATTCCAATTGGATACGGTCCCGGTATGGGTTTTGGTCAAATTATCCCAATCCCAATACAACCCGCCGGAGCGCCCCGCAACCGTTCCATTAGGATAATCAAAGCCGTCATAGCCGATGATCTCCGCCTCAACTGCACCCATAAACAGCACAACAAGTGCTAAACCAAAAAGATAACGCTTACTCATAATATACCTCCACATACCGTGACTCTTTTACCATTCTCTGACCACGGCGATAAAAGAATGGCATAATATTTCAATTTACCATTACTCAAAAAACACTCGACTGCTGTGTATTTAAAACGCTTTGCGTCCTGCACAACTATTTAAACCCGGGCCTGTCCCGCAGCAGGACAGACCCAATAGAAGGATTCAATGCTAATTCTTACGGCTGGAGAAAATAGCGATGATCGACCATCCAGTCCTGCGCAAAAATTGCAAAATCTGCAAGATTGACGACACAGTCACGGTTGTAATCGTAAGCGGGATAACCCTCAAGGCAAACCGATCCGCCCGCAACACCCAGATACAAATCGGCGATTTGATAACGGTCCAGGGCATAGTTATAGAATCGTACATCATCAACCGCCCCTCGAACGGAGTTGCCGGCCGGATCACGATCACCCATATTCGCGATCGCAAGCTGTGTGGCGATCCTGGCGGTTGAACCAACCACTGAACCGGACCCGACCTGGAGACCGTTGGCATACACTTTCACCTGTGCCTTGTCATACGTAACCGCAACAAACTGGTATTCGCCGTTATTCAGGCCGCTGCTTCCGCTGACCGCACGCCACGACGCCATATCCCACTCCCCATACTGAACCGCACCGTTTTGAATCCGGAACAGCATCGCATGACGAGAAGTGTACGTAGGCTCTAAAAGGTCATTGGTCCACGCCCAAATATGACGGTCGCCGCCCTCGGTGGTCTTCACCCAGGCTGTAACCGTGAAATAATCCGGACGGTCGAAAGCCGGCAGCTTTATATATTCATTTGATGCAAACTGATAGGCCCCGTCAACCTTGCCCTCGGTCAGAACCGGTGCCCCCACCGGCGTCCCCATGACACCTTCGATCACATCATTGGGATCGGTGTCCAAAGGCCAGTAATATTGCAGCCGCTTGACAGTCAGACTGGCCGTCGGCGTATCCGCAGAAGCCGTATTGCCGTAGGTGTTTGTGACTCGGCAGAAAAACGAGTCTTCATCTGCAACCTGAGCATCCAGAACACTCAGCACCGCCGCCTGAACCCCGCTGAACTTGGCGCCGTCAACCAGAGCAGAACCTGTCGAGACCGAATACCATTGATACGCAACGGCATCTTCATACCCCTCAAAAGGATTGGCGGCCGTCGCTGCAAACTGAGCGGTTTCGCCTGCAAACACCCTCCGGTCAACCGGTGATGTCGTGTAAATGACAGGAATAGACGGCAGGCTGCTGAACACCCACACCGGCCCGGCGACATCATTGGCATCTGCGAAAACCTCATCAACCCGCCACGAATACGTCTTGTCGCGACTCAGCGAAAGCGGCCCATACTGAGCGCGCTCGCCTGTATTGGATATCTGGGCGACAAAATATAAATTGGGATCAGATGGATTTGCAAAATTCGCATAGAGCCGATGCGCCACAATAGCAGGATCTGACTGATTGAGGTTATTGGGATCGAGAGCCGGATCCCAGTTCAGCGTTACATTCAACGATACATTTTCCTGACCGTTGCTCGGAGAAGGATTCATCGCCGTTCTGGGCAGCAGGTCTATAAGAGTCGTTGCAATTTTGCAGTCATCCCATTGGGTTTGCCCTCCGCTGGCCAGCCGGAGAGAAGAACTCCAATTGGTTGCAGTGTATTCAACGGTGACATCCGCCGAATTATCCGAGGCGCCGTTGTCCCAATCATCCGCATCCGGATCGACCCACAGACGCACTTGATCGCCGTCAAAGTCCAATGCCGCCACAAGGAGATAGGTCTGCCCCGGGATAATCGGGATGGTGCTTATCACCGTTTGGCCGTCATTGGCGTACGTAACGATGCCGAAATATTTGGGAGAGCCGGATTGTCCGCCGGGCTGACCGTAAAAAACACGCTCTTCGCCAAAGTCAAAACTGCCGAAACCGCACCAGTCATTCTCCGCCAACTGGGTCATTGTTACCGCGTAATAAACCTTACCCGTTCCTCGAAACGCACCAAGGCGTTCGTCAGTACCCTCCCCCGATCCCTCGCTGGGTCCGTTGTATTCGCGGAGAGCATTGCCGCCGCTGGTCAAAAGAGCCTTGTCTTGGATGACTGCACTGCCGGAAAGGTTATTCCAATTGGAGACTGTTCCGGTATGGGTTTTGGTTGTATTATCCCAATCCCAATACTGTCCGCCGGCCTGACCGGCAATGGCTCCGTTGGGATAATCGAAACAGTCTATTCCGATGATCTCTGCTTCAACCGCACTCGTAAACAGCATAACAAATACTAAACCAAAAATATAACGCCTACCCATAGCACACCTCCATATACCGTGACATTATTGCCATTCGTATTACCACGGCGATAATAAAAATGGTATTCAATCAAATATTGGTGAACCCGCAATTACTTGGCGATCTCAAGTTCCAGTCGCGGATTCAGAAACACAGACCAGTTAAATCCATTACTGCCCCCCTCTTCGGTAACCGCCAGTGAAACAAACCGTTTGTCCGGGCCGATTGTTACATCAATATCAAATCCGCCCTCAGACATACGTATCGGCCGGCTCAGCCGCACCTGTCCATCCACCAGGACCCAAAACACAACGCCTGGATTTTCCTGAGCGAACTGTCTTACCGTTTCCGACACCCCCGCACGGGCACGCAGCCGTCTCGGCTCAAGCCCGGGCAGCGCCCGACGAATGGTATCCATATCAAACGTAATCCCCAGATTTGAATGAATTGTCAGCGCCGCGCCTGTCGAACGTTCCGGCTCCGCTCCGTCCAGCATCAAGGGGTGTCGAAAGACTCCGCCCACCCCTTCGTGCCAGGCCCCGTTAAACAGGTAACCCCAAATAGAGCCCGAAGTAGTGCCAAACACATCGGTCGTCAGCCCCGTCGAAGAAACCTGAGTCGGCTCGGCATCGAAACCGGGAACAAAAACACTGTCAACAAATAACAATTCAGATGCCCTCATAAAGCGGTGTTCAGACTGACGGTTCAGAATCTTGATCTCATCCGGATGGTTCACCATCTTGCCCGTCACCGGATCAATCCCGACATCAAGCTTGCCTGACCCGAATCCGTTGCCGCCCCCCACAATATCCGCCAGATTGAGCTGTCGCCCGTTAAATAGCGAATCCTTGACTGCGGACATATCGCGGATAAACATCGCCTCCTGGGCTTTATACGGCATCCCCTCAAGCTCCCGCGCTGCCGTTACAGTTCCGGCCAATCCTTTCAACAGACGCTGCGCTCCCCCGTGACGCACCGGGTCCGGCCCGCAGCGCAGCTCCACCTCACCCTTGAAAACATGTGCCTCGGTACGTCCCGCAGGATCCACAATGATTCCGAATTCAGTACCATAATCGACGACCGTCGCTGACGGCGTACGCACGACAAATCCCTGCGCTCGGGGTGGAATTACCGTACTGATTTTCCCGAAAGCCAGATACAGTTGATTGGTGTTCTCGGCACAAAATTCCGCCGGCCCCTGGATCAGCACCTCCGCACCGTCCTCCAGACGCACTTTAACAAGCCCCTGAATCAACCGCCGGGATGAATCGGTATTGTAAAGCCGCGTCCCGATTTTTCCTTCAAACTCTGCATTGCCCCAACTGGCCGAAATGCTTTCAACAATAGTTCCCGTCGGCTGCGTCATCGGACGCGGATTCATCATCACATACACAATCACTAAAAACAGCGCCGCCCACCCCGCCAGCGCGGTATAAAGACGCAAATGGGAAATAGGACGCGACGTACGCAGCTGAAGTTTCCGTTCTCGAACATCGCGGATCAATTCGGGCGACGCAGCCGTATTCGGTACAATTTTAACCGGCTCGGCCGAACGCTCCTGCTCGGCAAGCGCCTGCCAGAGTGGCGTATTGAACGATTTCAAATCCATCGCTCGCTCACGATCAAATTCCACTCCCGAACCGAGTTTCATCTGAACCGCCGTATAATTCTTGACAAATTCACAATACCGCTGGAGGTATTCCGGTTTGCTGAATAAAATATCCTGAAGCTGCTTGATCTCAGTATCCGAAAGTCCGTTTTCAAGCAGATTCAAAACCAAAATGTCAAAATCGTGCCTATTCATAATGATACAGAGGGATTAAAAAACCTCCTGAGAAAGCCTGCGCTGAATACAAACCCGCATCAGCTCAAAGATGCTCACTAATTTTTTATACACAAACCGGGAAGAACTGCCCACCATTTGCGAGATTTCCTTGACCGGCACATTGTTTTGGTACCGTAACTGAAGCAGGTGCCGCTGTTCGTCTTCCAGTGTCCCGATACAATGATCCAGCGCGCTGAGCCGGGCCTGAAAATCCGCCGACGAATCCGAGGCTGCCTCGTAAAGCTGCTGATAACAATCCTCCGAAAACAGCATCTTCATCTTTTTGTTGCTCCGAAGATATTCAAACGCCTTGTTTCGAGCAATAGCAATCGCCCAGGCCGCAAAATTCTCCCCTTCCTGAAAATGATCGAATTTCTCCCACATCGTCGCCGCAGTCTCCTGAAGCACGTCCTCCGCCGCACCACGGTTATGAAGCATCATCATCAAAAACGCAAAAACGCGCCCTTGAACGGTGGTGTACAACCCAAAAAAACGTATACTTTTTATGTCCTTATTAGCCATAAATAGCCGTCAATGTCCCGAAATGACCTATTCCCTATATACTGTCTATAGCTTAATGACACTCCCCCAAAACTTTGCACAAAAAAACAACGCCCTTTAAAAACTTAGGCGATTAAGATCAACGAATAAAGAAAAAGTCAATTCCTTTATTCTTTTAGACGAACAGGCCTAATCCCCTATAACCAGTAAAAAGAGGTATTCAATCACTCAAGAGGCCAATCCAAAGGGCAATAATCAAGCCAATACCGAGACAGAATAGCAAAATCTTCAATAGCCACTCTGCCATTCTTTGAAAAATCCCCCGGCAAACCCGTCCCGGTTTCAAGCCAGTCTGCCGTCAGCATCAATAAATCATGGATATCGACAACAGACGCAGGTTTGATCTTCAAGGCCGCATCCCCCGTAAACGCCGGCAGAGTGTACTGCATAAGATGGTTTGTCGATTCGGCAAACTCCCGACAAATGACGCCCCCCGCATTGGCAGTATCCCAAACCGAAACCACGTAACGCCCGTCCGCCAGCCCGGGAACGGTAATCACCTGGCCCGAAATGAGTCCATTCCCGATTTTCCCGTACTGATGATCGATATCGTAAATCCACAGATAAGCTCGCCGGCTGTCCATAAGACCGATGGAGTTGATAACCGGAATAACAGCGGGCCGGAATTCATACGAAGCGATATGAAACCAGTCCTGACCGGTATTGACAATCTGAACCGCCTGCTGTCCGGCCGACAGGGGCACTGTAATCTCAAAATTGCTGCTGCCGTTGACATAAGAGGAAGAAAAAACCTGTACCCCGTTCACCATAACCTTTAAGCTGTTTTTTCCCCACCCCGAAACACTGTTGACATGAATGATCAAGCTTCCCTCTATCGGCATCATCAAATGGAAAACAGGATTGGAAATATAACTGGGCTTCGAGGAGCCGTGCAGATATTGACACAGATTTTGCACACCTGCAAATTGCTCGCCGTCATACAGAAATTCGGTTTGCGTCGGCACAACCGAGAACGCCGAAATCCCCGGCACGGCAAATATCGGATGCGACCCCTGCACAACACGCCGAGCCTGCTGCAATCCGGCAAAATTCTCATTCTCTGTGTACTTGCCCAGAGGCGTAAAAATGCGGTACAAATCATACGGTTCAATATAATTATCCCACCACCACAAATGAGCGCTGCTTTTCGCCATCAGAGTACTCCACATCCCGTGATGCAGAACCAGCCCCTCCAGCAGTTGTGTCCGGTAAGGTTCCGGCTGAGCATCCGGATTGCCCTCCGGAACCGGATCGCCGCCGATCCCGAACTCTCCCATCATCACCGGCTTGGTGTACTGCGTCGTCAGATTCCGGACGGTGCTGTAATAAGATTCGATCGTCGCAGAACCATACGTGTGATTCTGGACCAGATCAATATTCGACAGATTCCAGATCATCTCAAATCCGCTGGTGTCCGAACTGGTTGTAATAAGATGTCTATGCGGATCGATACTCCGGATATAGTCAGCCATCTCCTGGTGCCAACTGACCACAGCGGGCTTGTTCACCTGCCAGCCGTTCGTAAACTGCACTTCATTCCAGAGTTCCCAGGCAAAGATCGCCGGCGAATAGCCCCACCGGGCCACAATATAACGGTACTTGTTTTTCGTCAGCCGTTTTGCCTCCGGATGCGTAAAGAAATCTTCCGGAGCAGATAAAAATCCCCCGAATGCCGAGTTGGCGATATTGTAAGGATTCTCATTCCAGTTCGGATTCACCGCAGTACTGAACTGCCCGTGATGCTGAAGGACCAATTGAATCGCAATCCCTTCCTCTAAAGCCTTCTCGACGATTGAATCCCACCGCTGGGCGATCTGCAAGCTGTAGTGACCCAGATTCTGATAGTAGCTCGACCAGTCCGAACGCCACTCAAGGATCAGTCCCGTAAAATGCGTCATCCAGATACGGGTCCAGTTCTCCCCGGCTGTTCCCATCTTCTCAAAATAATTCTGAAAACCCGTATATCCCTCGCCGGTCCAGCATACATTATGACCGACGTTGATACGGGGCGAACCCCCGTCATACGCAAGACAATGCAGATCGTTCGGGTCGGTTCGGATAAATCCCTGCCGGCCGTTTTCATAGCAGCTAAAGACTCCCGCTTCTGCAAACTCAGTAACAACCCCCGCTTCATTAATTTCAATATCAAAAGAATAGCTTCCGACTTGCATAGGAGCAAAACGGATCTTCCATTCTTCCGGCCCGGGATTTTTATAACGCTCCGGCCCGGAACCTTCAACCTGGTATTGGCGATAAAAGAAAGCGGGAACCCGAATAATGGACTGGTCGGGACAGGTCATCACGGCCTGAATATCAATAACATCCGGATCAAATGGATTCGTATAGGCTTTGTCTAATGTAAACGTAACTTCCAGTTTGTCAAATCGGCCCGCATGATTAAGATTTTGCCTGATCGAGGTGATCGTAACTGCCCATGCATGATGGCTCAGCACGCAAAAGAGGAGTACAAACAAGCCAAAAGATAGTCTCCTGACACTGCTCATCTCACCACTCTCCGCAAATCAAAAGTTTTCTGCCCTGTTGATAATTGCATCGGCCGCCCCTATTCATAAAATCGGCCTTCCTTAGCCCCTCTGCGGCAACAACTCTATAGCGATTAAGCATTCTGTCATCAGGATACCATTTTAGTGACAAAAATACAAGAAGAGATGACAACCTTTTACCCCGTTGCCGACAAGAACAATCTCCGCTAAAAAACCTTTGACCATCGCCCCGGTTCTCCGTATAATGACTATAGTTACGACAGTATTGGCCGATTGACGGGTGTGACGTACATAGACAGCGATACGGAAGGGTTCGTGATGGACGATGTGGGCAATCGCTTGGGCGATCAGACGCTGCGGGATGAGGGCACGGTCAATTTTGCCGTCGACCCCCTGACCAATCGCTATACCTCCATCGCCGGTCGTCCGCTGTCCTATGACGCCGCTGGAAACCTCACCCAGGACAAAGACGGCTACCAGTTCACCTACGATTATGAAAACCGCATCGTCGAAATCCAAGACGACACGGATTCGCCTGTCGCAGAGTTTGCCTATGATGCCTTAGCCGGTAGGATGGGTAAATTTGTTTTTTAATTTACCCATGCGGATATTGGTATT
>CAZYQN010000061.1:0-21113 GCA_964649955.1 uncultured Pirellulales bacterium
ATCTATTATGCGATGACGGCCAATCTGGACTGGAATTTTGGACGACTGATGCAGTATTTGTCCGACAGCGGTCTTGCGGACAATACGATTGTTGTTTTCACGTCCGATCACGGTGAAATGTTCGGTTCTCAGGGACGTGCAAATAAGAATACATTTTATGAGGAAGCGGCTCGAATTCCATTTCTGGTACGCTGGCCCGAACACATTCCGGCTGGTCACATTTCAGAGGCCTGTATTTCCTCGGTAGATTTTATGCCGACATTATTAGGGTTAATGGGATTACCGATTCCCTCCCGCGTCGAGGGAACAAATTTGGCACATCTGGCGGCTGGACAGGCCGGCCCTGAGCCGGAATTTGCCTTCCTGCAGAACACCGGAGCGTGCGCTGCCTGGCAGGACGGTTATGAATGGCGAGCCGTCAGAGACAAACGGTATACGTATGCAAAATACAGGGTCGATGGCAAAGAGCTGCTGTTTGACAATGCTGACGATCCTTACCAGATGACAAATTTAGCTGATAACTCGGCATACCGGGACAAACTGAATGAATTGCGAGGTAAAATGTATGCAAAAATGGATTCGATAAGCGATACGTTTGCGGCATCAAGTTATTATCGGGACAACTGGACGGACGGGAATAGAGTTATTTTAAGAGGAGCAAGGGGATAACCGTAAAGCAATCTTGACGCTGTCGGATGCTTGTTGCGATTATCACCTTCAATACTTCCTCGCAATGAGTCAATTCGCCTGTATTAGTGTCGCATTAAGGAGGATGTGTGCGAGATAGAGAAAGCCCGTGGAGGGTAGCTTTTATGATGGATTAAAATCGTCATAACAACTTTTGAGATATAGGCTTATTTCATGGCCGAAAAGGGTATAGAATATCAATCTGTGGCCGGATATGGGGTGTGAAGCCTCAGTCTTTCAGGCAGTCTATACCGGTTCGACTCTGATTGCCTGATGTGTACTTCCCATGGACAAACCGAAAGTCCGGGTGTCGATTGTCTACGAATGCTCCTCCATTTTAATGTTCGCTTTGTCCCCCTGTCGCTATCCTTTCTGCCGGGAAAGATTATTTCTGGAAAAGTTTATAAAAATGAGTGTCCAAATCAACCAGGCAAGATTATTACTATAGGATAGTTCCGGAGGGTAGGTCTATATGTATGCAGGATATTGTTATAAGTACACGGCAAGCCCGTGTAAAAGAATAAGATTGGTCCAGAAATGAAAATGAATCGACGTGTTTTTATTGAGCGGATCGGAGGCATATCTCTGTTTGCTATGGCCTATCAGGGATTTGGAGAAAATACTAAAAAAGTTCAACCCGATATTCTGCTTTTTATTGCGGATGATATGACATGGCATGATTGTCAGCCCTACGGCAGTACGGTTGTCAAGACTCCGCATTTGATGAAGCTGGCTTCCGAGGGGATATGTTTTGATGCCATGTTTACCTCGACTGCTATGTGTGCTCCGACTCGTCAGCAATTGTACACAGGTATGTTTCCGGTGCGGAACGGGGCGTATCCGAATCACAGCAGTGTTTATGAGGGAACTCAAAGCATTGTTCATCACCTTAAGTCTTTAGGGTACCGGGTAGGTCTTATCGGAAAGCGGCATTTTGGTCCGGAGTCGTCATTTCCGTTTGAATATCTCGGCGGTCTTGAGCATGATGAGGGCGGCAATCCGGATATGGATATCCAGGCGATCATTCCATTTATTACGCGAGATAAACAGCAGCCTTATTGTTTGATTGTTGCCTCCAATCAACCTCATTCACCCTGGAATCACAGAGTGCCGGGAATATCCTACGATCCGGATTCGATTATAATCCCTCCCTATCTGGTTGATTCTCCGATAACACGGAAGAGGCTGTGCAATTACTATCACGAGATCACTTATGCCGACCGGCAGCTTGGCCAATGTCTGGAGATCGTGGATCAAAAAGGGCGGCCTGAACGTACGATAGTAATTTTTACCTCAGAGCAAGGCAATCAATTTCCGTTCGGAGGGAAGTGGACCTGTTACGATACCGGCCTTAAAACTGCCTTCATTGGCCGCTGGCCTACAATAACAAAGCCGGGCAGTCGAACCAGTGCAATGACTCAATATGTTGATGTTGTGCCGACTCTGATTGAGGCGGCCGGCGGTGTACCTTCAGCGTATAAGACGGGACGGCCGGATACAAAGGGAAACGAAGGCTTTGACGGTCAAAGTTTTATGAATGTTCTTGCGGGAACGTCTCAAAAGTTGCGTGACTATGTATATGGAGTACATACGACGCGGGGTATTATTAAAGGTTCTGATTGTTACCCGATTCGTTCTGTGCGTTCAGAGCGATATAAATATATCTGGAATCTGAACTGGGAGAAGACTTTTGAGAATATCATAACGAATGACCAGCCGCTGAAATCATGGCAGCAATTGGGTGAAAATGATCCTGTCATCAAGGCAAGGGCTCGGTTTTATCAACATCGTCCGGAGGAAGAGTTATATGATTTGCAAAACGATCCCTGGGAGTTAACAAATCTGGCGAATAATGTATCCCTGTCGAAGGTGAAAGCAGCACTCCGCGCTGTGCTTTTAGAATGGATGAAGCAGCAGGGTGACGAGGGAATAAAAACAGAAATGCAGGTTACATCGATTCGCAGATGAAAGTGTAGAACATGAAAAACAAACAGGAATTAACGTCAATTGAACTTCTGGCGGTAATAGCGATTAATGCGTTGCTTTTGTCGATAGAATTATCGTTTTTAAGGAAAGCCAAAGATGCTCCCGCCGGAGCAGTTTGCCAATCGAATCTGCCCCAGATGAGGAGGATATGAAGAAAGTATGGCCAAGACTGCGACGGAAAATATCCAAATAGAAAAGTTTCCTTAAAGGATTTGTTGGCATTAGAATGGAATCGGAATTATGAGACGGGAAGTCATCCTCGCATAGGATGGCCGGATTGGATACAAAAGTACGACAATTAACAGGCTGCTGTAGTCTGCAAATCGTAGTTTTCCATGCGGTCTTAGAAAGAGATGATGACAGAATATCAATCAGCGGGGTACCATGACCAGAGAAAAGAGTGTGATTAATCGGCGTTCGTTTATGAAAATGGCGTCAGTGTCACTTGCGACAGGAATCCTTTCAAATCAGGTATTTGCTTCCGAGTCCCGTAAAAAACCGAATATTCTGATTATTCTTGCAGATGATGCAACCTATAACGATTTGCCTTTATACGGCGGTGCAAATGTCAGTATGCCGCGACTGGAACAATTTGCCTCCGAGGGTAAAACGTTTAATAAGGCTTATCTTGCGATGTCGATGTGTCAGCCGTGCCGTACGGAACTTTATACGGGAATGTATCCTATGCGAACCGGCACCTGCTGGAATCATTGCTCGACACTTCCGGAAACAAAAAGCGTTTGTCATTATCTGGGGGATTTAGGCTATCGGGTCGGTCTGGCCGGCAAACTGCATGTCACTCCGCAGCGGTGCTTTCCGTTTGATAAGGTAGAGGGATTTGAAGACAACTGTGTTGCAGCGACAGCAGATTACCATTGCCGTGGAATTTACAAATATATGTCGGAGAATACGGAGCAGCCTTTCTGTTTGGTCGTCGGATTGGTGGTTCCGCATGTGTTGTGGACGGTTGGCGATGCGAGTCATTTTGATCTGAAGGCTTTAAAGCTTCCGGCCAATCTTGCAGACACGCCGGAAACCCGTCAGGATTATGCGAGTTATCTTGCCGAGATAGAAGTTCTCGACAAGAAAATAGGTGATATAGTGGATGCTCTAAAACAGAGCGGCCAATCGGAAAATACACTTGTCATCATTTCATCTGAACAAGGATCTCAGTTTCCGGGATGTAAGTGGACCAATTATGAATGTGGGGTCCATACGGGATTTGTTGCCCGCTGGCCGGGGCATATTAAGCCAGCCAGTCGTACCGATGCGATGATTCAATATGCGGATGTGCTGCCGACCCTTATTGAGGCCGCAGGAGGAACGGTTAAGCCAGGGCAGTTTGACGGGTCGAGTTTTCTGGGTATTTTGCTGGATAAAAGCGATACGCATCGAGAATATGTGTATGCTATGCATAATAATCTCCCTGAAGGATCCCCTTATCCGATTCGGGCTGTACGAGACAGGCAGTATCGATATATTCGAAATCTGCTTCCGGAGAATTTACATATCCAGAAATATATTATGGGGATAAGTCACACACATTACTGGCAATCCTGGTTGTTGGCTGCCGGAAACAACAAAAAAAAGGCTTATCAACTCGTGAATCGTTATATGAAGCGCCCCGCTGAAGAATTATACAACAGTCAACAGGATCCTTATGAACTGAATAATCTGGCCGATGACCCGCAGTATGCGGAAATAAAGAACCGTTTATCGAAAGAACTGGACCGCTGGATGACTGAGCAAAACGATCCCGGTGCAGCTCTGGATACAATGGAAAGGCTCAATCAATCACGTGCCAAAAAATAATGTAATCCGGCGATGCTGATCCGGCTGTTTTTTACTTAGCGTCAATTTAAAAAATGAGAATATGTCAAGGGTGTGAATATTGGTTTATTTTGTGAATAAAAGAGAAGGGAGTTTTATGTTGAGATTGCATTTGATAACGCTGTTTACGTTATTCCAATGGGCAGCAGGCGCTGATAGTGGCTGGCAGCCTGCTAAGGCAGGATTAATGACGCGATGGGGTAAAACTATTGAGCCTGCAAAGGTCTGGAGTGAATATCCGCGTCCTCAGCATGTCCGGAAAGACTGGCAAAATCTCAACGGTTTATGGGAGTATGCTTTGTTGCCTAAAACCGCAGGTTTTTGCTCTGATTATTCGAAAAAGATACTGGTTCCGTTCTGTGTGGAATCGGCGCTTTCCGGTGTCGGAGGAAAAGTAACCCCGGATGACCGGATCTGGTATCACAGGACATTTGACGTCCCCCAAAATTGGCTCGGAAAGCGCATTATCCTGAACTTTGAAGCAGTGGACTGGGAAACTGCGGTCTGGATTAACAAAACTTATGTCGGTTCCCACAAAGGCGCATACGACCGCTTCAGTTTTGATATTACGGATTTTCTTAAGAAAAGCGGTTCACAGGAAATAACCGTATCTGTTTGGGATCCGACTAATTTCGGGAGCCAGGCACGCGGCAAACAGCAGATGCCTCAGCAGGGTATCTGGTACACTCCCGTCAGCGGTATTTGGCAGACGGTCTGGCTTGAGGCGATTCCAAGCGAATCTGCGATTAAGGAGATCCGGATCGTGCCGGATATTAATAAGCAATCGGTTACGATTATTCCCATGTTGTACGAGCCCAAGCGTGAAAATTATGAGGTGGTCATCAGTGTTCTGCAGGAGGGAACGCTCGTTACAAAGCAGACCGTCAGGGGCGACAAGACGGCGATATTAAGTATACCAAATCCCAAGTTGTGGTCGCCGGACAGTCCGTTTTTGTATGATGTGGAACTTAATCTGGTGAAAGGTTCGACATCAATTGAAACAGTAACCAGTTACTTTGGTATGCGTAAAATCAGCTTGGGTGATGGTCCATACGGCAAAGAGCTGTTTTTGAATGATAAGCCGTTATTCCATTATGGAACGTTGGATCAGGGATGGTGGCCGGATGGGCTGCATACTCCGCCTTCCGATGAGGCGATGAAGTATGATATCCGGATCACTAAGGAGATGGGCTTCAATATGATTCGCAAGCATATTAAAGTCGAACCGGATCGCTGGTATTACTGGTGTGATAAGATGGGTATTCTCGTCTGGCAGGATATGCCTTCCGGAATGGTGGTTCTGCCCGGAGCGGAGAATAAACGGCCTGACCACCTTCAGCATATCTCACCGAAACAAGAGGACTTAAACTGCAGAACGGAGCAGGCCGCTCAATTTGAATGGGAGTTGCGCCGAATGGTTGATCTGCATTATAACGCCCCCTGCATAGTTATTTGGGTCCCGTTTAATGAAGGGTGGGGACAATATGATACCTGTCGTGTCAGTGCCTGGCTGAAGGAGTATGATTCGACCCGGCTGGTCAATGCGGTCAGCGGCTGGGCGCTGCGTCCCTGCGGCGATGTGTATGATATCCATACCTACCAAAAAGAGTTAATCAGGCCGGAAGTCCAGAAGGACCGCGCTACTGTTATCGGGGAGTTTGGCGGAATTGGGTATCCCGTTAATGGACACTTGTGGGATGCAGCAATGCGTAATTGGGGATACCAGACTTACCAGACAGAAAAGGAATTGCTTGACAATTATGTCGTCAAGTTTAATCAGATTGCGGATATGAAGAAAAACGGATTATCAGGTGCAGTTTATACTCAGACGACAGATGTTGAAGGAGAGGTAAACGGTTTGCTGACGTATGATCGGGAGATTATTAAAATACCGGCAGAAAAACTGAAGGAGATTCACTCCGTTCTTTTCACGGATTAAAGTCTGCTGCGGGAAATAATGAAAAGTAAGAAGGGCAATGAACGATTTGCGCAATAAAGTGTCGAAAGGATAAATTGAAGATGAAAAGGCGGTTTTTCTTTTTGATAATATGTATAATTAGTTGGGGAACTGTTTTTGCCGCCATGAGCGAAAAACAAATTGCCGAGGGCCTGGAAAAACATGACCGGGCACTGCATATCAAAGACGACTGGATTCGCGATCCGTATATCTATCTGTCGCCGGACGGGTATTACTACTTGACCGGTACAACCCCGCTGCCGGACGATTCCCGCCCAAGGACCGATCCTTACAACACGGGGCTGGGGGATGCAAGTATCGTCGGATACACAATGTCGGTTTGGAGAAGCCGCGATCTTGCCGGGTGGGAAAGTTTAGGGACACCCTATTCAATTGAAGACGGGATTTGGAAGCAGGACCGTCCGGGACGGTTTGAGCAAGTGCCGCGCAAAGACTGGCGGTTATGGGCGCCGGAGATTTATTTTATGGACGGACGTTGGGTGATTGTGCACACAAGCCCGTCGCCGGTGCAAGGGGCGAATCTGTCGGTAACGCGAGGCGCCGAACTGAAAGAGCCGTTTGATAATCCGATGGGCACGGCCATCGGCAGACGGCACGATCCTTCGTTGTTCGTCGATGATGATAAAACTATTTATATGCAGTGGGGAAATACGATGATTGCGCCCCTGAAAAGCGATTTAACGGCTTTTGCCGCCGATCCGGTCCGTATCGATCCGGCCGGCAGTCGTCCCGGCCCGGATGGCAGCCCGATCAGCCGCATCGGTCATGAAGGCGCAACGATGCGAAAGATTAATGCAAAGTATGTCCATTTCGGAACTGCTTGGTCAACCGACCGGGGCCGTCACGGTACATATAACCTGTACTACTGTACTGCTGATAAAATTAACGGACCCTATGGCCCGCGCAAGTTTGTCGGGCGGTTTCTGGGGCATGGAACCCCGTTTCAGGACAAGAAAGGGAGATGGTGGTGTACCGCATTTTACAATGCAAATGTTCCGCCCCTTTCCCGTCAGGAATTGAAAACCAAGCGGATGGATGACAACGCCTATACAATTAACGAACAGGGTGTTACACTCGTTCCGCTCGAAGTGAAAGTTCTCGAAGATGGAGAGGTTTATATTCGTGCCAAAGACCCGGACTATGCGCAGCCCGGACCGGAAGAAGTTCAGAAATTTTAGGCAGTCGGTACATTCATAATTCAATAAAAGGAATACAACCATGAACTCTTTAACACGTCGTGATTTTATTCGATCGATCGGAGGCGGAGCGATAGCGCTTACCATAGGAGGGTGCTTTGCTCATACTTCAGGTTCAAATCCCGATAAAAGTCCGGCAGCGAAGCCGAATATTATACTGATTCTGGTCGATGATATGGGGTTTTCTGATATCGGCTGTTACGGAAGCGAGATCCCCACCCCGAATCTGGATCAACTGGCCCAAAATGGCATTCGTTTTACCCAGTTTTATAATACAGCACGATGCAGTCCTACAAGGGCCTCTTTATTGACCGGACTGTATCCTCATCAGGCAGGTATGGGACATTTGGACGGTATGCATGTCCCGGATTGGCCCGGTTATCAGGGAAAGTTAAATGAGGAATGTGTTACCATTGCCGAAGTGTTGAAACAAAGCGGTTATTTCACGGCGATGACCGGAAAATGGCACCTTGGCCATGAGCGTGGAACGCCCCCTCACAAACGCGGTTTTGACCGCAGCCTCAACCACAGGTCCGGCGGTTCCTATTTTGCTGTTCAGAAGGACAAAAACAACGATCCGTTGTTCCTTAACGGAGAAAAAATATCGCGTACAGACCCCCGGGTTGGCGATTCGTGGTACAGTACGTATCTGTGGAGTGAATGGGGATTGAAATTTATTGATGAATCCCGGAGCGAAAATAAACCGTTCTTCCTGTATGTGGCTCATTGTGCTCCGCATTTTCCTCTTATGGCCCCCCAAAAGGACATTCAGCGGTATAAAGGGAAATATATGGAAGGTTGGGACAAGCTGCGTCAGCAGCGCTATCAGCGCCAGCTTGAACTGGGAATCATCAAGCCGGATTGGCCGCTAAGTCAGCGCCCTGCGGACTCTTCCGCTTGGGACAGTCTGAATCCTCAACAGAAGGAGCGGTTTGATCATATGATGGCTGTTTATGCCGCCATGATCGAGACCATCGATATGAGTGTCGGCACAATAGTCAACGGTCTTAAAGAACGAGGCATTCTGGAAAACACAATGATCATTTTTCTTTCAGATAACGGCGGTAATGCCGAATCCGGCCCTCAGGGACGCACGGTCGGCAAGCCTCTGGGAGGCCCCGATTCAACGGTCTTTATCGGTATGAACTGGGCTACATTGAATAACACTCCTTTCTACCGCTATAAACATTTTACGCATGAGGGTGGCATATCTACCCCGCTGATTGTTCACTGGCCTCAGGGTATTGATGCCGGACGAAACGGCACTCTTGTTCATCAACCCGGACATATTGTTGATATTATGCCTACTTGTGTGGAGGCGGCCGGAGCAAAATATCCGAAATTGTTTAATGAAAAACCGATAACGCCGATGGAAGGCAGCAGCCTGATCCCTGCACTGAAAGGTCAATCGCTGAAACGAACAGCGCCTCTTTTCTTTGAGCATGAAGGCAACAGGGCGGTACGGGACGGAAAGTGGAAACTGGTTTCCAAGCTGGAAGAACCGTGGGAATTATATGATATGGAAGCGGATCGTACGGAAACAAAAAATGTCATTGAACAATACCCTGAGATGGCCCACCGAATGATTGCGGCCTATGAAGCATATGCAAAAAGGGCCTATGTCAAACCATGGCCGGGCGGAAAACGTACAGATTGGGGAGCGGAGATCAAATCTCAGACGGAATAAAGGTGCCGGAATAGGGTTTTGTAAATGTGGAGTATCGAAATGAATCGACGATTTTTTTTAAAAACTGCCGGAGTTGGTTTTACGGCCTTATCAGGATGGGGACTGTCTGCTCTTGTCCCGCAAGAAAAACCAAGTAAACCCAATATTCTTTTTGTTTTTATTGATGATATGGGGTATGGAGATTTAAGCTGTTATGGCAATTCCGCAATTCAAACGCCGAACATTGATCGCTTGGCGCATGAAGGCATTCGGTTTACTCAGTTCTATGCGAACTCACCGGTTTGTTCCCCGTCACGTGTTGCGATGACGACAGGACAATATCCGGCACGGTGGAAGATTTATTCTTATCTGGATTCCCGCCAAGCGAACCGGAGGCGCCGGATGGCCGACTTTCTCGATCCTCATGCTCCTTCTCTTGCCCGGCAATTAAAAGCTGCCGGTTATAGTACGGCTCATTTCGGAAAATGGCACATGGGGGGAGGCCGTGATGTCGATAATGCTCCGCATCCTTCGGCTTATGGCTTTGAGGAATCGTCCGTGACATTTGAGGGATTGGGGGATCGGCTTCTCATCAATAATGACGGTCTTTCACAACAAAGTGCCCGTCTTGAACAAGGGCAAATAACATGGGTCGATAAGCGTCAGATTTCGCGAATTCGGGTTGATCAAACATTAGATTTCATCAGGCGGTATAAGGATGGCCCCTTTTATGTCAATCTTTGGTTCAATGATGTGCACGATCCTCATCTCCCCGATCCGGCAGAGGTTGAAAAATTTAAGAAGGTTTCGGACAATCCTTATGAGCAGAAGTTTTTTGCCGTTTTGGATGAAATGGATCGTCAGATCGGACGTGTACTCGATGGTCTGACAGAAATGGGATTGGATAAAAATACGCTGGTCATTTTGGCCAGTGACAATGGACCGACCGACTGGGCTTCATATTACAAAGAAGGATACTTCCCGCCCGGCAGCGCCGGTCCTCTGAGGGCACGCAAATGGAGTCTATATGAAGGCGGCATTCGTATGCCTTTTATCGTGCGCTGGACAGGAACGATTCCTGCCGGGAAAGAGGACAAGACGACCGTCTGTTGTGGTGTTGATTTGTTTCCGACAGTGTGCAGCCTTGCCGGCGCCGCTCTTCCTGATGGAAAGAGCTTCGATGGGGAAGATATAAGCGATTCTTTATTAGGAACTCCCATAGAGCGAAAACACCCGATTTTTTGGTATTATCCAAATCAACCCAAGCCCGGCAAACAGGAACATATCAGCCCGACATTAGCGGTTCGGCGTGGCCGGTGGAAATTATTGGTCGATCCGGACGGAACACAGGCACAGCTTTATGATCTTGAAAATGACTTGAGAGAACAACAAAATAAAATTTTGGAACAACAGGAAATAGCACAATCTTTATGGGAGCAAATGTGCATATGGGCAGAGTCGATTGGAATTGAAGTTGAGAGGGGAGGTTTAAATCGGCAATTGGGATAAAGGTATAAGGTAAATATATATCCACATATGACTATATCCACTGTACTCTGACCATTTTCAAGAATGCAAAGACTTTAATACTGAAAGAACTGAATTAGTGTCCAAATTGGGCTGCCAGACTTATTACTGTAAGGATTGAATGTGCCCGAAATGAGTTTTTTAGAAAAAAGGTCATATAAGTAATGACAAGAAAGTATGGCGATAAAAATAGTGCAGAGTTACCGAAAGACGTGTTCTTTTTCCAGTTATTTATGGAATCGCAGAAAAATCTCTACGCCTATATTCTTGCTTCAATTCACAATTATGCGGATGCCGATGATATTCTTCAGGAAACTGCAACTGAGATGTGGCGGAAATTTGACCAGTTCGAGAGGGGGACCAGTTTTATTGCCTGGGGCATATCCATTGCTCGGAATTTGATTCGTAACTATTTCAATTCACGGAAGGATTCACGATTTCATTTCGATGATGATCTGGCGCAAACAATTGAAGAAATAACGCTGTTGGAATTTGATCATAAGCAAATCCGTCTGGAAGCATTAAAAAAATGTTATAACCAGCTCAGTGAATTTAACCAGGCGATGATAAAGCTTCGGTATAATGAGGGTTTGACGATTAAAACGATTGCATCCCGTCTGGGAAAACCAATTCAGGGAATCTACAAGCGAATGTCACGGCTCCATGATTCGCTGCTGCGATGTATCGAAGAGAGAATGGCCGTAAATGAGGAGCTTCTATGAAAGATTTTTCCGGACAAGACGAATTGGCCAAGTTGATTCAAAAGGAATTGGATGGTTCATTGACATCCGAAGAATTTGTACATTTTCAGTCGTTGCTCAGAAAGACCCCTGACGCTGCCGCTTATTATGTTAAAACAATTCTTACTATCGCTGAATTTTCATCTCCGTCTGCGCTTCCTTTTATAGAACAAAAGAGTTTTCCTCAGAAGGCGGATATGCTGGATGATGCTGTTTGGGAAGCGCTGGCGGAAGATGAAGTAACAGCGCCGGGAATTCAAATACCTCAAATAACTCCGCCGCCGGAATTTGTTCAGCCGGTTACCTATGAGAAAGTTTTAGGATCATTCAAAAAATCGGCCATTATAACGATTTTGATAAATATTGCGGCGATGATATTATTGGTTTCTTTTGTGTACTTTGCCCCGGTACGCGGTAAGTCTTTTGCGTATGTGATGGAGGAACATCAGGCGGAAATCGAAGGGCGCGGTGCCTCGTTTCAGGTAAATCATTTTCTTGACGACAAGCCGTTCAAACTGGTGAAAGGGTTGTTGAAAATCCAGATGAACGATGGTTCTGTGGTATTGCTTGAAGCGCCGACGGAAATACGTTTAGAAAACGATGATCAGTTGTTTTTGATTCAAGGCAGGTTGACGGCCAATGTTCCAAAGGAGGCAATTGGTTTTACAGTTCGTACCCCTTCCGCGTCTATTATCGATTATGGAACTGAATTTGGTGTAACAGTAGACCGATATGCTGCAACAGAGGCGCATGTGTTAAAAGGCAATGTAAAAATCGGCTTGGGTTCAGATCCGCGTGTACTGGAGCAGACGATCCGCTTATCGGAAAATCAGGCAGGTCGTGTTTCCGGGCAGGCGTTACATGAGATACCGGTCGATTTAAGTCGGTTTATTTACAATATGCCTTCGCCGTTTGAACTTACGGCCAAGTCTTTGGGGGCGTCGATGTATTTACAGTTTCAGGGAGACAACGTCAGTTCATTGAAAGACATTGTACGTCCTTCTGCAGCGGATATGGAGGTTAATCCGACTCTGTCCGTTGTTCCGGGTCCGTTTCTGGGCAAAGGAAAACAATCGTATGCTCTTCGTATTCACGGACCCGACAGTGCGATTATGATTAACGATACCCGACAAATACCCCAAATCCGCGATGGGTCCTTCTCTATCGGATATTGGGTTCGTTTTGATACTATCAGGAAACAGGTGGTAAGCGCAAATCGTATTGATACAATGCAGGGTTCACATTTCCGTTCCGTTTCAATGACAGAAGACGGTTATTTACAGCATTTGGCGCATAGAACAACAACCTCAGCAGGATGGCGGATTGTTACCAGTCAGGAAGCGCTTCAGCCGGGCAAGTGGTATTTTGTTATGATTACCAGAGGGGTAACAGGGGACAATACGAAAAATATGTATGTGAATGGAAAATGTGTATCAGCCAGTATCACGGAGAACGAACTGACCGAGCTTGATTCCTTCGATTCTTTCCAGTTCGGCGGAGATATCGGCGATTGCAGCGGCTTTGAAGGCGAACTTGCGGAAATTCTTATGTTTCCGAAAGTTCTCGATGAAAAAGATGTTCGGCTTCTCTATGAGTCTTCAATGAATAATCCGTAATGTTCAAAGAGTTTTAAAATAACAAAATGTAATACGATAGGAGGTTTGGTTATGAAGACGATGGCAGTTGTTTTAATAATTTTATGTTGCGTATCGATCGGCAGGGCGGCGGTTCCCTCTGTGATTCTGTTCAGTGACAGTTTTGATCGAGCTGACAGTGTGGATATCGATGCCTCCTCAGATGGCATGGGAGGACTCTTGTCGCCAATGACCTACGTGGAAGTGGGGGATGATGTGATTTTTCCGCAGTCATCAGGTGCGGGCAATCCATATCCGGAACTGACTCAGATTCTCGGCAATCGGCTTTACATGGCTTACGGAACCAATATGACCACAATGTATCTGAATCATAATTTTGTGGACGATGAGATTCTCATTGCAGATGGGATGCGGATTGGCATAACGATAATCCAGGATATGGGGCCTCAAACTGGATTGGGATTTTTTGTCGGTTTCGGTGTAGGTAATACTTTAGCGGAGTGTGAGAGTACGTGGTTTGACCAAAACGGTATCGGTTTCCGCGGGCAGCCGGGCACCACTCCCAGGTCGGGTACATCCGATCTCTGGATTGGCTGGAGCCCGGTAAACAGCGGAACGATTCAGGTCTTCAAAAACGGTCCGACTGATGCAGGCGGTACAAACTACGATCTCCTTACCGGTATTGCTCTGACCGGCAATGACCGGTTGGAGTTGGAACTGTATTACGACGATTATAACGACGGTTCTCCCGTAAAAGCATGTATCCTTTGGAATGGAAAGGTTATCGGGACTGACAGTTTCGCCTGGGATGCGGATGGTTTGCCGGCGAACTATATCGGTATTAATGGGCGTCAGACAGTGGGCTATATCGTAGATGACCTGAAGATTGATGCGATTTTTAATGATCGTGCCCAGGATCCGGGGCCGGCAGACCAAACAACCGGCATCGCTTCTGGAACGCTGAATCTCGAATGGAACAAAGGAAAAGACAGCTCTGGAAATCCGAATTCGGCGATCAACAAACATTATGTCTACGTGACCAGAGAGCTTTTTGAGGGAGAGCCGAACTTTGTTGCTCCTGGTGCCGCCTTTTACGAGGTTGCGGATGTACCGGGTTCTGTTACAAAGCAGATTACTGTTGCTTCTGATGAAGTAGTCTATTGGCGAGTGGACGAAAGCATTCTGGTAAACGGTACAGATTCCGGCCCGAATGACCCGAATACAATTATGGGTCTGGTCTGGTCTTTTGAAACCATAAAGTCTGTTCCGATCATTACTGGTCAGCCGGCCAATGCGTTGGTCGAAGCGGGTCAAACGGCACAGTTTATGATCTCGGTTGACAGTGCCTCGCCGGAGCTGTATGCATGGTATAAGACGCCTGACAATGCCAATAATACTCCCGATGATGATGTTTTAGTGGATACATCGGAAAATTTGGTATGGCTTAGTGTAACACCGGCGAATGAAGGATATTACTATTGTATCGTGTCCAACGACAGCGGCGTCAAGGTGCCGACGAATGTCGTAAAGCTGGGAGTCAAACGCAATGTTGCATACTGGACATTGGATTTGGATGATTTTGTCGGCGGTTTTTATCTTGACGTCAGCGGCAACGGACATCATGCCGAGCCGAATCTGCTTCCGGATACGGCACAGTTTGTTGACGGCCTCGATCCGGCCAAAACCAGCCAGGCACTGGATATGACGGTCAATCCGCTGTCGGCGGCCGATGCGGGCGATTGGGCTGCGGCAGCCTTTACCAATGAGGTTACAGTCTCGGCTTGGCTCAAGTGGGCTGGAACCAATGGCGCTTGGCAGGGCATTGTCAGCAACCGGGTTACGCCGACCGATGGAAATTTCTACGTCGAAATCCGTCAGGACAACGGCAATGTTCAATTTGCCGGACCAAACTTTAACCTGCTTCAAAGCGTCAATCTCCCCGTTGGCCAATGGACTCATCTGGCCGTTACGGCCAGCACTGCAGGAATCAACATCTATATGAATGGTCTCCCTGTCGCATCGCGTATACCGGCAGCGAATGCCTCCATTGGGGAAAACATTGTTCCGATGTATATCGGTGCATTGGCACGGCCTGATGGATTTATGCTGGCATCACCGTTCAACGGAATAATGGACGATATCCGCATTTACAACTATGTCAAAGATCGCTATGGCATCGCCGATCTGTACTATGACATAACGGCCATTCCGCTATGTCTGAATCCCGCCAATGTCAATATGGCGTTTGATGTTGCAGGCGGCGGCGTAAGCGGCGATCAGCCGGATTGCAGGGTCGATCTTCAGGACTTTGCGGTATTTGCCGGAAACTGGCTCAATTGCGGGTATTATCCGCAGGAAGCGTGTTACTAAACGATGTCTAACGTTATGAAGATTGCGTAAAATTGGAAATGAATATTTCTGTTGTTGATTCAGAAACAAGACTCTTTTCGGAGGAACTGCAATGAAAGCGATCGTAAGCGTGTTAATGATTTTATTGTTCAGTATGGTTGGAATTGCCGCCCAAGAAGCGACTGTACTGTTCAGCGACAACTACAATCGTCCGGACAGCACTGACATTGACGCCTCGGCAGTAGGCACCGGCGGCGTGCTGGTGCCGCTGGTGTATGTCGAATCGTTTGAAGGTTCCGGTTTGGCAACATCGATCCAGATTCGCAACAATCAACTGAACCTGGCCTATGGGGCGGGGATGTCCAACCTGTTTTTGGAGCACAACTTCATTGATGCGGCCATTCTGGAGGCTGACGGATTCTCGGTCTCGCTGGACGTCCTCAGCATCCAGACCAGTGATGACACGCCAAACCGGTTCGGCGGTTTCGGCGTCGGCAACAGCCGGGCCGAGGCGGCGGCGGCAGGGGATTCCAGCAACCATGCCGCCCCTTTGCGTCCCACCACAGGACGAGCCAATCAGGGCATAGGTGTTTCAGACTTCTTCGTTGATGTGGCCCTCGACAACAATGTCCGTCTGTGGAGTAAGGGCAGCCTGCTGCAGACGATTCCGGTCGGTGTCAGTTTCGGCACGATTCGTGCTGATTTCTATGTAACGGATTTCAGTGCCCAAAGCGCTGTAACGGTTGCGGTTTATTTTAACGGTGTTCATCTGAGTACGCGGGAATTTACCTGGGATTATACGGACACAAACTACCTGGCCTTGAGTGCGCGAACACCCGGGGAAGGCGTTTTTGTCGACAATCTGAATATTGTGACGTTTTATGAGGACAAAGCCCATCAGCCGATGCCTGCCGACGGAACTATAGATGTTGATCCGGAAACGGTTGTGTTGCAGTGGAACAAGGGCAAAGATGCTGCGGGCAATCCGAACGCCGATATCGCCCGTCATTTTCTATATCTTACTGAAGGCGAACCGAATTTCTTGGATGTTTTGCCGATTATCGTGCCGGATACGGCCGATCCGGTTGTTTACACTCCGACTTCAATTAAGGCAACAGATACGGACAAAACCTTCTACTGGCGAGTTGATGAAAGCGTCCGGATCAACGGAACCCCTACGCCGCCAACCGATCCGAACACGATTGTCGGGTTTGTGTGGTCATTTAATACTGTCAAAGCTGTACCGGTCATTACCGGTCAGCCGGTCAATCTGATGATTGAACCGGGTCAGACGGCTACCTTTACCATTACCGTAACCAGTCTCTCGCCGGTAGAATACAACTGGTACAAAACCACTGACAACGCCTCAAATACCCCGGACGACGACCTCCTGGTCGGTCAGTCTGAGATGCTGGTGATCCCGAATGTTCAATTGGTGAATGAAGGGTATTACTACTGCAAAGTAAACAATGCCAGCGGGATCGATGCGATAAGCAGCGTCGTTTCCCTCGATATTAAACGCCTGACAGCTTGGTATGCTTTTGAAAACGATCTTGCCGATTCGGTTGATGACAATGACGGATTCCCCATTAAAGCGGATCCGAATTTCCCATTCAATTATGCTTCCGGCATTGTTGGACAGGCAATTGTGCTCAATGGCATTGATGAAGCTGTAGAGATTCCGCGCTCAATTCAGGACAGCTTTACGATTGCCCTCTGGGTCAAGACTCAAGCGGTCGGTGCCACGGGCCAATGGTATCTCGGACGGGGCCTGGTGGATGGCGAAGCGGGCGGGGTTACAAACGATTTCGGTACAGTATTGCTCGGCAGCAAATTCGGTTTTGGTGTCGGCAATCCGGATACGACCATTTCATCTCAAACCAATATCAATGATAACCAGTGGTATTATTGTGTGGCCGCACGTGACCACTTGACCGGCCAGATGCAGTTGTATGTTAACGGTATCCTTGAAGCAACCGCGACAGGCGGGACTGGCCGCCGGGATATCGCTCCCGAGTTGAACATCGGCAGGATCCGGACAGCCGGCATCAGCACTTATCTGGCCGGACAGATCGACGAAGTCAAATTGTTTAATTATGCAAAAGACCCCTATGGCGTCGCCGATATGTACTATGACATAACGGAAATTCCATTATGTTTGAATCCGGACAGTCTGGATATGCGCTTTGATGTGGCTGGCGGCGGACCGGCTGGCAGCCAGCCAGACTGTAAGATCAATCTTAATGATTTTGCAGTCTTTGCCGGAAACTGGCTCAACTGCGGTTTATATCCGCAGGAAGAATGTGATTAAAAAGTATTTGTCTAGAGATAGCAAATAAATCCTGCCGGGCTGTAAAGAGTTCAGTCCGGCAGGATGGTCTTATGCTAACGGATTGTATTAACCGGGATTCTTATGAAAAATGGAAGCAAGAACCTGTCGGAGTGTCTGGTAACAAATCGTAGAGATTTTCTTAAAATGCTCGGTTTGACGGCAATGTCTTTTCCGCTGCCGTCCGGTTTTGCGGCTGAGAATTCCCGGCCTGCTTTGCGGCCTAATATTGTGTTGATTATGGCCGACGATATGGGCTTCAGCGATATCGGTTGTTATGGGGGAGAGATTCCCACGCCCAATATTGATGCTCTCGCTGCTGATGGGCTTCGCTTTACGCAGTTCTACAACACAGCCCGTTGTTCGCCGACCCGCGCTGCATTGCTGACCGGACTGCATCCGCACCAGACAGGTGTAGGCATACTGGCTGAAGATCCCGGCCAGAAAGCTGATGCTGACGCCGCTGCAGGATACACCCGATTTCTGAATAAAAAGTGTATTACAATAGCCGAGGCACTTAAGCCCGCCGGGTACCATACGTATATGGCGGGAAAATGGCACTTGGGCTATCACGGACAGGAAAAATGGCCGCTCCAGCGGGGTTTTGAACGTTATTACGGGTGTATTTCTGGAGCTGTTTCTTATTTTAAACCAACGGACCCTCGAGGTCTTACTCTGGATAATAAGCCGCTGGCGACGCCGGATGATCCGGAGTATTACACAACGGATGCATTTACGGATTATGCAATGCGTTTTGTCCGGGAGCAGCAGGACGATAAGCCTTTCTTTCTTTATCTGGCATTTAACGCGCCCCACTGGCCTCTTCACGCCCCCCAAAAAGAGGTGGACAAATTCGTCGGCAAATATCGCAGCGGCTGGGATCAATTGCGTCAGGAACGCTATGCGCGTCTTGTAAAAGAAGGGATTATCAATAAAGAGTGGCCGTTGTCGCCGCGCGATGACGGTGCAAGAGCTTGGGAGACGCTGTCCGAAGAACAGAAAACTCAATTGGACTATCGTATGGCTGTCTATGCGGCCCAAGTGCATCGTATGGACTGGAACATCGGCCGTTTGGTTCAGACGCTGCATGAGGTGAATAAATTCGATAATACCTTGATTCTGTTCTTATCTGACAATGGCGGTTGTGCCGAACCTTACTTTGATTTGGGAGGAGGAGACATCAAAGCCGTTAATCAGCCGCAAGCAGGTTGGGTAGGGGGGAAAGGAACAGGCCAGGGCGGTTCTTCTTATGGAACAGGCTGGGCGAACGCCTCAAATACTCCGTTTCGAAGGTTTAAATCTATGCTTCACGAAGGCGGCATTGCGGCTCCGCTGGTCGTTCACTGGCCAGTTGGATTAAAAATAAAACCCGGTGCGTTGACCCATTCGCCGGGTTATTTGACGGATGTAATGCCCACAGCACTGGAGGTGGCAGGAATAGACTACCCCACTTTGTTTAACGGACGGGAATTGCATCCGCTTGCCGGCCGGAGCCTGGTGCCGATCTTCCAAAATGGCACACGTCAGGACCCGGAGTGGATGTTCTGGGAGCAATATAATAACCGCGCTGTACGGCACGGCAACTGGAAGGCAGTACGGCCTGCAGAAGCCAAAGAATGGGAGTTGTATGATCTTCAGAAGGACCGTACGGAACTCACGAATCTGGCCCAGGAGTATCCGGAGGTATTGTCGAAGATGATTAATGCATGGGACCAATGGGCTAAAGCAAATCAAGTTCTGCCTAAGAAAATTCAGCCTGCAAAAAATCTTGGGTCTTCTTAAAAATAGGAAAATCAATAAACGACGATGGAATATTATATTCAGGATGTAGATGAGAACAAGAAAAAGGCGGTCGAGGGTCTCGACAGGATGATGGAGGAATAAAAAAAGCTGTAGCCAATCAGGGACTACAGCCTCGATAGGTTTATATAATGAATACAACATTCAATGTACAATTATCGGGACTCATCTACTTCAGCCATGTTGATTTGGACTCTACTCCAATCCCATCGTTTTCAGTAAACTGAACCAAACTATTCCTCTCAGTCTGAATGCAGATATAACGAATCGGAGTTTGGTCATCAGCTTTCAGACACCGTGCACCGGCAGGATCAATCCGAATGACACAGCCTTCTTCGACTTCAAACTCATCTCCATCAATATGGAATTTCCCCTTGCCTTTCAAGATGAGATAGACTTCTTCGTTTCGCTTGTGACGATGAACGAAGGGTATGCTGACTCCGGCTGGCAATTCATTGATGGATATCTCCGATCCGGTCAATTCAAGCTCATCGTGAAGCGTTACCCGCCTAAGCTTCGAGATGTCACCGATTGACGATGCCTTATAATTTGTTCCTGTCTTTTTCATGATTTACTCCTGTTTTAATGGTTTATTCTTTGCCCCGAACTGTTCAGAGCGATTGACATTGGTTTCCGAGAGAGTCTTTTTGGAACATCACTTTAATAGTTCGTACACGAACCATCATCTTAAAAAAGATTAAGTCTGTATATTCTGTTCAATTTCAGTTAGTAATTGAACCACTGTTTCACGATCCTTTAGAGTCATCTTTCCATATATCTTCGTAAGCAGGAGGGTTGAAATCTCGTCAAAGTCTTTTCTGAGTTTTCGCCCTTTAGAAGTCAATTCAACATAGGTTACCCGGCTGTCAGTCACACAAGGGATTTTTTGGGTATACCCGTATTTCTCAAGGGTGTTAATCATAACAGTAACGGTTGACTTCACCCGCCCGACATTCTCAACAACAGCTTTGATAGGAACAGGCTTCTTTTGCCGGAAGAGAAAGACCAACACGGTACCATGGGCCGGAACGATTCCTTCAATGAAACGTTTTCTTAGTTCCTTTTCAATCAGGAGGTTTGCCGCCTCTCTGATCCGGGCAATTTGCCCAACTATACCATTTGTATCATTCATATCACTTTTGTTCAAAAGTAGTCAAGTCAACGGATACTATAGTTCGCCCACGAACTATAGTCAAGAAAAAAACATAATAAGCAATCTGATAGATTATATCCATACCGGTTTAGAGTAAAACATCAGCACTTACTCAGCACTCAAAAGTGGAAGCTCAAAGACGCT
Organism: uncultured Pirellulales bacterium; assembly: GCA_964649955.1. Lineage (GTDB taxonomy): Bacteria > Planctomycetota > Phycisphaerae > Sedimentisphaerales > Anaerohalosphaeraceae > T3Sed10-213. Next base: position 20,981 of record CAZYQN010000061.1, read on the forward strand.
GTGGTGACGCTGGGAGAGAGCAAAGGGGAGTTGTGGAGTGCATAAAAGAACAAAAAACCTCATTTCTGGGTTAGAAACGAGGTTTTTTAAGTGGGCGGTGAGGGACTTGAACCCCCGACATCCTGCTTGTAAG
>CAZYQN010000062.1:0-21080 GCA_964649955.1 uncultured Pirellulales bacterium
GTCGTTAATCGCACCGGCAACCTGCTCCGCCGTCCAGCGATAGAGCGCAGGGCTGACAAAGTCGTAGGTGGCGTAATAAACATTGCCGCTTCCGTCCACCGCAACATGCGCCGATGCACCGCCAACCTCGATCAGGGCATCGTGGACATTTTGGCCTGTTAGATCGTAAAGAGAAATAAAGGTATTGTCATAGCCCCCTGTCCACGGCTGGCGAAGGCCGGAGATATAGAGGTTGCTGCCGGAGAGGGATCCTCCATAGAGATTAACAGCAGTTCCCTCGGATGCCCATTGGCCAGTCGCATAGCTGTATTTGTACAGCATCGAATTGGCACCATCGTAATATGTCGCGGCATAGAAGCAATCCATTACGGGGTCATAAAGCCCAAAAGGGTCTCCATAACCGTTGGTACTTACCTCGGCGGGCTGTCCCATATCTACAATCGTACCGGACTTGATCTCCATCACATGATAACCGCTGTTTGTACTCCAGCTGTTCGGGGCATTCCACCAGTGGATTTGGCCGTTTGAGACGCTGAAGCCGCCCTCGATGGAAACCTGACCATCGCCGAGATCACGTGCGACGAGATTGTCGCCAACCAGAGTGAGATATGCGGAATCGGCACTCGACACCGCCGTCAGCGTGTGAAGCGCCAGGAGCAATGCTCCAATCGAAAGTTGTCTTACCATCATTGTATTCCCTTTGAATTGATCCGGCGCAGTATGGAAGCGCACCGGTAAGTTGTTTTAATTTTTACAGAATCCATTTTACATATCGCTGTTAATTTTTTCCACGTCGCTTTCCTGAAAACCCCATTATACCCAATCCCAGCAGCGCCAGCGTTGCCGGTTCGGGAATTATATAGGTCAGGTTATCTATGGCAAAATAGGCCGGAGTATTCATGCCCCAGTCACCCACATCACTGCTGCTGAGACTGAATTCAAGCCGGCTGACGAATCCAAGGTCGGACAAATCAATCCATGTCCATTGATCCAGAACGTAATCCAAAGCATTATCTTCAAAACGATAATCCGCCAGATAAAAATTCACTGAACCCGCAGAATTGCCATTATTGTCTGTGCCTGTGATCGTCAACATAAACCAATCGGGATCGTTTCCGGAAACTCCGCCAAACTTTTTTGAAAACATTGAACCATTAAGCATATCCAGGGCGGCATAAGTTGTATTGGTGACATAGAGTCCTGAAATCCGGACTTGACTGTCAAATGATGCCGTAGTGAGATATCCGCTGGAGGCATCTGAATAACCGACTCCGAAAATACTGCCGCTGTACGCCTGACCTGCATACACACTGAATTGGTTCAAATAATTTCCATCTGTCGTATCGGTTTGATTCGAATAGGCAAATCCCCCCCATACTCCATAATTTCCATTTGAATAATTAACAAATGTCACTGAGCCGCTGTTAAAACCGGTGGTATTGTTATACCAACTAAATCCGTCATCTCCTCCAAGCACATAAAGACCGCTCCAGCTCGAGTCCGGCTCTAACGTCAGATCTTCAAAATCCACCACTGCTTCCGAAGCCAAAAGAGGCATTGTTGCCAATAGACCCATCATCAAAATACTTTTCATCGTTTCCCCTATTTCTTTTTAAATTTATTCATTCTTATTTCACATTTTTTGCTATTTGTTTTCGAACAGGATCGCCGCGGCTGCCGGCAGACATTGACAACCGCAGCGTTCCTGCCGATTGATCCCCGATATCCGATCAGGGATCGCGGAAATATTGACGTTACCTTTTGAACCTATTTTCTCAGACGAGCACCTCCTTTCCGGCTCTGAATCGCGCAGAGTCCGACTGTGCAATAAAAAAAGCCGCTGCTCTCGCCAAGAGAGCAACGGCTTTAAAGATGCTTGTCCGGGTCGGCTTTCAGAAAAATGAACATGCTGCTATGCAGTATAAGCCGACACAGTGCCGTGTTCCAATCGCGAGAACATACGTACAACGTTGGGCATCAAGGCAGGTTTTCTGACTTGCATCCTACCGCCAGGCCCCTTCCCATCCACGAAGTGGACAGTGGGACGATTGCCTGTCGGATTTACCGGAAAGCAAACTGCTCTCCGGAAGCGGACGCATACAGCGGCGCGACCGTCACGGATTTTCACCGTGTTCCCGTTTTTATATCCAGCTGTCTGAGTGACGGCTGAACCTTATGCCGATTTTTTTCGTTATCAAAGAACGGACGTTACTGTACTGTACTGCATTCGCCTGGGCAAGAGAAAAAAAGCTTTTTTGAGAAAACAGCAGGATTGGAACAGTCCAAAGAAAAGCGGATATGTCATTAAAATCCAAGAAAAAGGCTGATTTCAGCACTTTTTGTGTTTCAGCCCAAAGAGAAGGATTTTAGTAAAATGACAGAATACGAGCATCACAAAGGTTATTTGGCAGGATCAGGAAAGACAGAATAGGCTGAGAGCAGAATACCTTTTGACTTTTGGGCGGCAAATGCTAAGCTGACGGACTTTGCTGAAAACTGGGAACTTAATCGAACTCAAAAACCCTTATGAACTCACAAAATTACAAATGGGGCGCCGTATTTGATGTAGACGGCACGATGGTCAATAATACGGCCTACCACCGACAGGCCTGGATTGACTTGTGTGCGCGATACACTATCCCGATGGACAATGAAACATACCATGCCAAGATACATGCCCGCAGTAATGACAAAATTGTACCCAATCTATTCGGAGCGGGGATCGATGCGGCATTTATCCGAAAAATCGAATTGGAAAAGGAGTCTCTGTATCAAGATTCTTTTCGTCCGGTGATGCGTGAAATCCCGGGATTGACTGCTCTTTTGACGGCATTGAATGCGGCAGGCGTGCCGTGTGCGGCGGCCTCAAATTCGCCCGCAACCAATGTGGATTTTGTGCTGGACGGCTTAGCTCTGCGGCGATTTTTCCACGCGGTTTTGAGCCGCGACCGGGTATCGGCGGGAAAACCGAACCCGGAAGTTTTACTGAAATCCGCCGGATGTTTGAATCTGCCGCCTGAGCGATGCCTTGTTTTCGAAGACTCCTCCTCCGGCTTTGCCGCTGCCCGCAATGCAGGTATGGCCTATATTGCGATTACCGGCGGAACGGACCCCACAGAATTACCCTTGGCATATGATGCAAAAATGACACAGAAAGACTTTACTGAATTGACAGTGGAGTTACTGACATCTGTGATGGACGGCAAGCCGGTACGTTAGGAAAATTAGAGATAGTCGACAAGCCGGGACAGTGCAATACGGCCGTGTCCGTCGGGGCCTTCCTGGCCGCCTGCTTGCAAGTAATCCGTATACAGGAGGGCGAGTTTTTCATTTAATTCGTCCAGATCCAGCGTATTCTCCGGACCAAATTCAAGTGAATCGGCATCGGGGCCGAGAAAATTCTTCTCGCAAAAGGTTACGCAGTGAACCGGCTCATCCTGCTCATCGTCCAGATAGACCAGCGGCAGGCCGTGTGTACGGCAGATGATCGGTCGAAACGGGTAGATTTGACATAGGCCGTTCTGCAAAAAGCCGCATCCGCCTGCCGGATCAAACTCCGGTTTTGTTTGGGCAGTTTTGAGGTCTTCGAGGATCGCATAAAATTCGACCGGCCAGACCGTCAGATTGATACAGCAATCGGTACATTTTTGCCTGCACTGCATCTGCTTGCGATGCACCTCCTCCAGCCTTTCTGCTATTGTATCCACTTTATCACGTAACTGTCGATATTTGTTTATTGTATTATGCATTGTATTTAAGGAATTGTTCTACAATTGTTACTACAACTTTATCAAAATATGATTTTGCCTCGGTAGTATCAATTGGAGATTCCAGCCCAAGCGATGTCAACATCTTAATGTTCTCATTCTCTATACCTTTAGAAAACGCTGCTTCTGCCCATATCACATAATCTTCACCTGTGATACCAGATATTATTTCTTTTCCTAATAACTCTTCAGTTTCCATATAGCCCTTTATCTTTCTCATGATTCTCGTTTACTTCTTTCGACTCCGTCTTAATCATCCCGGAAAGCACCAACATACTGCCGCCAATTAACAAACAAAACATGCTATCCACCACATACGGAACAGGGAACAAATGCAAAGTAATTCCTGCAATAAGAAGAACAATCCCCTCACACAGTAAAAACAGTGAAATCGATCGGATCAACTGAAGCTGCTTGATTGGATTGATAGCAGCGACAAAACATAAAATTCCTATAAAAGTAAACGCCCCTGCGGTCATTCGAAGCCAGTAATTAAGCATCGGATCAGAGGATAAATTCTTGGCCCCCAGCCCTTCAAGCTGACTTGATATAAACGACCATGGCATCATAATACCCAAGACGGAAATAGACCACCCAAAACCAGCGGTTATTAATAAAATTCGGAAAAGAAAGATGTATTTTCGAGTCATGTTGCCTCTGCGTCTTTGCCGTGAATGTCAATTATTCTGAATCATCGGATGGTTCTTCGCCGTTCTCTGTCTGCTTATCCGGCTCAGCCGGCAAAGTATAACGTCCATCCAGCCAGGCGCCAAGATCAAGCAAACGACAGCGTTCACTGCAAAACGGAAAAAATGGCGCATTAATCTGCTTTTTGCCGTCGGACGTTGTGCTTGCCGAGGGAATTACTTTACCGCACATGGGACACTGAAAATCCATTTTTATTCAACACATCCATTAAGAGCTTGTTGTTCTTTAAATCATACCACCCGATTGTCTATATCAGGACAACCGATATTTAATTATAAAACGGCTCATCATCGTCTTCCTCCTCTTCCTCTTCGTAATCATAGACATCGCCTTCAAGGTCATCCTCTTCTTCAAAATCGTCATCCTCTTCTCCTTCATCGTCCTCCTCATCTTCAACATCCGGCTGAGGAAATGCGCTGCCGCCTCCGGAGTAGGTGTTGTTCCGGACTTCAACAATCTGGCCCTTCTCAATCATCTCCGCATATCGAACGCAATACCGTGCCCAGGGATATGCTTCCAACCTCATCTTAGGAATCGGTTCTCCCGTTCCCTCACATATCCCGTAAGTCCCTTCGTCGATCCGCCGTAAAGCCATAATGATTTCCTGGACGATCTTGCGCTCGGTATCCATTAGCCCCAGCGAAAATTCCTGTTCGAAGATATCGGTTCCAATATCGGCCATGTGAATCGGCATACTCGACAAGTCGCCAGTTGCATCCTGACGCGAGGTATGAAGGGCTTCATTCTGAATATGGTCAACATTGGCCGTAATCTCTTTGAGTTTTATCAATAAAAGCGTACGAAAATGCTCTAATTCAGACTTTGTCAGATAGGTTTTGGTATTAATAACAGGCCTTGAAGTATCTTTTTTTGCTTGTTTTTTTACGACCGCATTTTTAGGTGATTTTTTGGTATTACTAGATGTATTTTTCTTTGATATAGAAGAAGATTTGGAAGATTTTTTTACGGCTTTTTTTGTTTTATTTGTGCCGTTGGAGGCTTTAGCGTTTGTCTTTTTCACAGGAACACGGACATTGAGCGTTTTTACGGTGTTGACCTTTTTTTTTGTAACCTTTTTAGCCACTTGAATTTACCCTTCCAATCATTCGTTTAGAACTCAGGTTCGCCGTTCAATGAACAAAAATGAATTTCATAGTTTACATAAAATATCGGCGTTTTGGAATTGAAATATAGGCAGGCTCTAAAAATAAAAATTTGTCCACAATCTGCAACTATTGATTTTTATTCAAGTTATGCGTCATTGAAGACATTTTATGTAGACTGTCTGAGTGGAACTCAAATCAACTACCGTCCGTTTTGCTCTGTCCGATAGGGATAAACACCCGCCGTCCGGCGACGTCTCCTTCCACTCCCTGAACACCAAAGAAAGACTCGATGGTCGATGCATCCAGTCCCTGAGCATCACGTTTATAGAGCATCCGCCCGCCCGCAGCCAGCATTAAAAAAGCGGTCGCATAATGCTGTACCAGATTGATGTCATGGCTGACAACAATAATCGTTTTTTGCTCCTGTTGGCAAAGTCGCCTTAACAACTCAAATATCTCGAGCTGATACTTTAAATCCAAATGGCTGGTCGGCTCATCCAGCAGAAGGATAGGAGTTTGCTGGGCTAACGCGCGGGCAATGAAAACACGTTGACGTTCACCGCCGCTCAGACAATTAAGGGGACGGTCGGCAAAACGTTTTATCTCGGTAACTTCAAGCGAGCGATCCACAATCTCCCGGTCTTGTCGCGTTTCAAAAAGCTTCCCCCCGTTTGCCAGGTAACGAGCCATCATAACCGTTTCACAAACGGTAAATCCGAACGCCGTTGCCGATTCCTGCCGCACCATTGCGATGACTCTGGCCAGTTCAGTACGACGATAAGAAGAAACAGACCGTTCCCGGATACGGATATGTCCTGTTTTCGGTTTTGACAGCCCGGCAAGCAGATTGATCAGCGTCGTTTTGCCCGAGCCGTTGGGTCCCAGGATTGCCAGAAAATCCTTTTGACAAACGGAAAAGCTCAGGTGTTCAAGGATCGGTTCGCCGCCATAGGAAAATGACACATTGTCAACGTCAATCAGATTCATTTCGCTCCCCAGTAGACCTTTTTGGTATATCGTACCAATAGCAGCAGAAAGAACGGTCCCCCTGCCATTGCAGTCACAACCCCGACCGGCAGCATCGCCGGCGCAACAACAATACGTGCCAGCGTATCGGCGGCGACCACAAAGGCCGCCCCGACAATCGCACTGACGGGAATCAACTGACGATGGTCCGGGCCTGCCGTCAGTCGGACTGCATGGGGAACCACAAGACCGACAAAACCGACCAGCCCTCCTACACAGACTGCCACAGAAGTAATAAGAGCTGAAATTGCAAATGCTGTCATGTAGGTACCCGTTACCGACAATCCGAGTGAGGTCGCATCCTCAGCGCCAAAACTAAGCAGATTCAGCGACGGCCCCAGCCGCACCAGCGCCGCTATTCCGATGGTCACCAGTAAACCCGATGCGGCGACAACCTCAAACCGCTGCATCTCGGAAATACTGCCCATCAGCCAGAGCATTGTTGTCTGTACCTGATGCGCGCAGGCAATTGACGTCAGGAACATAATCATTGATGAGAAGAAAGCATTAACCACCACCCCTGCCAGAAGAAGCCCGGTAATATTGGTACGCCCTGCGACTCTGCCGATCAGCCACACCAGCCATGTCGTCGCTAGCGCCCCGGCAAATGCTGTCAGCATCATTGCACTCATCCCTAAAAATGTCCACGACCAGCCCAGTAAAACAGCCGCCAGAGTTCCCAATCCCGCCCCGCTGGAAATGCCGAGAATGTACGGATCGGCCAGCGGATTGCGAAGAATGGCCTGAAACACACAGCCCGACCCGGCCAGCGCCGCCCCAATGATCGCCGCCAGCAGAATACGCGGCAGGCGATATTTTACAATAATTTCAAAGGCAATATTGGTCTGCCCATCGTATGACGGCCCACGCAAAACATCACGCAATGACACTGACACCGAACCGATTTGCAGACATATTAATAATACCGCGACTAATAAAAGCGTTGCCGCCAGTACTCGCACACATAATTTTTTCGGCGTTAAAGTCATCACTCACTCCTGCCACAAACATCGGGCGATTTCACTCAACCCCTGATCCAGACGCGGCCCCAGTCGTGATACCAGATCGCCGTCCAACACATAAATATGCCCGTTTTTTACAGCCGGAATAGTTCTGAATGCTGCGTAAAACACTGTGGCCGAACAAGCCTGCGACTCCAGTGCATCCGGCGTATCCGTCGGTTCAATAATGACATCCGGCCAAGCGGCGATTACCTCCTCGGCGCTGATAGGCGGATAGACATTGACGGTTGGACCGATGGCATTAACCCCTCCGGCCAGTTCGATCATATCATTGACGAATGTTTCCGTTCCGGCAACGCGCAGAGGCTGTCGTTGAATCACCCAGAGAACCTTCGGACGTGTCCGTCCGGCATATCGGCCAACCAAGGCTTCCTTTGCCTCCGTCAGCCGGCTGACCAGGGCTTCGGCCTGTTCGCAGCGATTTACTGCCCGTCCGATTTTCATAATTCCGTCATTGAGCTGACTGACTCTTTCAATCCTGACCGCCAGTGTCTTACAACTGATACGCTCAAGCTGTTCAGTCAATTGGTGCTGCTGTTCAAAAGTTTCTCCGATTACCTTTGTAGGGCGAGCCGCCATAATGGCTTCAACATTCGGCTGCCAAAAGGTGCCGACCGTATGTTTAAGGTTTGCCTGCGATGGATAGTTGCAGTGACGTGTCACACCAACGATTTCTTCATCCAACCCAAGGGCAAAGAGTATCTCGGTCAGATTCGGCGACAGAGATACAACACGCATTTCCCCGGCTGATGTTTTATCAGCCCTGGTTGGCGGCGCCGAAGGCTTTTCGCATCCGTATAAAAGCACCGCAATGATCAGCGCCGGCCCAAACAGCCATCGAAACAAAATATTATTGTAAAAAAACATATACTATTAAATTTCTTCTGACGAAAAACGAATCTTTAATTTTAAAATCCCGTCCGCTTGAATTGCTTTTCGAGTTCCTTTCGTGAAAATACAAGTGTGGTCGGCCGTCCATGCGGGCATCGGCTGGTGCGCTGCACAATATCCTTGTGGGCCAGCAAATGAATGATCTCTTCATCAGAAAGCGCCTGGCCCGCCTTGATGGCGGCCTTGCATGCGGCCATATCCAGTATCTCATGCAAAAGACGCTCTTCGTTACTGTGCCCTTCATCCTCCACCAGTTTATCAAGCAGCTCGATCACAAATGACACCGGATCAGCACGTTCCATTAAAATCGGGAATGCCTGGACGGCCAGTGTATTGGGGCCGAACGGAACAACTTCAATCCCGATTTTTTTAATCAGTTCCTGCTGTTTTTCAAGAGCCTCCATTTGAGCGGGAGCCGCTTCAAAGGTGTGCGGCATCAACAGGCGTTGTGAAGGCAAATACCCGTCGCGCAGCCGAATGCACATTTGTTCATAAAGAATACGCTCATGCAAAGCGTGCTGATCGATAACAACAAATCCGTCTTCTCCGGGAACTACCAGATAGCTGTTATCAACCTGAAGATAATATTTGGGTTTCCAATCCGCATCCAGAGCGGATTCCTGTCGAGCCGGTTGTACCGGTCGGTTATAAGACAGTTGCGGCGAATTTTTCACTTCCGGACGTTTCGCAGAATAGCTGCCGTGAAAATTAAAAGACCGCTGCGGCGAAGAAGACTGGGGGCCCTTAAAAAAATCTTCCATAGCCTGTTCAATACGCACTTGCCGGTCGTGTACTTTAAGGTCGCTGAAATGTTCGGAGGGAACAAAGGTCTCTCCGGCAGGCAGCCCGACACTGACATCCAGATTGGTGCTGAGCAATTTATCCCGCAGCACTGCCAATACTTCAGAATAAATCAAGTTGGGGTTATCGAACCGTACCTCAACTTTGGTAGGATGTACATTGACATCAAAATCTTCCGAGGGCATCTCGATAAACAGGAAAACAACTGGATATTTATTGGGCTCCATCAGGCCGCGATACGCCTCTTTAACGGCGTGCAGGATAAATTTATCCCGAATAAAGCGGTGATTCAAAAAGATGTACTGATATTTACCGCTGGACCGTGCTCCGCTTGGCCGCCCCAGAAAAGCCCTTAGTCGAATACTCCGTTCCTGGCGGGTGGTCTCAAGCAAATCCTCGGCCATTGCCTGACCAAACAGCAGCCCGATTCGATCACGAATGCTCTGTCCGCTAAGCATTCTGTAAACCTGCCGATTGTTATGGATGAGTGTTAAATCCAGCAATTCCTGCGTCAACGCAATCCGCGTAAAATGTTCGGTGATATGACTCATTTCCGTGTTGGCGGTGCGGAGAAATTTTCGACGGGCTGGAAGCTTATAAAACAGATTGCGGACCTCAATGGTCGTTCCTGCATCACCGGAACAGGGAACGACAGGTTCTCTTTGACCGCAGTCAATGTCAAGCCGATGTGCCCCTATAGCCCCGGCGGTTCGGGTTGTAACGCTGACTTTGGCAACTGAACCGATACTGGCCAATGCCTCGCCGCGAAAACCAAGCGTGCGAATCCCCAGCAGGTCATCTGGACTGCGTATCTTGCTGGTTGCGTGAGGCTCAAAGGCCAATGCCAAATCCTCGGCATCCATCCCCCCGCCGTCATCGATAACGCGCATCAACCGCCGCCCGCCGTCTTCAACCTCGATCGTGATACGACCGGCGCCTGCATCAATGCTGTTTTCAAGCAGTTCCTTAATGACGCTGGCCGGACGCTCTATAACCTCGCCGGCCGCAATCATATTGATCATGTTGTCATCAAGGACGGCGATCTTGCCCATTTATACGACTCCGCAGGGAGTTTCCGATATCCGTTACACCAATAGGCTTTTGCCGGTCATCTCCGCTGGTTTGGGAACACCCATCACTTCGAAAAACGTTGGCACAACATCCGCCAGCCGCCCATTTACCATTTTACGGCCTTTGAAGGCCTCATCAAAGACGATCAAAGGAATGTCACCTACAGTATGCGCGGTATGGGGCATATTATTGTCATAATCCCACATACGTTCAAAATTGCCATGGTCGGCCAGAATCACCGCACTGCCGCCGAGCTGTTTGACTTTATCGAGCACTTTACCGACACAGGCATCAACAGTTTTGCAGGCGGTAACCGCCGCCTCCAGTATCCCCGTATGCCCGACCATATCCGGATTGGCAAAATTGCAAATAACGACGTCAAATTTACCGCTGTCAAGTTTTTCGCAGATGACCTCACAGACTTCCGGTGCACTCATTTCCGGCTTGAGGTCATACGTCTTGACCTTCGGTGACGGAACGATCTGCCGTTCCTCGCCGTCGAAGGGTTTTTCCTGCCCCCCGTTAAAGAAAAAAGTGACATGCGCATATTTTTCGGTTTCTGCACAGCGGAACTGCTTGAGTCCCAGTTTACTGATGTATTCTCCGGCGATGTTGGGCATATCGCGTATCGGCGTAAAAGCTACCTGTGTCTGAATCGTTGCATCATACTCCGTCATGCAGACATAGTGCACCTTCGGCTGCACTTTTCGCGAAAACCCATCAAAGACTTTGTCGACAAATGCCCGGGTAATTTCACGCGGGCGGTCGCCCCGGAAATTAAAGAAAATCACACTGTCGCCGTCTTCGACAAGTGCCAGCGGTTTCCCCTCCGCATCGGTAATATTCACCGGTGCGATAAACTCATCGGTTTCTTTCTTGGCATAGCTGGCAGCAATCGCCTCGCCGGCAGATGCAGCACGATGACCGATGCCCTGTGTCAGACATTCATAGGCGGCCTGAACACGCTCCCAGCGTTTGTCGCGATCCATCGCATAGAAACGCCCCATCACCGAAGCGATCTTGCCGGACCCTATTTCCTTCATTTTTGCCTCGATATCGGCAATATATCCGGCGCCACTGGTCGGAGGCGAATCACGCCCGTCGGTAAATGCATGCAGATAGACCTTGTTGAGGCCCTTACGCTTGGCAAGTTCCAGCAGGCCGTACAAATGATTCAAAAGCGAATGCACACCGATATCGCTGCACAATCCCATCAGGTGCAGTTTCCCGCCGCCGGCCAATGCCTGATCTATCGCTTTGTTGAGTTGGTCATTTTTAAAAAAAGACCCGTCTCGGATAGCAACGGAAATACGAACAGAATCCTGATAAACGATTCTTCCTGCCCCGATGTTCTGGTGGCCGACCTCACTGTTTCCCATCGTGCCTTCAGGCAACCCGACGTCCTCCCCGCAGGTACGCACCAGACAATTGGGATACTGGGCCATCAGCATCGCATCGACCGGCGGCTTGGCGACTTTAATCGCATTGGTTGAATCTTCCTCCGGCCGGGGATTATAACCCCAGCCGTCCCGAATAATCATCACACAGGGCCGCGTACGCAGACTCGTCTTGCTTGTCGTCATCTTATGCCTTTCTGTCAGCAGGTTTAGCATCTGTCTAAAGTCCATCCAGTGTAAAAGAATAGGCCTGAACTGTCAATTACCTATTTCAACATTCGATCCGGCAATCCGGGATTAAACCGCTTGGAGTAAACGATGACGGCCAAAATCAGATATGGTCGATACACAAAATGTTTTCCCATTGAAATCTTTTGACATTCCGATACCATTTGCTATAATCCAGCCTTAAATTCTGTCTTTAATGACCGGAAATAAAACCATTTGGGGCATTTTTAAATCGGAAAGGGCCTTGTTCATGATGGAATTTCAAAGTGTTCGGCATCTTCTATTGCCCTCACTGATAACCTTCGGACTTTTATTTGCCGGCTGCGCCACCGTGGATCCCGCACGGGCACAGCAGGAAGAGCTTGAACGTCAGGCCCAGGCCCAGCGAAGAGAGGCCGTCAGCCTTTATGTCGATGCTATGATGCTTAACGAGATCAATGACTATGCCGAGGCCCTTCGAAAACTCGAAATGGCAACAATGCTGGACAACCAATTTGCTGTTGCCTTCTCGTTGAAAGGCGATTTGTACCAGGCCCAGCAGCAATATGAAAAAAGCGCCGATGCCTATGAACGGGCCGCAACACTGGACCCGTGGTCATTTAAAGACTTTTTCAATCTCGGAAAAGTCAGCCAGATTCTCAAGCAGTTTACTCGCGCTGCCAATGCGTATGTCACCGCCGCAAAACTCGACCCGAAACACTATGGAGCACAAATCGGGGCCGCCCAATGCTTTTACGAACTGAAAGATTTCCAGCGGTCCCACGAATTTGCTCAGAATGCCAAAACCATAGACCCTACGCAGGCAGACCCTGAGTTGATCCTGGGGGATATCTTTGAAGAACAAAAAGAACACCTTGAAGCCATCAATGCGTATCGCCGCGCTCTTGAATTGCAGGGCAACCAACCCAAGGTTATGGTATCGCTGGCCCGCGCCTATCTGCGAACGGGCCGTTACAGCTCAGCCAAAGAATTGCTGACCGATGTTATTGCAACCGAACCGGACAACGGTATTGCCCATCAGTATCTGGGTTTTGCCCAGCTCAAACTTAAAGAAACGGAATTGGCGATTGAAAGCTATAAGCGCGCCGTCAAACTCAGCAAGGACGACTGGATGGCCCACAAAAGTCTCGGCGTAGCTTATATGCTGTGGGCGATGCAGAATAACAATGACGAAAAGATCAAGGTACTGGCAGTAGAACAGTGGACCATTTCGCTGCAAATCAATCCCGATCAGCCGCAGCTCCGCGAACTGCTTTCAAAATACAATTAGGCTGACTTTTTTTGCTATGACTCCAAAACCTTCAGCATCAACACCACAAATACGCCGGTGTCCGGATTTCGGAGATTACCTCCTGTTCTGGCCGATCTCGGTCTTCGGGGTTGCGCTGGACTTATGGTCTAAAAATGCTGTTTTTGCCTGGCTGCAAAGCGTTCCGTCACAGGAATATTCGCTGATTGACGGCTTTTTGCAGTTTATTCTGCGCGAAAACGCAGGAGCAGCGTTCAGTTTATTTGCCGGGATGAAGTGGCTGTTTATTGCAATTTCATTTCTGGCGATGCTTGTACTGGTGGTCTTGTTTTTTTGGGGTAAACTGACACCTCGCTTGACACTGGCCGCACTGGCCTGTATGAATGCCGGGATACTCGGCAACCTGTATGACCGGCTGTTTAATGAAGGACGCGTACGGGACTTTATCGATGTTTATGTCGGAGATTATCACTGGCCGACCTTTAATGTCGCCGATTCGCTGTTATGCATCGGAGTGGGTATTCTCTTGATTGCCGGCTTCACAGGGACAACTGGTCAAAAACCTGCTGCGACACGTACAGGGGCGTCCTGAGTCCGGCCGCCAGAGCAATGGCATCCGAAGGCCGGCTGTCAATCTCAACCATTTCACCGCCCTGCCGGATATGTATCGTCGCAAAAAAGGTATGCTGGCGCAAATCATTAATAACGACTTTGACGACTTCCCCGCTCATCTGCCGGATAACCTGCTCCAGCAAATCATGAGTCAGCGGACGAGGCAGTTCGATTCCCTTAAGACGGCGGTCAATTGCAAGGATTTCGGGCATTCCGATAACAATAGGAAAACTGCGCTGGCCGTTCAATTCACGCAGGACAATAATCTGCTGATCGACTTCTTCGTTGATAATGATCTGTGCCAGTTCTACCTGAATATCCATACTCGCCCTTTCCGGGTTTATCCACCCAGTTCGGCCAAATGCCTGTTGACTGCCTCAAGCTGATCGGCCAGCTCATTGAGTTTCTGACGGGTTTGTTCAACGACCTCGGGTTTTGCCCGGCTGATAAAATTCTCGTTATTCAGCTTGGCCTGCAACGGTCGAAGACCATTTTCAATAAACTCCTTTTGCTTTTGCAGACGCTGACGCTCGGCCTCGGGATCAATAACATCATGTACATAAAGCTGAACGTCTTCGACAATCGCCGCCGCGGCATTGGCGGGTTTTTCGAGCGATGCCGAAATATTGAAATCGGACACACCGGCCAATTGACCAATCAGTGCCGATTGCGTCGTCAGTACGTGACAGACTGCTGCGGGGGCGGATGCGGAAACGGCCAGCGGTTTCGACGGCGGCAGATTGTACTGACTGCGGATATCGCGAATCGTACGGATGATGTTCTGCACCAGATCAATCTGCTTTTCACAAGTTTCATCGATCCGGTCATCCATCCGCTGCGGCCATGCGGCAATAATCAGTGCATCCGGCGTAGAGAGCTCGGCAATTCCCTTAAGTCCGCGTTGCGGAGCAATACCGTTAAGATTCTGGTAAATGCCTTCCGTGATAAACGGCACAAACGGATGCAGCAAACGCAGGATATGATCCAGCACGGTCGCCAGTACGTTCTGAGCGATAGGCCGTTGGTCGGCATCCTGCATACGAGGTTTGGACCACTCCAGGTACCAGTCGCAGAAGTCGTTCCAGAAAAAGCGATAAAGCTCATTGATCGGTTCATTAAATTTAAAACCGTCCAGAGCTTCCGTTGCCGTCTTGATGGTGCGTGCCAGCCGCGACAAAATCCACCGGTCGCTAATATCCATCTTCAATGCGTCAAATGCCGCCGGGTCGGTCCCTTCCAGATTCATCATCGCAAACCGCGATGCATTCCAAAGCTTGTTGCAGAAACTGCGGCCCAGGTCAAACTTCGGCGAGCTGTTGACCGTCCGGCCGTCAGGCAATTCCAATGGGGCAACCGGCATCCGCACATCCTGTGTATCGGTGGTCATACTGGCCAGTGTAAACCGCATCGCATCGGCCCCGTGACTGTCAATGGCCACCAACGGATCAATGCCGTTGCCGAGACTTTTACTCATTTTGCGGCCCTGCCCGTCCTGGATCATCGCATGGATATAGACATCACTGAACGGAATATCCCCCGCACAGTACTGCCCCATCATCACCATGCGGGACACCCAAAGCGTAATGATCTCCCGGGCGGTACACAGCACCTGCGTCGGATAAAATGTCTTCAACTCATCCGTCGCCTCCGGCCAGCCCAGCGTACTGAACGGCCACAATGCCGATGAAAACCACGTATCAAGCACATCAGAGTCACGAACAAAACCTACGCTTTCTAAACTTTTAACTAACTCTTTATCATCTTCATTGAGTACGCATACAAAGGTTTTTACAGACGTATCGCCACCAAACTCCTCAACCACCATGCGTTCTTCATTCATCTCGCAATAATAGTCGGTCTCAACATCATCTGCAGCATAAGGAGTGTCACCTTCTACCCACACGGGTATTTGATGTCCCCACCAAAGTTGACGACTGATGGGCCAGTCGCGTAAGTTCTCCAGCCATGTCTGATAGGTCTTACTGTAGCGATCGGGATAGAATTTCAAGCGTCCTTCCAGCAGCGGCTTGAGTGCAAGTCCGGCCAGTGAATTTGCCGGTACATCGGTCCCAGGCAGCATTTCACTACCGAATTGGGCTGCCAGACGGTCAATCGGCTTCTTGACTGCAATATACCACTGGTCGGATAGATACGGCTCAATCGGCACATGGCTGCGGTAACTGTGGCCGACCTCATGGGCATAGTCGCGTACCTGCTCGAGCAGTTGTTCCTGACGGAACCATTCAACAATGGCCTCGCGCGCTTCAAACCGATCCAGCCCCAGAACAAACTGCGCATCGGCCCCTGCATCCGTCCAGCCGAACTTGTCGCTGATGGAACCATCCGGCGCCATCACATTGATCACCGGCAAATCATGCCGCCGACCGATCTCCCAATCGTTGGGATCATGGGCGGGTGTTACCTTCAAAAAGCCGGTGGAAAATTTGGCCTTTTCATCCTCGCTGTTTGCATCAGGAAGAACGACATGGTCATCGGCAATAATCGGGATCAGACGTCCGACGATCGGAAGGCGAACATTTTTGCCGACCAGAAATTTTGCACGCGGATCGTTCGGATTCATCGCAACCGCCGTATCGCCCAGCATCGTTTCGGGACGTGTCGTAGCAACAGTAATGTATTCCACTTTCTGCCCGTCAATTATCACGGGTAATTCCAGCGGATATCGAAGATACCAGAAAAAGCCCTGCACGGTCTGGTGCTCAACTTCGTCATCGGCCAGGACGGTTTGCGTGGCAGGATCCCAGTTGACCAGCCGCTTGCCGCGATAGATCAGGCCGTCTTTAAACAGGTTGAAGAAATTTGTCCGTACCGCCTTGGCGCAGACATCATCCATCGTAAACCGCGTTCGCTCCCAGTCACACGAACAGCCCATACTCTTGAGCTGGCTGATAATCCGGGCCTCGTATTCATCCTTCCATGATTGGACATGACCGACAAATTCGGCACGTTCAAAATCGGTTCTGCGTTTACCCTGTTCGGCCAGCAGCCGTTTCTCAACAACCGTTTGCGTTGCGATCCCGGCATGGTCAGTTCCCGGCATCCACAGCGTAGTGAAACCCTGCATTCTGCGAAGGCGAATCAGGATGTCCTGGAGTGTATTATTGAGGGCGTGGCCCAAATGCAGCGCCGCGGTCACATTCGGCGGAGGAATTACAATGGTGTAGGTTCCTTTCGGATTTTTGGTCTTTGCATCCGCGTGAAAATAATTCCCCTTCTGCCAAATCTCCGTTGCCTGCGTCTCGACCTGCCGCGGGTCGTAAATTTTTGCTATGTCCTGCATAGTGCGTCCCGATTCTGTCTGTCGTTGGTTGTCATCCACAAAAAAAGTCCCGAACGGTGGATACCGCCGGGACTTGTATTGTAGACAACTTTGTCGTCTTGTAAAGTCCGATGTTGATAAAACCGGATTGTTCCCGCAAGCTTAGTCGAGTTTGAGTGTCATCAGGAACTCGGCATTGGTGCGGGTTTTGGCCAGACGGTTCTTCAGCAGTTCGACGGCTTCAATAAGGTTCATCTCGCTGAGAACCTTGCGGAGCCGATAAGCCAGTTCAAGTTCCTTCGGATCCAGCAGCAGTTCTTCACGCCGCGTGCCGCTCTTGCTGATATCGATCGAAGGGAAGATACGCCGTTCGACCAGCCGGCGGTCCAGATGTATTTCCATATTACCGGTCGCCTTGAATTCTTCAAAGATTACTTCGTCCATCTTCGAACCGGTATCGACCAAAGCTGTCGCCAGAATGGTCAGTGAGCCGCCGTTTTCGATATTGCGGGCTGCACCGAAGAACCGCTTGGGCATCTGCATTGCATTGGCATCGACACCGCCGGTAAGAATCTTGCCGGAGTGCGGCATTTCAGTGTTGTAGGCTCGGGCCAGACGTGTAATGGAGTCCAGCAAAATCAATACGTCTTCGCCGTACTCGACCATACGCTTTGCTTTTTCGATGACCATTTCGGCGACCTGGCAGTGACGCGAAGACGGTTCGTCAAATGTCGAGCTGATGACTTCGACGTCTTTGGCGACCTTCCGCTGAAAGTCCGTTACTTCTTCAGGACGCTCGTCGATCAGCAGTACAATCATCCGAATCTCGGGGTGATTGGTGCTGATGGCGTTGGCGAATTTCTGCAAGAGAACTGTTTTACCGGTGCGGGGCGGAGCGACGATAAGACCTCGCTGGCCTTTACCGATGGGTGTTACCAGATCGACAATACGCATGCCGACTTCTTCCTGTGTTGTCTCAAGGATGATCCTTTCTTCGGCATGGAGCGGGGTCAGATCGCGGAAGACAACCTTTTCAGAAAGCTTATCGGGCTCCTGATAGTTCACGGCCTCGACGCGGAGAAGTGCAAAATATTTTTCACTTTCTTTGGGAGGACGAATCTGGCCGGATACGATATTCCCGCTGCGAAGGGCGAAGCGGCGAATCTGCGACGGGGAGACATACACATCATCCGGCGACGCCAGATAGTTATACTTGGGACTTCGCAAAAAGCCAAAGCCGTCAGGCAGAATTTCCAGCACACCTTCGCCGTACATCAGACCGTCCTGACGAATACGTTCCTTTAATATGCGGAAAATCAGCTCCTGCTTGGCAAGGCCCATGTAATCGTTGATGCCTTCCTTGCGGGCAATACTATGCAGTTCGACCACGTCCAGATTCTGCAGATCGGTAATATGCAGGTTGCCGCGTTTGATGCGTTCGTATTTGGCGTGGACGGATTCTTCCAGGGTTTGTTTTTCGGATTTCTCTTCTGCGGATTGAACGGCTGTCGCAGTTTGTTGTTCTTCCGCAGACGGTTGCTCCTGAACGGCTACTTCATTGCCGAAATCGTCAGCCTGATCCGGTGTTGCTTGGCCGGATTCAACCGGAGAGACTTCTTCATTTTTGTTTTTCTTACGGTAAGCCCTTTTTTTACGTGCTTCGGGCGTGCCGTCTTTTGCCGTGTTCTTGGCCATGCCTACTCCTTTATCATTAAAGTAATGTTATAATCTGAAATTGGTTGTTTAAACCCTTATCCGGCAATGATTAAAACAACGAACATCGTTGCCGTATCTCCGGGAGTTTGCCTCATCAGGACAGTTACCTTGCCCTATTCAAGAGGATTGATTTCACTCTCTATATGTCTGCGGTCTTCACTCGAAAACCGTTTTACCCCGTGCTCCGACTTATCCTGCTGTGCATCCGGCATATAAAACCGATGTCATACGTATAAGCAGGATAGACCAGACTGAATCAACTTACCTGTTATCTGTTATGGTTGAAAAGAGTTGAGCGACTTGCTCAGCCACATCTGAATCATCAGAATTGTTACATATAGTATAATGTGCAAGCTTTTGCTTTTTGTCCAGAGAAATTTGAAATTTTTCACGTTTTTTTAGCTCATTTTCATCAAATTTCCCGCTTTTTTTGAATCTATCGAGCCGATTTTGTTCGTTCGCCTCGACAAAAACCAGCACATCGCACAACTCCAGCCGCCCTACTTCAGCCAACAACGGCACATCTAAAACAATCGCTTTTACGGCCTTATCTTTTCGGTAAAGATCAATCAAACGCTCTGTTTGAGCCATAACCCGGGGGTGAATCAGAGCATTGAGCCGGTTCAGCATAATTTCGTCTGAAAAGACGACACCGGCAAGCGATTTTCGAATAATATCGCCGTTTTTATCGAATACACCGCTTCCAAATATCGACTTTATTTTCTCTTTTACCTCAGGTTCCTGCAAGACTTTGTGGGCCAAAACATCCGCGTCAATTACTGCACAGCCGAGTGCGGCAAAATGTTTGGCTACCGTACTTTTGCCGGAAGCGATGGCGCCTAAGATTCCGATGACTTTCTTTTTTTTATTCATTTTGTGCAAAATTCGGGAGTTTTCCGGGGTTGACAGTCGGGGTGACAGGATTCGAACCTGCGGCCTTCTGGTCCCAAACCAGACGCTCTAGCCAAGCTGAGCTACACCCCGCACAAGAATCGGGGTACTATACCTATTTGCGGGGGGATTTGCAAGAAAATCATTTTTTGCCTATAATAAAGCCGTCATTTTTTGGAGTTCACAGAATGGAAACGATGATCCATAAGACCCGGGTCAGGTTAATTACGGGGGATATTACGGAAATGGCGACTGATGCGATTGTAAATGCAGCTAACAGTCAGCTATTGCATGGCGGAGGGGTGGCCGGGGCGATTGTGCGAAAAGGCGGGCGGAGTATTCAGGATGAAAGCAATCGCGTTGCTCCGGTGGGAGTTGGGCAGGCCGTGATTACAGGGGCCGGGAAACTGAAATGCCGGTATGTGATCCATGCGGTCGGGCCGAGGATGGGAGAAGGCGATGAGGATAATAAGCTTAGGAATGCAACGCTGAACAGTTTGCGGGCGGCGGAGGAAAACAAGCTTGGCAGTATTGCATTTTGTGCCATCAGTACGGGGATTTTCGGGTACCCGATTGGGCGGTGTGCGGCGATCATGCTGGGTACGGTTGTCGGATATCTTGCGGGAGAAACAGGACTTAGAGAAGTAGTGTTTTGTCTGTACGATCAGGCGGGATATAAAGTTTTTGCGGAGGAGTTAAGGCGACAATCGGTATAGGATAAAGAGGAAGATGCCTCATACGGGACTATATACATCTACTAATAAATAACACAAAAAAGGGGTTTTTGTTTTTCGGATTTTTCTGCGTTTTTGGGGCGTAATCGGTGATTTTTATGCTTTTAGTATGCTTGAAACCGCGCGCAACTGAGCGCAACATAGCGCAACTTGACACAACTTGTATGCAACTGAGCGCAAGTGTGAGGCAACATGACGCAACTTGTATGTTACTGAACACAACATCGCGGTTTTTACCTCTGAAAACACGGAAAGACACCGAAATTTAAACGCGGATTACGCTGAACACACTGATTATTTGGACGGGATTAACAGGAGATAGAGGATAATGTTATGCCACAGAGGGCACAGAGTAACACAGAGAAATAAGGGTTATAGACACAGATGAACGCGGATTTACACGGATTTTAGAGCGGTTTGCCGGGCTGCGCCCTTACGGGCACGTTTTTTCCACCCCCACGGAGCAAGCTCCTGAGAGCCGGAAAAAAATCTCCCGACAGACAGACGTCTGGTGCAAACCGCTGAGATTCTGAATTGCCGGGGGTAAAAATCGGCGGAGCGATGCTCCTTACCGCCCAAGC
>CAZYQN010000063.1:0-5344 GCA_964649955.1 uncultured Pirellulales bacterium
GGTGTCGAGCTGGTGCTCTAGCCAACTGAGCTAACCGCCCTAAAGAACATAAGTCTTTAGAGGATAACCTCATACACTATTTGTAAGCATTTGTCAAGAAGGAAATTAACACGAAAAATACTCCCCAGCGGCTGACCAGCGTTAAAGACATTTGTACTTTGACCTGACTTGAAGCGAGCTTTTTGTCGATATTCGTGCTTTTTCTTAATACACCGTAAAAACCACAGTTGTAATTTAACCAGTATATTGAGTATAATAGTCCGATAATAGGGAGAGGAAAAATGGAGATAAGACGACAATTTAATTCGGGATAATGAGAACCCGCTATTGTAGGGTAAACTGCGGTAGTGGGTTTTGTGTTTGGAAAATAGGCACTATTAACCTGTTTGAGAATTTGGAGGTGGAAAATGAAAAAATTGTTTAGCACTACAGTTCTGCAAATATCTTTATATTTATCATTAAGTTTAAGTGCATGGTCAGATGGTCCTTTATATATTTCTGAGCATCTTAT
Organism: uncultured Pirellulales bacterium; assembly: GCA_964649955.1. Taxonomy (GTDB): domain Bacteria; phylum Planctomycetota; class Phycisphaerae; order Sedimentisphaerales; family Anaerohalosphaeraceae; genus T3Sed10-213. Next base: position 512 of record CAZYQN010000063.1, read on the forward strand.
GGATTGGAACAGAGGTGCTTTAGGTTCGACGTATCAGGAATGGACATTTGATTCGACTCCTGTTTTAGTTAATCCAGAGTATCGCGATCACAGTGGGCAATTGTGTAGCCCCAATGACCCCAATAGTCAGTTGAAGTCAACATATCTTTATCCAGATAGATACAACAATTCTAATGGTATGCCCCTTTTACGAATAGTTGGTTTTCGTGATAGTTTTGATGGGTATTATAAAGGGTTGGAATTCTCTAATGGGCAATGGTGGACAGGAATCGACGAATATCCTAATTTTTTTTCTAGTGGCCTTATATCCACATTTCCAAATCTAATGATACCAGATTATCCACTAGTTGCACCTATTAAAGTTTGGGTCGAGGTTGGATATACAATGCCTGAAAATGCAAGAGCTGCAGCAACAATGGATCCACCCTATGTTATTGATCGTATCGTGGGCGTAGAGATTGTTGGACAAAATACCTATATAAATCATGTGACATCGTTCGGTTGGTATAATCTTAATAGTAATGGTCTTGATGATCGATTACACTTCTGTATAAATAACCAAGGTTCAACCGGCTTTGTTGTTCTGGATTATGTTATTTGTGACACTTTGACGGGAACCAATCGAATTGATCAGCTTGATTTTGCCGCATTAACCTTCTATTGGGGGGATCTCAATTGTGATTCCGGGCAGCCATGTAAGGTGGCAGACTGGTACGCCGATGGGAAAATAGATATCTATGATTTGATTTGGTTAGCTGAAAATTGGCTGCTTGAGATATGAAATAGTGGAATAACTCTCTCCTTGCCCTCGGAGCATTTTTGGCGGGGAGAAAAAGAAGACCTTAACTATTATTGTACCCTTCGGCTCAAACATAGCCGAGAGTTACTCTATATTCTGAGGAGGGCAGTTCAGTATGGATTGCTCTCATGTTTCTTTTTCCCTACTCCCCCATCAACCTATCCAGTACCTCCACCGCCTTCTTTTTATTCGCATCACTTGCCTTGGAGCAAAACTCATCCAACACCCTGATATCGCTCCAACCGCCCAACTCCAGCAGCGTTTTAGTATCAATTTCATTTTCTGCCAGATTACATGCCCAGCTCTTCCTGAGACAGTGGAGCATTACAAGTATTCAGAGAGTATGCTTTAGAGTACATGTAAAAGTTTTTCATCTTCACAGTACTCTGCATCCACCTCAATATCTTTAAAATACTCAACAATTTTCATCATTGCAGGTCTCTCTGTTCCAAAATGGGTACCGCCTATTAAATTCATTTTTAGCTGTTTATTCAATTCGTGGAATTTTTTATTAGATTCCTGAACATACGGGAGATCCCATCTGTGTTCTATGGTGCCAGTCAAATAGGTATCGCAGCCATAATCTTTTGCCTGCTGCAATATGTCCGGCATATCACCGCCTCCAGCCACGACAGCGATTTTCTCAACTGTTTCATGATTTTTCTCTAATGTCAAGGCGGGCCGACCTAATTTCTTTTTGACGATGTCTGCAAAAGAACTAAACGGTGTTTTTGTAATGTGGCCGACTAACGCCGTGGGCGCACCAAAATAGTCATAAAATAATTCGTCAACCTCGATGTTCACCAGCTTCGCCAAGGATATGGATGTTCCATATCGATCATGCGTATCTAAAGAAGCATGTGCCACAAAAATCGAGGCGTTTGCATTTTTGAGCTGTTGAAGATTGGATACAGACATAGGCACCAACCCCCGATGATCTTCATAATAATCGAAGTGATGATGAGTAAACAGCAAGCTTTTGTTCTTTTGAAGGACTATTTTCTCTATGATGCAGTCTGTGATAAAAACCGTGGTATACACCTTCTCGATAACCTTCGAACTTTTTAGGAACAAACCACTTTTCTTATTTAAGAAGGCAGGATTTAAATAAGGTTTGTTTTCCTTGGTTACGGCCCAAGTGACTAAATCTTCATTTGTTTTGACGACCGAAAATTCATGATCAAGTATTTCTATTAGCTTCGTAAGATTCATTCGTTTTCTCACTACGTACACTATACTTGACGGAGTTTTTTTCAACGACCCCACAGGCACTGATATTTCCCATTATACGTTCACGAAGCATAATTCTGTCCTTCCTAAGAAGAATAAAGGGGGCAGACACCATTATGGCCGCTCTTCTCATAGTCCGTCTCCCGTTTAGGTAGTCCCACGGCCTCTCCACGAGCCGCTTCCAATGTATATCATAGACTTTCACCCGAAATTATCAACAATCTTTTTCCCCCCTTGTTTAAATCAGAAAAAATTCCTCCTTTCTTGAGTTCTTAAGTTCTTGGGTTCTTGGGTTCTTTTTTTTTTCTATTTGATATTTATCAAACAATATGGTATAATCTTACCCGAAGCGAGAAGGCTTCCAGACCAGGGCTATTTGACAACAAAAGAAGAAAAACCCAGTAAAAAATCGCTGTCCGTCCTACACAGAACAGGCCAATCTTGTCCGATATGTCCATCTGATTCTACCCTAAATCGTCATTCGTCAATCGACAATAGTCAATTCTTTCCTGTTGATCCCGTTAATCCCGTCCTAAAAATCTGTAAATCGTGTCTAAAAAACTCAAAAACGCCGAACTATGAACTACGAACTAAGAACTGCTTCCTCATTTTCAGTGGTAAAAACCGCGATATTGTGTTCAAGAAGTAGCATGTTGTGTCATGTTGCAAGATAGTTGTGTTCAGTTGTATACCGCTTGCGCTCAGTTGTGTCATGTTGCGCTCAGTTGCGCGCAGTTGCAGGCACAGTTGCGCTCTGTAGAGGGATTCTTTTTTGACTTACATAGGCTATTTCAGCGTGATGGAGGCGACATCTGCCGTCGGCTTTGGAAACTTCATATTGAGCTTCTCCAATGTCTCAACCAATATCTCTGAAACCACCAAATCGCGATACCACTTATGATTGGCAGGCACAACAAACCACGGCCCGTAACGTGTCGAACACTTCGACAGCGCATCCTCAAACGCCGCCATATAGTCGTCCCAGTACTTGCGCTCTTCTACATCGGCGGCATTGAATTTCCAGTGCTTGGTCGGATCGTCCAGCCGGGCCTGAAATCGCTTTAATTGCTCTTCTTTACTGATATGCAGATAAAATTTAAGGAGGTGAACACCATTTTCACTCAATAATCGCTCAAAATCATTTATTTGACGGTACCGTTTTGACCAGACGGCCTTTTCAACCAGCTTTTTAACGCGCACAATAAGCACATCTTCATAGTGTGACCGGTTGAAAATGCCGATTTCGCCCTTGCGCGGTACGGCCCGATGAATCCGCCACAAAAAATCGTGCGATATCTCCTCTTCGCTCGGTGTCTTAAAGGATGTCACCTTGCAGCTTTGCGGATTCAGCGGCCCCATCACCCGACGAATCGTACCGTCCTTGCCGCCGGCATCCATCGCCTGCAGCACAATCAAAACAGAGTGCTTGCTCTCGGCATACAGTAAGTACTGAAGCTCAGACAAACGCTTGAGATTCTGCTCAGTTGCTTTGCGCGCCTGCGCCTTATCTTTGCACCCGCCCGTATCGTCCGGTTTCCATTTGGCCAGCTTTACTTTTTGCCCCGGCTCAACCCGATACCGCTGAGTCATCGTTTTCGGATTTGCCATCGCAATCCCCTTTCCATAATGTGTTGGTATACCTCAGGATAGACGGCCTTTAAAATCCTCGTACGTAAAATGCCGCTGGATATGATACTCATCCTTATCTGGATCATACAATACGATATCCGGCAGGTTGATCCCGTTAAACATTGTATTCTTGACCATCGTGTAGTGAGCCATATCGCCGAAAATCAGTGTATCACCGACGTTTAGCGGTTTATCAAACGCATAATCACCGATAACATCCCCCGCCAGACACGTCGGCCCGGCCAGTCGATACGTATGCGGTTTCTTCCCCGGCACGTCGGCACCTGCAATATTGGGCCGATACGGCATCTCCAATACATCCGGCATATGCGCCGAGGCGGAGGTATCCAGAATCGCAATGTCCATCGCATTATGAACGATATCCAGCACCGTTGCAATCAGAACCCCGGTGTTAAGCGCAATCGCCTCGCCCGGTTCCAAATACAGCGTTTTAAGATTGGGATAACGGCCCTTAAAATCGCAAATCAATTCACACAGCAGATTCACATCATAATCAGCGCGTGTAATATGATGGCCGCCGCCGAAGTTGATCCAGTCCATCCGCCGAATAACTTCGCCGAAGTGCTTTTCCACGGCCGGCAATGTTCTGGCCAGTGAATCGGCATTCAGCTCACAGAGTGTATGAAAGTGCAGTCCGGTAATTCCGGCCAATTCATCAGTCTTAAAAAATTCGGGCAATATCCCCAGCCTTGACCCCGGCGCACACGGATCATAGATTTTCGTCTTGACCTCCGAATGCATCGGATTAACGCGCAGACCGCATTCAATAGCTCTTGGAGCCGTACTTACTTTGTCTTTGTATCGCCGCCACTGTGTAAACGAATTGAATACGATATGATCTACGATTTGCAGATACTCGTCCATCTCATCATCGCGATAGCCCGGAGCACACAGATGTACTTCTTTGTCGAAATACTCCCGCGCCAGTTTGGCTTCATGCAGACTGCTGGCGGCAGCTCCCGCCAGATAGCGCCGGCACAGTCCGAACGTGCTCCACGCGGCAAATCCCTTTAGTGCCAGCAGTATTTTACACCCTGTTCGGTCCTGCACCGACGCCAGCACCTCGAGATTTTTTCGCAGCAATCCCAGATCGATCAAATAACACGGACTGGGTACTCTCGTAACATCGTAATTCAATCGTTCAGCTCCAATCG
>CAZYQN010000063.1:5444-20671 GCA_964649955.1 uncultured Pirellulales bacterium
GCATATTTGTCGCATTGCCAGCAATTGAACCACCAGTCCAGGGCATCCGCCATAGAGAGAATGCCTGCACTCTGGCTGGTGAGCCGCCGCCGTACATAGTCTTCAAAGTAAAACACATGGGCGTTCAGGCCGTAACTGCGATCAATCGGATAAAGACCGTCTTCAGCAGTATCAAATGCAACCCGTGCCGAGGGACAAATGAATTTCTGAGGGTAAGACGGTTTATATTCCTGAAGCTGCCCCGTCCGGCGGGTTTTGTATTCCGGCTCCAGAACGTGCAAACCAAGCATTGACCGATAAACATCAAATGTAAACCACGGACGCATCACTGGATCATTGACGGAAATCGGCATCAGGGTATTATTCTCGGTAAAATAGGTGTAGTGTACAAACGTGCTGTTTCGCAACGCAGTTTTGCACACAACCGCACGAGCTGACGCTTTGGCTTTTCGAAGAGAAGGAACAACAATCGACAACAGCAGTGCAATTATCGCCAGCACTACAAGAAGTTCAATCAACGTGAACGCTCTTTTTCGTTTTTTTTTATCCATAATCCGTTTTTCCCGAAAATCACCGTCCTCTCCTATTATACTGCAAATGCTATTGGCGGTTTTCAAAAAAAACCTGTAAAGCCGATTTAAAAACGACGACTGCGGATTATCGAAATCAGCAGCCAAATGCCGATGATTGTGGCCGTCAAATAACCAACAACTCCCAGTGCCTGCAGGCTCACAAGGCCGATCACTGTACCCTCCCGTCCGACCAGAAGACTGGAACCGATGAGCAGTGCAGCAATAATGACGGCAAATGCAATACGGTTGGAACTGTTATCGAGAGTCTGCTCCAGTTCTTCCAAATGTTCGTGATGAATATGAATTTTAAATCGTCCGCGGCGGAATTTGCCGATAATCGCCGCGGCGTCTTCCGGAAACCGGGCCGCCAGTTCGCCGGCACTGCGGGCCGCAGTGTGCACCCGGCGAAACATCCGCTGCGGACTGATTTCTTCAAATGAAAATTTGCGAGCGTAAGGTTTTAAATATTCTATTATCTGGAAGTCACGATCCAGTTCTGTCGCAAATGATTCAATCGTCATCAGGCTTTTCAGCATTAAGGTAAAATCCCGCGGCGGCACAATATGGTGACGGCGGACCATATCAAATATCCGTGTCATAACCTCGCGGAAGGGAATATCCTTCATTGGCAAGTTTGCATACGCCGACAACACCTCTTCCACGTCGCGGGTCAGCTCGACAACATCCGTGTCATCGTCAAGCATCTCGGTTCTTTCGAGGCCGTGAATAATCTTGGATACATCACCATCCACAATAGCTAATACAAGATACTGCAGGAGCATTCGATCCTGACTGGTCAGACGTCCAACCTGCCCAAAATCCAACGGGGCCAGTACGTTGTCTTTCATCACTAAAAAATTGCCGGGATGCGGGTCTGTATGGAAAAATCCGTACTCGAAAACCTGTTTGAGAACAAAATCAGCCCCGCGACGAGCGATGAGTTTGGGATCCAATCCGGCCTTCTCGAGCTGTTCAATCTGGCTGGGCTTGATGCCGTCGATAAATTCCATTGTCAACAAACCTTCGGCGCTGTACTCCTCAAACACCTCGGGAACATGAATCGCGGGATCTTTCGCAAAGTTACGCAAAAACCGCTGCTGATTCCGACGTTCGTTGGCCAAATCCACTTCTTTGGCGACTGCTTCAGTAAATTCCCGCACCATCCGTACAGGATCGAAGGTCTCGGGAGCTATCCGCCGTTTTTTGATCAACGCGGCCAGATCCTGAAGTATTTCAAGTTCTGTGTGAAGTGTTTTGACAATATGAGGCCGGCGAATTTTCAAAACCACTTCTCGTCCATCCTTCGTCCGGGCACGATGGACTTGAGCAATGCTGGCTGCCGCAAGCGGAACCTGATCAAATGACTCAAACAGTTCTTCCGGCGAGGACCCCAACTGACGACGAATTTCCTGTTGAATCAAATCATAGTTTTCAGGTGAGACCTGATCCTGCAAATGCTCCAACTCTTCGATATATTCCCCCGAAAGAAGGTCAGGGCGAGTGGACAGCAATTGCCCCAGCTTGATAAAAGTAGGTCCCAATTCCTCCATCGCCAATCGAACCCGACGAGCCAAGCTGGTTTGGGCAATATCAGTACGGGCGGCTGTCGGTAATCCTTTGGAGCCCAAGCCGATCTTCAGCCGTCGAGCAAGAATGCCGGCCACCTCCTCAAAGCCGTACTTTATCAGTACAGCCATGATGTGACGATAGCGCACCAAATGCGCCATCGTCCTTCGGACGCCGGAAAAAAGCCCTGTCATGAGTTATTGCCGCGACAAAATCTGGTCAAGTTTCTGTTCAACCCGCTTGATATCGTCCTTGGTTGCCAGCGGCATTTGACTGAGTGTTTTATGGATTTGTTCTGAAACAAGTTTTTCAAGGTCAGCACGAGCTTTATCGGCACTGTCGAGCATTTCCTTGACAAAACCGCTTTTGTGTTCCTTCTCAGCCATGCCCTTTTTGACCGCCTCATCGAATATCTTTTCGGCCTTCTCCTTGGTCATCGACATTGCCCCCATGCCCGCCATCATCAGTTTGTCCAGCGTTTCAAACATAAGCGCCTCCAGAGTTTTTCTTTGACCGATATCGCCGCAGCCGACCCGCAGCATTCTTTTATTATATCATCTTAATGGCTCTTCTGCAAGTTATAGCTTAGAAAACAGACAGGGAATTACCACTGGAGACAGACAAACAGTCCCAATGGTATTAACATCGGAGAGCCGACTGTACTTCTACGATATCTAAGTTATTTAAATACAATACAATGGGGCGATTTTTACTTGAACTCCAACGGCCGCCCCACTGATAAAACTGGACTCATCAATACCAAGGCTTGATACGATTACGCCTGTATTGCCCTTCTGACGAAGCCATCATTGTCTTTGAGACGTTTTTGGGCCTGCGCTTTATCAACCCCGGCCAGTTCCATCACAATAGCCGTCTTGACATGACAGTCGGCGGCTTTGAGCAATTGGGCCGCCCGTTCATAACTAACTCCTGTCGTCATCATGACGACCCGCTTGGAACGCTCCTCAAGTTTACGCGAAGTCATCATTAAATCCACCATCATATTTCCATAGACCTTACCCAGCCCAGTCATCGCGGTGGTGGTAAGCATATTCAAAATCATCTTGGTGGCTGTGCCTGCTTTCATACGGGTCGATCCCATCAGCACTTCCGGGCCAACCACAGCACATATCGCAACATCAACATCAATATTCACGTTTTGGCGAGGATTGCAGGTTATATAGATGGTTTTAGCACCGATTTGACGAGCCTTGGCAATCGCTCCCAATACATACGGTGTACGGAAGCTGGCGGCAATACCGCATACGACATCTTTATCCGTAAGACCTCGGGCGATTAAGTCTTCTGCGCCGGCTTCCACTTTGTCTTCAGAACCTTCCTGGGCACGAGTCAGCGCTTTTTCTCCCCCGGCAATAATCCCCTGAATCATTTGCGGGTCTGTCCCGAAAGTGGGTGGACATTCGGAGGCATCCAGCACCCCCAGCCGGCCGCTGGTTCCTGCTCCGATATAAAAAAGCCGTCCCCCGGCTTTAAAGGCCTTTACCAGAATATCCACTGCCTGTGCAATATAAGGGATCTGTTCTTTTACGACATCCGCAATCAGATGATCCTGACGATTAATAATATGAAGAACCTCTTCAATACTTTTATCATCAATATTTTCCGATTCGGGATTTCTTGCTTCCGTAACAAGATTAACAATCTCATTATACACTTTGTCAGTCATTTTTCGGTTCCTGCATAGCTGCTTTGGATTTCACTATACTACTGGATATAATTCCCACTGTAACAGTGGTGATACTGCCTGCCAGAGTATAAAGCGGCCAGGCGATATTTACCAGTTGAATCAGGATTGTCATGGTAATTAGTGCAACAATAAATCCTGTAATTGCATCCTTCTGGCGGGCCTTTTTTGAAAACAGCCCCAGCAGGAACGTCCCGAGCAATCCCCCGTATGTATAAGAGGCGATGCCCAGTGCGGTTTCAACAACCGTTCCCTTCAGATTAATAAAGGCAATTGCAGTGCCCATCAGTAACACCGCCCACAGAAACGTAACAAGCCGCGAGATGCCAAGCAATTGCGATTGACTTTTATGTTTACCGAAAATCGGCACATAAATATCCAGCACTGTAGAGCTGGACAGACTCGACAAGCTGCCTGCCAGTGTGCTCATGGCCGCAGCAAACAGAGCTGACACAATAAGACCGCTGACACCGGTTGGAATGACCTCTACAATAAATTTCGGAAAAATGCCATCTGCCCGGATCAAACCAAGCTGCTGACAGGTCTGCCCCTGATAATAGGCAAACAGAAGAAGCCCGAGCGACAGGAACAGCAGGAACTGAAACAATACCACAACACCGCTGAAGGCAATGGCTTTTTGACTGGAACGCAGATTGCCGCAGGTCAGAACCCGCTGGACAATTAACTGGTCGGTACCATGTGAAGCAAGACTGAACACCGCCCCACCAAAGACAGCCGTAAAAAACGTGTAGGGCTGCTTGATGAATTCGGTACACGACAAGCCGACCCCCGATTGAAACCACTGGATCTTTCCGGTTTTGACCACGAGTTCGATCACATCATTCAAACCATTCGGAAGTCTGGTTAAAATAATCACACCGGCTAATATCGTTCCAGAGATATAGATAATCCATTGAATCATATCTACCCAGATAACAGACTTGATACCGCCGAACGATGTATAAAACACAGTGATAATGCCAATCAGGATGATCGACACAAAATAAAACTGTGTGTCGGAAAATACATCAAAATAACCACTGCCTTTGATAATAAGCGCCAGCGGAATCGCCGTCGCAAACAGTCTGACGCCGTCGGCCAGCAAACGGGTTGCCATAAACGTCATACTGGCGACATTCCGCATCTTTTGACCAAAGCGGTGTCCCAGAAAATGATACGCTGTCTCAATGGAGCCGCGGTAATAAGCGGGAATCATCAATACAGCTACCGCAATACGGCCGACCAGATAGCCCAGCACAATTTGAATAAACGTCAAATTGCCCTGATAGGAAATTGCCGGAATGCCGATAAACGTTAAAACGCTGGTTTCGGTAGCCACGATACTCAGTGTTACCGCAAGCCAGGGAACATGGCGACCTCCAAGAAAATAATCGGTGGTGCTTTTCTGCTTACGGCCGATCCAGAAACCAAGGGCGGTTGTGCCGGCCATATATAAAATGACGATAACGATATCAAGCAGAGAAAATGTCATTGTTTATACTCGTTCATAGAGGAATCGGAACCGATAAAAGTAACGTTTGACAAAGTCTGCCGATGCAGTTGTGAAAGATGACAACCGCACTGTGAGGCTGAATACAGAACTGCCGCAGCCGCCGGGGTGCATTGCTGAGTGAAATATTGAATCGATTTGCTTTCTATGCCCATTATCCGCTTAAATCTGCGTTCCAGTACAGACCCGGCACTCAGCACACTGCCGGCCAGAGCAATGTTATATTTCCCCGACTCCGGATTTGCACACACATTCATCGCTGTTTGGGCCAATTCAACAAGGGCCAGGCCCGCACAATCCATCACTTCCAGCGCATCGGGGTCATTATCATTGGCCAACTTGTCCACTAAACAGGAGCAGGAAGCGACAAAGCGTTGTGAACTTGCAGAGGAATACGTGAGTGTAACAAGTTCTGTAGGCGAATGAACCTGATAAAACTTCAGCAACGCCTGCGTCAGGCGGGTTTGTTTTCGTCCCGTTTCATGATTATGCAAGGCATGAGCTATCGCAAGCTTGCCGATGTGAAAACCGCTGCCGCCATCCCCCAGAATATAGCCCCACCCGCCGATCTGACGATATTGGCCGTCCGGTGTATTGACAAGACATACCGACCCTGTACCGGAGGCAATCATAATCCCCTGTGTATCCCCGAAAAAGGAGTAATGCAGAATCTGTGCATCTGTTTTTACGCAGAACGTCTTAAAGCCTGACTTACCGGCCGCCGATTCCACCACGGTGCGTTCAGCCGGCCGCCCGGCTCCGGCAAATCCAAAGGTCGCGTATGCAAGTTCAGAGAGTGCAATGCCGGCCAATAAACGACTTATTATTTCCTGCAAGAGCTTTTCACAGCCGGACTGTCCCACTACACAGATATTGCCGCCTGCCAATGACAATGAGCGTACAATACCCCTGTCAGTATCAAAAAGCACTGCCGCTGTCTTGGTGCCGCCGCCGTCTACGCCCAGAAGATACACGGGAATTCCTTAAACAAAATCTCTTTTTTTCATAAAGCACTTCATCATCATATATCACGGGATTTTAAAGTCTACATGAAAAATCAGCCGGGATAATTTTGCCAAGCAGTGCGGGCTTTCCGGCTCCTGTGGCTGAAGGCACATTATTGGCAATACCTTTTATTGTGGCCCATGCCAACAGCGCAAATGAGACCGCTTCCTTGGCGTCCGAACTTATGCCAAACTTATCTGTTGTCATAATTCTGGCTGGAGTGAGCTTTTGTTCGAGCATTTTTACCAGGCTGCGATTCCTTGCTCCCCCCCCGCACAGGATGACCTGATAAGGCATAACCGGAAGAAAATTCTTATAGGAATCGGCAATTGCCGCCGCCGTCAGCGCCGTAGCGGTAGCGACAATATCAACAGAGCTTAATCCCATCGAAACTCCGGCCTGATAAAATTTCTGACTATAAGCCTGCCCAAATGTCTCCCGCCCGGTTGTTTTTGGAGGCTGAAGGCGGAAAAAAGGATGACGGAGAAATTTCTTAAGCAGTGCATCGCTGATTCGCCCGCGTTCCGACATAGCACCGTTGCGATCAAAATTACTGCGGCCTTGGGTAATGATAGAAACAATTGCATCGATGATCATATTTCCCGGGCCGCAGTCAAAGGCCAGGATATCATCAAGCCTTCCTCCTGCAGGTATAAAGGTCACATTTGAAATACCTCCGATATTCTGCAGTGCCCGATGATACCGTTTATGTCTGAATAAGAGGTAATCGGCAAAGGGGACCAGCGGAGCTCCCTGTCCGCCGCAGGCGATATCACGGGGCCGAAAATCCGCAACCGTGGTAATCCCTGTCATTTCGGCGATCACCGAAGGTTCTCCGATTTGAAGCGTTGATCGAATCAGGTCGCTCTTGAACTTACGGCCGGAAGGGATGTGGTAAATCGTCTGGCCATGGGAACCGATCAAATCAATTGAACTTAAGGGTATTTTATGCTTTTGACTGGTTTTGATCAGCGCTTCGGCAAAAAGCCTTCCAAGAAGAAAATTGTAATGGCATATGTCTTCCACCTGCGACTTCTGCGGGTCACAAAGACGCAAGACTGCTTTCCGAATCGGCGAAGGATACGGGAACATATCATAGGCGACCACAGACCGGCTCCGGGAAGCAATATCAACAATGGCAACGTCAATTCCATCGGCACTGGTCCCTGACATCAGGCCGGCAACACGAAGATATTTACGATTTTTTTGTTTGATGAGACTTTTTGACTGCGTCATAAAGACTCCACTCAAAGTTCAGTGTCACAACTGCTTAGGCCATAGGCGAACCAACGATACGCCATAGGGAGCAACGACAGCCGTGTACTGTGTATCGGCATCGCTCAAATCTTTTTGCCGCCACAGGTCACGGACTCGATGTGTTCCCGAAAGGCTCAATTGAGACCATGCGGCAGTAATTTCTCTTTGGACTGCCGTCAGATTAAACAGGCCGACCGCCAGCGAACCATCGTGCATCGGTTTGGCGAGGATCAGAACATCGTCCGTTTTTTCGATCACATTCGCCTGACGGCCCAATTCATCCTGATCGACCTCAATCACTTCAGCATTGCAAAGAACATTGAGCGTGAATTCATCCAATTTGGCCATATCCCCGGAGAAGAACAGAGGCGAGGCCATAAGACACCACATCGACATATAGCTGTACTGTTCGCTGCCCGTCAGCGAGGTGGGTTTTCCCTGCCCCCCGGAGCCTCCGACCCATCCGATGATCAAATAGTCCGGATCATTCCATCGTCCGGGGCGAGCGTAAGCGGCGTGTTCCATATTACTGATGCCGATGCTGTAAAAGCCGGACACCTGGTTGATGACGTGTCCCAGATCGCCGGTGGTACGCCAGCAGTTGCCTTCAACATCCCCTGCCCATTTCCATACCTCTCCCATTCCGTATTGGCAGATATTGTATACAATATCCCGATCCGCCTGCTTGAGCAGGTCGCCCATTAGCTGGTAAGGATGACGGTATTCCGCGATATTGTTGTTTGACTCTTTCATCCGCTCATTATAAATCCACTCATACGAACACCAGTCGTATTTCAGAAAGTCAAAGCCCCATTGTGCAAACTGGTCAAGATCCGCCTGCTCATGGCCGTAAGTGCCGACATACCCTGCACACGTCCATCGGCCCGGCGAGGTGTAGATTCCCGCCCGCAAGCCTTTGTCGTGAATATAATCGCACATCCCCTGTATATCGGGAAAATTGTCATTGGTCAGCATAGCTCCGTGCTCGTCACGATACGGCTGGTCACCCTGTTTTTTCATCCAGCAATCATCAATACTCACATACATATAGCCGTAGTCCGCCATCCCACTGTCTATCATGGCATCGGCGGCCTGACGCATATGCTGTTCTGTGACATAATTATAATGAATGTACCAACTGTTCCAGCCCATCGGAGGCGTCAGTGCCAAAGTATCTCCAACGACAATCGAGAATTCCCGGGTAGATTTGCCATTTGTATTCGAGGCTGAAAGTGTAATCGTATAGCGGCCGGACTGAAGCGGAAGCGTACCGGTGATAATGCCGGTCTTCGGATTCAACTGCATCTCTGACGGAAGATCGGCGGCAACAAATGTCAATGGCCGTGTGCCGGTACAGGGAATCCGATAGAGAAACGGGCGTCCCGGACGGCCTCCGAAAACCCGCGGCCCATTGATACGGGGTTCCGGACCGGGCTTGGGCGTCAGGATAATCTTTTCTTCCGTCGGGGCCGGGACAGCCGCAGGAGAGGTCTTATCGACAAGGAAAAATGCATTCGCCCAGTCGGCGTGATCATAGTCAACGCCGTCCTGCGGAGATGTTACCATAAGAATAAGGTGTTTAATACCGGAAAGCTCCGCGTTGACTTCTTTTGCCTTGTCGCCGCCGCGCATCAAGCCGCTGTCAAACAGTTTTTTGTCATCGCCGATCACCTGAAAACGAATCGTTCCTTTGCCTTGTGTTTCATCATCAACGCCGACCATCGCGATAAAACGTTTGACACTTCCATCCATACGTATATGTAAAATAGAATTGGCGTGCGTGCCGACACCCTGTTCAAATGTCTTGCCGGCAATTACCATTGGTTTGTTGACGATATTTCGGTTCGTTTGCGGTGTTCCCCAGCCGGAGGTCATTTTTGTCAAATCCAGGGACGACAGCGGAACACGCTCGGCGGCAAAACAACTCAACGGAAACAAAAGTAATACAAGCATGAGTGCTGCTAACAACGGCGTTTTCATTTTAATACCTCCAATCCTATAGTCAATATGGTTCTTCCCTTCAAACCGGCATACCCAAAAATTCACTTCCTCAACAGATTATACTTCATTGACTGCCGGCCAGCATACTCTTTTCGTCCATCTGGTAGTCGATCCACATCGCATCATTCATATAGACGCCTGCGTATTCATACGTCATCCAGCCTTCCCGGCCTCCATTGTTGGTATTGCGAAAGACAAAGACACCTCCGCCGGGCATATTGGGATCATCCCGATAACCCACCAGTAAGACGCTGTGCCCGTCAGAAACACCCTCAGGCGGCGGGGTGTTTAGGACATCGTTATTCCAGTGTACCTTTAACGGCCAACGGAAACCGCCGCAGACCGGCCATTTCCGGCTGAGTACCTGTTTGATTTCTGCCAATTCTTTGTCAGTCAGCCCTGTATTTCGATTCCAGGGTTTGATCCAGTGCATTCGAAATCCATTTTCAAGGAAACGACTGGCATTTGTTTTAATTTCTTCCGGCGGGTTCAGGGAAGGATTAAAGGAGTCTTGATAAGGCACATCCTGTTCCGGACAGATGCCGTGTGCCAGAAATCCCTTCCAGATATCGGAAAAAAAACCGCCGTCATTATAATGACCCAGAACTTGATTGGAGGCCCAGTTGAGATATTCCACACTGAGTCGCACTCCCGATCCTTGTTTTGCGGCCAACGCATACTCCAACGCCACAGCTACAGTAAATACCGAGCAGGTATCCCGCCCCCCCTGGTTGCGGGGACCGAGCTGCCATCTGCTGAAAATCGGCCTCAAATCCACTTGACCGGCCACAGCATCCGAACTAATCGGGAACTTCACAGCAGCGTAAGGATTCGTATGGCCCTGCGTACTCTCAGGCCAGCCTTGTTCTGCGATCCAGTGGTAATAACGTCGTGCAGTATCGGCATCCTTGCTCCAATCCCATTGTCCGACCGGGGGTTTAACCGGATAGCCATCCATTTCTCCCGCCACCTGTACGATATCCCGTAACGCCTGACGAGTCTGGGACATGACATACGGTGTCCGGTATTCCGGCCCGCGGGCATAGACGCGAAAACCGAAGTAGGCCGCACTGACGGCACAATGAAGTCGAGCCGTCAGCAATGTATGCATCAGGTGGTAATAAAGATCGTTATAATCCTTCTCGGACAGGCAGTTGCGAGCCTGTTCGATATGCTCAAGTGACTGACGCGCCAGCGAAACGGCATAATTACGCTGCGTTATGACATCGCGGAGATATTGCTCATCCATCAGATCAGTCTTCTGATCCAGCCAGCCCTTTTCAAGTACCCAGGGAATTTCTTGCACTTGTGTGCCTCCTGCTTTTGCCCATACCGGCGCCAACGTATTAACCAAGTCTTTCCAGTAGTGAAACTCTTTATTGATTCCGTGGCCGATCCGGGCAACCGGCGGATCTAACCATTTGCCTGAAACGTGACGTGCCCAGTGTGACGGATAGGGATCATAGTCAAGCCGTGAATGATTGGCTGTACTCAGACCCAATGTATAAAGAACACCCGTGACAATATCAAAGGCACTTTCGAATGCAGGCTGCAGATGAATAACAGCCTGAGGACTATATCGCTGGCTGATGAACTGCTGATAGATTTGGTCAGCCGTTACAGCGGGATCCTCATGAACACATTTCAGCGCCCAGAGATTGATTTCCGAGGGACGATCGATAATACAAGTCGAGCCGTATCGATCAACACGGGCAACATAACCGGCGATATGATCCCGCCGGAAATAATCCTTTGCGCGTTTAAGAATATACTGCGGCCAGGTATTGAGAATGATCCCCTGACCGTTGAATTCGCCTGCGGCATCATATTCAATCAGCGTCGGGCGGTTGAATGTGCCCGCATAGGAATCCTGAGGGTGAAGAAGGAAAAAATCGTGCGGCGTTTCTTTCATCATCAACCGAATCTCAGACGATTTAAACAGATTGATCGCCTCAGCAATCCGTTGATACTCCCTATAATCATACGCGAAGGTACGAGCATAGAGATTCAGTTTGCGTTCCCCGATCACTACATCTGCGACAGCGTTCACGACGGCGGCGAATTTTTCCGCGTCAGTTTTGCATGCAGCGGAAAACTGCTGCTCGATCCTTGCTCCGGTTTCGATAAAGGTCAGGACCAATCCCTGAATCTCAGGAACTTCATCAAGCATTTGACGATAATCGTCTTTAAACCATTCCCAGAAGGCCGGATTATCCAAATCAAGCGTCTTATCGGGGCCGCAGCGAAACCGAGCGGGGTAATAGTCCAGCGGATAAAGAGTATGATCCCAGAGCACGACTTCCTGAATACCCGCCTGATGAGCGGCATCCGTCAGTGTGCGAATCATCCTGCGTTTATGGATATCACGCACGTAACGCAAGTCGTGAATGATGCGATGGGAAAGTTGAAGGTGGTTGATATTATAGGCGGCGGCACGCTTGATAGCCCGAAGATTATCGTCTGTGGAGTCGGAAAGGAGAGTCCAACCGAGAATAGGCTGATCGGCAGACAGCGGCGGTATCTGTGTCCAGGCCGTTTGAGAGGTCAGGCAACCAAACAGCAGAATAGTAACTCCCATCCACGACAGCAATAGATTCATCATCATCCGCTTAAACCCTGATTTCAAAACTGTCTTCTTTCTCGATTCTGACATCCCCCATTCCTTCATACCAGCCCCTCTTTGCTCAACATCCATGGAAAGCTTACCCTTCTCCGTAATAATACCGGCCATAGTCTGTCATTGCCATGTTCTGACCGAATGTTGACAAATGATACTGTCGGAAATAAATTTTTTCATGATAAAAATTCCATCGAATCCTGATTTTGTTCTATTTTTTAGAATATTATATCATTATATGACCTTTTATGCTTAATTCGAAGCATATTCAGATGTTGACAATACAGAGAGAGTACTGGATAATACTGTCTAAACAATGTTCAGGACAGGACATATCGCCATGAATAAAGAAAACTCTGTAAAAATTATGGATATGCAGGGACGGGCACAAGTGATTTATGAAGTGCTGAAAGACCGGCTCAACAGCCTGCAGGAAACCGCTCTGGCGGCCGACAACTTAGATATGTGGCTAATTCTCGGCCAGGAAGACAACCCTGATCCTGTTTACGAACACCTTATACCGCTGGACTGCTGGCCGCCGATTCTGCATATAATCGTTTTTGTCCGTACCCCGGCTGGCATACGCCGTTTCAATATTTCCGGTACGGATACCAAAGACCTTTACGAATGGCCCTATCAAGGTCAGTGTGAAGCCAGGCAATATGCCGAACTCAACAAACTCCTTGCCGAGTTTGATCCCAAACGCATCGGTATCAATATCGGTTCGACGGCCTGGTGCGCCGGCGGTCTGACTGTCAACCGGCATCGCGATCTGCTGGCCAACATACCTGAAAAATTCCATAATCGTTTGGTCAGCGCCGAAAAGACCTGCACTTTCTTTATGCAGTCAATGACGCCGCGCGAGCTGGAGGTGTACGAAGATGTCGTCGCCCTTGGTCATGAGATGATCGCCTACACATACAGCCCGGAACGCATTAAACCGGGCAAAACACATATTACCGATTTGCGGTGGATTTACTGGAATCGCAGTATGGAGCTTGGACTTGACCTTGCATTTCTGCCGTATTTCCGTCGGATTCGCTCCAAACAAGACGAAGACCGATACGGGCCGGAGGACACACTCATTCGTCCCGGCGACGCTGTTCATTGTGATGTGGGAATAAAGTATCTGCTTTATAACAGCGACCATCAGGAGTGGGCATATATCCTTCGCCCCGGCGAAACCGATGCCCCCGCCGAACTCAAGGCACTTCTGGCTCAAAGCAACCACCTGCAGGATATCTTCATGGACGTAATGACCCATGGCCAGGGCATCAGCGGCAATGAACTGCTGGCCCGGATGCTCAAACGCGCAGAAGAGGAAAAAATCCAGGGCGCAAAGATATACTCACATAGCATCGGTCGGCTGCTGCATGAACCCGGCCCGCTCATCGGTCTGCCCTGGGAACAAAAAAACACCGGCACCCGCGGCGACGTCAAACTGATTCCCAACACCTGCTTTTCGATGGAACTAAGCAGCGAAGGTCCGGTTACCGCCTGGCAGCGGGACACCGTTCGAATCAATATCGAACAGGACGTATGTGTCGATGCCCGAGGCCGCTGCCGCCTGCTGAACGGACGCCAGACACAGTTCCATCTGATTTAAAAAACAGGCCCAATACCCGCAGCCGATCTGTTACCACTGTGATTTGGGGCGATTGTCAAAATCGACCGCAAATGCCTTATTGGGCGTCGGCCCCATCTCAAGCATCAAAAGACCGCCCTCCACAATCATCCCATGGGTAATATACCCTTTTGTATAAGGAGTGCCGTTATAGCGAACGGATTGAATGTAAATATTCTCATCACTGTTGTTTTTAGCTTCTATCGTGAAGGATTTCCCCCCCGGTATCTGTATCGTTGCCCGGTTGACCGCAGGGCTGCCAAGCACATAAACTCCATTGGCCGGATGCACCGGATAAAAGCCCATCGCCGAAAAGATATACCACGCCGACATCTGGCCGCAATCTTCGTTGCCGCATAGTCCATCTGTCTGGTCGGTGTACATCGTGGCCATAATCTGCCGAACTTTCTCCGCTGTCTTCCACGGCTGACCCGCAAAAGCATACAGATACGTAATATGGTGACTCGGCTCGTTGCCGTGAGCATACTGACCGATCAGCCCGGAAATATCCGCCGATGCTCCTTCACCCAGATTGGAATCCATCGTGAATAACCGGTCGAGCTTTTGAACAAAAGCCTCTTCTGTCCCAAACAAAGCGATCAACCCCTCGGGGTCTTGAGGAACCAGCCATGTATACTGCCAGGCATTTCCTTCGCAGAAATCATCCTCACGATGCTTTGAAGAGATCGGGTCAAACGGCGTTCGCCATGAGCCATCCGACATCCGCCCCCGCATAAACCGGTTTTCTTTATCAAAATACATTTGATACGACTTGGAGCGTTTTAGAAAATAGTCATAATCCTCGGACCTGTTGAGGGCCTTGGCCATCTTTGCGATACAGGCGTCATCAATCGCATATTCCAGAGCCATCGCAACTGTCTCGTGCTCTTTATCACAGGGAAGATACCCCATTTCTTTGAGGTAGTTGACGCCTTTGCGATCGATCATCGCCGTGGCCTTCATCGCCTCAAAGGCGGCAGATGTATCGAAGCCGTCAAACCCTTTAAAATAAGCATCGACAATCACCGGAACGGCATGATACCCTACCATACATTCCGTTTCGTTCCCCATCAGATGCCAAATCGGCAGCATCTTCTGCTGCTGATAAATCGCCAGCATCGATTGAATCATATCATTCACGCGGCCGGGCTGCGTAAGGGTCAGCAAGGGATGCTGGGCACGATAGGTATCCCACAGCGAAAATACGCTGTAATTCTGAAAAGCGGCCTGCGGATATACTTTCTTATCGGTTCCCCGGTAATCGCCGTTGTGATCATTAAATAACATCGGGGTGATCATTGTATGGTAATAAGCGGTATAAAAAATGCGTTTTTCTCGTTCCCGGCCGGTGTCAATCTGAATCTTGGACA
>CAZYQN010000064.1:0-19912 GCA_964649955.1 uncultured Pirellulales bacterium
GCCATCGGCAATTCCGCCTCAAAGCGATTTTGCCCCCCTGCCCCGCACAAGGCGGCGGCGGCATCAAACAGCCGTCCCAGACTCGAGGTCGGTGTGGTGTTTAGCCCTTTTTGAATCTGACTGCAAATCAGCCGTAGCTTCTCACTGTCCGGCTCGATACGAGTCAGCAAGTCCCGATATTGATCGAGTTCCTCAAACCGTCCCTGCGGAGACAGAAGTCCTGCCAGCGGACGGATGGCTTCTTTGGCAGCCTTATCGCCGCCGGCCAGCGGATAGTAAGCCAGATGCCCGAACCGTTCAAACTCAGTCAGCGATGCGATCAGACATTCACATCCCCAGATTGCCCCGTCGGTTCCATAGCCGGTACCGTCGGCAACCAGCCCGATGATTTTCCCGATGTAATTGTACTCGGCCATTGCCGACGCGATATGTGCCCAATGATGCTGTACGCGGATCAGCGGCGTAATATTAAGCCGTTCAGCGAAATGTGACGAAAGATATCCCGGATGAAGATCGCATACCACCGCTTGAGGTGACGCCTCGAAAAGCCGCTGGAAATGCTCGACTGATTTGACATAATGGCGATAGGCCCGGCCTTCAGCAAGATCGCCGATGTGTTCGCTTAGCAGGTATTGGTCACCCTTGACAAAACAGAATGTGTTTTTCAGATCCGCCCCGGCCGCAAAGATAGTCATTCGGGACGGCATTGAACGATACATCGGCTCCGGTACATAGCCTCGTGCCCGCCGAAGAAACGCCGGCGCCCCGTCAACGATGTGTGCGACCGAATCGTCTGTCTGGCGGAAAATAACTCTGTCGTGCATCAGGAAAACATCCGCCACAGTGCCCAGGTCTTCAACCGCCTGCGTGTTGTCGCAGATCAGCGGTTCCTCGGAAAAATTGGCGCTGGTCATCACCAGCACCGAAATCCCCTCCTCGGCAAACAGCAGATAATGCAGCGGAGCATAGCACAGCATAAACCCATAAGAATGTGTACCGGGGGCGACGGATGGTGCAATGCCGGCAGCCTTCTTTTTTTCCAGCAAAACAATCGGCCGTTGGCGGCTGGTCAACAATGCTTGGGCGGCAGAATCCACATTGGCATAGTGCCGTATTGTTTCAACATCCGCCGCCATCAGTGCAAACGGCTTGGCCTGTCGGCGTTTACGTTCACGGAGCCTCAGTACTGCATTTTCATTCAGAGCGTCCACTGCCAGATGAAATCCGCCGATGCCTTTAATGCCAACGATCTTGCCATCCCGCAGCGCAGCGGCAGCGTGCGAAATTGCCGAATTTGAGTCCGCCTGGATCACTGTTCCGCCCGCATCGGCCAGCCACACCTTAGGCCCGCAGGCCGGGCAGGCCACCGGCTGAGCGTGAAACCGCCGGTCGGTGACATCTTCATATTGACGGCGGCATTGAGGGCACAGCACAAATTCATCCATCGTGGTGTTGGGGCGGTCATACGGTATGGTTTTGATAATGCTGTACCGCGGACCGCAATGGGTACAGGTGATAAACGGATAGCGATAACGAAAGTCCTTCGGATCGTTTAATTCCGACAGACAGTGTTGGCACACAGCGGTATCCGGCGTAACCGCTGCAATGGGCTTTCCTTCTTGCCGGCTTTGAATAATCGCAAACGCCTTTTCATTCAAGTTCAACGGCAGCAGCTCTGTCCGGCAATCGTCGATTTCCATCAGGCCGGGATAATCCGAAGCGGCCGGGTTTTGAAGTTCCCCGGAAAAGGCCTCAATCGCTTCGTCCTTGCCCTGAACCTCGATCCAGACACCGGAGGTGTCATTGCGGACAAAGCCTGTAAGTCCAAACCGGCTTGCCAGCCGATAGACATAAGGCCGACACCCCACACCCTGTACCCTGCCGCGAAGTTGAAAAAGTATTCGTTTCATTGCCAGGTATTAAAAAACTCAAAGAAAAAATTTATAAGTTTAAAGGAATTCGTCCCATAATTACCTTGTTTATTAAATAATTTAAGTGATTTTAAAATTAAATTTACTTTTCCTTTATAATTTCTTATTATTTACTTGAAGCCACCGGCAGTTCCTGCTATACTGCACTTCAGAATTAAATAGCAAACTGCTGGGGGCAGCAAAATGATAGACGCAATACCAAATATCAGATTTTATGAAGTAAAAGAAGCGGGCCGGGGTCCGCCGGACAAAAAAAGAAAACGCATTGTTTCCGGCACATATCATACAGGACAAATTGATGAAGAGTTATCCGAAAAATTGATATTTTCACCACCGATAAAACTGATTCCTTGAGCGTTTCAGTCATTTATGCGGGGGCCGCCGGGTATTCCAACAAAAGTGAGATGTCTTTGTTTCTCGTGCGACTCTCGCACCTTTCTTTTATTCCCTTATCCATTTTGCACCCGATCCGGAATCTATCGCTTTATCTGACAGCGCAAAAAACAGGCCTGCTTAATTCAGCAGGCCCGATTGTGTGCAACACAGTTTAGCAAAACAAAATTAGCAAGGCTTGACGTCCGTTGCTTCCATCCCTTTCTTGCCCTGTGCCGCCTGATACTCCACTTTCTGGCCGTCTTTTAACGTCCGGAAGCCTTTGGATGCGATGTTGGTGTGGTGAACAAACAGGTCGTCGCCACCTTCATCGGGAGTGATAAATCCGAAACCCTTCTTCTCATTGAACCATTTTACTGTACCAAAACTCACGTGACACTCCTTGGGCCGGCCGGCCCGCTTTGCCAAAATTCCCTCAACATCGTCTTAAAGGTAATTCCGAGGGAGGAGAAAGACCTTTTAACACAAGTACAAATAAAATAACAAAAAGTGGTTTTGTCAATACTTTTTTCCCGGAAAAACAAAAAAAAATGGATTTCTTATGCCTTTTTAACGTCTGCTCCACAGAGCACAGCCATAAACAAGATATCTCACAGGTCTTTTTCTTGGATTGATCGCTGTTTTTTAAGCTGAGAACGCTGTTTTTTCTGCTCCAGGCGTTTTCGAATGGCGGCTTTGGGCACTGAGGTCTTGTATCGTTTGACCGGCGGTTTAAGGGCTTGAGCAACCATTGCAGACAATCGCTCCATAGCATCAAGCCGGTTGGCATACTGGGAACGGTGCTGCTGCGAGGACACCTGAAGACAGCCGTCCTTGTCGGCATAAGAAGCAAGTTTTTTGAGAATTCTCACTTTCTGGTCTTCAGTCAACATCGGGCAGGCCGACACGTCGAAGACCACCGTAATCCGGGTGTTAAGTTTGTTGACATTCTGACCGCCGGGGCCGGAACTGCGGCTTGTAATGATTCGCAGGTATGACTCAGGAATCACTATGGATTCATTGATGCGAAGGTCGTTCATCGTAATTCTTCTCTACGACACCACTGCCCGATAGCCTTTGCCGTGAATGGTTTTGAGAATGCCGCGGGCTTTTCCGAGTTTCTTGCGTAGCGCCGCGACATGCACATCGACCACACGAACATTTCCGCTGTCCGCCGGGTTTGGTCCCATCAGCGTCAGCAGATGTTCACGGGAGAGAATATCGCCGCCGGCTTTGATCAGGGCCATAAGAATATTAAATTCAGCGCCGGTCAGGTCCACCGGCGTACCTTCCACAAAGGCCTGACGTCCGGCAGGGAAAAGACGCACCGGCCCTGCCGATAAAATCTCTCGAACCGTCGAAGGTTCCGGATACGCCCGCCGCAGGACGGCTTCCATTCGTGCCAACAGAACCCGCGTGCTGAAAGGCTTTGTAATATAATCGTCCGCTCCGACACTCAAGCCCACAATAACATCCGTTTCGCTGTCTTTGGCCGTCAGCAGAATGATGGGAATATGCGAGGTTTCAGCATCGTTTTTCCATCGCGTTGTCAGCTTGATTCCCGAGGTATCACCCAAAAGAATATCCAGCAGGATCAGCTCCGGCTTTTCGGCAGCCACCGCCTCAAGAGCTTCGGCCCCGCTGGCGGCGGTACGCACCGTATATCCCTCTTGTTCCAGCGCCATACTCAGCAGTTCAAGCAGGTCTTTTTGATCATCCACAACAAGTATTTTTGCATTCATCAGAGTAAGACTTTCAAATCAAATTTTAAATCAGAGTTCACGACGAGGTTCTGTACCCAGCAAATGACGCACAAAAAAATCAGCACGGCGGCGACCGGGATATTTTCCTTCGCCGGCTCCGTGGCCGACTCCGGGTACGATCAGCAGTTCAAAATCTTTGTCCGCCTTGATAAGGGCATTGACCACCTGCATCGTTGAGGCGGGATCCACATTCGTATCCATCTCGCCGACGATCAGCAGAAGTTTGCCTTTAAGGCCGGGTGCAAGGGTTACATTTGAGTTGGCTTCATAATGCGGCCCGACAGGCCAGCCCATCCACTGCTCATTCCACCATATCTTGTCCATTCGGTTATCATGACAGCCGCAATCGGCGACAGCGGCTTTGTAGAAATCCCCATGTGTCATTACGGCCGCTGCTGCGTTCTGCCCCCCCGCCGAACCGCCGTAGATGCCGACTCGTTCGATATCCATAAAGGGATATTTACGGGCGGCGGCTTTGATCCACAGCACGCGATCCGGCAATCCCGCATCGGCAAGATTTTTCCAGCACACATCGTGAAACGCCTTGGAACGGTTGGAGGTGCCCATTCCGTCAATCTGTACGAGAATAAAACCCAACTCCGCCAATTCCATCATTCGATAAAAAGAACGGAAGCTCTTGGGAACGAATGAGTCCTGCGGTCCGGCATAGATAGACTCAATGACAGGATATTTTTGATTTGGATCGAAAGTCGTCGGACGGAAAATAACGCCGTAAATATCAGTCTTGCCGTCCCGGCCTTTGGCGACAAAAGGTTCCGGTGTCTGCCAGCCTGCCTTGGTCAGCTCAGTCGCATCGGCCCGTTCCAGTTCGCAGATTCGCGTACCGTCCTGTGATCTGCGTAATTCATGAATCGGCGGCAGATCGACACGTGACCAACTGTCGATATAACAGGATCGGTCGGGCGAAAACTGCACGGTATGGGTGCCGTTGCCTTCTGTCAGCAGCGTCAAGCCGGAACCATCGAAGTTAACGCGGGCATAATGCAAAAAATAGGGATCCTGCTGCGGATGGATACCGCCGGCCCGGAACCAAATCTGCCGCTTTTCCTTATCAACATACTCCACGCTGCGAACAACCCATTCCCCTTTTGTAATCTGGTTTTTAACCGTTGCGGTGTTGGCATCATAGAGATAAAGATGATTCCAACCGTCTCGCTCGGACATCCAGATAATCTCGCTGGTTTCGTCGATACTATCACAAAAGAATTTGCCTGAATAACAGATAAACGTATCGCTTTTCTCATCAATGACCGCCGACGCTTGTCCTGTTTCTGCATCCACCGCCACAAGACGAAGCACCTGATGACCCCGCTGGTTATAGACAAATGTAAAACGGCGTGAATCCGCCTGCCAGCGAAGATCGAAAATAGCATAGGGATTGGAAAACAGCTCATTGCTGACGGGTATAGGCTTTTTCGTCTCAACATCGAACAATACCGGCGTTTCAATGGCCACACGGTCCCCGGGCTTGAGATAGTCAATGCTGTGCAGTTTGGGCTGAAGCTGATCCCGGGGGGACGATTCGACAAAATAGACTTTGTGTTCCTGGGCTTTCTGTGTTCGAATCACTGCCAGTTTTCGTGAATCCGGCGACCAATAGATTTGACCGGAATAGCTGTTATCCGCGGAACCATCGGTACTCAACTGGATGTCGGTTTGAGTCTGCTGGTTCTCAAGCCAGAGATTATTGTCTTTGATGAATGCCCTCCACTGTTGATCGCCGGAGACGGCTCTTTCGGGTCTGTCCGGCCGGGAACGGCGTCTGCGGAGATCATCGCGATTGTTTTGTGCAGGACGGGTTTCGATGCCGATCAAAGCTTTGGCTTTTTGCTCGATGGCCTGATAAATGGCAATGTCGCCGCCTTCCTTGTCGGCGGCCAGCCAGATATGGCCCGCATAGGTATGCTGCTGAGTCTGCTGGCCGGGCCCAAGCACGCCGTAACTGTGCCGCTCTCCGCCGGAATCCAGCCAGAACAATTCCACTTCCTTTTCAGTCCGGTTAATGAATGTTATGGCTGTCTCGGCGCCGGTGCGAACACTGGCACGCGGCGCACGATCCGGCGGAAACGAGGGCAAAGATTCCTCTTCTACGACACCCTGCAATTGAAGCGAACCGGTTTGAAGCTCGTACTTCCAGAGCTTGCCGTCGGTCTGAAACCGAACCGCTCCTTTGTCGGTCTGAAAATCAAGTTTCTCCAGCGGCAGCGCCGTTGGCCGGACATTGACAAGTCCCGCCCCTATCAACGCCTCGGCCAGTCGCGTATGGTCAAAGGCAGGCCCCCGTACCCCTTTTTCAACATCGACAAGGATATACTCGTGTGCCCCCGGACTTGTTTCAATCCGATACCAGAACATCGCCCCATCGGAAAACCACTGGGGTTCAACTGTCTCACGAAAAACTTTATTTCTGAAGCGATTGCTCAGTCCTTCCGCTCTTTGATAATCTAAACGTGTCCCTCCTGCATAGATTGACCCGCAAAGAATTAAAACGGAAAGTCCCCACCCGGCAGCCTGCTTTGTGATAGTGATCATGCGTGTATTCTTCCCTGTTTTTACGCAATTGTCAGTGAAAGGTCGAGCAAATACCCAAAGAATCATCACGACAAACATTTCTCGACCGCCGTTAAACGCCTCTATACTGCGTGTACTTTATACCCATTGTATATGAATTGTACAGGAAATTTTGGGAGTTGTTTATATTTTCTTAATATCTTTTATCGAACTAAGGTACGATCTTCGTTCTGGGCCGATAAACCGGCGGTATTGTTCTTAGGCAGCGTAAAGGAGAAGACGCACCCTTTTCCGACCTCGCTTTCTACCCAAATCCTCCCCCCATGCATCATGACCAGTTCGCGTGAAATCGCCAGTCCCAAGCCCGTTCCGTGTTCACCGGGACCCTTAAGGATTTTAGCCTGCACAAACCGGTCAAAAATCCGCATCATCTCCTCTTGAGTCAGACCCGGCCCGTCATCCTGCACCCGAATCGTCACCTGCTCGTTGTCTTCCTCCAGAATCACATCAATTTTGCCGCGGATCGGGATAAATTTGATGGCATTGCCGATCAGATTGACCAGCACCTGAACAACCCGGTCCCGATCCACCCATGCAAATGACTGCCTGGCCGGCAAGGTCGTCTGGATTTTGATCTTCTTGGCAGAGGCCAAAAGCTTCAGCGACCGGCAGGTTTCCGTAATCATTTCATTGACGGAACATAACGTCACATCCAGATGAAGACTGCCTGCTTCAATTTTCGAAATATCCAAAAAGTCCGAAATGATTCGACTGAGCCGCTCGACCCCCTGCTGGGCCATTTCGAGATTTTCTTTGAGTCGTTTGCTGATCGTGCCGTGGACTCCGGCCAATGCGTTCGAAATAATATTCCTGAAAATACACAGCGGCGTTCTCAGTTCGTGCGTTACCGTCGAAACAAATTCACTCTTGAGCCGGTCGTGTTCAATCAGTTCTTTGTTGGCTTTGCGTAGTTCCATTTCCGCAATCTTGATCTCTGTTATATCACGCGCATATAAATTGACATTTCCGCTGCTTGACAACGGTGCAAACACGATTGCATAATAACGGTCGCTGCAATACACCTCATGCGTCAGAGGCGCACCTGCCCGACACACATTAAGTGCAGCTTCATAGATATCCTGCGGTAAAAGCTGACCTGTTTGGCATCCCCACAGTTCCAGCAGCGGCCGGCTGGCATCATTGGCATAAATAATCCGGCCTTCGTCATTGACACGCAGTACCGGATTCGGATTTTTCGTCGGAAACTCGGCCAGAAATTCGGCATGTCGCTCACTGAGCTTCTGCTCAGTAATGTCCATCAGCAAACCGTCCCACAACACACAGCCGTCGGCCAATCGTTCCGGACGGGCCGTTCCCTGGAACCATCGGACTTTTTTTCCGCTTGTATGACATCCCTGCCAGACCAGCGGCGTCAGACGCTCTGCGGACTCGGCAAGTTTGCGATAAAAACAAGATCGGTCTTCGGATGAAAACGCCTGGAAAAACAGATCGCTGTCGGCACACATCTGCTCAGCCGTTACTCCGATCAACTCCAGACAGGAATGGCTGACAAACGTAAACTGGAACTGACCGTTGTCACGCATCATACACTGGAAGACCAAGCCGGGCACATTGGCAACTATCTTCTCGTAGCGCCGCCACACTTGTTCCAAATCCCGTTCGGCCTGTTTTTGCTTTGTAATATCCTGTATCTGCCCCTCCAGGCACAGACCGCAGACCCGATCGCCCGAGTGACTTCCCAAAAGTGTATTGCGTACCCAGGCCGTCGTCTGATCTTTCCGCCGCAACCGATACTCAATAGGGGCAACCGGTTCGCCTGTCCAGGCATTTGCATAGAACGTTTCGACACGCTCCCGGTCTTCGGCGACAACCAGTTCATTCCATTGCTTAGGCGATTCAACAAAGTCAAGCCCGGAATATCCCGTTACCGAAAAACAACCTGCACCCACCTCCACCTCAGCCAGCGTCTGATCCTTCCGATAAATACGGTATTGAAATCCCGTCCGATGAGAGCGGTTTCGATTCTCCTGAAGTGCATCATCAATGGCCTGCTTAAGGTCTTCTTTTGAGCAGGGCTTTTTCAGAAAGCGAAATACATAGCCGTCATTGAGCGCCTGTACGGCAAGCTCCTGATCGCTGTCACCGGTCAGAATAATGCCCACCGACTGCGGATGATACCGGCGTACCTGACGCAGAAAACTCAGCCCGTCCATTTCAGGCATTCGCATGTCGGAAACAATCACCGGAAATGGTCCTTCGTCCCGCACCGCCTCAAGAGCCTCTTTCGGATTGCTGAACGTTCGCAACGAATAATGCACACTGAGCCGCCTTCGGAATCCATCCAGCAGATTCGCGTCATCATCAACCAGAAGGATCGTTTCACACGGGTTGTGCGGCATGACCCACCTCCATATTTTCTATCGCAATATGCTGCTCTGTCCAGTGCTCAACGGCCTCCGTCAGGCCAAGACGCTCCAGCCATGCCGGATCGCCAACAGGGCTTGCCCCGTCGCCCAACCCGCTGCTGAAACGATGGTCGATCATATCTGCAAGGCATATCACATCTGCAAGTGTCGGGGCATTGGGACAGGCAAGATTGCTCACCGCATCTGACGGGTGATGATGACAGGCAGCCGCTTCGATAATTTCAGCCGGTATGGCCCATAACTGAAGCATCGCGCCGGCCAATTCAGCGTGACTGATGCCGATCAATTCATGCTCAATATCATACAGCGGCCGCTCTTGCATCCGCGAACGGTGGATAGCCTCTTCATAGACTTTCGTCATTTGAGATACCAAAACGATCTTGCCGGCATCGTGAAGAATGCCTGCCGTTGAGGCCGCCTCTGTCTGCTCAACCGAAAACTGCAAGTCGGTGCAGATCTTCCGCGCCAGCATACTGACACGCAGACAATGTGCCTGCAGCGCCGAGACGCCGAAAGCCTTTACCAGTGCCGGGTCCAGACGCGCAAAAATTCCTTCGGTCAGCACCATCGCCTCAACGGTTTTAACGCCGAGGAACAATACCGCCTGAACCGGATCATGGATTCGTCCGGGGCGCCCGAAGTAAGCGGAATTGGCAAGCTGTACGATTCGTGCGGACATTCCCACATCTTCGGCTACCAACTGACCCAGCCGTCGCGGACTGGCATTGGGTGATCCGAGCATATCCAGCACTTTTTGATGCGATTCCGGCATCACCGGCAGCCGGTCAAGCCCGGAAAACATTGCTACTTTTTTCAACTCCTGCAGCCGCAAGATAATCGTCTCGGCCCGTTCGATCACTTCGCAAAGCAGATTCGGCCTGCAAGGCTTGGCGATCACCTGATGTGCACACCGCATCGTCCGCCCCAGAAGCGGATGGTCCAGCACACCGGTCAGTACATACCGGATCGTTTCAGGAAACCGGCTGCGCACCTGTTCCAGAAACGCAGCACCGTCCATCACCGGCATTTGCAGGTCGGAGACCACCAATTCCGCAGGCTCTTCAGCCAGGGCGGCCAAGGCGGCATTCGGATCGGAAATGAAACGCATTGTCCAGACATCGCGACGGCCAAATAGCATCCGGCGAAGCCCCTCAAGCACTTGGTTATCATCGTCTACAAAGACAATCCGCATTATGGAGCCGTCCTTTCTCTCTGGCTCCCGATGGGAATGCTCAAGAAAAATGTGGTCCCTTCTCCGACGTGTGTTTCAAACCAGATTCGTCCGTGGTGGCGTTCCTCTACAATCGACCGTGCCATAGCAAGCCCCTGTCCGGTTCCCTGAGACTGCGTATTCCGCTTGGTCGTAAAAAATCGTTCAAAAATACGTTGTCGAATATCCTCCGGAATTCCCATACCGGTGTCGGCGATCGATATCTCAACCTGCTGGTCGATCCGCCGCGTACGAACACAGATCGTGCCTCGCGAACACAGACCTTTATCAATTTTTTCTTTAACGCTGTGCCCGGCATTGATCAGCAGATTAAGCAGCACACGGCTGATTTCATCGATGGAACAGTAAACCTCCGGCAGCGAAGTATCCAACTCCGTCTGCACATCGGCGGTGTACTTCAGTTCGTTACGCAGCAAAGTCAGAGTGCTCCGGACCGCCCGATTCAGATCCGCTGATGCCATACGCCGTTCATCCAGCCGGGAAAAGTCACGCATGGCTGAAACCAGACCGCTGACACGATCGACACCCTCCAAGCTCTGTCGAATCGCTTCAGGAACTTCCGTAAAGAAAAAGTCTATATTTTCTGTTCCTGCCTTCCCCTGCACCGCTTCTTTATCTTCCGGAGACATCTTGTGGGCTAAACGCTTGAACAGCACGCTGATCGCCGACCACGCCTCTTCGAGAAAATGCAGATTGTCGCCGATGAACTGAATCGGTGTATTGATCTCGTGAGCAATCCCCGCCACCAGCCGTCCCATGTTCTGAAGCAGTTGCGAGCGCTCCATATCCTGCTGAGTTTGTCTAAGGGGAGTCACGTCCTCCATACAGCCGTTCCATACCTGAACTTGCCCCTCTCCGGCAGGGACAAAACGAGCGGTGTGACGAATATAGCGAACATTTCCGGCAGCATCGATGATCCGGTAATCCGCAACAAACCTGTCGCCATGAGAAATGCTGCGATTTGTCGCATCAAGCAACACTTGCCGGTCTGAGGGATGAACGGAATCCAGCCAGTTAAAATCCTCTGCAAGAAAAGTCTCCGGCTCACGACCGGTCCAGTCCTGCACGGCCTGACTGACATACTCAAATCGAATATCCTGACCAACACGGCAAAAACGGCAAAAGACCTGCGGAAGGGTATCCAAAAACCCTTCAGGCAGTGTTTGAATTGTGGTGGCAAAAATGTCTTTAGACATAACGCCTCTTGTATTTTAAAGATTACCCTTTAACCCTCAGGTTCATACATCTTATTGTCGTCCAAATAACAGCGGTTATTTATCAGTGTTTTAAGCTCTCTGCGGTTTTTGACAGGCAAGTTCGAATCCCGGTTAACGTCCGGTAATAGCGGACATACAGAAGTATATTACCATAAAAGAAATAATGAATCGTTAACGAGGGATAATAAAGCGAACTGGAAAAGGAGTGTGTCCGGGTTAAGTCCCAATAAAAAAACCGCTCCCCTGTTCCGGATAAGCGGTTCTTATTGTCAAAGGAAAAATATTGATATTAACTTGTGATGGCACGCCAGCTTTGATTAAGTTCTTCGAGAATGCCGATCACTTCGTGAATTCGCTGAGGGTCTTTCTTAAAATTCGCTTCGGTCAGATGACGATGCATAAAATTATAAAGACTCCTCAGGTTGCTGGCAATTTGTCCGCCCTGTTCCATATCCAGCACCGTGTTCAACTCGAAAAGAATAGCCTGGGCTTTATTGATATGCTTGCCTTTGGCGGCATAATCACAGCGTTCAATATCTGTAATAGCCTGTCGGAGAAAGCGGATCGCCCCGTCATACAGCATTACGACCAAACGCCCGCGACTTTGAGTGCTGACTGCGGTTTCCTGATAGGTATTGAATCCATTCATGGTAATATCTCCCCGGCGAAGGCTGCCGGCGACGACCGCTCCTGCGGCCCCCGAAAAAGAGGTTCTTCAAATAGACTGCAAAGATATCCCGGAAGACAGCCGCTCGTTTTAGAGAAGCTGTCCTCCGGGGAAAGACTTACTTATACGTTACCGCTTATCCCAACAGGCTCAACGCCATCTGCGGCATTGAGTTGGCCTGTGCCAGCATCGAAACGCCAGCCTGTGCCAGCACCTGGTTGCGGGTCAGGGCAGCCATTTCGGTCGCAACATCAACATCCGATACGCGGGACTCTGACGCCATCATGTTTTCGGTCTGGATACCCAGAACTTCGCTGGTGCTTTCCAGACGGTTCATCATATAACCGAAGCTGGCCCGAGCGCTGTCCTTGCGTTCGATGGCTGTGTTCAGCAGACCCAACGCGGTCTGTGCAGTGGCGGCGGTCGCTATCGAAGCGGTACCGCTGTCAATCCCCAACGCGGTGCTTTGTACATCCACCGATGTGACTTCGATCTCTGAATCCGGACCAAAGTGAATCGTTACAGCACTCGTGTTGTCCAGCATATTGATGCTGTTGAACTGTGTCGTCGTGGCAATACGATCGATTTCAGCGGCCATCTGAACAAACTCATTGTTCATAATATTGCGCTGCTGAATGGAGTATGATCCGGTCGCGGCTTGCTCGGCAAGCTCTTTCATACGGATAAGAGCATTGTCGATGACCGCCATTGCACCTTCCATCGTCTGCAGCATGCTGATCGCGTCATTGGCATTGCGCGTGCCCTGCTTAAGCACTGCAATGTCCGCCCGCATCAATTCGCGAACGGCCAGACCGGCAGCATCATCTTTGGCGCTGTTGATGCGCAAGCCGCTGGACAACCGCTCCACGGACTTGGCCAATGCACCATAGCTCTGACCCAGATGCCGTGCGGCATTGTCTGCCATATAATTGTTCTTGATTGCCAACATTTCAGTTACTCCTAAAAAATGGTTTTAAATGTGCCCCTGTCAGGACGTTTATGGGTAACGCTATTTACTTGTCAGCCGCCGCACACACGGCGTGCCATTGTCAATTATCGACGCCCTGAACAGCTTCTTAAACCGCTTATAATGCCTGAAAATGCCGTTTTGGCCCAACGACCGATAGTGCTTTGGAGGACGGTAGTAAAATCCTTTTTTTAGGACGGATAAAAATATTTAAAAAAATTTATTTTTCTAAACCCCCTGAAAAGACGCATCTTAAAGCAATGTTGAGCCGAAACCGGACAACTCAAAAACCTGTAAACAGAGTTTGTTCTTCTCAATAAATGGGCTGTGGTTTTTATCGGGCCGATCCGGAAAGAGCACATCACTCCGCTTTTAAAACATAAAAGGATATTAAAAGAGGATACAAAAAAAGCCCTGTATTAAACAGGGCTTTAGTGTGCATGGAGTTAATGCGGAATTCAGATACTGATCTTGCGCCAGGCACTCGCCAGATCGTCCAGCATTCCGATTACCTTATCAAGCATTTTGGGATCATTCTTAAGACTGGCGTCTCCCAGATAGCGCCAGATAAAATTGTACAGAGAACGCAGGTTCTGAGCGATCTTGCCGCCTTGTTCCATATTCAGCGAAGTATTCAGCTCAAAGATAACATCCCGTGCTTTGCTGATATATCGGTTTCGGCCCGGAATGTCATGGCTTATGATACTCTGCTGAGCTTGGCGGAGAAACTTGATCGCTCCGTCATAAAGCAGTACGACCAATCGGCCTTTATTCTCTGTGGTAACGGTGCTTTCCTGATAAACGGACACGGCATTCATGGGGCACTCCTTAAATCGTCTTCAGCGTTTAAAGTATCGAATTAATGGTTTGTTACCGACGATCCATAATAGAGGATGGTTCAGCCTTCCTTGCACCGAACCATCCTGCAATCATGGTAAGAAGTCTATGGGGATTATCCCTGCAGAAGCGATAAAGCCATCTGCGGCATAGTATTGGCTTGAGCCAGCATCGAAATACCCGCCTGAGCCAGCACCTGGTTTCGTGTAAGAGCAGCCATTTCAGTTGCGACGTCAACATCAGAGATTCGGGATTCTGCCGCCATCAGGTTTTCCGATTGTATATTAAGCACTTCGTTGGTGCTTTCAAGACGGTTCATCATATAACCGAACATCGCTCGGGCGCTGTCTTTGCGTTCAATCGCAGTGCTGACCAGTGTCAATGCCGCTGCGGCGTCGGTGGCGGTAGCAATGGTAGCAACTCCGCTGTCCACGCCAAGTGCCGCACTGCGTACATCGACAGACCGAACGACGATCGTCTCGCTGGAACCGAAGTGGATCGTAGCATTGTTGGTCGGGGCGGCGCTGTTGAGCAGATTGATGCTGTTAAAATCGGTGCTGCCCGCAATACGGTCGATCTCGGCGATCATCTGTGCGAATTCATTGTTCATGATATTTCGCTGCTGCGGCGAATAAGAACCGGTTGCGGCCTGCTCTGCCAGTTCTTTCATACGGATCAGGATCGAGTCGATCGATCCCAATGCACCTTCCATTGTTTGCAGCATGCTGATCGCATCATTAGCGTTTCGCGAACCTTGCTTGAGCACCGCAATGTCTGCCCGCATCAATTCGCGAACCGCCAGTCCCGCAGCGTCATCCTTGGCGCTGTTGATCCGCAAGCCGCTGGACAGCCGCTCTACGGATTTGGCCAAAGCACTGTAACTTCTGCCCAAATGCCGGGCCGCGCTTTCTGCCATAATGTTATTCTTAATTGCTAACATGGGGTTATCTCCTTACCATTAGAGTTTAACTTGTCAAAACAAGGTATTCCAAAACTATATGTCTCCGATAAAAACCGCTCTTTGACATCGATTCAAAGTAAATTATCGGAGATGTTTAGGCTTTCTTTAGCCATTATTTTTATTAGTTGTAAAAATCCGGTAAAATAAGGGTTTATGGGCACCCTAAAGGTGTTTTTATCGGAACGTCCAGTAATCTTCAAATGTACTTTTCCGCGTCGGAAAAGCATTTTTATCATTTTACAGACCCTCTCGGAAGGCTAAACGTAGGCATTACCAACGGCCGAGAATATCCGGCGGAAAGCAAAAGATACTGGCAAAAAGCCTTCAGTTTGAGTAAAGTGCCGTCCTTTCGCAAACGTTGTAATAAAGCAGTCAAAAGCAGTAATGCATTATACGTAGGATAATAGAACGCTATGAATTCGCTAACGACCGATAAAATCAAATACTGGTTAAGAGAAAACGACGATAACCGCCTTCAGACCCTCTGGGTACAGGCAGACGCCGTCCGCAAAGCCAATGTCGGTGACGCTGTACATCTGCGCGGGTTGATAGAGATATCCAACTATTGCATCCGGCGATGTTCGTACTGCGGCTTGGCAGTAACCAATACCCAATTGGAGCGGTATCGGATGACAGATATAGAGATTCTCAAATGTGCCCATAATGCTCATAAATTCGGCTATGGAACAGTCGTTATGCAGGCTGGAGAGGACTACGGAATAGATACCGACTGGTTGGTACAAATTATAAAAAGAATCAAGAATGAGTTGCCCCTTGCCGTAACTTTAAGCCTTGGAGAACGACCTTTTGAGGACCTGATCGCATGGCGAAAATCCGGGGCTGATCGTTATTTGCTGCGATTTGAAACCTCTGATCCCGATTTATATGCAATGATACATCCGCAACGTCCCGGCCAGACGTACAACCGTTTTGATATGCTGAGGCGCTTGCGTGAGCTTGGTTATGAGGTCGGAAGCGGTGTTATGGTTGGTATTCCCGGCCAGACCTATCGTACTTTAGCGCACGATATTATGCGGTTTCAGGAATTCGACCTCGATATGATCGGCGTAGGCCCTTATATCCCTAATCCGCTTACTCCACTGGGACGAGGTGAGACTGTATTGCCTATCACTCCAGACGAACAAGTACCCAACGACGAACTAACGACTTACAAAGTTGTCGCATTAACACGGCTGGTCTGCCCACATGCTAATATACCCAGCACTACCGCCCTGGCCACAATCAACCGCGATACCGGCCGCGAACTCGGTTTGATGCGAGGCGCCAATGTTGTAATGCCCAACGTAACCCCGGTTGAGTATCGCAACCGATATGAGATATACCCCGGAAAGGCTTGTATCAATGAGACCGCAGAAGCTTGCCAGGGATGTCTGCGCGGCCGCATTCACGCTATTGGCCGGTTTGTCGGTGAGGGTCCCGGCGGAAGAAACAAAATGACTATGTTATAAGTAACACATTCACAGGCATTTAGAAACACACCCAACCTTCGATTGCCCGTTATTGTCCTTTATGGAGAATGGGACTTGAAACGATAACGTTTAAACTGTAAAATATGAGCTTTGTGTATAAATCGGAACTGAATTGGAGTATGCAAATGAGTAAGAATCTCGCGATTGCCGGGGTAACCGGCGCAGTCGGACAGGAATTTTTAAATATTATCGCTGAACGGAAGTTCCCGTTCAAGTCGTTAAAAATGCTGGCCAGTTCCCGGTCAGCCGGAAAAAAGATAACCTATCTTGGAAAAGAATATACGGTTGAAGAACTAACAGCAGACAGCTTCAAGGGAGTGGATATCGCCCTGTTTTCGGCCGGCGGCTCGCGCAGCAAGGAATTCGCCCATGCCGCCGTCAAGGCAGGGGCTGTTGTTGTGGATAATTCTTCGGCGTTCCGAATGGACCCGGAGGTGCCGCTGGTAGTGCCGGAAATCAATGCCGATGCCATCAAGAAGCACAAGGGTATTATCGCCAATCCCAACTGCTCGACGATTATTGCCAACGTCCCGCTGTATCCGCTGCATAAGGCCAATCCCATCAAGCGTCTGGTGATCAGTACATACCAGGCCGCCAGCGGAGCCGGACAATCGGCGATGCTTGAGATGGCTCAGCAGGCCCGGGAAGTTCTTGACGGAAAGCCGGTTACGTGCAAGACGCTCAAGTATCAGCTTGCATTCAACCTGTACTGCCATGATTCGAAGATCGGGCCGAACGGCTATAATGAAGAAGAGATGAAGATGGTTCACGAAACGCATAAAATCTTCAGTTGCCCGGACATCGCCATTACCTGCACCTGTGTGCGCGTGCCGGTGATGCGAACCCATTGTGAGAGCATCAATATCGAATTCAAGGATTCGATCACTCCCGAGCAAGTGCGCGATCTGCTCAGCACCGCTCCGGGTGTTTCAATCATCGATGACCGCACCAATAACCGCTTCCCGATGCCGCTGGATGCAACGGGCAAGGATGATGTGTACGTCGGCCGTATTCGACAGGATGAATCTGTCGCCGATAAACGCGGCATTAACCTGTGGGTTGCAGGCGACCAGATTCGCAAGGGTGCAGCACTCAATGCAATTCAGATTGCGGAATTGCTTTAAGGTTCAGGAGTTTCAAAACCAAGAGCCGGAAGTCAGAATAAAGCTTCCGGCTTTTTTATTGATGAACAGCCGCAGAATCAAACTCGTTATCCATTACGACGGCACCGATTATCACGGCTGGCAAAAGCAGCCGAGTCTGCCGACGATCCAGGATGCTATCGAGCAAGCCCTCGAAAAGTTGTTCGGCCATACTGTATCGCTGACCGGTTCTTCGCGTACTGACGCCGGCGTTCATGCCCTGGGGCAGGCGGCACATTTTGATATTGACAGCCCTGTTCCCACGGAGAACATTGCGCGTGCCTTGAATAATCTTGTGCCGGAGGATATTGCAATCATCGATGCAGTGGAAGAATCGTCTGATTTTGACGCCATCAGCAGCACACACAGCAAGTGGTATCGCTATACAATCAACTCTGCTCCTGTCCGCCCAGTTCGGCAAATTCGCTATTGCTGGCATC
This sequence comes from uncultured Pirellulales bacterium, assembly GCA_964649955.1. Lineage (GTDB taxonomy): Bacteria > Planctomycetota > Phycisphaerae > Sedimentisphaerales > Anaerohalosphaeraceae > T3Sed10-213. Next base: position 17,998 of record CAZYQN010000064.1, read on the forward strand.
GTCCGGGATCGCTGGATACCGACACTATGAGTCGGGCAGCAGAACGTCTAATCGGCACGTATGATTTCAAATCGTTTGCCGCTGCAGCAGATGAACGCGAAAGCTCGGTGCGGACAGTTCTGCGGTGCGAGGTTTCGTGCCAACAGCCTGAAATTTTTATAGATGTGGAGGCGACGGGTTTTTTGTATAATATGGTCAGGAATATTGTCGGGACGCTGGTTGAGGTCGGCCGGGGGCGCTGGCAGCCTCAAGACATTGACCGCATCCTGGCAGCTAAAGACCGGGCGGCGGCCGGGCCGATTGCTCCCGCCTGCGGTTTGTGCCTGATGAATATTACGTACTGACAGGGAGGTTGCCTGGCACGGCAATTTTATACGATGCACATTGTTCATATCATCACACGGCTGATCCTGGGCGGGGCACAGGAAAATACGCTGATCACCTGCAAGCTGCTGGCTCAGCGCGGCCATAAGGTAACGCTGATTACCGGCCCTGCCATCGGGCCGGAGGGTGCGCTGTTTAAGCAGACTCGAAACGCCGGCTATGAGGTCGTCGTTGTTGATAAAATGCTGCGTGCCATCGGAGCCGGACACGACCTTGCCGCTTACCGGGAACTGAAACAACTGCTACGCAAACTTGAGCCGGATATTATTCATACACACTCGGCCAAGGCGGGCATACTGGGACGATTTGCGGGGTGGTCATTAAAGGGAAAACTGCCCAACAAGCCACGCCCGCTGCCGCTGGTCGTGCATACCATTCACGGGCTGGCGTTTCATCCGTACCAAAGCAGTCTGCTCAATGCCTTTTATATCGCAGTTGAGCGGGCGGCAGGCAAACGGACGGATGCCTTTATTACCGTTGCTGACACGATGACTGAAAAGGCAAGAGCTGCGGGTATCGGTTTGAATAAACCTTATACCACGGCCTATTCGGCGATTGAGGAAGAGGCTTTTTTGACGCCGCCGCCGCTCAAGCAAATCGCATTGTTCCGTCAAAAATACAACATCCCTATGGATAACGTGGTGTTTGTCTGCATTGCCCGCATCGCCGAATTGAAAGGCCATGAGTACATTATTGAATCCGCACGAATGCTGCGGCGGTCGTATAAAAACTGCTGCTGGCTGTTTGTCGGCGACGGGGCGATGATGGAAGCGACGCAGGCCAAGATCCACCACGAAGGGCTGAGCGACTGCTTTAAATTCACGGGGCTTTTGCCGCCGGAGAATATCCCGCTGGCGATTCATGCTTCGGATGTGCTGGTACACTGCTCGCTGCGTGAAGGATTGGCTCGCGTGCTGCCGCAGGCGATGCTGTGCGGTAAGCCGGTTGTCAGCTTTGACATTGACGGGGCCAAAGAGGTCGTTAATCCGAATACGGGCTTTCTGACCGAACCTGAAAATGTCGGCCAACTCATCGGGGCCTGCGAAAAGCTGCTGGATGATGCGGCCCTTCGCCAGCGGTTGGGCGAGAACGGACGGGCATTCGTCACGCAGAAATTTGCGCCTGAAACAATGGTCAATACGATTGAACAGGTATATCAGAAACGGCTGGACTTTCCGTTCTGACCGCTTGAATTGGCACCTCTCTTCTATGCATTTTTTATCGATATCCCCCACCCCTCAGACTTTCAGAGACACTGCCTTTTGCATAGTAGATATTTTATATTCTGTTTTTTGCAAGTGTTTTTTTTATTGTGTTTTACAATATGTGTGTCGGCGCAACTGAGCGCAACCGAGCGCAACTGAGCGCAACTTGACACAACTTGTATGCAACTGAGCGCAAGTGTGAGGCAACTTGACGCAATAGGTCGCTAACTGAACGCAACTGTTTTTGTTGTATCGTCATTATTTGAAAGAACTTATAGGGGAAACACACTGAATTCCAAGCATTAAAACCTAAAGCAGTTCGGAGT
>CAZYQN010000065.1:0-18637 GCA_964649955.1 uncultured Pirellulales bacterium
AGACACGATTTACAGATTTTTTGGACGGGATTAACAGGATATAGAGGATAATGTTTTGCTATAGATGGCACAGAGGATCACAGAGGTAAAATCGGCGGAGCGATGCTCCTTACCGCCCAAGCCTGACCGGTCTTGCTCGAAGCGAGCTTCTGCGGCAGTCCAATCAGGCTTGGGCGGCCGTCTTAACAGACGGACGATTTTTTCAGAGAATCCAATTCTACCGGGCTTTGCTCGATGCAAGCACCTGTGCCAGCCCACCCGACATGACCGACTGTCTTTGCAAGACAGGCGATTTTTGCTGAATGGGTCAAGGCCGGCCGTGCGTGTTTAAAGCGAAATTAAAGACAAGGGAAAAAGTAAAAAGGCAAAAGTGAGGACAGCCCTATGGGCTGGACGGTTGTATTCAATGTTTTTTTCTTCTGTTGTCAAATAGCCCTGCTCTGGAAGCCTTCTCGCTTCGGGGGTATTATACCAAAATGTTTGATAAATATCAAATAGAAAATCAAAGGGCAAAATGCAAAATTAGTGAGGCGGCTTGGCCGGAGAATCATTAACGGGGCGGTCGTGCGTTTTCCAAAAATCTGGCCGCGATACGGGTTTGGAATTTTTCCTGAATCAACAGATTCCTCACATGCGTTCGGAATGACAAGGCGGGCGAGTTGATCGGGGGTTGGAGTTTTCGGGGCGGTTGTGCGGTGTTTAAGGAGAAGACCCCCTCCCTTCGCTTCGCGAGGTACTCCTGACTTGCGATAAGGGGGAGAGCTTAAAACAATATAAACGTAAAAATCTTAAAAGCAAAATTGCGGAGGCCTCCGGCGGGATGAATGTAATCCCTGCCGGCTTTGCGGTGCTGGCTTTGCAGGGGGAGGGCTTTTATATATTTTTTTTGAATGGAATATTTCCTATTTAAACAGGCCCCTCACGTGCGTTTCGGGGTGACAAAACTCAGAAATTGCTCGTCACAGGCTCCCATGTTACGGCCGAGGCACCATTATATCGCCTCCTGCGGAGGCTCGAAACGCAAGAGTAAACCAAACCGCATGGGTCAATGCATTTTTTACTAATCCTACGTTATCATTTAGTTCTTAAGTATTTTATTCATAATGAAATACAATTCTTTTGCGGTCTCTGTGCAACGGAGAACGCTTATTTTATATAAATTTGTGCAATGACAAGTGTGCATAAAAGTCTAATATATAGTATCAAACGTTTGAAGGCTTTTCATGAATGCTATCACCCATAACGAGCAATGAACAAGAAGACTCAAGCGGCTGCGATAGAAGTCATCGAACCGAACGGCTCCCGACAGGAGGAGGTCGTCAAAGAGCCGGTTTGTCTTGAGTCTATGGTCAGCCACCATCTTGATGAAGTGTCTCGTTTAGCGTATCGATTGCTTGGATGGGAAGGTCAGGCTGAGGATGTGGTGCAAGACGTCTTTGTGACTGCGGCGGAGAAAATAAAGACGCTACGCTGTCCGAGCAGTCTGAAAGCGTGGCTGTTTTCAATCACTGTTAACACATGCAGAACCTATCGATACAAACAAAAGCTGAAGTCGGGTTTTCTGGCCTTCAGCGGCCGAAAGGAAAAAACTTCCAGAGCGGCGGGGGATATTGTCGCCGAAGAGGAAAAATATGCAGCGGTGCGTCAAGCGGTGAAGAATCTGCCCGGGCTGTATCGGGAGGCGGTGATCCTGAAATACCTGGAGCAACTTTCCACGCCGGATGTTATGCAGATACTGAGAGTCAATGAGAATACCTTGAACAGCCGGTTGATGCGGGCCAGAAATCTGCTGCGGGACAAACTGGGACCTTTATGGGAAACGTTATGAATCCGGAACAGGACATTCAGAGACTTCTTATTGCGGCCGATATGACGGCGGGCAAACCGCCTGTTGTATCCGCTGAAATGCTGATCGCGGCAGTCCGGCAAAAACAGTCGCAATACAAAACCGCAAAACACATTACCGCAGGTGTTGTCTCGGCGGCGGCAATGCTGGCCGTGATCGCTTCTGTGTGGGCGTACCAATCCTCCGTCAAACAGCGGCAGATTGTCCGCCTGCAGGAGGACATCGACCAGTTAAATCGCCGGATTGACGGCACACTGGCGCTGGTTACCGAGACCCTTAGGACTCAGCGAGAGCGCGAAACACTGGAGGAGCTTAACACACAGCTTTTACGGTATGACCAATCGCTGCGGGAGTTTGAAATGCAGGAGGAGGCTTCGTCTGTTGGGCTTCTTATCCAAGCTGCTCGAATGGAGGAAGCAGACCTGACACAAGCGGCACAGAATTATTACGATATGCTGATACGGATGTATCCGGATACGCCCGGCGCATCGGCGGCCCGGCAAAAACTCCGGCAATTCAATAGTTCACAAGACATTGATATGAAAGGAAACAGGTTATGAAAAACACAAGCACGTTACGGTATGCAATGTTATTATTGCTGATGTTCGGCGGCATTGCGACGGCTGAAAAGGAATCTGACACAGCCCTCGATACGGAAGCCAGTTGTATTCTCAAAATCAGCTCAGATCCCTATGTCTTGCCATTATTGAGTGAATTGATTCAAAGTGTGTTTCAGAGCAGCGGCGTCTATGATGAGGCCTTGAAAACAGTCTTCGGAGATATATCTTTAAATGCCGGACCCAATTTCAACCTTGAGTTCTTTGCGCCCAATTTACCGCCTGCCGCCCCGGGAATGCCGATGGGTATGATGATGGGACCAGGAGGAGGCATGGGAGGAGGGGCAATGCCGGGAAGGGTCATTGATCCGTATGTCGAGGATTCTTTGCCTACTATGTTCTATTCACTTCAAATTAGTTCAGAGAAGGGATCCGCAAAAGTATTTATGAAGGAGTTGATCTGTAATTTTAAAAAAGCGATTGAACAGCCTTACATTCATCGTCGAAATGAATTGATGGACCAAATGAATGCATTGAATAGCAGAATCGAAGAAAAAAAGAATCAGGTTGATCAGTGGCAGGAACAAATGAACGCCATGATCGTTTCGGGTGTTACGAATCGCGAGGAACTTCGAGGGAGAATGAACGACCTTCGAAGGGAGATTCAAAGTCATCAAGTTAAGCAGCGGATCTCTCAAGATCAATTGGAACGATTCGAACGTGACCAGGCGGAGATAAGAAATCAGATGGACCGAAGTCTCCAGGAAGACAATGTTCTTAAGGAATTGTCGAGTCTGGTCAATGAGGCAGAGGCCGCCGTTGAGCGGTTAAAAGAGCAGGTTAACGCGGGGAGAATCCCAGAGGGGCAGGTTTCGGAGGCTAAACAAGGACTGGCACGAGCTAAAATTGAATTGGCCCGGCGCGCTGAAGAACTTCGCGAGAAGGCCGGACAAAAACAACTGGCGGAATTGAATGAAAGGCTGCAACAAGGAGTCACATTACTGTCTGAATCAGAACTGTTACGTCATAATGCTCAAGAGCAGCTTGAAGAAACGATACAACTGTTTACCCAAACGGGCGATTTGGAAATTCTTGAAATGAATTGGGAAGTGGCTCGAGACAGCCTTAAGAATCTAATGAAAACAAAATTTGATATCGAAAATCAGATCGAGACACTGAAGAAGCCCTCCGTGGTTGTCATCGGAGGAACGGATCAGCTTTGATCGTTTGCCGTTCCGGATGAGCACCAGTTATCCGAACAGAAGCTTGAGGGCGCTGGCGCCGGCTAAAAGCAGGGCGATGGTGTTAAACAGTTTTTGCGGAATGCGTTTGAGCAGGAGTATGCCGAGGATGGCGCCAACGGCGACGACAGGACACAGCAGCAGGTCAGTTTTAAGTGAAACGGCTGTGATCAGCTGCTGGTTGGCGTAAAAGGGGACTTTTATCCAGTTGACGGCGAAGAAAAACCATGCACTTGTGCCGATAAAGTGGTGTTTTGGCATTTTCATTGCCAGCAGATAGAGTGTCATAACAGGGCCGGCGGCGTTGGCGAGCATGGTTGTTGCGCCGGCGGCAGTGCCCATGACCGGGGCAAAGGCAGGATGGTGAGGCTTATCGTCCGGCTCCGTTTTGCCCAGCATAGTCCGGAAGCGCAATGTCAGCATTACCAGCACAATTGCGCCGATGACAGGTTTAAGATAAGTATTGCTCAGGACATTGAGCAGGGCGAATCCGATGAGCAGTCCTCCGGCCGTCCACGGCATCAGGCGGAGCAAATGTTTCCATTGTGCATGATGGCGATACCACGCGACAGCGAAAAGGTCCGCAAAAATCAGCATTGGCAATACCAAGCCGACGGATTCGCGGGCCGGGACGGCCATGGCGGCCAATGGTACGGCCAGAATGCCTGCACCGGGAAGACCGGTTTTTGCCACCCCTATCAGAATCGCACAAGCTACGAGGGCTATCCATTGAAGACTGTTAAGATTCAGAATATCCATAGGCTCTGTCATTTAAGGATTTAAAGGGGATACTGTAATGCCTGAGTCGGGATTTGCAAGCCGGAAATGATGCAAATTGGATATGTGCTTAAAAAAAACGGAGACGCATATATCTGCGTCTCCTTCTTCCGGTGTCGTTTACAGGGTATGTTCTTGCAGACATTAAACGTACACCAGCGGGAAACATATTATTGCGAGAGGTTTTTACCTTCTGGCCAGCCACCTCACGCTCTGCTCTCTTTTATTATCGGCAGAATTTGAAGGAATAATTATAAAAAATTGTTTAAATTTAAGGATAATTCTATTTATATGGGGAAATGCACCTATACATGATAGGTAAATACACCAATTGTTCTACGATAACCATTTGGTTCAGCATACGATAAAAAAAGTTCTTCAAAGAGGCTTGCATTTTTATCCTCAGGCAGTATAATTTGACGACACGATTTATGAAAAAGACAATAGGGGTCTCGAGATAGACCCTGCTGAGTGCAGAATGATAGAACAGGAGATACCCGTGAAGAATCATCGTAAGAGTCTGGTCAAGCGTGCCCGCAAGAGCGGTTTTCGCGCCCGTCAGCGTACCTCGAAGGGTCGCGCCACCAATAACCGCAAACGCAGTTCCGGACGCACGGTCAACGTTAAACGCAGCTTCACGTAATCGCCGCGTTCGCTTCGACTTTTTTTCATTACCACTCATACCCGCAGTAGTTACAATAATAGCGTGGGGCGGTGTCGGTGCGCTTTTCCGTGCGGAGGACTGTTTTTTTGGCCTGAATCTGTGATAGTAATTCATCGGTGATATTCGAGGGGGCATACACGATGTTTGCGATATCCACTGAGCCGCACTTGGGGCATCGCAATTGCGCGTCTGTCTTGTTCATTGCGTGAAATCCTTACTTGTTTTGTCCCCAGGCGTTAAACCATACCCGCTCGGAGAACGGCATTTTGGCCGGGGATTTGACCGCTTCGGCAGGAATTCCAACAGGCAGCAGGATACGAATGCGTTTGCACTCCGGCAGGTTCAGCAGTTTGCCGATGGTCTCTGCGCGACCAGCCAGCCGAAGCCAGCCGTCGATCCAGACGCTGGCGTATCCCAAGGCTGTTATCGCCAGCAGCATATTTTCAACCGCTGCGGCGCAGTCTTCGATTTGAAAAGCCATTCCTTCATAGACTGCCTCGGGCTGTTGGTCAACGATGCAGGCGATGAAGGCCTGAGCCTGCTGCATCGCCTTGTTGGACTCGTGCATGGCACCGATGGTCCGTACATATTTGGGTTCATCGACAATCACAAAGCGGGTGGTCTGGGCGTTCTTGCCGGACGGGGCATCCAGGCCGGCCTGTACTATTTGGGTTAAATGGCTACGAGGGACGGGTGTGTTTTGAAACGCGCCGCGATAGCAATGACGTTTTGTAACCGTGTCAAAAAATTCCATAGTAATCCCCTTTTGTGTGGCGTTTCTTAAACGTCTTTTCGGCGGATCTTTGCGCCGACGGCGTTAAGTTTTTCTTCGATTTTTTCGTAACCGCGATCAATGTGATAAACGCGCTGAACGACGGTGGTCCCGTAGGCAGCCATTCCGGCCAGTACCAAGGCTGCGGAGGCTCGCAGGTCGGAGGCCATCACCGGTGCAGCGATAAGCTTCTCGACGCCGGCAACGATAACGCTTGGGCCTTCTTTGCGGAGATTGGCGGCCATTCGGTTCATTTCGGCCACATGCATAAAGCGGTCGGGGTAGATTTTTTCGGTGATGACGCTGTTGCCGTCGGCCAGAGCCAGCAGGGCCATAAACTGCGCTTGCAGGTCTGTCGGAAAGCCGGGATATGGCTGGGTGGTGATGTCTGCGGGACGAATCGGGCCGTACTGAGCCACTTCAATGCCGTCCGCGGCACGTTCCACAACGGCGCCGATGTGCTGAAGCCGGTCCACAACGGCTACCATATCGTTGATACTGCAATTGCGAATATGCAGGCGGCTTTTTGTGATGGCGGCGGCGACCATGAATGTGCCGGCTTCGATACGGTCACCGATGACCGGGTAGGTGATGGGCTTGAGTTCTTTGACACCTTCGATGGTCAATCTTGGCGAGCCAATGCCGGTGATTTTGGCGCCCATTGCATTGAGGCAATTGGCTAAGTCGGCAACTTCGGGTTCGCAGGCCGCCGATTCGATGACGGTTATGCCTTTGGCTAATGTTGCGGCCATCATCACGTTGTCGGTGCCCAGCACTGTTGAGCCAAAGGGGCCGCCGAGGAATATTTGGGTGCCGACCAGTCCGCCGATGGGGGCTTCGGCGACAATATAGCCGTTTTCCAGATAAATGCGGGCGCCGAGGGCCTTTAAGCCGCGGAGGTGAATGTCCACGGGACGGTCTCCGATGGCACAGCCGCCGGGCATTGAGACCCTGACCTTGCCGCATCTGGCCAACAGCGGGCCGAGAATGCAGATGCTGGCCCGCATCTTGCGAACGATGTCGTATTCGCCGACGGGATTGTCGATAGCGGCGGCGTCGATATGGAGACCGCCGGTATCATCGCGTCTGATTTTGGCGCCGAGACTGGCCAGCAGGGTTTCGCATGAGCGGATATCGGCCAGATTGGGGGCGTTGGGAATATGTGTTTGGCCGGGGGCCAGCAGTGCGGCGGCCATAATCGGCAGGGTGGAATTCTTTGAGCCAGCCACGCTGACCGTGCCGGATAATTTTACCGGTCCATCAATTTCGAAAATATCCATATGTCTGTTCCTTGCAAAAGAGGTCAGGATATACTATAACACGAGCGTATTTAAAAGGCAATCGGTCTTGAGAGAATATTATGCCGTCAGCGTTCGGGACATTTTTTGCGGAAATCGCCGGCGACGCGGCCGAGCAATCCATCGGCTTGCTGGAGGTCGGGCTATGTGTGGTCGGGCTTATGCTGCTGGTCGTATGGCTGTGGGGATTCGGCGGTCCGAAGTCGCTGGCGAAAGCGCCAATACGCCGGAATAGTGTACCGCTGTGGCTGCCGTTTCTGCTGTTTTTGATGTGGTTTTCGGTGATACTGGTGATGAACGGCGTGATTGGCGCAGTGTTCGGGGGGGGACCGCAGGAGCGGGTAATTGCGGCCCGAAATTTGCTTATGCTGGTGCTGGATGTGCAGATGATTGTGTTGATGCTGGGGGCGGGATTTTTGTTTTTTGCGCGGCGGCTGAAAGGTTTTGGCCTGAATATAAAAATGCTGTTTAAAGATGCAGGCTGGGGGACGGTCAATCTGCTGGCGGTATATCCGCTTATACTGGGCGGTGTCGGGTTTGTCATTTTTGTGGGGCGGCTGCTGAAGGGCGACGGATTTGCAATCGAAACGCATCAGAGTCTTGAAGAACTGATGGCCTTCGAACAGATTTGGGTGCGGGCGCTGGTGATCGGATTGGTGGTTTTTGTCGTGCCGGTGTTTGAAGAAATGCTGTTTCGCGGATTGATGCAATCGTCGCTGCGGGTTTGGCTGCCGGGGGTCTGGCCGGCGATAGTAATTACCTCGGTGTTGTTTGCGATGGTGCATTCACTGACGCATACGCTGGGGATTTTTGCGCTGTCGTGTGCGATGGGCTATGCGTATGAACGAAGCGGGTCGTTGTTTCGCCCGATGGTGATGCATATACTTTTTAATACGCTCAGTGTTGTTGCGGCGTTGCTGATGTAAATTAAAAAAAGAGAAAGGCCAGGCCTGTCGATAGTATTTTGAAGACGATTCCGGGAGAAGATAAAAAAGTTAATTCGATGTTGTATCGTTCAATATGGGTCAGAAAGGGGAATTTATGAAGGTATGGTTTTTACTGTTAAGTATTCTCGTTTTTACAGGTATCGTCGGAGCGATAGGGGTGGAAAAAGCGGAATTGGAGGCAGAGGCTAAGCGGGTATTGATGCTTGGCGATATAGATAAACGGAAAGAAGTTGATGTTCTCTATGCATTGGGGGATGTGTATCTTGACGAGGGTGACGTTGCCAACGCAAAGCGGTTGTTGGGTGAAGCATTACGTGTGGACAGTTTGAATTTTACCGGTCAAGTCAAGTATGCAGAATTGCTGTTGAAGGATGATCAGAAAACGGAGGCTATTGAGAAATTAAAGACTGTTTATACTTATGCCGAAGAGGCCGAATTGATCGATCGGTCGGCATCGATACTGATCGAGCAGGGCATATCGCTGCCGTCATATCTCCCAAAGGATCCTAACGACCTAAAAGGGCCGATTTTGTATATTGTAGCGGTTGGCAATAAGAATAAGGTTCTGATGCAGGAGATGGCTGCAGAACTGGGAAAAATTATAAAGATGAATGTTGAGGTCCTGGATACTGCAGTTCTCGAAGTGGGACCATTTGATCGCAACCATGCAAAAGAGTACATTGAACATATCGCAGAGAACATAAAGGAATGGCTTGAACCTCAGGATTTTCGACGGCGCCTTCGGCTTTGCGGCATCAGTTCCATCGAATCGGCATCGTATGATATGCTCAAGGTTTTTGTGTGGTCGACTCTGAAAGAAAGTCTTAAGGATGAGGAGTTCTCAAAATTTGTTGAGACACTGGATGAATATGAAAAATCAGGTCAATATGATTCGAATCGCCTTTATCGGTTATTGGTTGACAGATATCCATTATCAAAACCAACGATGTGCTTTTTAGGTATAACAGGTTATGATATCTATGCTCCGGATACCAATTTTGTTTTCGGAAGCAGTGGTTTAGGGCATGCGATTATGTCATATCATCGGTTTTCCGGTAAGTTTAGTAATACCACGCAGAATCGGCCTCGGCTGGTCAAACGTACGGTGAAACAGGCGGTGTCAAGTGCTTTCTTTATGCTGAGTATTCAACGGTGCAACTCACCGATGTGTATGCGGGCTTATTCAAACACTCTTGAAGAACATGATGCCAAGCAGGATACGCTGTGCAGTTGGTGTCAGCGGCAGCTTGATGAGAAGTTGGCGGTTATGCAAAGTCAGCGGGCAACAAAACAGTCACAACGTTCTACCGAAGAAATCAGAAAATAGCGTCAAATCGTCAGGCTGAGTTCAAAGACGGCCGGGAAAATTTTGCGAGTAAAGGAATTTATTTCATTTATTAATTTTTTGAGGTGACACAATGACTCATGATCGCAGGGAATTTATCAAACAAAGCGGACGGATTGGTTTGGGAGTGGGGCTGGGAGCGATTTCGGTTTCGTCTGTTGGACAATTAGTGCCGTCGGCACAGGCCGGCAACCTTGGCAAAACCATTCTCCGCTACAAACCGGATGGTACATTCAAGATCGTTCAGTTTGCCGATATTCACTGGCAGAAGGGCGACGAGAAGGATCAACGCACAGCCCGGCTGATGGCGGAGATTCTTGATGCGGAAAAGCCGGACCTGGTGGTGTTGACCGGCGACACTATATCAGGCTCTGAGCTAAAGGCTGCCGACGATTATAAGAAGGCCTATTTTGATTTGACCAAGCCGATCGTCGAGCGAAAAATCCCATGGGCCGCAGTCTTCGGCAACCACGACGACGAAGGCTGTATGAATCGGCACGACCAGATGAAATTAATGCAGACGGTTCCCTACTGCCTTGCCAAGGCGGGGCCTAAGGATATCGACGGGGTCAGCAATTATACGCATTTTATTTATGACGCCAAAGGGCGTAAGGCCAAAAACACACTGTATTTGATTGACAGTTTGGCCTATGCTCCCAAACCGATCGAAGGGTATGCGTGGATAAGCCGAAAGCAAATCAATTGGTTCGTTCAGACGTCTAAAGAGATTGAAAAACAAAACGGCAAACAACTGCCGGCTCTTGCCTTTTTTCATATTCCGATACAGGAATACAATCAGTTATGGGGCCAAAACAGCCTCGGAGTCAAGCAGGAAGATGTCTGCTGTTCGAAAATAAACTCGGGCTTTTTTGCTGCACTGCTCGAGGCCGGGGATGTGGTCGGAACGTTTGTCGGTCATGATCATGTCAACGATTACGAGGGCACACTGTTTGGAATCCGGCTGGTGTATGGCCGGGGTACAGGCTTTAACACCTACGGCAAAGACGGTTTTCCGCGGGGGGCGCGGATTATTGTTTTGAATGAAGACCAAAAAGAGTTTCAGTCGTGGATACGCGTCGAGGGCGGCCAAGTGGTGGAGTATCAAAAGTAAAACAAAGAACAGAGGAAACCGGGTTTCGAATTATTATGTGATGGGCAGATATCTCTGTGAGGGCATTTTAATGAGGAGTTGACAGGATGGGCGATATAACGAGTGTCAAGGTGTTGTATGTGAAAGCGGGGCTTTTTGTGTTCGGAGGGATACTGGCTTCGGCGATTCTTCTACTCGAGGTGCCGACAGTCAAAGCTGCCATATTGCTTGCGCTGGCGTTGTGGTGTTTTTGCAGAGCGTATTATTTTGTGTTTTATGTCATCGAGCATTACATTGACGATAGCTATAAGTTTTCCGGCTTGTGGTCGTTTGTGGTGTATCTGCGAAACAAGAAGGCGATTAAGCAAAACGAGACGAATTTATGAATGCATTTTCGAAAAGTTTTAAAGTACAACTAGCGTCGGCGGCATTGATTGTGTCGTGTATTCCGCTGATTCTGGTGGCCGGGCGATACGAGATTGGCGAGCCTTTGTTTCGGCTGATCCAGATGGTGGGTATAATGTTCTGTTTTCTCTCGGGCGCTGTTGTGTTGATTCGGGACAGGAAGGGGTTACATGTCGGGTGGCTGGTTTTTTCGGGTGTCGCGTTTGTGCTGAGCGGGCTTTATCTTTTGATAATCGGTTACATTCTCTTCGGGCCGGGCGTTGAAAATGTTCGCCACCGTCAGAAGTTCGATGCCGAGGTTTGGCGACAATCGGCGGATGATTCGGGCATGTGGCCACCGCGTTTGTGTATGGCGGACCATTTGATCAGGAGCGGGAAGCTTGACGGGCTGACGGAGGCGGAAGTGCTTGCGCTGTTGGGAGAGCCGGCGAAGAAAGGATTTCCGGGAGCGGCCAGCCAGTGTGATATCCATTATTACATCGGGCCGGAAAGGGGCTTTATCCGCATCGATTCGGAATGGCTGTTCATTGCCTTTGGCAATGACGGCAAAGTGAATCGATATTGGCTTTACAGAGATTAGCAGGGAAGTCAGGCGAGGGGACGATTTGTGCGGCTACACATCAAAGATTTCCGATAATCCCCTATCAGGTTTCTGAACTCTTCTATACGAATTGTAAATTTCCGCAGGAAAGCAGTTTACCCATCGATTGCAACCGAGGCCAGCGGCGTCAGGACGGAGTTTCTTGCGTGCAAGCCTTTTGTATCAACACCTTTTTGTGAAAAAAAACATCTAAAAGTTGAAACATTTTGCCATCCACACGACTCTATATATAGGGCGGGTGTGATAGAAAAGTTCTTATTTATTGGATTCTTGATATTAATTTGAGATTTAGCAAGTTTGATTAACGATTAGTTTGAATGAAAGGGATGGATTAAAATGGGAACAATGTTATCCTCATTTGAATCTTGTTCCGGCCAGACATTTTTGCCTTATACAGTGGACCAGATTGATTCTGTGATGATTGATTTTGTGATGGGGCAATTGCCGGAACAAATTGCCCGCAGTGACGGAGACGATTATTACGAATCCTCCGGCCATATACACTCGGTTGATATGTTTATGAACATTTTTGGAGAACCGAAGGTCAAAAAATTATTCGGGGACAACTACCTCTTTTATTATCAATTAAAAGATAATACGACCCTTGTGGTATCGGTGAGTGCATTTGCTTACGATATCAACAGAATTCAAATCAACGATTTTATTTCCTGTTAGTCCTGTTTGTGTTGAGGAACCGGAAGAGAAAGTTCCGGATATCCGGAGAAAGTTTTTCGATTCAATGGGCGCAAAAAGTCCGGTGCCGGGATGCAAGAATCTGATCGATTTTTATATTCCCTCTTGTTCGATGAACTTGATATAATAACGGGAGGACTATCTGTACCTTTGGCAGCATTGAGTGATGGTACACATAAGAGGCTTTGCGAGGGCGGATATGTTTTTGTAGGGATGAAAGGCGGGGGATAGTTTAAGGGGAGATAGAATGATGAAAGCGTTTGTTTTTTGGGCGATGGGAGTCACAGTGTTGGGTTTTCTTGTTCCGACCGTATGGGGAGTGTCCAGTACGTTTGACACCAATGACGAGGGGTGGCGCATTACCGGGGATGCTCAGGGCAGCTCGGTGCTGCCTACCTATCATTTGACCGGTGGAAATCCGGACGGGTACATCTCCGCGACTGACAATGTTCAGGGCGGTGTGTGGTACTTTAAAGCACCGGCGACCTTTTATGGCGACTTTTCAGTCGCTTACGGTACCCCCCTTGAATTCGATCTGATGCAGAGCAGCCTTAACAGCCAGTTTAACAGTGTGGATGTGTATCTGCGGGGCGGAGGGCTGGAGCTGAGGTACGATACGCCGTATAATCCCGGGACCGTCTGGACGTCGTACAGCCTGCCGCTGATCGAGACCGGAGGCTGGCTCATTGGCGGGGTTGTTCCGACACGAGAACAGATGCTGCAGGTGCTCGGTGATGTGACCGATCTGCAGATACGCGGCGAATTCGTGACCGGCTCGGATACCGGCAGTCTGGACAACGTGCGTCTGATCGGGCCGGCGAGCGGGCCGGATCTGACGGGTGACGACTGCGTCAACCTGGAGGATTTTGCGATCTTTGCCGCATGGTGGTGGTCCTCCGGGTGTGATGTGCCTAACGGCTGGTGCGGCGGGGCCGATTTTAATTTGTCGGGCGATGTTGACTTAACAGACATGGCGGATTTTGCAGCTGCTTGGCTGGCGGGGTGTACTGCACCGGAATGAGATGGATTCCTGCAAACAATGTCTATAGTAAGAAACCGGGTCGGCCCAACGCATTAATCACAGACAGTTCTCTGATGCGGGCGTACTGTCCCCTTAGCAGGGGGAAAGTATTTGAAAACCTATAGGTATATCACAATTGATCATTTGGTCTGGCCGCAGCACTTTTTGTATTTCTTTCCGCTGCCGCAGGGGCAAGGGTCGTTTCGTCCGACCTTGGGCTGTTCGAGCTTGATTTGTTTGACTTTCTGTTCGCCCTGCGGTGCGGTTCCGGCGGCACGCTGACGCTCAGTCATTTCAAATTGACTGACTTCACGTTTTTGGGTCTGACTGACATTGTAAACGCTGCGGCTCTGCTGGCCGGCCTGGAGGCGGACGCGGAAGATGATGTCAGTGACGCGATCCTCGATGGTCTCCAGCATCTCATTGAACATCCGGAAACCTTCCTGCTTATATTCGATCTTCGGGTCTTTTTCAGCATAGGCGCGCAGCATAATGCTTTCTTTAAGATGGTCCATCCCGTAGAGATGATCCTTCCATGTGCTGTCAAAAATCTGGATAAGCACGAAACGTTCCAGATCAGCCAGTTCCTTGCGGAGGAATTTGCGGGCTTCCTCAAACAGCAATTCTGCTGCCGCGTCGCGGTCTTTAAGGGCATCGGATTCAAGTGTTGCGGCGAATCGCTGGTTGGCCCATTCGGAAAGCGTTTCTGGACCGACGGTACGCAGCTTGTTTTCGATGGTCTGGCGGAGTTTGACTTCGTCCCAACTTCTGCTCATTTCCAGCAGGGCCGTGTAAATATCTTTGGGCTGCATCTGGGAAAGCTGCTCGGCGGTCAGTGTGGATTCATACTTACGCCGTGCCCACTCGGCCAAGGCTTCGAAGGCATAGACATTCGGCCCTTGGGGGCCGAAGACCATATTCATTGCATATTCGACGGGATATTCAATCTCGCGTTTGCGATAAATCGCAGCCACATGCTCGGATATTTTTGCAATTGCTTGCGCTGTGGTGCAATCTTTCAGCTCCGCCGGGTCGAGTTTTATGTCGAATTTGCCCTGTGCCCAGACGGCGAACATCCGCTGGGAGTAATCCTCTTTGAGAAATTCAGCGATGCGAGAAGCGTCTTTTTTGTCGACCTGTTCGCAGGCGGCCTCGATCAGCGTGGTTTCGATCTCTTCGGCGGTCATCTGGCGCAGCTTGGTGGCGGAAAGATTCGCTTTAAACCCGCTCATCGCCCATTTGCAGAGAGCCTCGATGTTCCAGGTTTTGGGGTCTTCGTAGTCTTCAAGATATTCGCCCAGTGAAACGGAGATATCATTGGAGACATTCTTTTTGGCCTGTTCGCGGATCGTCTCGGCGATCCAGTCGGCGTCCATATTGCGGAGCCGTTTGGATTCGATCTCTACGCCGAACTCCGCTTTGGCCCATTCGCACAGGCACCGCAGGGCATAATCGGACGAAATAATTTTATCGGCGGCATCGGAGATAACATCGCTGAACATATCTTCAATGGTTTTTTTGAGGTCTTTGCCTTCGATGATATTACGTCGGCGAGAGTAGAATATTTTACGCTGGTAGTCCATGACCTCATCGTATTCGAGCAGGCTTTTGCGGGCTTCAAAGTTGCGCTGTTCGACTTTTTTCTGGGCTTTTTCGATGCCTTTGCTGATACGGCCGTGCTGAATGGGCATACCTTCTTCCCAACCGATGAGCGAGAGGGCCTTGACGGTCCAATCCGGGGCGAAGACGCGCATCAATTCATCGTCGAAGGACAGGAAGAAAACGCTGCTGCCCGGATCCCCCTGACGGCCGGCACGACCGCGGAGCTGATTATCGATACGACGGGCTTCGTGACGTTCCGTGCCGAGAATATGCAGGCCGCCGATCTGTGCGACGCCGGGGCCGAGCTTGATGTCAGTGCCGCGACCGGCCATATTGGTGGCGATGGTCACGTTGCCGCGAGTCTCGCCGGCGCGGGTAGTGTGCTGCTGGCCGGCTTTTTCGACGATGACCGCTTCGCGGGCGTGCTGTTTGGCGTTGAGCACTTCATGGTCGATGCCGTGACGGCGTTTGAGAGCCTCGGAAAGCGCTTCGCTTTTTTCGATACTGACGGTACCGACCAGCACCGGACGGCCCGACGAACAGACCTCGTGGATTTCGTCAACGATGGCGATGAATTTTTCGCGCATCGACTTGTAAATCATATCTTCGCGGTCGTCACGCACGCAGGGTTTGTTGGTGGGAATGACGACGACATCCAGCTTGTAGATGTTCATAAACTCTTCGGATTCGGTGGAGGCTGTGCCGGTCATACCCGAAATCTGACTGTAGAGCTTAAAGAAATTCTGCAGTGTAATCGTCGCAAGGGTCTGTGATTCTTCCTTGATCTGGACATTTTCTTTGGCCTCGACCGCCTGGTGAAGGCCGTCAGACCACTGCCGTCCGTGCATCAATCGACCGGTGAATTCATCGACAATGATGACTTTACCTTCCATGACGACATAATTTTTCTCACGCTCAAAGACCAGATGTGCCCGCAGAGCCTGTTCAATCATATGCGGCCATTCGGAGTTCTGACCCAGATAGAACGAGCCGACACCGGCGATCTCCTGTGCGGCAGCGGTACCTTTTTCCATCAGATGTACAGACTTGCGTTCATAGTCCACATTGTAATACAGGGTGTTTTCCTCGATCTGGTCTTCGGTGCCGCGAAGTTCTTCGGAAAGGCGGTGCCTGGAGTCCTCGATTTGCTTTTGCGTTTTTTCGATGACAGCCTGTGCTTTCTCCATACGCGCGGTGTCTTTGGCGCGTTTGGCATCGGTCAGTTCGCCCTGAGCATTGGCCAATGTACGTTCGCATTCGTCGATGGTCTTCTTGAGCCTGTCATATGAGCTTTGAAGACTCAGAAGCTGCCGTGCGACATGGTCGGCTTTCTTGTAGCGGGTTACATCGTCCTGCGCCGGGCCGGAGATGATCAGCGGCGTACGGGCCTCGTCAATCAGAATCGAGTCCACTTCGTCGATGATGGCATATTCGAGCGGGCCTTGTGCCATTTGCTGCAGAGAGATTTTCATATTGTCGCGGAGGTAGTCAAAGCCGAACTCGTTGTTGGTGCCGTAGGTGATGTCGCAGGCGTATTGCTGACGGCGTTCGTCGCCGGAGGTGTCCATGTCAGCCTGAATGGCGCCGACGGTCAGGCCGAGGGCGTGATAGGCCGGGCTCATCCATTTGGCGTCGCGTTTGGCCAGATAGTCGTTGACGGTGACGATGTGAACATGACGGCCGGTCAGATGCACCAGATAGGCCGCCAGTGTTGCGACCAGCGTTTTGCCTTCGCCGGTGGCCATCTCGGCGATTTTGCCTTCGTACAGGACGTTGCCGCCGACGAGCTGAACGTCAAAGTGCCGCATGTTCATCGTACGGCGGGCTGCCTCACGCACGACCGCGAAGGCCTCGACGAGGATATCTTCGGGCTGTTTGCCGCCAGCCAAGACTGCTTTGAACTCGGCGGTCTTGGCCTTGAGCTGTTCATCGTCCAGTGCCTGCATCTGGGCTTCAAACTGGCCGGCGGACTGTGCCGCCTGCAAATACGACCGCACCAGACGCTCATTTCGTGATCCGAATATCTTTAACAGCCATTTATTCAACGTTGCCAGTTTCATCCTTGCTTCCTTTTATAAATAACGCAAATTATAATCGAAAATATCCCCTCTGTTATATTAAACGCCGCATTATACCCCCATTGAGTAAAGAATTGTACTCTTTTTTCAATGCGATTGACATCCGGCCGGATCGCGCATAAAAAACAGCAGGACGCATCCCTGCGCCCCGCTGTAAAAATCAGATTGAGGAGTCGGTGTTAATCTTTGACGCGGGTGACGTATTCGCCCGTGCGGGTGTCGATGCGGAGGATTTCGCCGATTTTGATGAACGGCGGCACCTGAACGACCAACCCGGTTTCGAGTGTTGCGGGCTTGTACTGATTGGTGGCGGTAGCGCCTTTGATTTCAGGGGTGGTGTCGGTGACTTCCAAATCGACGGTGTTGGGCAGGGAGACGACCACGGGTTTTTCCTGATACATGCTGATCTGGAGCTGAGTGTTGGGCTTAAGGTAGAGCGGGCCGTCGCCGAATGCGTCGTCATCCAGCGTAATCTGGTCGTAGCTGGCCAAGTCCATAAAATGGTGTTCGCCGCTGGCCGAGTAGAGATACTCGAAATTGCGTTTTTCGAGGTAGGCGTCTTCGATGATTTCTTCGGAGCGGATACGTACGTCGCGAATACCGCCGTCCACAAGATTTTTGAACTTGGTCTGATAGACCGCGCCGCCTTTACCGAGTTTGACGTGCTGGAAATCCACAATCACATACAGGACGCCGTCGATCTTGACGGTTTGCCCCTTTTTCATTTCTGACGCTTTCATTTACGGCTCCATTGCCAAAACAGGTTTAAATTGTCTGGTTTGTGGATTGGGCACATCATACCCGACCCGAATAAAACAAGGTTGATACTATCGCAGAATGAGAGCGAATTGTCAAGATGTGTGCTCATACAAACACAGAAAATCAGTTTTTCCACAAAAAACGGACGGATCAGCGGTGTTCTGTAAACAAATCGACCATTGGGTGACCCCGGTTTTATACAAGTGAAGGTTTAATTATGTTAAAAATAATTTTAAAAATATTTAAGTTTTTCTTGATTTAATAAAATTAAAGTGTATTTTAATAATATCAATGTTTATTCGGGAGTCTTTATGGATAATACTGTTCCAGAGTGGGTGGCGGGATTGACGGAAGAGGATTGGCAGTTTATCAAACGCCTGCTGCTGGCATCCGGATCGCTGAAGGATGTTGCCGGGCAGTACGGCATTTCGTACCCGACGGTACGGATCCGGCTGGATCGGCTGATCGAGAAGGTGCGTATTCTGGACAAACAGAAACCCAAGTCCAAATTTCATCAGACAGTGCAGGTGCTTGCGGCGGAGGGGCGGCTTGATGTGTCGGTTGCCAAAACCTTGCTGAAGGCTTATGAAGACAGCACAAAATGAAAGGGCATACTATGGAACCGTGGTTTAACGAACAAACGGCGGGAATGATCGGCGGAATCATTGGCGGCAGTATTGGCGGAATGGGCGGGATCATCGGCGGAATGAGCGGCTTGTGTATTCGCAAGGGGTGGAAGAAATTGGTATATGGGATGTTCGGCGTGTGTATTGTTGCGTGTATCGGATTGCTGATCACCGGTGTTATTGCCTTACTGAGCAAGCAGCCGTATCATGTCTGGTATGTATTTACACTTCCGGGAGGGATTGGAACACTTGTTTTTGGCGGGCTTTTCCCCGTCCTCCGCAAACGGTTCACCGAAAATGAACTGCGCCAGATGC
>CAZYQN010000066.1:0-18359 GCA_964649955.1 uncultured Pirellulales bacterium
CCGCTAAACATAAG
Source organism: uncultured Pirellulales bacterium (assembly GCA_964649955.1). Lineage (GTDB taxonomy): Bacteria > Planctomycetota > Phycisphaerae > Sedimentisphaerales > Anaerohalosphaeraceae > T3Sed10-213. The sequence continues at coordinate 15 of CAZYQN010000066.1, forward strand.
GGCGTAAGATAAAATTTTTTAAAAATGTAAAAAAATCAACCCCAATAGGGTAGTTTTGTGGTATAGTAACGGTTATGCAGAAAACCCGCTGACCCGCTTCAAAGCATCATAGCGGCAGCGGAGGGGCAAAAGCCCGCGACCTGTTCTTTGACAACCGAAAACTACGGCTCCGAAAGGCCTGAAAAAAAAGAAAAAATGTTTTTAAAATCCTTCTTTTTAAGGAATTCAAGTGTCTTGTTGTCGTCTTTTTGGTTTTTATTTAAGTCCTTTTTTAAAAAGGGTTTAACGGCGTATCAGGTCAAATAAAAACCATGTCCGATCGTCCTTTTGGGGTAATCGAAGTTCAAAGCAAAAATACGTCTGAAAAAATTAAGGTTTTTTAGAAATTTTTCTTTGACTTTGGTCGTTGTTTCAGGTAAGATACCAACAGTGTGGTGGTCCGGAGAGAGGGATGCAGCGTAGCATTCTTCCGAAAAACATAGAGTTATGGTTTATGGAGGTAATAAGATGAGAAAAAGTATCCTTGCATGGGTTTTGGCAGCGGCGGTTCTGGCTGCCGCACCGGCGCAGGCTGCGTTCATCACATCCATCAGTGCCGCGGATGTGAACACAAGCTACGCCGCAGGTGTACTGTCGTTCAGCGATACGATCGAGCTGGTCGTGCAGTATGATAACAACGTTCAGGTTTCCTACAGCAATGTGACTTTTCTGTTTACTGCCAATGTGACTGATGCTACCGCGGGTCCTGTTGCCGCAGGCGTTTTTAACGGGGGTTCCTACACCATTACCGCTGAAGACACCACAGTATTGCTGAGTGGTCAGGTTTCAGGTGGTCAACTGAATGGCCTCGTTATGAATTACCTGCTGGCTGGCCCCGGCACCGTTACATTGGATGCAGGTTCACTGCTGGCGGATATCCCCGCCGGTGTCACACAGGCTGACCTGGTCAACATTATGTACAACCTCGTTCCCGCTCCCGTTAACAATTTCAAAGGAGCGTTCGAGGCTGGCACAAACGTGACCATTATGCCTTTCCCGGTTCCGGAACCCGCAACGCTGGTTCTTCTGGGCCTTGGAAGCCTGACTCTGCTTCGCAGGAAGCACGCGTAATTTAGTTTTCTAAGAGATCTCTGGACACATAAAACGCCGTAGGATAGTATCCGAACGGCGTTTTTTTATGCGCTTTCAGTTACAACTGTTCTTTAGTATAGCTATACTATTAATTTGCTTTTTATCATACGTTCGGGTATAATACATACCAGTTGACAGGCACAAAGCCTCCTCGCAGAGGGCAAAAGGTGAATACTGGAAATGAATGGGGCAATGAAGCATCAAAAAGTGTGAAATCGGTGATTAAAACCCCCCCTAAAATAACTTGTAAGCTCTTTCATATATTAGCGATACGAGAAAAAAAAGGCAGTCAAGTTGTGTCATGTTGCGCTCAGTTGCGCGCAGTTGCGCTTAGTTGTGTTCAGTTGCGCTGAGTTGCGCGCGGTTGCGCAATGTTTGCAGCAGTGTTTCACGCAGTAGCGCTAAGTTTTGCCGTACTATCCCACATCGACAAGCCCCAGTGTTTCGCCGAATCTCCGAATCAATTCGCTTCGCAGGGTTGTACTTTCGGATCTGCTTAATGTAGGGTCCTCGGCAATCATCGAAAACGCATCACGACGTGCAAGGCCAAGAAGGTCAAAATCATCAACAATATTGGCGATCTTTAAATCCGGCAATCCATGCTGGCGGGTGCTGAATAACTCCCCCGGCCCGCGCAGCCGAAGATCATGCTCGGCAATCTCAAATCCATCCCGGCTGCGGGTCATCATTTCCAGACGGCTGACCGCTTCTTCGTCCTCCGTTTCTGCGAACAAAAAGCAGTATGATTTATTCTGTCCGCGACCGATTCGACCCCGAAGCTGATGCAGTTGCGCCAGACCGAAACGGTTGGCGTTCTCGATCACCATGATCGTGGCGTTGGGTACATCCACGCCGACCTCGATTACTACCGTCGAAACCAGCACCTTCAGCTCACCGCTGCGGAACGCCTCCATCGTCTGACGTTTTTCCTCCGCGGTCATCTGTCCGTGCAGCAACCCCACGCGATATTCCACGAACACCCGTTCTTTCAGCCGCCGAAACTCTTCAACAGCGGCTTTCAGGTCGCCTCCGTTGTCGTTCTCGACATCGGCATCAATCCGCGGATATACAAAATACGCCTGCCGTCCGGCACGAAGACGCTGGCGGATAAAATCCATTGCCGCCTCGCGGTTGTGCGGCTGTGCCCATCGCGTCACCACATCTCCGCGACCCGGCGGACAATGCCGGATGATGGAGACGTCCAGATCACCGAATGCCGTCATCGCCAGTGTTCGCGGAATAGGCGTCGCCGTCATCACAAGGCAATGCGGATTTCTGCCCTTACGCAGGGTGGCGCGCTGATGCACGCCGAACTTATGCTGCTCGTCGATAATAACCAGTCCCAGGTTTGCAAATTCAATATCGCTTTGCAGCAGCGCAACCGTTCCGACGACGATGTCCACCTGTCCGTCGCGGATACGCCCGATTAACGCCTCGCGTTTTTTGCCGGTGATGCCGCCGGTAATCAGCTCACGCCGGACACGGCTGTCTTTTAAAAACCGTTCCATACTTTCGTAATGCTGCCGGGCCAGGATTTCCGTCGGAGCCATAATCGCGGTTTGCAGCTTATTGGCGACCGCCGCCAGCGCCGCATACAGTGCGACCACTGTCTTGCCTGAGCCGACATCGCCCTGCAAAAGACGATTCATCGGAATACTTTTGGAAAGGTCGGCACAAATTTCGGCAATGACTTGATTCTGATCTTCCGTCAGCAAAAACGGAAACCGTCGGCGTATCCGGCTGTCAATCTGGTCGTCAACGGTGATCACCGGCGCTGGCGATGAATGCCGCAGATGAAACCGCTTAAGAGCAAGTCCCGTCTGCATTAAAAAAAGCTCGTCATATTTAAGCCGCCGTTTGGCTTGAGCAAGCTCTGTATCATCGTTGGGATGATGGATTTTACAAAAGGCCTCAGCACGCGGAATCAGCACGTTCTTTTTAAGAAATGCCGGCGTAAACAGCTCCGGCATCAGCGGGGCCATCTCGCCGATATGCGAACGAATAATCTTTCGAATCTGCCAACTGGGCAGCTTTCCGCTGGCCGGATACACCGGCCCGCTGAACGGTTCATTTACATCCGCACGCGGTGGACCTTCAAGAATGAGAAATTTAGGATTGGTAAGCTGAAGCATATGCTTGTACTTGCTGACCGTGCCGTGAACCATAAGGTATTTGCCCGGTTCAAGCTGATTGACCAGATACCCGCCGTGAAACCACAGCACACGGCAATACCCCGTTTCGTCGGCCAGCATAACTTCAAAGACAGGCTTTCGCCGGTGGGACAGGTAGTCCGTCGATTCAATCAGTCCGACCAGGCATACCTTTTGCCCTTCCTGCATACGAGCGATGGGGATCGGTTCCGGCATAAATACCCAGTCACGCGGATAATACTCAAGCAGGTCGCGGATTGTCGTAACCCCCATCTCGGCCAATGCCTCAGCGCGAGCTGGCCCGACGCCCTTGAGGTATTGCACAGGCGTTTCAAGCGACAGCGGCGATGATGTATGTTCCGGCGGCATCGGCACGGCGATTGTCTCCATATGATTCACTGAAAATTATCGCCAATTGCCGCGAATAATCAACACACAATAATCCACAAATACTAAAACTCTATGTCAGTGGTCGTTTGAAATTGCTCCACCAATCGATACCGTTCGACATGGACACAGACCAATACCGTGTCGGAGGCTTCGACAAACGCTTTTAGGTTGGGATGTTTTTGAAGATAGACAGGGAGGACTTTATCTTTGGCTGTTTCTAAAAGCAGCTCTGCCCGGCCGAGGATGGTCACCGCAATCCCGCCTTGACAGTCTTCTGCACGATTCGAACGGTCATCCACCAATAAGGCAACACGGCCGTCGGCATAGAGATTGGCTGTTTTTTGGGTCTTTTCAGGGGTGGCAAAATAAAGGCATCGCAAATCCGCCTCCTCGGCAACGGCAACAAGACTGGCATACGGAAATCCCTGTGTACTTGTACACAAGACGGCAAAACGCTGTGTTGAAAGCAGCTTACCGATCCGTTCCAGCGCCGGGCGGTTCATAAGTGTGCCTGCTGTTGCGATGTATTTTTCGAATTAGAAACCATACACCTGCCGTAATTGCTCATCCGTTGGTTTTGAAGGATAGCGTTCGCCGCGCGGGCCGACATAGGCAGGGCCGTCTTTCACCAGTTTGACCGGAATTTGTGAACCGTTGGTATTGGTGATCCAAACCGTTTCTGTTGTGCTTTCCGTCCGAACCGTTTGTGCCGCTTTGCGCTGGGCGGCCTTGTCCTGTTCGTTACCGATGATATATCCGGCGCCGGCTCCTATCCCGGCTCCAATCAGCGTAGCTTGGGTGTTGCCGCCGATCAACTGGCCTGCCCCGGCGCCAATGGCTGTACCCAGCAACGCCGTATTCTGCGCCTTGGTTTCACATCCGGAAACTAAAAGTAAACCAAAGCCGACCGTGACGATCAACATTGTTGCCAAAATCTGACGCTTCATTCCTGTATCCTTTCATTTATGTTCAAAATGATGCAATTTGCATTATAAACTCTACCCCAATCGGGCGTTTTCTGTTCATCCCTTGTAAAATACGCTGCTGAGACTATAATAATTTCAAAATACAGCAAACTCAACTATAAAACCTACAGGAGATATTAGGGATGAAGCCGAGTCTTATTGTAAAGGGTGCTGCCGGACGAATGGGAAAACGCATTTTAGTCCTGAATGATGATGAAAAGGCGTTTTCTGTAGTGGCGGCCATTGAATACCCTAAACATCCTGATATGGGGAAAGATGCCGGGCTGTTGGCCGGAATTGAATGTCTGAATGTTCCTCTATCCTCTGTATTTCCTGAAAAAGCGGAGGTTATGATCGATTTTTCACTGCCCGAAGCCGCTGACGCAACGATTCACCACTGCGCTGACCATTCGATTGCGCTGGTGCTGGGTACAACAGGACTTTCAACATCGCACTTTGAATTGCTGGGGCAGGCAGCCAAAAAGATTGCGATTGTTCAGGCCACTAATATGAGCCTGGGAATGAATTTATTGTTTGCATTGGTCGGCAAAGTCGCCAAGTCGCTCGGGCAGGATTACGATATCGAAATCATTGAGGCACACCACCGATTTAAAAAAGATGCTCCCAGCGGTTCGGCCCTTTCTCTGGCAGAATCGATCTGCAAGGAAACCGGCCGGTCGTATCCGGGCGATCTGGTGAACGGCCGGCACGGCAAAGAAGCCCTGCGTAAAAAGGGTGAAATCGGGATGCATGCGATACGGGCGGGGGATATTATCGGTCAGCACACGGTTCTTTACAGTACGCTTGGCGAAACGGTAACAATCGCACACAATGCTCATACCCGCGATACATTCGCCCACGGTGCGCTTTGCGCGGCCAAATGGATACTTACTCAAAAGCCGGGGCTTTATACGATGAAGGATGTGTTAGGGTTGGCATAAGATACTGTGAGACTTTATCGCTGTTTGCGGAAAAACCGAAGGCTAAATCGTAAACTAACCGTTTTCTAACATTCCTCTAACAAAAATAGAGGATAGTACTGCCCAACGAGAGTTCTATATGCGGAGCTGATATGGCGCAGGAAAAAATCCTGATCGTCGAGGACGAAGAAGATGTCCTTGAACTGGTAAAGTATAATCTTGAGAAGAACGGTTATTTGACCGAGAGCGCGATGACCGGGCGTGAGGCCTTAAGCAAAGTAAAATCGGGTGTGCCGGATCTGATGCTGCTGGACCTGATGCTGCCGGAGATTGACGGGCTGGAGGTTTGCCGATTGGTCAAGGGCGATGCCGAAACCGCTGCGATCCCGGTCATTATGCTGACAGCCAAGGGGACAGAGGCGGATATCGTTGCGGGCCTTGAAATGGGGGCTGATGATTACATTACCAAGCCGTTTAGTCCGCGCGTGCTGCTGGCACGGGTAAAGGCCGTCATCCGGCGGAAAGATACTCCCGCTGAGGCAGACACGGCGATTGTACGCATTCACGATATCGAAATTGACCCCGGCAGACACCGCGTGATGGTACGGGGCAAACAAATCAAACTGACCAGTACCGAATTCAATTTACTTCGTTTTCTGGCGGCTCGTCCGGGCTGGGTTTTTACACGCTATCAAATTGTCGATGCCATTCACGGAAATGATTATCCTGTGACCGATCGTTCTATTGATGTGCAGGTAGTGGGCCTTCGAAAAAAGCTGGGGACGGCCGGAAAATATATTGAGACCGTTCGCGGTGTCGGCTATCGATTTGAGGAATCCTAATCCATGAAACGACGTCTGCTGTGGCAAATATACCCTGTGTTTTTAGTTATTGCGCTGATGGGTCTTCTGGCCATTTCATGGAAAGTATCGATCTTCTTAAGAAGTTTCTATCAAAAGGAGAAGACGGCTCAACTGGAACGTCTGGCTCGCGTCGCGACGCCGTATTTTGAAGATATTGTCGGCACGGAACAATACAGCAGAATGCAATCGGTGTGCCGGGAACTTGGATCGGCCACCGGACTCAGGTTTACTTTGATCGATTTACAAGGGAAGGTGTTAGCCGACTCGGACCAGCTTCCAGAGCAGATGGAAAATCATCTGCTTCGGCCGGAAGTAAAGGCGGTGCTGGCCGGAAAAGTCGGTTCGGATATCCGTTCCAGCAAAACTGTTGGTCAGGAGATGCTCTATGTGGGTCTTCCGTTAATACGGGACAACCACACTGCTGCAATACTTCGCATATCTGTTCCTCTGACGGAACTGAGATCGGCTACGCATGAAATTACGATGGAGATTGTAAAGTACGGGGTAATTGTCGCCGTTATTTTAGCGGTGCTGAGTCTTGGGTTATCCTGGAAAATCAGCCGTCCGCTGGAATTACTGCGGCTGGGCGCAGAGCGATTTGCCCGCGGTGATTTCGGTCATCGTCTGCCGGTATCTTCCTCGCGGGAGATCGGCGCTTTGGCGGAATCTATGAATCAAATGGCTCTACAGCTTGATGAACGTATTCGCACCATTATTGCGCAGCAAAACGAACAGAAAGCCGTTTTTTCCAGCATGGTAGAGGGCGTACTTGCCGTCAATACCACCGGTATTGTTATGAGCGTCAACAACGCGGCTATGAAGATGCTTGGGGTGACCGCCGAGCAGAGCATCAACAAATCCGTAGAAGAAGTGATCCGCAATGCCGACCTTCAGCAATTTATCCGTTCCGGGTTGGAAAGCCAGGAATCCATTGAAGGCCAGATGATGCTGCACGAAGGTCCGCAGCAGGAACTCTATCTTCAGGTGCATGGCACGCCGCTGGTGGGAGATTCGGGCGATACGATCGGCGTCTTGGTGGTGCTGAATGATATAAGTCACAGCCGGCGTCTGGAAGAGGTACGGCGGGATTTTGTCGCAAATGTTTCGCATGAATTGAAAACCCCTGTGACTTCCATCAAAGGTTTTATTGAGACATTGCAGGATGGGGCGATGGAGAATCCGGAAGACCGCCGCCGTTTTCTTGAGATCATTGCCCGGCAGACTCACCGGCTGGATTCTATCATTGATGATTTGTTAATGCTGTCGCGTGTAGAGCAGCAGAGCGAAAAAGAGCAGGTCTCGATGACGCCGTCGAAAATCCTTCCGATATTATCGGCGGCGGCGGGCTTGTGCGAGTTGAAGGCCGCGGAGAAAAATATCCGCATTGAGATCGAATGTTCCGAAGCGGTCGAAGCAACGGTCAATGCGTCGCTGCTTGAGCAGGCCGTTGTAAACCTCGTGGATAACGCGGTCAAATACAGCGACGCGGGCGCAGAGGTCCGAATCGAGTCGCAGTACAGCGAGACAGAACTGCTTATCAGTGTTTGCGATCACGGCTGCGGCATTGCCAAAGAGCATCTGTCCCGGCTGTTTGAACGTTTCTATCGTGTTGATAAGGCCCGCAGCCGCAAGCTCGGCGGGACCGGCCTTGGATTATCCATCGTTAAACACATCATTCAATCCCACTTGGGACACGTTACCGTTGAAAGTACTCCCGGCCAGGGCAGTGTCTTTACGATCCATCTTCCCTACGGTAATCACTGAAATTATCGACTCCTTTTTCATATACAGCCGGCGGCGGCATTTCTGCGTTCGGGTACATCATTTTGCGCGTTTCTAATCCAATCCTTATTTTCGATTAGCGTTAAATTAATCGGACACTCATTATTCGCTAATATTTAAGCGGTACGCTCCTGCAAACAGGAACAACCCGTACTCAAAGCGTTTTGAGTATGACGGAACGAGACTTTGTTTTATGGAGGTACCCAATGGTTAAAAGAATTGCACTATGGATTCTTGCTGCGGGGTTTGCAGCCGGTCTTGCCGGGACATCCTACGGCGACGAGATCAGTGAATTGCGCAAGGAAGTGGAGCAGCAGTACAATGCGCTGCTGAAGGTACAGAGTCAGCTTCTTGAAATTGAGGCGGCTCAGAAAAAGCAGGGCGAGACCGTTAAGAAACTGGAATCGTCCGGCACAACGGCTTTGCCTGAGACACTCAAGTGGATTGAGAAAGTCAGTCTCTACGGCGATTTCCGCTATCGTCATGAGCAGATCGACGGCGAAAATGTCAACCAGCGCGATCGTCACCGGGTTCGTGCCCGGGTAGGCCTGAAGGGCAAGGTCAATGACGACTGGGCCTTTGATCTTCGGCTGGCAACCGGCAATGACAATTCGGCGATTTCCACCAACCAGGATCTGGACGGCGGATTTTCAAGTAAAGATATCTGGCTGGATCGTGCGTTTTTAACCTATACGTCGCCGGATATTACAGGGCTTTCCGTTCTGGCCGGTAAAATGGGCACTCCGTTTCTCGCTGTCGGCGGCAATCAGCTTATCTGGGACGGCGATTTGACTCCGGAAGGGATCGCAGTGAAATATACCACAAAACTCACGGATGCGACGAGTCTGTTTGTCAACGGCGCCGGGATGTGGGTTGAGGAGCGAAGCAGCGATACAGATACCGGGCTGTGGGGGATCCAAGGCGGTTTGATGCATGCGTTCGAAGATAAGAGCAAATTGACAGGAGGGGCGAGCTACTTTAAATACAGTAACATCGAAGGCAAGGCTGCAATCGGAGCTTTTGCCGGAAACACTTCGCAGGGCGGAGTATATCGTCACGATTATGAGCTGGCTGAACTGTTCGGTGAATATGCCACCACGCTGGGCCAGACCCCCATCGCATTCTACGGGGACTATGTGGTCAACACCGCGTCCGGGGTCAGCGGCGATACCGGCTGGCTGGTCGGGACCACCTATAATAAAGCCAGTACGCCGGGGACCTGGGAAATCGGCTATGAATATCGTGAACTGGAACGGGATGCGGTTCTGGCGGCATTTACGGATTCTGACTTCATCAACGGCGGCACGTACGGAAAGGGTCATAAGTTCAGCTTTAAATATGCTTTAGCAAAGAATGTAGCCGCCGGGGCGACTTATTTCCTCAACCAACGCGATGCAGACAGCGACGGCAAACGTGATGATACCTACCGTCGTTTGCAGTTGGATGTGGAAGTTAAATTCTAACGTTCTAACAAAACACTAACATTTTGCTAATCATCGTTTAATGAAATCACAATAAAATAAGCTACCAAAATTGAAAGGAAAATGATTATGAATACTCAAAAAAGCGGTGTTGGAATACTGGCTGTGTGTGCAGCCGTCCTGTTGATCGCGGCAGGAGCAATGGCGGCAGAAAAACTTCAGATCGAAGGTTCAACCACAGTGGGTCCTATCGGGGACGCGTTTGCAGAGGCGTTTAAGTCATTGTATCCCGATTGCTCCATTACGGTCAGCAAAACGGGCAGCGGCGACGGGGCGGCTGCGATCGTTGACGGACGCTGCGATATTGCGATGATGAGCCGTTTTATGAAAGAGGCGGAATTCAAGAAAGCCGTTGTCAATAACGTATTTCCTGTCGCTCATGTCATTGCAATGGACGGCGTATGCGTTGTGGTGCATCAATCCAACCCTGTAAAGGAGCTGACCACCGAGCAGGTTCGGTCGATCTATACCGGAAAAATCAAGAACTGGAAAGAGGTCGGCGGTGTTGACAAGCCGATCGTGGTTATCAGCCGTGATACTTCCAGCGGAACGTATGAGTCGTTCAATGAACTGGTGATGCACAAAGAGAAGATGGCCGATTCAGTGGAGTATGTCAACTCCAATCCGCAGGCTCATGCCCGTGTTCGTGAGACAGAAGGGGCAATTGGCTATGTCGGCCTTGGTTTTCTGGATCGGTATGTCAAGGCCGTAAAGATTGACGGCGTTATGCCCACCCGCTCAACCATTGCAAAAGGTGTGTATCCGGTCAGCCGTCCGCTGTTTTTGTTCACCAACGGCTATCCCAAGCTCGGTTCAATGGCCCATGCGTTTGTAACCTATCATCTGACCGAACAGGGCCAGGAAATTATTGAGGCTAAAGGGTTCGTTCCTCTGACAGAGTACTAATCGGGCGATTGACGCCGCGTTTTGTAAACTTTATTGCAGTGAAGTGAAAATGCCGTTATGACAAATGAAACTGCACAGCTACTCCAAAACAGCGCAGCGGCTCGGTTTACCCGGCCGCTGCGTCTTAGTGCAACGGAAGATTTGCGGGGCTACATCGGCTCGCATCTTGGACACGGCATCTTGTTTTTAATTACATTTGTGTCGGTCATTGCGGTTCTGTTGATCTTTTTATATGTGATCTGTGAAGCATTTCCCTTTTTTTTTAACGGTACTTTGAGCGAGGCGTTTTCCCGTTTTAAAGAGTTCATTTTCACCAATCAATGGTATCCGCAGAATGAGCATGCACCCGAATACGGGGCACTGGCCATTCTTGTCGGTTCGTTTTATGTAACGGTGTGTTCGCTGATGCTGGCGGTTCCCATAGGTCTTTTGGCGGCGGTTTTCCTGAGCGATATTGCTCCGTTCTCGCTTCGCCAAATCTGCAAGCCGCTGATTGAGATACTGGCGGCGATTCCGTCGGTGGCGTATGGTGTTTTTGCAGTGATGGTCGTTGCTCCGTGGATGCAGACCCGATTGGGGTTCAGCACGGGCACAAACGCCCTGAACACATCGATGATTTTGGCGGTGATGGCGCTGCCGACCATCATTAGTGTTGCGGAAGATGCATTGTCGGCCATCGGGCGCGAAACGCGAGAAGCGTCGTACGCGCTGGGGGCCACGCGTGCCGAGACGATGATCAAAGTGGTTATCCCCGCGGCGCACAGCGGGATTATCGCTGCTGTGATCCTGGGAATGATGCGGGCCATCGGCGAGACAATGGTGGTGTGGATGGCGTCGGGCAATGCGGCCCGCATCCCGTCGCCGTGGTGGGATTTGTCACAGTCGATCCGCACCATGACGGCGACCATTGCAGGCGAACTGGGAGAAGTTCCCAAAGGCACCGATCATTACTATGTTCTGTTCGGCATCGGGATGCTGCTGCTGGCGTTTACATTTGCGCTGAATTTATGCAGCGAGTATTTTATGGCCAAGGTTAAGAGACAAGCGCGAGGTCGCTGATGAGAACAAAACTGCGAGAATGGCTTAATTGCGGCTTTTCAATGCTGTCATCGCTGACGATTCTGCTGATGATCGGGGCGTTGCTGATATTTTTGGTTCCGATGTTATCCAGGGGGCTGACGGCGGTCTTCTTTTCAAAGACGGTTGAATTCAAAAAAATGCAGGCGGAATTGTTCAAGCGGGGCGACCCTGAAGCCCTGCAGCGTCAGATCGACCGGACTGAGCTTGCCCGTGCTCCGATGTATGAATTGCTGATTCATTTCAGCCATGGTATCGATACTTCTCAGGTTGAAAATGAAGCCAAAACGTATTATCGGCAATACGGGGATGAGCTTAAATATCGGGAGGTGCCTGCCGAGCAATATACCGCGCTGCGTCAAGAGGCTCGTGTTCTTCGTGACCGCCTGATTGAGGCGTGTGCCGGGACGGACAAAGCCGAGATACTGCCAATCCTTGATGAAATATCAACGTTCCGGAATGATTCGCGGTTTACCGGGACATCCATGGAGAAGCTTATTGCTTTGGCGGTGGAATACCGTCAGACGATAACAGGCATTGATCTGAATCGCCGCAGTGAATATGCCGAGCAGCTTGAAGCGGTCAAAGAACAGCTTCGTACTTTGTTCGGCCCTCTGCCCGGCGAATCCCGGCCTCCGCTGGCGATGAATCGCTTCGGGGCGACACGCCGTGATATTATGGAAAAGCACATCCGGTACCTTATCTGGCAGGAAAAGTGGATTGAGCAGACGCCGGGCCAGCCCTTGGTGAAAATACAAATCCGGCGTGATGATCCGGAGCAGGGGGTGTTTGCGGGGACAGAGTTGGCGCCTTTGTTTGCGATGGTTGAACAGCAGGCCGAGGCGATGCTGGAGCCGGAGTTTACGTTTTACTGGCAATATTTCATTGATGACAGTACGCCGGGGCATTTTTTCGGTGGGGTTGGGCCGGAGGTTCTCGGCACGCTGCTGCTGACGGTGATGGCGATGGTGTTTGCTGTTCCGCTGGGAGTTATCTCGGCGGCGTACCTGGTGGAATATGCCGGCGAGAATATGGTTATCAAGATCATCCGCACCTGCATCAATACGCTGGCGGGTGTTCCGAGTATTGTGTACGGGCTGTTCGGGCTGGCGTTTTTTGTGATGGTGGTCGGTCATCCGTCGATCCTGACGGCGTCGATGACGCTGGCGTTATTGGTGATGCCGGTGCTTATCCGCGCCTCCGAAGAGGCGATCCGGGCTGTGCCGCAGACCTATCGTGAAGCATCGCTGGCGCTGGGGGCCGGCAAGTTCCGCACGTTTGTAACGGTAACGCTGCCTGCGGCCGGGCCGGGGATTTTGACCGGGATCATTCTGAGCCTGAGCCGTGCGGCCGGCGAGACAGCGCCGATCTTGTTTGCGGGCGCTGTGGCGCTTGGTCCGGTGCCGGACTTTACCGGGAAATGGTGGCTTCAGCCGACACGTGCCCTGTCTTACGGGTGCTATGACATTACCGTCGGGGACAAGCTTGCGATGATGGTGCCGCATAATCAATATGGAATGGTAATGACCCTGATCCTGCTGGTGCTGACGCTGAATATCGCTGCCATATTGATTCGCTCCCGAATGAGCCGAAAGCTGAGAGGAGGGTAATATGCCGGTGATGACCAAGAGACGTCAAATGATGAACAATAATGAAAGGCCCACAATGGACTCTATTTCCATGAACCCGAATCCATCTGACAAAACGGTACGGATGCGGATAGACTCTCCGCAGCGTGCTGCTGTGCTGTCGGAGGCGATTGTGCCTGAGAAAGTTGTGATTACCGCAAAGGATTTCAGCTTTTATTACGGGACAAAGGCCGGGGTGGAAAAAATCACGATGGATATCGAGGCCGGCTCTGTGACAGCCATTATCGGGCCGAGCGGCTGCGGAAAAAGCACGTTTCTGCGGTGTATTAACCGGATGAATGATTTGATTCCGCACAGTCGGGCCGAAGGGCATTTGGCGGTTGCCGGGCAGGATGTGTATGATAAGCGTACCAATCTGGTGAATCTTCGTCAGCAGGTGGGAATGGTGTTTCAGCGTCCCAATCCGTTTGCCAAGACGATTTATGACAACATTTGTTACGGGCCGCGGCTTCAGGGCATACGCCGCAAGGCGGATCTGGATCCGATTGTTGAAAAGTGTCTCAAAGACGCCGCACTGTGGGAGGAGGTTAAAGACGACTTGCATAAATCGGCGCTGGCGCTGTCCGGCGGCCAGCAGCAGCGACTGTGTCTGGCCCGTACGCTGGCGACCAGGCCGGCGGTTGTGCTGATGGACGAACCGTGTTCGGCGCTGGATCCGATTGCGACCGGACGCATCGAAGATTTGATTGCACAGTTGAAGGGAACCTATACAATTGTGATCGTTACGCATAATATGCAGCAGGCTGCCCGTGTCAGTGACCGTACGGCCTTTTTCTGTCTGGGTCAGCTGATTGAATACGGCAGGACAGACCGGCTGTTTACCAATCCGGCGGCAAAGCAGACTGAAGATTATATTACCGGGCGCTTTGGATAAGATCGCCCTGAAACCTTTATGGAACAGGCACGATGACAACGCATATGAACAGTGAAATCGAGAAACTGAAAAAAAAGCTTTTGGCCCTGTCGTCTGAGGTTGAGCAGCAGTTATGGCTTGCTGTTAAATCCATTAAGGAGCGCGACGGCGAAATGGCGCGCCGGGTGATCGACCATGATTATGAAATCGATAAGAATGAGGTGGATGTGGAAGAGGATTGCCTGAAGATACTGGCGCTGCATCAGCCGGTTGCGATCGATCTTCGTTTTATTGTGACTGCTTTCAAGATCAACAACGACCTTGAACGTATCGGGGATCTGTCGGTCAATATTGCCGAACGCAGCGAGTTTTTGGCTCGCCATGTGCCGGTTGATATGCCGTTTGATTTTGATTTGATGGCCGAGAAGGTTCAAGCCATGGTACGGGACAGCATTTCGGCTCTCGTAAATCTTAACTGTTCATTGGCCCACAGCGTCTGCCGACGCGATGATGAAGTGGATGCGATGAATAAGGAAATGTACGATCAGGTCAAACAGGGCATTCTGGATCATCCCGAACATATCGAAAGTCTGATCCATCTGCTCAGCGTTTCCCGGCATCTGGAGCGCATTGCCGATCATGCCACCAATATCGCCGAAGATGTGATTTATATGGTCGAAGGTCAGATCATTCGCCATAAAACCGAGGAATACGAATAAGATACACGGCCTTCGGCAGAATCAGGGGTATTTGACGGTGTGGCCTTTGGCTTTCAGTTCGGTACCCAGCCGGTCGCGATGATCGCCCTGGATTTCAATGGTTCCATCTTTAACCGTTCCGCCGGAGCCGCATTTTGCTTTGAGTTCACGGGCCAGGTTTTTCAATTCGCTTTGTTTTAGCAATAATCCTGATGCTACCGTTACTCCTTTTCCCTTGCGGCCCTTGGTTTCGTATTTGATACGGACGATGCCATCGCCTTGAGGGATGGCTTCAGATTGACTGCACGTGCAGTCGGGCACAGGTTTTGCGCAGGCCGGACACATCCGGCCATGCTCGGTCGAATAGACCAATCCGCCGGTAACGTTATCTTTATTGTACTTCATTGTTTAGGCAGCGGGATGGAAAGATTTTTTGGACCTCTGGAGGGATTGAAGGCCTTGGGGCCGTTGTTGGTCCAGACGAGAGGGTCAATGCACATCTGGCGGGCGGTGCGTTGCGGATTCCAGGAATGGTAAACGATGAAATAAGTCTCTCTGTCCGGCGCCAAGACGACGGAATTATGGCCGGGGCCGATGAGTTTATCGGGAATGGTGCTCAGCACGGAGGCTTTATCTTTGCTCCAGTTGTCCTTATAGGGTCCCAATATGCTGTCTGCAACGGCACAGCCGACGCCATACCCCGGCGTTTGCCAATTGCCGCCGGAATAGAAGCAATAGTATTTGCCGTCTTTGTAAACAACATACGGCCCTTCGACGGTGTGCCATGCATCCCAATGCTTATTGTAGAGTGTCCGGTTGCGTTCATAGATTTGCCAATCGGCAAAGGCCCGCAGTACCGTTGTGACAGGCCCTTCGGTGGAAATCATATCGTCAGCCAGTTTTACGACGGCCAGTGCTGTGCCGACGCGCTGGTCAAAGAAATCTTTGGCAAAGAACAGGTACCATTGCCTGCTGACCGGGTCAAAGAAGGGATGTCCGTCGATGGAGAACGGCTCGTCGGGAAACAGCAATTTGCCGGAATCCTTAAAGGGGCCTTCGGGTTTGTCGGCAACGGCAACGCGCATTTTACAGTCTCCGGCATAGTAGAGGTAGAATTTGCCGTTGTGCTCGATGGCTTCCGGCGCCCAATAGTCGTTGAAGGCCGGGCCGGCGGATGGCTCCAGTGCGCCGCCGACATACGTCCAGTGTGCAAAGTCATCAGAGCGCAGGACAGGAAACTGCCGGCCGTCCGGCGCTTTGCCGGTGCCGTAGGCATAATACCGGCCGTTGCTGTAAAGGACTTGCGGATCGGCCAGATAGCCGTCCCAGACGGGATTATGGTAGCTCAGTTCGATGGTCGCAGGGGAAGCGGTTTTTTGACATCCTGCAATCAAGCAAAGCGCTGCCGAAATGAATAATATTGTGCATTTCATAACACGTCCCTTTAAATAGTGTGTGTAGTATCAATCGCTGTGAACATACTACGTCAGCTATATCCCCGGCGATGTATCCTGTTGTTTTTACTATAAAGACTTTTCCGTAAAAATGCAATGCGAAAGCGGGGTAATTTTTCGACGGATTTTGCGCATAAAAAACTGCCCGGTATAAACAGGCGGTTTTTATTAACGCAATCTGTCTTAGTCTCGTGATGTGGGCTTGTGCGAACGACCGAATTTGGGCTTGAATTTCCCGCCGTGCTTCGATTTGGATCCGTATTTGGCCGTGCCCTTTTGGCCGGCAGATGCTCCGATGTTGGCAGCGGGTTTTGTATCCGGTCGTACTCCGTGTTTTGCAGCCGGTTTTGCATGAGCAAGGCCGCTGTGTTTGGGTGCGGTATGGATACGCGCCTTATCGCCTGACACGGCGGCGCTGTCGGTACTGTGTTTGGGTCCGTATTTATGTCCGGGCTTGGAACCGAAGCGTTTTTTCTTGAATGGCTTTTTAGCCGTATGAACTTTTGGTTCCTGATGGTCTTCGATGATTTCTGCGTGGTGCTTGCGTTCCGGCGGAAACGTTTTCTTATAAGAAAAGCTGCTGTGCCGAGCAAGATTGAGTTTGCGGTTGATGAATCGCTCGATACGCGTAAGCGATTTTTCTTCCTCCCGTGAAACGAACGTAATGGCATCGCCGACAGCTTCTGCCCGGCCGGTGCGGCCGATGCGGTGGACATAATCTTCGGCCACAACCGGTACGTCAAAATTGATGACATGCGAGATACCCGTAACGTCAATACCGCGTGCGGCGATATCGGTGGCGACCATAACCTGGAATTTTCCGCGTTTAAATCCGTCCAATGCCTGCTGACGCTGGCCCTGTGTACGGCCTGAGTGCAGCGCGACGGCGGATAAATTTTCGCGTGCCAGACGGCGGCAAATACGGTCGGCCCCGTGTTTGGTACGTGAAAAGACAAGGACACAGTACATCGATGTTGTCTGGAGCAGATGCAGCAGGAAATCCATTTTCAAATCCTGCTGAACCTTGTAGGCGTACTGCGTAATGGTTTCAATCGGATTGTTGGCTCGTCCGATTTGAATCATTTTAGGGGATTTCTGGACGTTCTCGACCAATGCTTTAACTTCCGGGGACATTGTGGCCGAAAACAGCATCGTCTGTCGCTGCTCGGGGATCGCCCGAATGATACGCCGTACGTCATTGATAAATCCCATATCAAACATCCGGTCGGCCTCATCCAACACAAGTATCTCGACGTGTGAGATGTTGATGGTATTGCGCTGCATATGGTCCATCAGGCGTCCGGGCGTGGCAACGACGATCTCGACGCCGCGACGTAGCACACGAATCTGATTTTCCATCCCGGTGCCGCCATAAACCGCCAGCGAGCGGAGCTTCAAATACCGGCCGTAGTTCTGGATGGATTTTTCGATCTGAGCCGCCAGCTCGCGCGTGGGCGTCAAAATCAGGGCGCGAACTCCCTTGCTTTTGGGTGCAGGATTGACTTCGGTCAGGCGGTGCAGCATGGGCAGAACGAACGCTGCCGTTTTGCCGGTGCCTGTCTGGGCACAGCCGATAATATCCTGTCCGGCAATCGCCGCCGGAATCGCCTCCGACTGGATTTGTGTCGGGGCGGTATAGCCGGTGGCAAGAATTCCCTGCACCAGCCGGTCGCTAAGACCAATGGTTGTAAATGGCATACATTTTTCCTGTTAAAAAAATTAAATTAGGATGTATCAAAGGATGGTCAATAAGGTGAACCGGCACGTCTCACTTCATAGAGCATACTACATACAGACCGCAAGACAATAACAAAAAGCAGGCTCAATAGCAAGAAAATTCCAAAAATATTCAGGATTTCTCTGAAAAAGACGGTTTTTACTGATAGAACATGTGAAAAAAGAATAAGAGACGCACTCGAACCGGATTACGCATTATCATCAATTTCTATTGACCTGAAACTGTGGATTTAGTATTATACATAGCGAAAACTTAATATTTGAAAGTCCACTGGACTTTCGGCGTCTC
>CAZYQN010000067.1:0-18303 GCA_964649955.1 uncultured Pirellulales bacterium
AAAGGCCGCTGACATTGATCATCGCTACCGGGTTATCCATCCCCGGGCCGTAGATGTATTTCTTTGTCAAAGAGCCATTGGTGTATTCGGCAATCACGTGCGCCCCGTCCCAGACGTAGGCGATGTCATTCATGCTGCCCAACATTCTCCGGTCCCGCCGACCCAGCAGGTCATAACCATACTGCAAATAGCCTGAAATCGCACTGGTCATGCGATTTTCGCAGTCATAGGTCATCGTCCAATACTGCCCGATGCAGGTCAGATTGCCGCGACCGTCATAGCTGGGCGTCCGCGTGCCCACCGCCGTGTACTGGTTTACCGCATTGCTTTGATATGCCAAAGAGCCATTGGGAGCATATTTTGTATCGCTCCAACTGGTGCGATTATACACCCGGTCGTAGGACAAGTCAACCGCCCGGTTCGTCGCTATCTTCACGCCCCTTTGGCCATCTTTGCAACAAAATTATCTTGAACAACAATAATTCGTGAAATATTGAAAAACAAATAAAATGACCACAAAAATATTACAATGGCCAACCAAGACATTGAAATATTGAATAAACCTGTGGCTACATCTAATACAACTCCTGAGTCGATATTTTCCGAAGTATTCTGGCGTGAAAAATACAGCCACGAACACAATTGCTGGAAAGATTTCATAAGCGGAAAAATCCACCCAACACTTAAAATTGATACTGTAATCGCAATTACAATTTTTCTACAATTTACTTTCATTACAAAAACCCTTTCTTAGGATGAGGAGCTTGAAGAAGAACCCGAATCCTTCGGTGCATCTTTTGGTGCCAGATCACTTGTTGGATCATTTCTTTCTAATTCCAAGATTCTTTTTCCTAGTTCCGCTGGAGTTTCTATGCCATAAGCATCTGGATCATCTGCATTCACATCTTCCCCAATAACTTTATTAACAGTGTCTGATGCAAAGCTGCTGCAATTATATGTTGGAATACCCAACGGCATCCCGTACGTATGAGAATTAGATAACCATTTATTAAGTTTTTTTTCCTGTTTCTCGTTCAATTCATAATAACGATTTGCTGTGCCACCACCTTTGGACTCGCGGTTTGTATATAAATCAGTACCTCCTTTGACTGGACTCGAACCTTCAGAACGGCTTGAATGCCACAATCCATAAGTCGTAATGTTGCCATCAACATTAACCGAAATCCAAGCATGGCCAACGCCAGCGTGTATTCCAAGAATTGTCTTTAATCCCCACGGGTCGAGCCAGTTGAGCGGGTTGTTGTTGACGTAGGCGTAGGGGTTCAGGCCGTCGATGGTGCCGAGCGGGTCGGGCTGGAGGAAGCGGCCGATCAGCGGCGAGTAATCCCGAAAGCGGTAGTAGTACAACTGCGTATAAAAATCCCACCGGCGGGCGGTAAACAGGTACGGATTGCCGACGGCACTGGTGTTTATCGTCGTTCCGTCTTCGGTCAGCCAGTTGCCGTCGGTGCCGGAAAAGGCGGTAAAGTCAGGATTCAAGCGGGTCATCTTGCCATATGCATCATATTCATATCGCTCAATAACGCTGCCGGAGTTGTCCAGCAAGGCTGTCGGACTATACAGATGATCATGCAGATAGAAATAGTCATTCGCCCCTTGATTCATGACGAGGACTTCATCTATGTAATTTCCATAGACAAACGATTTGTCGAGGCTACCCCCAACATACGTTGACAAGACCTGCCAGTTGTCGGAGTAGTAATACAGGGTGGTCGAGTCTGCCACGGCATCGCAAACTCTTATCCGGCGGCCCTGCGTGTCGTAGTCAAACGCTGCGACAGGCGAATCCGTGTCGTCTTTGATTTCGACAATGCGGTTTTCATAGTCGCAGGTGAATTGGTAGCCGTCTTTATCCTGCGTAAGGTTTCCGGCGTCGTCATAGGCCAGCGGATGGCCGGCGATGGAGGTATAACGATTGGTCAGAGAATCGACGGCAAAGTTGACCGTGCCCTCATCCCGCAGGGTCTGATTGCCGTCGCGATTGCCCACATCGTCCATCACGAACCCTTCCGTATCGCTGTCTATGTACGTCACACCCGTCAATCGGTCAATACTGTCGTAAGTATATTCATTATACGGAGAACCGCCGCGATGGTCAAACCGTTTTTTCCAGATATTGTTCTCATTCTCCCAATAAGTATACCCAAACTGGACTCGACCGGCCCCCGCATCAATCCCGGCCAGCCGGCCCAGATTGTCATAATGATATTCGGCCGTTACCGGCGTGGCCGTATGATACGTCCGCCCTGCGATCTCGGCAAAACGCCAATTGTTTTCAACACCAAAATAGGATAATTTTACCGCAAATTTTTTTGCATTTTCGCCCCGTTTTATGTAAAGTAGGCACAAATTTGTCGGAACGGCGTTTCCGACTTTTTTATTTTCGCTCTTTGATATGACAATAATCCCTGATGAGGATTAGATTCGCAGCATTACACCCTGCACCACAGGTAGAGTCGTAATCGGGTTACAGCCAATGGTTTTTGTGAATTTTTGTAATCCTTGAATTCGAATTTAAATACTTATAAAATATAAAGTTACGCCAACGTAGCTCAACGGTAGAGCACTGGTTTTGTAAACCAGCGGTTAAGGGTTCGATTCCCTTCGTTGGCTTTTTTGCATTTAGTGGCAGCAAACGTGCCGGCAGAAACAACAGGCGGCGGTACCCCCATTCCGCCGGGATAGAAACGAGAGCCGGGGGAAGTAAGTTATTGTTTTGACTGGGTTTGGACCCGGGAGCAGTAAAGTATGGAACAGGCCATTGAAAAAGCCGGTGCACTGATCGAAGCGATGGAGTACATCCGAAGCTTCAGAGGGAAAATGATCGTCGTCAAACTGGGCGGCAGTATTCTTGATGATGAGCAGCTTCGTCGAAAACTGCTGTTGGATGTCGTGTTTATGTCCACTGTCGGGATGCGTCCGATTCTCGTTCACGGCGGCGGAAAGGCCATCACCTCGGCCATGAACGAAGCGGGGCTGGAGCCGGTCTGGGTACAGGGCCGCCGCTACACCGATGACCGCACATTGACAATAGCCGAACACACGCTGATCAACAAGCTCAATAAACCCATCTGCCAGACGCTTAACGAGTCCGGCTGCAAAGCCATGGGCCTTCATTCGCTGAGCAGTTGTGTGGTCTTCGCCGAACCGCTGCGGCTGGAAAACGGCGACGGACGCAAAGTCGATCTCGGGCTGGTCGGCAAAGTAACCGAAATCAACAGCGAATTACTGACCACGCTATGCCAAAGCGGAGTGATCCCCGTCATTGCACCGGTCGCCCGGGCCAAAACCGGCGGCAAGCTGAACGTCAACGCCGACAGCGTTGCCGGCCATATCGCCGCCTCCATTCAGGCCGAAAAACTGGTCGTCCTCAGCGACACCCACGGCATCCGGCGCGATATCAACGATCCCGAAAGCTGCATCTCAAGCATCAGCGAAGAAGAAATCGGGGTAATGATCAAAAACGGGACTATCTCCAGCGGTATGATGCCGAAGGTCGAATCCTGCCTGACCGCTTTGGAAGGCGGCGCTCGAAAGGCCCATATTATTGATGGACGCATCCCCCATTCACTCCTGCTGGAGATATACACGGCAAAAGGGATCGGAACACAGATTACAAAATAAACAAAACTATAACGCTTAGGATAGGGCAGACAATAATGAATACACAAGATGTTATCGCAATGTTCAATCAGTATGTTATCGGAAACTACGGACGGCTTCCGCGGGTCATCACCAAAGGCCAGGGCAACCTCCTCTGGGATATGGACGGCAACGAGATTCTCGATATGTTCCCCGGCTGGGCCGTCAGCGGCATCGGCCACTGCCATCCCAAAGTCGTCGAAGCCATCCGCAAACAGGCCGGCGAACTGCTGCATATGGACAACACATTCTACAATGTCCCGCAGGGCCAATTGGCCAAATTGCTGTCCGAGCGGGCCTTCGGCGGCAAGTGCTTTTTCTGCAACAGCGGTGCAGAAGCCAACGAGGCGGCCCTGAAACTGTCTCGCAAGCATACTCCGAAAGAAAAATATAAATTCATTACCGCCGAACGCAGTTTCCACGGGCGGACATTCGCCACCGTTACCGCAACCGCTCAGCCCAAATACCACGACGGTTTTCTGCCGATGCTGCCGGGCTTCATCTATGTCCCCTACAATGATATCGACGCCCTGCACGAGGCCTTTACCGAAGAAGTCGCCGCCGTGATGATTGAGCCGATTCAGGGTGAAGGCGGCATCCACGAAGCCACACCGGAATATATGCAGACCATCCGCGACCTGTGTGACGAATACGGCGCTATGATGATTCTCGATGAAGTCCAGACCGGCCTGGGCCGGACCGGACGATGGTTTGGCTATCAGCATTACGAAGTTACGCCGGACATTATCACAATGGCCAAGGCTCTCGGCGGCGGCGCCGCCATCGGTGCCATGATGGCCCGACCTCAGATCGCCGCGTCGCTGGTTCCCGGCACACACGCTTCGACCTTCGGCGGCAACCCGCTGGCCTGTGCGGCAGGCATCGCCGTCATCGAAGCCATCGAAGAAGGAAATCTGCTCGATAACGCCATTAAAATGGGCGAGTACACTCGACGGAAACTCGACGCCCTGAAAGAAAAATACCCCGTCATCGACCACATCCGCGGCAAGGGCCTTATGATCGGGATTCAGTTGACGATGCCCGGCGCCAAGATCGTCAGCCGCTGCCTCGAAAAGGGCCTGCGCATCAATTGCACACACGACACCGTGCTGCGGTTTATGCCCTCGATGATCATAACCACGCAAGAAATTGACAAAGCCCTGGCCATTCTTGATGAGGTCCTCGGCGAAGGAGAACTGTCATGAAAAGCTTTCTGACGATTCGCGATTGCACCCCCGACCAGTTGAACGAACTGCTCGTACTCAGTCATGATCTGAAAAAACTTTACAAAACCGGTGGCCGCGACCTCTGTCTGACCGGCAAAGTGCTGGCAATGCTGTTTGAAAAAACCAGCCTGCGAACCCGTGTCAGCTTTCAGATCGCAATGCACGATCTGGGCGGTATGGCAATGTACATGAAACCTGACGACATCGGCGTCATCGGCCAGCGCGAGCCGGCCAAGGATATGGCCCGTGTCTTGGCGCGATATGTAAGCGGCATCATGGCCCGAACATTCGCCCACGAAACCATCGTCGAACTGGACCGGTGGTCAACCGTGCCGGTCATCAACGCCCTCAGCGACTGGTCACACCCCTGTCAGGCAATGGCTGATATGATGACCATTCAGGAACACCTCGGCCGGCTCAACGGCCTTAAACTGGCCTATATCGGCGACGGCAACAACGTCGCCCGGTCATTGGCATTCGCCTCCGCTAAATTCGGCCTTAAATATGTCGTTGCCTCTCCGCCGAAGTATGAACTGGATGACGAGACCTTTTCCGTCGTTAACAAAATGTCGCCGGGCTGTGCCGAACAAACCCACGACCCTGTTGCCGCTGTCAAGGGTGCCGATGTTATCTATACGGACACCTGGGTCAGCATGGGCCAGGAAGCCGAAAAGCAGCAGCGGCTCCGTGACTTTGCAGGGTTTGCCGTCGATGAAAGATTAATGAGCTATGCTCCGAAGGCCAAAGTAATGCACTGTCTGCCGGCCTATCGCGGCTACGAAATCTCCGATGGTGTCGCGGAGTCGCCGAACTCGATTATCTTCGACGAAGCCGAAAATCGCCTCCACTTCCAGCGCGCCCTGCTCAAAAAGCTGATGAGTCCAAAATAACTTTCTGTTTTCGCTGAATTGTGATATAATAACCTGCCAGGAAGAAAGCAGGCATGGAGTTTTATGAAAACGAACCATAAAATCATTATTGGCGATTCCCGAAAGATGAAAGATGTGGCAGACGGGTCGATCCATCTGGTTATCACATCTCCTCCTTACTGGCAACTGAAAGATTATGGCAGCGATAATCAAATCGGCTTTAACCATACTTATGAAGAGTATATTAACAATCTGAATCTCGTTTGGAATGAATGTCATCGTATTCTGCACAACGGGTGTCGCCTGTGCATCAATATCGGGGACCAATTCGCCCGTTCCGTCTATTATGGCCGTTATAAAATCATTCCGATTCGCACAGAAATCATTAAATTTTGTGAGACGATCGGTTTCGATTACATGGGAGCTATTATCTGGCAGAAGGTTACTACCTGCAACACCACCGGCGGGGCAACTATTATGGGGTCATTTCCATATCCGCGAAATGGTATCTTAAAATTGGATTACGAGTTTATCCTCCTTTTCAAAAAACCCGGGGATGGCCCCAAAGTCAGCCAAAAGATCAAAGATCAGTCAAAAATGACAACAGAGGAATGGAATCAATACTTTGCAGGACATTGGAATTTCGCCGGGGAAAAACAGGATAAGCATTTGGCGATGTTTCCGGAGGAATTGCCGAAAAGACTTGTAAAAATGTTTAGTTTTGTTGGCGATACTGTATTAGACCCCTTTCTGGGCAGCGGTACGACCTGCTTGGCGGCGTGCAATTTGGAACGGAACTCTATCGGCTATGAAATTAACCCCGATTTTGAGCCGGTTATACGTGAAAAATTAAAGGTCGGGCACAATAAATTATTTGACCAAACCGCTATAGATTTTTTCTATCGTTCCGACTGCAAAACAAATTACGAACAAGAAATTCAATCGCTTCCCTACGTCTTCAAAGATACTGTTCAGTTCGACAAGAAAATCGATCCCAAAAAACTCAAGTTCGGTTCACAAATTGACAAGAACTACCACAAACGAGAAGAATATCATCGAATCAAACAGGTCCTTTCTCCCTGCATGGTTCTTCTCGACAACGGCCTGACCGTTCGTCTTCTGGGAATCAAAGAGCAAGATGAAACTCGACAGGCCGCCATTGAATTCATCGATAATAAAACAAAAGGACAAAAAGTTTTTCTGAAATTTGACAGCGTA
Organism: uncultured Pirellulales bacterium; assembly: GCA_964649955.1. GTDB lineage: Bacteria > Planctomycetota > Phycisphaerae > Sedimentisphaerales > Anaerohalosphaeraceae > T3Sed10-213. The sequence continues at coordinate 6,977 of CAZYQN010000067.1, forward strand.
AAATTTGACCAGAACAACACTGTTCTCGGTTACCTTTATCTGTCCAATAAAATGTTTCTGAATGCCCATCTGATTAAGTTAGGATTGGCCGAAGTGGATATATCGATTGACTACAAATATAAAGCCAAATTTCTCAGCCAAAGGGGGCCTGTGGTATGGCAAAAGAGTGGATACTGAACGGAGCTAATATGCGGTGGGGGCTGAACAAGAAAAACAAAGTTGGCCCCGTTGCAGAATTGATACGAAAATGTTCCCCTAAAACGAAGGACGAATGGGAATACTACTACTATCAGAATGTCTATTCCAAAGAACATCTCGAACAGCTTGGAAGAACCCTTTATATCAAAATTTCAGAGGTCTGTCGGGCGGAAATTGACAGCATTGAAGAACAAGATTGCATTGACTTCGTTATCAATCTCGTCATCAACCGGACATTTGACGGTTACCAGTCCGAAATCCAGACCATTTATGGCCAGCTTCAACATGAATTGGGAGTCAGAATAATCCCCGCTCCGGATCAATGGGATAGGGGTTACAATATTGATTTTTATATCGACATCAAGGGTAAGTATATTGGCCTACAAATCAAACCGGCTGGATATGCCTACATCACCCAGATTATTAATGAGTTTCAATTTCAGAAAAAAACCCACGAGAAATTCACCGCCCAATATGGCGGTAATGTTTTTTATATCATTTCTATCGCGGAAGGAAAGAAGAAAATCATCCACAACAAAAAAGTAATTGATGAAATCAAGCGGGAAATCTTGCGACTTCAAGATAGCAAGTAGGGCAGACTCGATGAAGCACAAAATACTCGTAGCGACAACGAATCCGGGTAAAATGAAAGAGCTGTCGGAGATGCTGGCCGAATTGGCCGGACAGATCGAATGGCACAGTTTGCGCGACTATCCCGGTATTCCCGAGGTGGAGGAAGACGGCGGCACATTTGCCGAAAATGCCCGCAAAAAAGCGCTCGGTTATGCCCGCGCCTGTGGTGTATGGACGCTGGCCGACGATTCCGGCTTAATGATAGATGCACTAAACGGCGACCCCGGCGTCCGAAGCGCCCGCTACGCCGCAGACCAAGCCCCTTCCGGCGACCGCAAGGCAATCGACCGAGCCAATTACGAAAAAGTCCTCCGCCTGCTGGAAAATGTCCCTGAAAACCTGAGGACGGCTCGCTTTCTCTGCCATCTGTGTCTGGCCGATCCCCAGTCCGTATTGCTGGAAGCCACCGGCAGTATCGAAGGCGTCATTAATAACGCCCCCAACGGCGATAATGGCTTCGGCTATGACCCGATTTTCTACATTCCCGCTCTCGGAAAAACCGCCGCACAACTCGATGCCGATGAAAAAAACCGCATCTCTCACCGCGGCAACGCCATCGCTGCTTTAAAACCCCGCCTTAAATCAATTTTGCAAACGGCCTAAACCTCTTATTATAGGGTAAAGTCACCACGAATTGGGCTGACTTTTTATTTTTTCTTGACAGCCCCCAAGCCAAGCGGTTATCTATCGTCTAAATTGATTTAAAAGAATCAAAACCAGAGTCGTTTTATTTATATTTTTATCTATCCTATAATTGTATGGTATTCAACGCATGGCCAAAGCAAAAAGTGAAATGTCGCTTGTGATCGTCGAATCGCCGGCTAAGGCAAAAACGATCAATAAATACTTAGGCCCGAGTTTCGAAGTCAAGGCCTCGATGGGACACGTCCGGGATCTGCCGTCAAAAGGGCTTAATGTTGATATTGAAAATGGATTTGAACCGGCTTACGAAATCACCGCCGGACGAAAACGGACCGTCAGCACGCTCAAAGATTCAGTCAAACGCTGCAAAAACGTCTATCTGGCAACCGACCTTGACCGCGAAGGAGAAGCCATTGCCTGGCATCTGGCCGAAGTACTCGGTCTTAAAGACGAAAACACCTACCGAGTTGTATTCAACGCTATTACTAAAAACGACATCCAGAAAGCCTTTGCCCATCCCGGCAAAATCGATATGCACCGTGTATTGGCCCAGCAGGCCCGTCGCGTTTTGGACCGTATCGTCGGCTATCAAATCAGTCCCCTGCTCTGGAAAAAAGTTGCTCGCGGCCTTAGCGCCGGGCGCGTGCAGTCCGTCGCCGTCAAGATGATTGTAGAACGCGAACGTGAGATACGTGCCTTTGATCCCAAAGAATACTGGCTCATCCCGGCCGTCTTTACGACCGACATTGATAAAACTCACAGCCAATTATGGAAGGCCTTTCTTTCAGAGGCCTCCGACAAACAAAAAGAACGCACACTGGCCGAACAGGACCAATGGCTGGCCGAACACAATGCCTTTCGGGCCGATCTGATCAGCGTTAACGGCGATAAATTCCACACCGATAACGGCACGCAGGCACAGGCCGTCTTTGAGCAGATACAAAAGGCGGCCTTCACCGTAACCGATATTTCCACACGACGGGTACAGTCACGACCGGCCCCGCCGTTCATCACCTCGACCCTTCAACAGGCCGCGGCCAATCGGCTCGGCTTCGCAACAAAACGCACGATGCTCATTGCCCAGCAGCTCTATGAAGGCATTGACTTAGGTTCCATGGGCGCCTTGGGCTTGATTACATATATGCGTACCGACAGTACCTTTATGTCGCAGGACGCCCTGCAAAGCAGCCGTCATTTCATCCAAAACCGGTTCGGAAAGGACTACCTGCCCGACACCCCCAATTTCTATGCCTCCGGCAAAGACGCCCAGGAAGCCCACGAAGCGATTCGCCCGACCGATCCGGATTTGACCCCCGATGACATTCGCCAGTTCCTCAGCGACGAGCAATATAAACTTTATGATTTGATCTGGCGGCGGTTTATCGCCTGCCAGATGACGGCCGCTCAATGGGACACCACCCGCGTCGAGATATCCGGAACCACCGACGGCTTTTCCTGCAATTATCGAGCAACAGGACGCATCCTTGTCTTTGACGGCTTTACCCGTGTATGGTCCACCCCGACAGAGGAACCTCGCCTCCCCGCCCTAAAACAGGGCACCGTCCTGTCGCCTGTTGATATTAAGGCGGAACAGCATTTTACGAAACCTCCGGCCCGATATACCGAAGCCTCACTGGTTAAAGCCCTTGAGAAAGAAGGGATTGGTCGCCCCAGTACCTATGCATCTATTATCTCGACAATTCAGGATCGCGGCTATGTTGAAAAAATCGACAAGAAATTTCACGCCGCAGATGTAGCCGAGATTGTGACCGATAAGCTGAATGAATTTTTCCCCAATGTAATGGATGTTGCCTTCACCCGTCATATGGAAGAACAGCTCGACAAAATCGAAGAGCAGCATCTGGACTGGGTTAAAGTGCTTGACGAGTTCTATGGGCCTTTCAAAGAAAATCTGGAAAAAGCCGCCGATGAGATGAAACACGCCAAGGCCCAAACCGAACCGAGCGAATACACCTGTCCGGAATGCAAAGCTCCTCTGGTCTATCGCTTCGGCAAGAACGGACGCTTTTTAAGCTGCTCAAAATATCCGGACTGCAAATTTGCAAGTCCCTGTGATAAGGAAGGAAAAATGGTTGAACAGGTCTCTGACGTAACCGAACATAAATGCCCCAACTGTTCCAAACCGCTGGTACGCAAAAGCGGCCGATTCGGCCCGTTCCTGGGATGCTCGGACTATCCCAACTGTAAAACAATTCTCAAGATGGACAAAGAAGGCAATCCCTTGCCGCCCAAACCCCCTGCCGAACCGAGCGGACTGAAATGTCACAAATGCAAAACCGGCGAACTGGTCATTCGCCAGAGCAAACGAGGCCCGTTCTTGGGCTGTAACAAGTTTCCGAGGTGCCGGACTATCGTCAGTATGAAAAAAATCGATGAATTAAAAGAACTGGCCGCCGCAGGAAAATGGCCGCCCGCCACTGAAGAAGAAGCCAAAAAGATACTCGGTACCGGAGAACCCGAAAAAAAGACAGCCAAACGAACTGCAAAAAAAGCGGATAAGGAATAATCCCGCAGATACAAGCAAAGTGAGGTTTAAGATGCCCGGCGGCAGCGATATAAAAAATGATCCGTTTGAGACGATTGAGCCAATCGGCAAGCGTGTCCTGATACGAAAAGATGAGGATAAAAAACAGACCAAAGGCGGCATTCAACTGCCGGACAATATCGAAATCCCTACCATCACAGGACGCATCGTATCAGTCTCTGCGGAGATTGAATTGTCATCGGAATTTCCGCTCAAACAATACGACAAGGTTCTCTTCAATCCCAAGGGGGCGATACCGGTGGATTTTGAAGGCGACAATCGCCTGTTTGTTGTTGAAGTGGAAAATGTAGTAGCTGTTTTCAGAAAACAGTAATTTCTCTCAAGATACTCAGCCCGAAAGATCATCCCGAATCGGGCGTTATGAATTCACCGATAGTGTCCTATAAATGAATACGGCCAAGCGCACCCGTCGCTCGGCCATATCCCATTCAATATCTCCTCCACGTACCTATCTCCGTTTTCCTGCCAGGATGCTCCTTGCATTATGACGGTATCAGTGCTGTTTCAGAGTACGCAAAGGAACGCTATTTTCGTTTTCGTAAAAGAACCGCTGTCCCCAAACCCAGCAACACCATCGTCGCAGGTTCGGGAATCTCCACAATATCTTCGGTCTCGTCGTCATCCGAGTATGTAAAGGTATATACTGTTTGACCGCCTTCAAAGAAACCGCCCGTGCTGCTAACCGAACCGGGAGAGGTAATAGGACTGGGACCCACAATCAATCCCCCCGCCCCGCCCACGGCAAAACTCTTTTGGACACCTGCCCCGGCCAGTTCATCAAAGGATTCCCGTTCGAAAACCGCTATCACCATCTTGGGCGAATCCAGATTGATCGAGGTATCCGATGATGACATCGCCGTCACATCTCCCAGCCAATACAGAAACCGGTAGCCCGGGTTCGGAATTGCCGTCAGCGGTACAGATTGACCCACCTCATATTTGTGTACACCGGCACCCGGCGTAACCACGCCACCCTGCGGAGGACTTTGCTGAATTAGTAAAGCGTAGCCGAGCAAATTGCTATCGCCGGCGCTAACGATGCCGGTCATCAGTACAACCAACATCATCAACATCATTTTCTTTACAATGTCAATCGGTTTTCCCATCATCATTTGTTCCCCCCAAAAATCTTGGAACTCTGCGGAAAGGCCGCAGCCCTATTACTTACGTTTACATAAGCTCAACAGCGCACCGCCAAGCAGCATGGCCAGGGTCGCCGGTTCGGGAACACATTCTGTCCTGATACATAATTTATCTAACGCCGCCAGCGCACCGGCCCCGCCTTCAAACTCAATAACGATGACTTCCCAATCCGGATTCGGTTCAAGCCGCCATGTTTCCTTGATCCCGATCCATCCGTTTAAAAGCCACGCACTCCCATCGTCATACGGTGAAGTATAAAGAGTTCCGTTGCTGTCCAGTATCCGCATACCTGTGATCGAACCACGGTAGATGATTTCAATATCTACAAGTTTATAGGGATTCGCAACCCGCTGGTTATCGATATCCAGAACGATTCTGAATTTACCCCCTTCCCAGTAGCCTCCATTATTCCAGACCAAACCCGTTCCTGCCGAATCGCTCAATATTGCCGTCGGTTCTCCATAGGGATTATCCCACCCTCCGTCAGGAGTAAGGGATAAAGCTGAAGTATTAAAGTCCCAGCACTGATAGGTCACAGCTGGGTTTAGTCCCCCTATTGCCGGGCAGACTGCAAAAAGTAAAACAACACCCCATAAACCAGACTTCTTCATCATCAATCTCTTTCGTTTGTTTTAATCATCCTCTCGTCTTGATTCTTCAACATTGCCAAGAATGTAAAAAAACTCACGTTTCCCTCTCTCCCCGCCAAGAAATGTCTTTTTGTATTAAAGCATAATAACATCAAAAAGTCAAGTTTTTTCCTGTGCTGAAGATATACACCCACAATGTCCAGATATCGATTTCATTTCAAAAAAATCTGTTTTCAGCTATAATAATGGCGAATTATTTCATAATATATGGAAAATTGAAATAAAAATGGCGGTCCTTAGTAGTTCTAAGTCCGCCATCTGAACAAACAGGGTATAGTTGTGCTATTTACCGGTATATTTACGACGTTTCCCGGTCACTTCTTTGCCTTGTATATAGTTTCCTATATTACGAATCGCCTGACGCAACCGATGCTCATTTTCGACCAGAGCTATCCGCATATAGTATTCACCGTTTTCGCCAAAAGCCCTCCCCGGCGCCATTGCAACATAGGCGTGCTCCAGCAATTCCATCGCAAACTCCATGCTGCCTTTGCCCTTGGATTGTTCCAGCGGGAACTTTGTCCAGACAAACATCGACGCCCTCGGGGGCTCCACTTCCCACCCCAGTCGTCTTAGGCCGTCACAAACCACATCCCGCCGGTGTTGGTATTTGGCATTCTGCTCATCAATATCTTTATCGCAATGCCGCATCGCAATGATACTGGCTATCTGAATCGGCTGGAAAATACCATAATCATAATATCCTTTAATGGTCGCCAGAGCATTGATCATTTCCTTATTTCCGGCCACAAAACCCATACGAAAACCCGCCATGCCGTAAGGTTTGCTCAGGGTGGTAAATTCTACGCCGACATCTTTGGCGCCTTTGGCCGACAGAAAACTGGGAGGCTTAAAGCCGTCAAATGTCGTCTCACCATAGGCAAAATCGTGGATAACCGCAATATTGAATCGTTTGGCCAATTCGACAACCGGCTCAAAAAAACCCTGATCCACGGTCATAGACGTTGGATTATGGGGGTAATTGAGTATCAACAGCTTAGGCCGCGGGTATAAATGCTCGCACACATATGCAATCGTATCCAGAAACTTCTGGTCATTACCCAACGGGACAGTGATGACGTTACCGCCTGCCAAAGCGACGCCGTAAATGTGAATCGGGAAAGCCGGATCGGCCACAATCGCCGTATCACCGGGGCCGAGCATCGCCAGACACATATGGCTGAATCCTTCTTTGGAGCCGATGCAGGCCAGAACTTCAGTTTCAGGATCCAGCGTAACGCCCCACTTGCGTTCATACTTAATAGCCATTTCACGGCGGAGATTATAAACACCCTTGGATGCACTGTAACGGTGGTTTCGCGGATCCTGTGCAGCTTCGCAGAGTTTGTCAATGACCTGTTTGGGTGCACCATCCATAGGATTTCCCATACCCAAATCGATAATATCAATGTCCTCGCGACGTTTTTTCAGCTTAAGAGCATTAATCTGGGCAAACAGATACGGCGGCAAACGTTTGAGGCGATCCGCTGTTTCAATTACAAATTTCGACATTGTCAAGAAATCCTTATTCTAAAACATATTGGTCATCACAAACCGATTTAAAACCACAATCGGGCTGCAAAATAATAAAAAACTCGGCAGCGAAAATCAATGTAATTTACCCCTCTCTCATCGACATTTTAGATGAGCAGAGGTTAACCTTTCTTGTCCGCCTGACTGCAATTACGGTTTATCAATTTTCCGCGTCAGGAAATTCCAAACTTCCTCGGCGGCAAACTGCTCAGTCATTTCGATATAGCGCTGCGGCTCGAAATCCTGATCGGGCCGGATGACTCGCGGGCGAGGCCATGTAAAGGCGGTTTCGATAAACACCTTTTGCGGTTCGCGCAGGAAGGATTCGACGCGTACTTCGATGGAGGTCGGCTCGCCGCCCTCGACAGCATGGGGCGGCATAATAAAGCGCAGGCCGCCTCCGGCAACAGGACGCTGGCCGAGCAGACGAAAATCCTCGGGAGATTGACCCAGACGCTCTTCCCAGAGGTACTGGAAGGCGTGGGTTTGAGCACTGTAGAGATGATGGATTTTGCTGTTGACCGTCAAGACCTGGTAATGGTCAGCAGGCCATGTCTTTGAGAATGCACGAGTTACGGCCTCAGCATCCCGGCTGAACAGCTCGCGTTCATACTGAGGATTGGAGGCCAGAACCAGCAGGCTGACCACCTGCGGGCCGGGTGATTCGAGTTTGACCTGCAGATGTGAAGGCTGAGTGCGGATGAGGGTAAAGGAGTTGTCACGGGTCTGGGTTTGGCCGAAATCGAGGCCGTTTTCGAGGAGGGCTTTTTCGAACTCGACTGTACGCGCTCGCTCCGGCGTCCAGAGGCCGGCCAAAAGATATTGTATGCTTAGATGCACCGTTGTTTTTGATTGTCGATTGATAAGTTCCATAATTTCTCCAAAAAGGGTTTATGTAACGATTATACCGGCAAACTGTGAGAATTTCAGCATGGAAATAGGGAATTTCCACGATGTCGGGGGTAAAGTCGGGGGTCAACGGAGCCGATATGGAAGCGCGTCGATAGAAATCCGTAACGATAAGAGAAAATGACACTATGAACTGGAACTTGTTGAAACTGCTCAAGAAGAAGCCCAAGCAGACAGCACCGCAGCCGCCGCTGATGGACGAGTTGATGCCGGATATCCGGGTCTATCCGAGTCAGAGGAGCTGTATCCGGTTGAATATGAATCACGTCAAACCTGAGCAACTACCTCCATTGATGGTACGAAAGGCCGCATGGAGACGGTAATGTTTTTTTAGTGATTATTGTGGATTTGTTATTACTGGTATAAAATCTTAATACAACCGCACTCAAATACCCCCGAAACCGAGCGCAAGTGCGCGTAACTGAGCGCAACATGACACAACTGGTATGCAACTGCGCGCAAGTGTGATGGAACTTGATGCAACTTGCTACCTTCTTGAACACAATATCGCGGTTTTTACCACTGAAAACAAGGAAGTAGTTCTAAGTTCATAGTTCATAGTTCGGCGTTTTTGAGTTTTTTAGACACGATTTACAGATTTTTTGGACGGGATTAACAGGATATAGAGGATATTGTTTTGCCACAGATGGCGCAGAGTAACACAGAGATAAAAATCGTCGGAGCGATGCTCCTTATCGTTCATGTAGGGCGGGCTTTGCTCGATGCAAGCACCTGTGCCAGCCCACCCGACATGACCGACTGTCTTTGCAAGACAGGCGATTTTTGCTGAATGGGTCAAGGCCGGCCGTGCGTGTTTAAAGCGAAATTAAAGACAAGGGAAAAAGTAAAAAGGCAAAAGTGAGGACAGCCCTATGGGCTGGACGGTTGTATTCAATAGTTTCCTTCTTTTGTTGTCAAATAGCCCTGCTCTGGAAGCGTTGGTGCTTCGGGGGGTATTATAGCGGAAAGTTTGGTAAACATCAAATAAAAAAGAATAAGGACACAAGAACTCAAGAACCCAAGGACTCAAGAATGGAGGAATTTTTCTGATTTAAAAACGGGGAAAATAGATTGTTGATAATTTCGGGCGGGAGTATTATGATATGTGGTGGAAGCGGTCCGTGGAGAGGCCGTGGGAGTACCTAAACGGGAGACGGGCTATGAACATCACAGGGCATTCCGGCACCCGCAAGCTTCGCTTGGGTATACCACCCCCCTTTGAGATTGATTATTGTTTATTGACGATTGACTATTTGTCAATTTTTCAGAGGTCACCCGTCGTCGTTTAAATGGGAATTTCAGTTAATGGAGGCGCAAATGAAAATTGGTTTATTAATGCTTATTCTCAGTCTTACAACAGTATTTACACATGCAGACAACGAAGATAGCACAGTAGATTTGACTCCTCAATGGAAAAAAGGAGACATACTCCAATACACCATGATCAGGACTCGTCTTAAGTCCCAAGCAGAGACGACTATCTCAAAGAGCAAATCCACTACTCCAGTGAATATTGAAATCATCGAAGCTGATGATAACGGCTATCTTCTAAGTTGGACAATGGGAGAAACTGTATTTGAAGATCTAAAGCAAGCCTCTGATCCTCTGGTTAGAATGATGATTAATATTACTAAAGATTTCAATATACTCCTTAAGCTGGATCGTTATGCAACAATTACACAAGTCAAGAACTGGAAAGACCTACAGAAGGCTTCTTTTGATACTATCCAGACTCTTGCACGAAGTATGAAAGATGCCGGCATGGATAATGCAACCATAGAAACAATTCGTAAGCAACTCGAGTCTATGTGTGCTACAAGGGAACAGATAGAGCAGCTTTGCACAAGGGAGCCGCAGATGTTCTTTTTAACCCTCGGTCGGTCATACCCTCTATCTACATCAATTGACTATCAGGACCGACTCCCCAATCCTTTTGGGGGTGATCCATTTCCGAGCCGAGCCTCGTTCATTCTCGAAAAAGTTGATGCTGGGTCTGATATAGCAGTTGTCACGTGGAAGCAAGAAATAGATCCTGTCGCTGGTGCTCAAGTGTTAGAAAAAACGTTGAGGGAGTTGGCAAAACGTATGGGACATACAATTCCAGAAGGCCAAAATCTTGACTTGTTAGGTATTACTGACATCGCAACCTTCACTCATCATCTTTCTTCCGGTTGGCCTCAACAGATAAGCCATACAAGAACAATTAAAATCGAAGATGGATCACAAGTGGATTCATTAAGTTTTATTCAGGAGATGGACGGGTGGCCTCTGTAAGATAGCCGGTAGGAGGGGTAAATATGCTTTTTAATTTACCCATGCGGATATTGAGTTTTTTTTATCATTGCAATGCGATTGTAACGGTATGACAAATTATCGCAGGACGTTTGTTGAAGGTATGTTTGTGAAGGGTAAAAAGGCGGCATGGGTGAAAGAAAAGCACTTTCACCCATCCTACGAAACTTAGGCTGTTGAAACGTAAAAAGGGGTAAGGGGGAGAGCTTAAGGGGGGCGTTTTCGGGTCCACGGGCTTACGCCGCGAGGCTATACTATGCCGCCTCCTGCGGAGGCAGGAAGAGGAACGTGCCTTAGAGGTACGGAGGTTCTGTTGTCCTCAAGGGCGCGGGGCTGTTGAGGACAATAAGGGGTATTGGTTGATGCGGCGGTTAATGGGGTGGAAATGGGGCCGGGGGAGGAGTTGCGGAAGGCGGCATTGACGATTGCACGGACGGGCACGGACGTACACAGACCAATACGGACTGGGGATCCTTTCGCCCCTGCGGGACTTGGGTGGGGTGTGTGGACTGCGTCCCACGGGTTCCACCCGCGGCTATTGGTGTTCAACCCCTGCCGGGGTTTTCGTCTCACTTTCGGAGTTTTCAAAAGCGGAGAAAAGTGCCTTTAGGCACGGAAGTTCTGTACGTTTTAAGCGCGCAGGCTGTTAAAACGTAAAAAGGGGTAAGGGGGAGAGCTTAAGGGGGGCGTTTTCGGGTCCACGGGCTTACGCCGCGAGGCTATACTATGCCGCCTCCTGCGGAGGCTCGTAGAAAATGTTA
>CAZYQN010000068.1:0-18027 GCA_964649955.1 uncultured Pirellulales bacterium
CCGCCTTGTGCGGGGCAGGGGGGCAAAATCGCTTTGAGGCGGAATTGCCGATGGCACTGGAGGCCCTGACGATACAGGGCGAGGCGTCGGCCTACCCGGTTGAGCTTTCGCAGCAGGCTGATGGGATGTGGAGTTGGCGATATGAGCCGATGTTGAAGGGAATGCTGGAGGATTTGCACAATGGGGCCGCACCGGAATTGATAGCGACACGATTTCATAACAGCGTCTGCAATGCGATGCTGGCGATGGCAAAAGCCGCCCGCATGGCGACCGGACTGAATACGACGGCCCTCAGCGGGGGGGTCTTCTGTAACCGTTATCTGGCCATTCGCCTGATAAAGTTGTTGAAAGACGACGGCTTTGAGGTATTATGGAAACGCCGTGTCCCCGCCAACGACGGAGGCGTCGCCCTCGGCCAAGCGGCCATTGCCGCGGCGATGCTTAGATAAAAAATTCTAATTAAAATATAAATTCTTTTGTTTAGGTTTCGAATTGTCCAGTATTTTTAACTTAATTCACACTATGGCTTTACGGCAAAATGAAAAATAAAGACGGTATATCGCAGATGTTTTGAAAATCAATGTAAGCTATTTAATTTAATAAGGTTACAGCGTGACGGGCAATAGGATTGATTCCATGTTGGCTCCTTACAATCCTTGGTGGAGTCGGGATAACAACTGGCGGACAGAACTGCCGGAGTATCAACGGCCAATTGTCTATCAGGTTTTGAGCGATTTGTCCGAAATTAGTCAGGTGGTATCAATTACAGGTCCTCGTCGAGTTGGCAAAAGTACGGCTGTCAAACATGTGATTCAGACTTTGCTGGATCAACGTCAGGTACCTGAGCGTCAGCTATTGTATTTTTCATTTGACGACCCGGAAATAGCCGCTTCGCAGAAGTTGCAGCATGAAATTTTTGACCGGTTGATGGATCGTGTAATCAAAGGCGGGCCGGAATTCTATTTTTTCTTGGATGAAATTCAGCGTCTTCCGCGGTGGGAACTGTTTATCAAAAAATATTATGACCTGAAATATCCAGTCAGGTTTGTGATTTCCGGTTCGGCCTCTTCACCAATATTCCGAACCACTCAGGAAAGTTTACTGGGACGAATTAAAGACCGACATCTTCTGCCGTTTAGTTTTCGGGAATCTTGTCAATACCGCTTCAGGGAGCAACAAGACTTTTCTGCGATTCTTTCCAGGTATTTACCGCTTCGCCATACATTATTGGAAGGCGATGGCCATCAAGCGGCCCAGCGTGTTCAGTCTCTGGCGTCGGAACTGCAGCCTTTTGACAGTCTGATTGATCAAGCTGTGATAGATTATTGTCGAGATGGAGGCTTTCCGGAAGTTTGGTCGCTGACCGATCCGGTTCGTAAAATTGAGTATCTGATGGAACAGCAGGTACGCAAAGTCTTGTATGAAGATTTGATGATGCTGACCCAATATCGTAAACCGGAAAACATCCTGCGGTTTTTTGTTTATCTTTTGTCTCATCCCGGTCTTGAAATTAACCTTAAAAAGGTCTCCAGTGAATCGGGGGTAGAGCAGCGAATCATCGCTGAAAATCTGCCGCGTTTGGAAATGACGGATTTGGTCTTGCGCATTCAAAAATTCAGCTCGCAACCATTGCGTGTTCGTCAGGGTAATATCAAATGCTATCCGGTCGATTTGGCGCTGCGTAATGCCGTTATCAAAGATTGGAAGTTTCCAAATGCGCAAATGATGGGTTTTTATGCTGAAAATATGGTCATACGGGAAATCATGACCTGGCCTGAAAAAATCGAAGTGTCCTATTACCGCGAAAAAGATAAAGAGGTGGATTTTGTCTTTACCTATGGTGGTAACCAGTATTTGCCGATAGAGGTGAAATACCGAAAGAAGGCTGAACAGATGTCCATGCTTGCTCATTATTGTAAAAAATATAAACCCAAACTGGGAATTATTATTACCCGTGAAAAAGAATGTAAAATGGAAGATTACCTTTACCTTCCATTGCGATATTTCTTGTTGATTGCTTGAATAGGATAGATTGCACACTGACGTGTGTATTCCAAACGGGCGATAGTCCCGCAGGGACGAAAGTGCGTTAGCCGGGGGCGCAAGCCCCCGGTCAGCAAGCACCAACCCCCAAGCCCCGACGGGGCGACAGAAAAAAATGAACAGTGAAAGAGTGTTAGAAATAAACGAAACCTAAAATGAGGAACTATAATATGTCTACTCGACATATATGTAAAATGGCATATGTGTTTTTAATGCTTCTTTCAGGCTGTCCCAGCATGTTGCCCGGCTCTCGTTCATATACTCCTCTTCCCCAGTGGGAACGCCAGTTTTTTGAAAAAGCAAGACGTGATGTATTTCCTGGCGATGTCCGCAAATCGCCCGATCTCTATAAAAATACCTTGATTGTATGGCCGGGTATTATAAAAGCGGTTTCTTTCGATACTCAAGATGGTATTCGCATAGCGTGTTTTTCAATAGAACATCATTACTTTGATTGGATTGAAGATGACGGCATACAAAGGGAAAAGTTCTTTTTGTCGCCGCGAGGTGAAGGCATGTTTGCCCTTGCATGGTCGGCCAATACTGAGGAGGAAAAGCAATTCATACAACAATTTGCTGTGGGTGATATGATTATTGCGTATGGATATCCAAGTATGATTAAAGATGAACTGATCGGAATATATCCTGTTCAGAATATTCGTTCTATCAAAGCAAAATGGTATCGCACCGACGTACTTGACTATGGAAGGCCGGGAGAACCTTCAAAGATTCCCAAGACTCCCTTTTAAATCCTGTAAGAAAATCTAAAGGGTTAGATACCTTTTCGGAATTGGTAGAATACAAAAATGCAAAATAACAGGGTAAAAATTAAAAAGGGCTAAAACAAGAGATGATTATGAGAAGTGGAACCCAAAGAGTGTCTAAACTCTTATATTTCAGGAAAGGAAGAACAATGAAACAATTGGCTTTCGTGGTTATCGCAGTCGTTCTATTGGCAGGTTGTACAAGCGTCCCGAGTGATACGAATAGGATATCCAGTGCTTCGTATGTCGGGGACAGTGCGGGTATGTCTATTGAGGAAGTGGTTGTTGCCGTCCCATGCAAAGAGGTTCAATCGGGATTTGTTAATGTCCATGTGGTGCTGACCGGCATCATAAATCCAAAGAAGACATCGCTTTCAAATACATGGGATGTTCAGTCAATCCTCTCGCGGCTGTCCCCGAGGATTTCATCGGCGGTCACTGTGGTGATTCAGCAGGAACCTGCTCCCACAGAAAACCTGATCGATTTGCGAGACCGGATAGTCAAAGTAGCCAATCGTGTGTTTGCGGGGGAATTCTCCAAATGGACTTCGGCGGAGGATTACGATGTTCAGATTGTCGTTACGTCTTTGTATCTGACCAATGGATCTGTGGGACGCAGTGGTTCCGGCCACTCACGGTGGGAATGGTAAAGGAGGAGGATTGCTGAGAAGGATATATGTCTGGCATGTAAATTTTCTTGTTCTAATTATCCATATGGGGAAATCAAGTATGCAAACTTCAAAGGTGTTTATCGGTTCAATAATATTTATACCCCTGTTTATATTGGCCGGGTGTTATGGTCCTACGCCATACAGAATATCCGGAGAAAATAATACCTTTGGCATTCACGCCGAAAATCCAAACCAAAAAGTGACTACTGTTGCAGTATATGATTCGTCGCAATCACCCTTGGGGACGTTGGTTTGGAAAATAGATGCTGTCGAGCCAGTGTTAGTAAAGGATTTCGTTGTTACAGTTGGACAAGTTCCTCCTGGCTTTAGGCAGGATGTTCCAGAGGGTAATATGTCTTTTATACCTATCAATGGCAGGTTGTATAGTATAGGAATTGTTAGAGAACATGATGAGTCCTGTGTGGTATTGCCTTGGGTGGCAGACACATCTTTGTTAAAAGAAAATCTGGTTTATGAACAAAAGAGTGATATCTATATCCACAAGACATCAGGCTTCAAGTTTCCCGCTAAGATAGGAAGTTTTACCCGTGGCAAGGATATTATTGGGTATGATGTTGTCGGTAATGACTTTTCAGTTCCATATTATCTCTCGCAGCCGGAGTCAGGTATCATAGGTACTGTTTACGTTTATCCCGCTTTGATAGCATCTGATGGTACGTCTTCGGTTTCGATTTCTGCTGATGAAATATTGGAAAAAGCATATGAAAAGGCAAAACAAGAAGTGTTGATTGTACACTCTGGAAAAATCGTTTCAGAGTCCTCTTACATTGTAACGAAGTCATCAAATACATACATAGGAAAACGGGCTGTATTCCAATTGCCTGTACTAAATATAGAATCATACTTGTATATATTTGTTTACCATGACTGGCTTGTAAAATACCGGTTTACATCTTCGACCAATTGTGTCAAGGAAGCAGGTAGTGAAGTTGAAAAGTTTGTGCAAGAATATGAGTGGCAGTGAGAAAATATAAAGGGATCATGCATTTTAGGTTGGCATGACCGTGCCCCCTAAAATTATTGACGAAAGGCAAGCGATGTGCTTAGCAGTTCCGGCGAGGATTATAGAGAAAGACGGCGATAAGGCCGTGGCCGATGCGATGGGCAATCGGTGGGAGATTCGTATCACTCTGACGCCCGACGTAGAGGTCGGCGATATAGTGCTGATTCACGCCGGCTATGCGATTGCCAAGATCGATGAAGAAGAAGCGGCCAAGACATGGGAGCTGTTTGAGCAGATTGCCGAGATGGAAGCCGAGAGCCAAAAGGCCCGGCAGGAGGGCGACCATGCAGCTTGATCAGATAAAAGCGGCCCAGCAGCAGATCGCCGACGCCTGCACAAAAGCCGCACGGCCCATCCAGATCATGGAAGTCTGCGGCACGCACACCGTTTCGATTTTCCGGCATGGCATTCGCACGCTGCTGCCGAAGTCACTGAAACTCTTGTCCGGCCCGGGCTGCCCGGTCTGCGTGACCGATCAGGGACTGATTGATGTGGTTATCACACTGGCACAGCGCAACGATTGCCTCATCGCCACCTACGGCGATATGATTCGCGTCCCCGGGGCAGGCGGCTCGCTGGAATCTCTGCATCGCGGCAACATCAAAGTGGTTCTCAGTTCTGACAACGCCTTGGAGATGGCGCGAAAGCATCCCGACAAGACGGTTGTGTTTGTCGCCGTGGGCTTTGAAACGACAACCCCTGCAACGGCCGTAGCCATCCGGCAGGCGCAGGAAGAAAAACTGGACAATTTCTGCATCCTGTGCGGTCATAAGATCGTTGTGCCGGCGATGGCGGCGCTGCTCAGTCAGCGCAATGACAAGATCGACGCCTTCCTCTGCCCCGGCCATGTCAGCGTCATCATCGGCTCAAATGCCTATCAGACGATTGTTGACCGGTTCGCACGGCCGTGCGTGGTCGCGGGCTTCGAGGCCGGACAGATTCTCGAAGGTATCGCCCGCATCTGCACCCAGATTGCGGGAAAATCGCCGAAGGTCGAGTCGGTTTATGGTGCCGCCGTAACAAAGCAGGGCAATCCGGTCGCATTGAAGCTGTTGGAGACCTATTTTGAAACGTGGGACGGACCCTGGCGCGGGCTGGGCGTGATCCCCGGAGCGTCGCTGCGGCTCAAACGGGAATTCGCACGATTTGACGCACTCACCCGGTTCAGCTTTACGGAAGTCCCGACCAAAGAGCCTGCCGGCTGTCAATGCGGCAAAGTGCTTTGCGGGTTGATTGAGCCGATGCAGTGCGGCCTCTTCGGGAAAAAATGCACCCCCGACACTCCCGTCGGCCCCTGTATGGTCAGCACGGAAGGTGCGTGTTCAGCCTGGTACAAATACGGCAGAAAAGCAAACAGTTAAGGCGGAAAAAGACTACAATGGATGACTCCAAAAAGATTATGTTAGCGCATGGCGGCGGCGGGCGATTGATGTCCGAGCTGATCAACAAGCTCATCGTGCCGCGGTTTTCAAATGCCGTCTTGGGCCGTCTGATGGATGCCGCCGAACTGCCTGCCCGGCCCGAAGCGGTGTGTTTTACGACCGACAGTTTTGTGGTCAAGCCCCTGGTCTTTAACGGCGGCGACATCGGCAAACTGGCCGTCTGCGGCACGGTCAACGACTTGGCGGTGGCCGGGGCAGCGCCGCTTGTGCTGAGCCTGTCGCTGATTATTGAAGAGGGCTTTGAGATCGCACTGTTGGAGGCATTGCTGGACAGCGCTGCCGCAACGGCTCAGCGTGCGGGAGTATCCATTGTGACCGGCGATACCAAGGTTGTCGAAAAGGGGGCTGCCGACGGCATTTTCATCAATACCGCCGGCATCGGTGCAAAGCTGGACAATGCTCAGGTGGGATTCGATAAAATCCACGTCGGTGATAAAGTGATTGTTACCGGTACACTCGGCGATCATGGAATGACGATTATGTCCCAGCGCGAAGGGCTTGCGTTTACGTCATCACTGGAAAGCGACTGTGCATGTCTGAACGGACTGGCCGAACAATTGTTCGCGAAATTCGGCTCCGACATCAAGTTTATGCGTGACCCGACACGCGGCGGACTGGCTGCGGTTGCCAATGAAATCGTCCAGCAGACCAACCTGCCCATCGAATTGGATGAAGCGGCGATCCCCATCGACCGCACGGTACAGGCCGCCGCCGACATGCTCGGCTTTGATCTGCTCAACATCGCCAACGAAGGCAAGATCGTCGCCATCGTTGCCGATCACGCGGCGCAGAGGATCATCGAGATATGCCGCACACACCCGTTGGGCCGGCGGGCCGCGATAGTTGGCTCGGTCGTGTCCGGCACCGAACCCTTAGTGGAAATAGTGACCAAAGCCGGCGGACGGCGCATCGTTCAAATGCCCTACGGCCGCGAATTACCGAGGATTTGCTGATGCACGAGATGGCGGTAGCGGAAAGCATTCTGCATACGATTCTGGAACAGGCCGAGACGCTCAACAACGCTCATCCGGTTACGGCTCGCATTTCCTGCGGCCAGTTCAACACGCTCAACGACGAAGCGATGCGGTTTGCATTTGAAACGATCAGCGAAGGCACGCCATGCCAAAACATGCGGCTGGACATCCGTCACATCCCGCTGCGGGTTACGTGCAAACAGTGCCAAACGACTTTTGAGTTTGATGTCTACCACCCCGCCTGCGGAGCATGCGGCAGTGCTGATTTTAACTTCGAACCCGATGCTCCGCTGTTGCTTGAAGAAATTGAATTTGAGGAGTCCCAATGAAAGTTTCACTGAACCAGAAAATCCTAAGCCGTAATGACATTGCTGCCCGCAAGAACCGTGATTTTTTTGCCGGGCACGGAATCCTCTGTCTGAATGTGATCTCCTCACCCGGCTCCGGAAAAACGACGCTGCTGGCCCGTACCATTCGAGAAGTGAAGGACAAGCTAACCGTCGGCGTCATCGAAGGCGACATCCGCACCGATCACGACGCTCAGCGAATTCGTGAAACGGGAGCTGAAGCGGTCCAGATCGAAACCGAAGGCGCCTGCCATCTGTCTGCCGAACAGGTAACCGGGGCGCTGACAGCGATGGATTCCAAAGGCAAGGACATTGTCTTTATCGAAAACGTCGGCAACTTGGTCTGCCCCTCAGCGTTTGATCTGGGAGAAGCGGGCCGCGTTGTAGTCCTTTCCGTCCCCGAAGGCGACGACAAACCCGCCAAATACCCCGGTACGTTTGCTCAGGCCGATATCGTTCTGATCAATAAGATCGACCTGATGGACTACATCCCCTTCCGTCTGGAGCGGGTACTGGCCGACATTCACGCCGTCAATCCCAACGCCACCATCCTCCAGCTCTCCGCCGCGACTGGTCAGGGCATGGAGCCGTGGTGCGACTGGCTCATCCAAAAACGACGTGCCGCCGCTCACAGTTCATAGATCGACCAGCCCTTGCGATAGGGCTTCTTGAGGAATGCATTCGCCTCAGGCAGATTCGAAAACTGCCGTGCGGTCGCATCCCACAGCAGTTTCTGCCGTGAAAGCTGTTCGCGCAGGTCAACCCGCAGTGCGATATTGCCCATCACCACCGCTTCCGTCAGCCGCCCGGCAAAACCGAAATTCGATCCCGTCGGCGAGCCGGTCTTGCACCCGGCCAGCCACTCTTCATAATGCCCGATGGATCGCGGCAGTGTAATCGGCGGCGGGGTGTACTCCTGCATCCTGGATTCGGGAATGATTCGCCCGTCGAGTATCTTGCCCTTGTCGCCGACATACAGCGTCCCGCCTGTACCGAGCTGCCGTCCCGGTTCCAGCTCGTCCGGACGCGGCGGTTTCAATCCCCCGTCATACCACGTCAGCGTCACCGGCGGCAGCTCCCCGCGAGCCGGAAAAGTGTAAGTAACTATCGAGGCGATGGGATATGTCTCTTTGTTCACCCGGCTGCACGCCGCCTGCACCGAATCGGGATAGCTCAGCTTCAATGCCCGGAAAATTGAATCCATCGCATGACAGCCAATGTCACCCAGCGCCCCCGTCCCGAAGTCCCACCAGCCGCGCCAGCGGAATGGATGATACGCCTCGTGATACGGCCGCTCCGGCGCAGGCCCAAGCCAGATATCCCAATCGAGCTGCTCCGGCACGGCAGGCGTTCCGCCGGGACGATCAACGCCCTGCGGCCAGTATTCCCCGAACATCCCGTTCATCGGTCGGTCCGTCCAGACATGCACCTGGCGCACCGGCCCGATGGCTCCGTCGGCAATGACCTCCTGAATGCGGGCCGTCGCCTCAGAGGCGTGCCCCTGATTGCCCATCTGCGTCGCCAACTTGTTCTCTTGAGCCACCTGGGCCATAAGCTGGGCCTCTTCGACCGTATGCGTCAGCGGTTTTTGGCAATACACATGCTTGCCCCGTTTCATTGCCGCCACAGAAATCAACGCATGGCAGTGGTCCGGCGTTGAGACCGTCACCGCATCGATAGTCGGCTCCTTATCGAGCATCACCCGCCAATCGCGGTAGCGTTTCGCATTCGGGTAGGCATTAAACGCTCCGGCTGCCTGCCGATCATCCACATCGCACAATGCGACGATATTCTGCGAACTGACCCCCTGAGCATCGGAAAATCCCTTACCCCCGACGCCGACGCAGGCGATGTTCAGCTTCTCGCTGGGCGGCGTCTGCCCGTTGCCCAGAACATGCCGCGGGACAATCATAAAGGCAGCTACGGCAGCACTTTGTCGAATAAAATCACGGCGGGTGGTGGACAGATGTTTTGCGGTTCCGGCTGTTTTCATCGTTCATTCCTTTGCTTTGAGTTCGTTAAGCCGAGATGGATAAGAGTTTAACAGTTTCGGCACACATCAGCGGCTTTGGGTACATCGGGATATAAACATAAGTTAAACGACGCCGTTAAGGGAGATATTGCAGAAGGAATTGATTTTTTTATCTTCCGGCGGTATAGTATCGCCTCTTCGAGAAAGAGATTGAAAAATGTCGCCTTTGACAAGAAAGGGTAATCGCATGGATTTGTTTCAGTACAAAAACGGTCGTCTGTTCGCAGAGGGTGTGGACATCGCCCGAATCGCCGAAGCGGTCGGCACGCCGGTCTATATTTACAGCAAAAACACGGTTTTGGACCACTTGAAAAAGATTCAAACCGCCTATAAGGACCTCGATACGACCGTCTGCTACTCCATCAAAGCCTGCGGCAACATCAACATCCTCCGTCTGTTTGCTCAGGCCGGCAGCGGTTTTGATATCGTCAGCGGCGGCGAACTGTACCGGGCCAAAGCCGCCGGAGCCGATGTCAAAAAAATCGTTTTCGCCGGTGTCGGCAAGACTGACAAAGAAGTCCTTGAAGCTCTTGAAGCGGGCATCGCCTATTTCAATATCGAATCGGAAGCCGAGTTGGAAAATCTGATCACGCTGGCCAAAAAGACCGGCAAAAAGACCAAAGCCGCCCTCCGTGTCAATCCCGATATCGCTTATGATACCCACAAGCACATCACCACCGGCGTCAAAGAAACCAAATTCGGTGTCGATATCGAGCGGGCACAGCGCGTCTTCGCCCAATACGGCGGCAACGGCGTCGTTGACCTGTGCGCGATTCATGTCCACCTCGGCTCCGGCGGAAAAACAATCGACCCTTACGTTAACGGCGTTAAGAAAATACTGCCCCTGATCGACACCCTTCGCCAAAAAGGGCATCGCATCGAAGCCCTCGACCTCGGCGGCGGCTACGGTGCAGACTATGAAAGCGACACGGTCCCCTCGGCTGCCGATTATGCCTCCGGCATCGTCCCGCTGCTTGAAGACAAGTCCCTCAAGCTTATCCTCGAACCCGGCAAAAGCATCGTCGCCAATGCCGGCCTGCTGCTGACCCGCACCCTTTACAAAAAGCAGGGCGGCAGCAAGCAGTTTGTCATCGTCGATGCCGGGATGAACGACCTGATTCGTCCCTGTCTGTATGAAGCGTTCCACTTTATCTGGCCTGCCGCCGTTGACAGCCGGTTCGTTCCGCAAAAACGCACCAAAAACTATGAAGCCGCAGGGTTGGAAACCGTCGATGTCGTTGGTCCCATCTGTGAAGGTGCCGACTTCTTTGCCAAAGATCGCCCTATGCCGCCCGTTGGTCGCGGTGATCTGGTCGCCATCTTCACCGCCGGGGCCTACGGCTATACCATGGCCAGCAACTACAATGCCCGACCGTTGGCTGCCGAAGTCCTCGTTGACGGTGACGCCTTCACCGTTATCCGCAAACGCCAGACCTACGAGCACCTCATCGCCCTCGAAAAATAAGAATTTCATTGAACCTCGAAAAGGTCTCCGGCTCGGCGGCGCTGCTGACAAAAATACTGGGGAAAGTCTAACTAATCTTTTTTTCCGGTGTATTCATACACCGCTGCCCATTCCTGGTCGGTGGTCAGGGTCAGCGTTCCTTCCGCTTGCCCGTTGGGCCGCAGATAGCCCAGCAGCCAGACAGTTCCGTTTTCTTCCTTTTGGCCGGTCTCTGGATCGTCGGTAATCAATCGGTAGGGGCCTTTGCCGATAAAAAACAGCCGGCTCTTGTCAACACCGTCAGTGTCCTCATATGCCTGTTTGATGTCGATATTGCCCCCCGCACGTGCCGTTAGTGCATAGTGTTTCTCTTTGTGCGTATAGGTGGTGTTCCATTCGGCCTCTACCCGTCCGTCAGTCTTGATTGTGATATGCACATCGCCCCGCGGCTCATCATTGCGAAAGACTGGACCGTTAAGAGCGATCTTTGAGCCAAGCGTCGGTTTGGGTGATTTCGGCAGACGAATAGCTTGCCCCTCAGCTGCCAGCAGTTCCTCCAGCAGCCACGGCCGTTCCTCGATCCCCACCGGAGGACGGTTTAGACTTGGCCCGAACAGTCCCCGCAGGTTCACCATATACAACACCATTAAAATCGCCACCGCCATCAGCAGGGCGATCAGCACGGCGCCGCGTTGTTTGGATGCAGAATACATACCCCCCCAGTGTATCCGCCGAAACCGAAAAAGCAACAGCGGTCTTTTACATCGTCATATCCCGTTATCAAGCTCCGGGCCGGGATGTCGCGGTGTGCAGTTCAAAACAAACAGGACTGCACGCTGGGCATCGTTGGCCAGCCGGCTCATCTCTGTTTTCATGGATGTATCCGGATAAGAAATTAATTGGGGAATCCGCCGCCCGAATCGTTCCGTATCCTCAAAAAGCGATGACAAGCTAACAGGTTCCTGGGCGGGCTGTGCCGGGAAATGATAGCGCAGTACGAGGACATTGACGGCAAGAAACAGCATTGCCGCCGCAGCCGCCGCCATGCTTTTAACCGGCAAACCCCGTCTCGCAGGCAAAGCAATGGAATGCTCGCTTGACCTGTCCGTGTCCTTCAGCCGTTTCAGCACGCTGGTTTGAATCCGGTCATACTGGGTTGATGTCAGCACTTCAGTAGGGCCTGCTCGCAGATGGTCATCGACGTGCATCAAGCGATGGCAATACGCCCGGCATGCCGCACAGTGTTTCAGATGTCGATCCAGCAGCGGTGATTGGCTTGCCTCGGAAGGGTCAGCATAAAGACGCATCAGCAATTGAGTGAATCGGCAAATAATTCTCATGGCTTTGTCCTTTCAATCACAAACGGCCGTTGCGGTATCCAGACGCCGCTTCGGTCCTCTTCGGCAAGGCTTTCAATCCGCTCCGCCAGCCGCCGGCGTGCCCGATGCAAAAGCACCCGCACGCCGATCTTGCTTTTGTTCATCACCGCTGCGATCTGCGAAATATCCATATCCTGCTTATACCGCAGCCACAGTACCG
The DNA here is from genome assembly GCA_964649955.1 of uncultured Pirellulales bacterium. Classification (GTDB taxonomy): domain Bacteria; phylum Planctomycetota; class Phycisphaerae; order Sedimentisphaerales; family Anaerohalosphaeraceae; genus T3Sed10-213. Next base: position 12,281 of record CAZYQN010000068.1, read on the forward strand.
TATGGATCGGTTCCCCCATTTCCATTGCCGTTTCCCAGACCCAGTCCATCGAAGCGGCTGTTTTTTCCGGGGTGTCGGCCACGGATAAAAGTGTCCCATTGTCCACCGTTCGCATTTGCTTCTTGCGATAGCCGGAAATAATCAGCCGGTAAGCAATGGTAAACAGCCAGTTTTTCAAAGAGTACCGTGTATCAAACGCATTCAGATTTAAATAGGCTCGCAAAAAAGTTTCTTGTACTATATCCTCGGCGTCCTGAATGGTATTCGTTTTAACGGCGGCAAACTCTGACAGCGGACGGCTGTACCGCTTTACAATAGCCTCAAACGCTGTACGCTCGCCGCTGGCAGCGCGTTGCACCATCTCGACATCGGTTTGGAGTGACGCATTCTTAGGCATACGTATTGAGTTTGACACTCTTTACACAAAAATCACAACAGAAAACAAAGCCCCGTCTTCCCCCAAATGCAACGGGCAATGACGGGGCTTTTTCGGTTTCTATATAGTAATTTCCTTCGGGGCAAATCGCTTCATCAGGGCAAACAAATCTGCCGAAACATATCGGAATTCAAACGACAATGACGCATCGGTTCGTGACAGGCTGCACGCCTTCAGAAGCGGGGCGATTTCAGGGTGTTTTTCCTGCTGAAGCGATGCAAACGCCAGCATCCCGCGGGCGATCTGCTCAACCTGCTGAGCCGCTTCGACGCTGTTGGCTTCAAGCTGGACAAATAGCCGCATCTGGGTCTGGGCTTCGTCGGCGATCATGATCATCATTTTGGAATTGTGCAGGATCGCTGCGTGCTCGTTATCTTTTGCCAGCTCCGATAGTCCCTCCGCAGCCGCTACAGCAATCGCGCCTTGGGTGCCTTCTGTCAGAGCGTACAGCGAAGCGTTTTTATTGACGGCCAGCGATTCTCCCTTTCCGCCCATGATATCCAGCGCTGTCTTGACAACACCCTCGCGCTGTGAAATAACGATCAGATTCTCCGCTGCAAAGGCTCCGACCTGGTCTTTTCCGCGTTTATCATCGATCCAGTGGTACAGTGTTTTGTCCCCATGGGTGCTCTCACTGTAGGCTGAGTTCAGGGCCAAAAGTGCCAGCAGTTTTTGGCGGTCGAAGCGGCCGTGAATGAGTGCGGTTGCATTGGCTTCATCCGAATCCGATCCGAACACGGTTAACCCGTAAATATCTGCGGTCAGATCGCTGCCCAGAAGCTCTTTTAATCCGTCGATCTTGGCTTGATGTTCTTTTTGAATTTCGGCCTTGATCAGCTGTCCCATCTGGCTGGCCGCAAAGGCTTCAAAATCCACATGAACGACCCACTTGGCTCCCGAAGGGACCTGTGCTTTATTCAGCGGAGCCGCGATGCCGAGGGTGGATGCTGCGCCGAAAAGGGCCACTATAAACAACACATTCGTTTTCATCTCTCGATCCTTTCCTTTTTGGGTTTGATCTTCCTTTCAGGTTTCTGTTACGCCGGCTTACCCTTTTAATACGCGCATCACTGACCGAATGTTACATCGCCTGCATTCAGTAAAAAAAGAACTAATGCCCCAGGCCTTCAGGAAGAGGAAGATAGATAATACACATTCTCCCTCTGATAATGAAGCAACATCGTGGGGTTACCCTAAGCTGTTAATTTAAAATATTTTATGGAAATCGTAAAAGCGGTATCTATTGTTTATTTGTCAGGACCAGCCATAAGGCGTGAATCATCCCCGGAATACCGCCAAGAATCGTTAAAATGATATTGATCCAGAAATGGGTGCTCAGGCCGACCTGTAACGCCGCCGCAACAGGGGGGATAAAAATCGCCAGAATGATTTTGACCAGTGTCATAAATGCCTCCTGTAAAAGTGTTTTCAAGTACGCATTCCAATGCAAGGCATTCTACTCGGAGCATCGGCGGTATGCAAGTCGATAATGAGTATTTGCAAGCCCTGTCAGTCCAGCTTTTCCCGCAAATAGGACTCCATTGCTTTCTGTCGTTCTTCCAACTGCTGAAGTTTTTTAAGAAGCGTTTCATAGCGTTGATCGAAAGTCCGCGTTCCTAAGCCGCCGGCCTCCCCCTCGCGCTGTTCCGAACGCTGCGGCCGTCCGCCCTCGGCGAAGAATTCCTGAAGCTTCGAAAAGTCGATTTGCGAAGGTATACGCAGATTTCGTCCGCTTTCATATGATTGCTTGGCCTTTTCAAGGTCACTGCGCACCGTTTGTCGATATTCCTGCGGCAGCATATCGATCTGGTCGGCGGTAGTAAAATATTCCTTGTCCGGCGCCTTGACTGTAATGGATGCTGTTGACTCGGCCGGGTTGCCCTGAATCACAACGGTAAATTCCTTTTGCCCGTCGTCATGCAGAAAATGATATTGAGCGCTTAGTTTTGGTTGGTCTTGGCCTGATTTTTTGAGCTGGTCTACAGGAATTTCGATCCACTCTTTCTCCCCCGGCCGCATCTGGAACATCCGCCCCGGACGGATGACAACGCTTTCTTCCGGCTCAATCGCGTATTTCCAGCCCGAACGATCCGTGCGAAAGGCCGCGGTCATCGCTTCCAATACGATCGTAGTCTGCATGCGCTGTCCGAGATGGATCAACTCAACCGGAACAGACTGACCGATAGAGTAGTCGCGCAGACTTCGAAAGAACTCATGCGGTCCTTTTATGGGTTTCCCGTCCAGGGTTATCAGAATGTCGTCTTTATCGATTCCGGCCTTGTCTGCAGGACCGTTGCGAAAAATATTTTCCACCAGCAAGCCCTGCTCTGGCTCAAGCTGCAGGTGTTTACGCACCAGATCGGGAATCTCCGGGCTGAGCCGAGCCCCCAAATACGCGCGCGGCGTCATCTGCGGAGGTTGGGACGGCGGCGGATTGTCTTGTGCTCCTGCAGTAAGCGGATATGCCGCAGCCAAAAGTAACAGGACAAGAACTGTTTTCAGTAAAAACCGCATAGTTTCATCTCTCCATAAAGATCAGCTTACAGGTCCTGGTAGCTGACAAGTTGCGTTTTCATATTTTCACGAAATCCTTCGATCAGCCAGCGTTGCCCGTTTTCGTCAGTGTAGTAATAATAGTCCACGTCTTTGATGACCGGTGAAGAAGCATTATCTCCTGCCCGCATCAGTATTCTGTCCGGCCCGTTGGTGAGCGTGGCGGCCTGTAGCGTCGAATCTGAAGATACAGACGGTTCAATAACAGCGACCGGCCGCATCGAAATCTGCACCAGGACCGCAAGCAGCAGCCCCGCCGCCATTCCCGAGATAAACCGGATTACACCGATCGGAGCCTTTACAATGCGATGCTGCCCACGTTGGCTTTTCTTCCATGCACAAGCAAACACCGTCTCAAAAGAACGTCCCGACTCCGCCAGCGGAGCAATCTCCGACTGAGCCAGAGCATGAAGTTTTTTAAATTCTTCAAATAGACGGCGGCTCTGCGGGTCAGCGGCAAGCTGTGTATCAAGCAGACGCTGCTCGCTCGGCTCGATCTCACCGTCTACAAATTTTCCCATCAGAATTTCAAGTCGATCGTTATCCATAGGTCACCTGCTTATGAGTGAGGTTTCAACTGCCGCATTTTTTCCTGAACGATATCATAGATCATCCGCCGGCTCCGGGTCAGCCGGATCTGCACCGTCGTAAACGGAATATCCAGCATCTCGGCAATGTCAGCATACGAATAATCTTTAATGTATTTGAGAATGAACACTTCGCGATACTTTTCCGGCAGACGCTTCATTGCCGCAAGAATTGATTCACACGCTTCCTGCGGCCAGTGGTCATGCGTCGGACTGCTCTCTTCCGACCGTACGGCCTCCTGCTGCATCCCGTGCAGCAGAGCGTTCTGCTTGCTTTGCTCCCGCCGGAAATTGACCACCTCCCGCCGGGCGATCGTAGCCAGCCACGGCTTGAAACGCTCAGGTTCCTTCAGTGTATCAATCTTGTCGATGACCTTGATGCAGATTTCCTGCAGAATATCATCGGCAAGGTCATTCCGATACACACCGGAAAGTGCCATCCCTTTGAGCCAAAGCCAGTTTCGACGCAAAAGCGATTCCAAGGCGGCCTTGTCTCCGCGGCTGGCCGCAAGAGCCAGCATCGACTCGTTTTCGGTTGTATGCGGGTTGGTTATCATCGTTCCACTAATATAGACACAATCTGCCCGCGGTTCATACACCTTTTTTTCTTTTTGTTCCCCTGTATCACAATAGGACTTTTTAAAACACACCGCAAAACCGGTAAAATAAAATGAAATAACCATAAAGATAGTGTTAGCAGTATGTTATGGGGATCGCAATTGCCTGCTTAACCCTTGCCCCCGTCGCAGGTTGACGGACATCGCGATACGGAATCAAAAAAATATTAATTTTTTTAAAATTCCCCTTGCATACCTCCGCCGAAATCTGTATAACTCCCAACTCGCAACCGAGAGCGGGTCTTCGCGATGAAACGCGAAGATAAAAAAAGTTAAAAAAATTAAAATTTTAATGTTGACGCTCGCAAGGTTGTTGGTTAGAGTAGTGTTTTCGAGGTACGACTGAGCGGGCAAGTAAAGACGCAATGAATTGCTTGGCCGCTTATTGTTTCCCAATAGGGAAAAGCGGTTTTAATCGACCGTAAAACTCGAATTAGCTTTTTTGACAAGTTCATAAATGGTGCCGCATTGCAACGAGAGCACAGGTCGTCGAGCCTTCACGACAAAGGGGTTCGATGTCCTTAAAACCATATTGGTGTGAAAAAACGTCCGGTTTCGACCGGGCACATCAGCTTGGTTACTCGTTGCGTGAGCGAGTTTTTTTAAGTTGATTCCTAATCAAAAGATTTCCGTTTAACAACGGAGTCAGCGATACAAATTGAAGAGTTTGATCCTGGCTCAGAACGAACGCTGGCGGCGTGGCTAAGACATGCAAGTCGAACGGACTATCGAATTGGGTAACCGAAACGGTAGTTAGTGGCGAAAGGGTGAGGAACGGATAGGTAACGTACCTCGGGCTTCGGAATAGCGTCCCGAAAGGGGCGGTAATACCGGATGATATCACGGATTGTAAGGTCTGTGATCAAAGATTTATCGGCCTGAGAGCGGCCTATTCCCTATCAGCTAGTTGGTGAGGTAATGGCCCACCAAGGCGACGACGGGTAGCGGGACTGAGAGGTTGACCCGCCACATCGGGACTGAGACACTGCCCGGACCTCCACGGAGGGCTGCAGTAACGAATATTGGGCAATGGGCGAAAGCCTGACCCAGCGACGCCGCGTGTAGGATGAAGTCCTTCGGGATGTAAACTACTGTCAGGGACTAGAAAGTTTCGATTGATCGGTCCCAGAGGAAGTCACGGCTAACTTCGTGCCAGCAGCCGCGGTAATACGAAGGTGGCAAGCGTTGTTCGGAATCACTGGGCTTAAAGGGCGCGTAGGCGGATCAGAAAGTGTCTTGTGAAATACCCCGGCTTAACCGGGGAATGGCTCGGCAAACTACTGGTCTTGAGGCAAGTAGGGGTGTGTGGAACTCTTGGTGGAGCGGTGGAATGCGTAGATATCAAGAGGAACGCCGAAGGTGAAGACAGCACACTGGACTTGCCCTGACGCTGAGGCGCGAAAGCGTGGGGAGCAAACAGGATTAGATACCCTGGTAGTCCACGCCGTAAACGATGCCTACTAGGTTGTGGGGGTTCTGACACTTCCACAGTCGTAGCAAAAGTGTTAAGTAGGCCGCCTGGGGAGTACGGTCGCAAGGCTAAAACTCAAAGGA
>CAZYQN010000069.1:0-17925 GCA_964649955.1 uncultured Pirellulales bacterium
GTGTTCGCCTACCAATACAAAAGCCTATGGTACAGAGCCCGAAACAAGTCTGAAAGGGATTATTCTTAGGTTCAATGTGATGACCCCGACGTGGGCCATTAATCCGGTTCCCGCAATGAATACCAGTCAAAGCACGAGCTTATCTCAACTGAGCTGGACCAATCCGGAGCCGAGTGAAGAAGGCGCCGCCGTTACCTGCGATGTCTTTATCGGCACCGGCGAGCCTAATGTACTTCAGGCCGATTACGGTTTTACAAAACTTGCTGCCGGCATATCCGGCAATTCAGTGGCAATTCCTTCCGGCACACTGGTGGTCAATACTGTCTATAAATGGATTGTCGATGTTCACGACAGCGTCGCCGGCACAACGAAAGGTTTTGTCTGGTCCTTTAATACCAACAATGCGATGCCCACCGTGGAAATAGAAGTTCCATACCAGTATCTGTGGCTGGGCAATGCTGGCGATCCGGCCACCGCAACGGTGGTTTTGAATGCGGCGGTCGATGATGATAACTTCCCGAATCCCTATACACTCCTTTGGGAGCAGGTCAGCGCTCCGGAAGGCGCAGAAGTTGTCATTGACCCCAACAACATCGAAGACATTACCCTTGTACTGCCTCAGACGGGGACCTATGTTTTCAGGTTGTCGGCCAATGACGGCGATCTGACCGGCTCGGGCGCGGCTGAAATCTTTGTCGGCGCCACGCCGTGTGATGCGGCCAAGGCCAAGCCCGGCTATACGGCAACCGTTGGCGATTTCAATAATGACTGCTATGTAGATATCAAAGATTTCGCCGCATTTGCGGCTCATTGGCTGGAATGTCACAGCTTTATGGACGCCCCCTGCATTTAGCGGTGTTTCGGTAAGTTGCGGTATGTTTGTTCGTTGCGTGTTATTCGGCAGTCGGGGACAACACCTCGGCTGCCGTTTTTCCATGTTGTTACAGGGGATGACTGATGTACCGTGCTATAGCTCAAGCGATGTTTATACTACTCTGCGCCGTACCCTTACAGGGGGCCTCTGCAACCGATCCGCTGCCCCAGTCGGGTCAGTCCATCGATCCGGACAATCTGATGCTGTCCTGGACGCCGGCGGCGGATGCCATTCGCAGCGAGGTTTATCTGGGCACCGGTTTGGCGGCGGTGACCAACGCCCGAAAGCTGTCCGGCGATATTACCGGTGACGGCTGGGCCGATCTTGCCGATCTTGCGGCCATTGCGGCTCAGTGGCTGGATATGCCGTCGGCTCCCTGTCCGGATGTCAATTACAGCGGCCATGTGGATCTGCCCGATGTAGCGGAACTGGCCCGTGTGTGGGGCGAGGCGGCTGATTCTGTGTATCTTGGCTCGGCGACCGGTTCGACCCTTCGGCCCGACGATCTTATCGTCAATAAAACGTATTACTGGCGTGTCGATTCGGTGCGATGTGACGGCATCGAAACAGGTACCGTCTGGAATTTTAAAACCAAACGGCCGGCCTTTCCCGGGGCTGAGGGGTTTGGCAAGTGGGCCTCCGGCGGACGGGGCGGCAGCGTCTATCATGTGACCACTCGGAACGATTCGGGAACCGGTTCGTTTCGCGACGCTGTCAGTGCGACCAATCGCACGGTGGTTTTCGATGTGGGCGGTGTCATTAAGATTGGCGAACGTATTATCGTCAGTAAAGACATTACGATTGCCGGACAGACTGCCCCCGGCGAAGGCGTTGTGGTTTACGGCAACGGCCTGTCCTTTACCGACGCCAACCGGTCGATTACGCGCTATATGCGTTTCCGGATGGGCGTCGGCGGCACCAGCGGCAAAGACGGCATTGCACTCGCTGACGGTACCGATATGATCTTCGATCATTGCTCGATCTCGTGGGGCCGCGATGAAAACTTTTCCATCAGCGGCGGTACCGGTGAAGACCCGGGCTTTATCACGATTCAGGACTGCATCGTTGCGATGGGGTTGGAGACGCATTCCTGCGGCGGTCTTATTCAGGATTGGAACGGCGTGAGCCTCTTCCGCAATCTTTACATTGATAATGACACTCGTAATCCCAAAGTCAAAGGCATTAACGAGTTTACGAATAACGTCGTCTATAACTGGGACGATGCTGCGTATATTCTCGGCGACTCAGACGCGGATTCTAATGCCAATGTTCGCAATAACTATTTTATCAGCGGTCCGAACACCAGCTCCGCGGCATTTACGCGCGGCAATCTGAATTTTCATATTTATGCTGAAAACAACTGGCACGATTCCAACCGCAACGGCATTTTGGATGGCGCTGTCCTGTCGCAGACGGCCTATGGAACGGTGGACTGGCAGACGGGACCCTATGCGTATTCGTCTGTGAAGACTATGATGGATCCGCCGGCGTCTCTGAAATATGTCGCTTCGCGGGCGGGGGCGTCGGTTCCCATTCGTGACAGGATCGATACACGATTGGTCAAAGAGCTGATGACCTTCGGAACCAGCGGTCAGTTGATCTCCAACGAAAACAATTCGCCCGTCTATGGCATCGGAATTCTGGACAGCGGCATTACTCCGACGGATACCGATCAGGACGGGATGCCCGATTACTGGGAAGGGTCGATTGCCGGATTGAATAAAGATCTTGCCGATCACAACGGCGACGCTGACGGCAACGGCTATACCAATCTTGAAGACTATTTGAACTGGCTGGGAGCGTTACATGCCGATGTGCAGAAGAACACTCCGCTGGATATTGATCTGCGGACATTCACATCGGGATTTAATACCGGTGCTGCATACAGCGTTTTGAATGGGGCCGGAGGGACGGCCATCCTGCTGGCCGACGGGTTTACCATCCGCTATACACCTGATGCGGACTACATTGGTCCGGCGTATTTCCGGTTTACCGTCAATGACGGCAGTACGGTGACACAGACAGTGTATCTGCTGGTATCGACCTATGGCGGCCATCCGCAGCCGGCAGTCACTCCGACGGGGTTGGTCAATGGACTGGACTATAGCGAGTACGAGGGGACGTGGTATTACTTGCCCGATTTCACTACGCTTAATCCAACGCGGCAGGGGACCGTCGCTAATGTTAATATCACTGGGGCGGCTGTTGAGGACGGGTTTGCCTGCGCCTTTGACGGCTTTATCGATATTCCCGCCGACGGGCTGTACACGTTCTATCTTAATTCCGACGATGGCAGTAAACTGTATATCGACGGCGGTATCGTCGTCAGCAATGACGGTGTTCACGGGTCTTTGGGATGTCATGGCAGGGCGGCTTTATTGGCGGGGAAACATCCGTTCCGTGTGACGTATTTTGAGCAATCCGGCAGTCAGCGGCTGGAAGCACGTTGGGCCGGGCCGGGATTCAGCCGACAGCTTATTCCCGACACGTCGCTGTATCGCGGCAGTCTGGACACCGTTGCCCCGGCAACCCCGAAGAGTCCATGCGCCATTGCCGCGAGCGGCGTTGTGACACTGGATTGGGAAGATAACAGCGAAGCGGACTTGGCGGGATACAATCTCTATCGGTCCACGACTACCGGCGGCGGTTCCAGCAAGCTCAACAGTGAATTGCTTATACGCTCGTCCTATACCGACAGCAGCATTATCAACGGCACGACCTATTATTATCGTGTTACGGCGGTGGATACATCGCTGAATGAATCCGCCAAATCGTCTGAAATGTCTGCATCGCCTGAAAACAGCACTGCCATGAGCGTGATGATTCAGGAGAATACGCGGGGCTTCTGTTCGGTTGAAGGAACGGTTGACAACAACAATGCCGGATTTACCGGCGACGGTTTTTCCAACGGGACCAATGCGGTCGGTGCGGGGATCAACTGGCAGGTCGATTGTCTGACTGCGGGAACTTATACCCTTAACTGGCGCTATGCCAATGGGGCAACCGACAGACCCGCCGGATTGCTGATCGATGGAAGTACGGTGACAGCGAGCATCAGTTTTCCAGCCACCGGGGCATGGACGACCTGGAGCGAGGTGAGCCAAAGCGTTTCGCTTGCCGCAGGGAGTCACACAATTCGCCTGAATCCGACGACCGGCAACGGATTGGCCAATATCGACTATCTGATGATTACGGGTGCCGAATTTATACCGATAAGCTGTCAGTAAGAAATTGGAATAGACAATGATACGCAGGCAGAACTTAACAGGTGAGGTTTTGTTTTTATTGCTGCTGTGTGCCTCTGTGTTTGCAGCACACATCAAAGTCGATATGGATACGCGCAGCGATGCGACGGCCTCCGGCTTCCTGTCCTGGCTGCCGACCGATGGCACATCGAAAACATTCGGAGATGTCACCGTCTCCTTTGCGCTGCAGTCGCCTCCGGCCTCGACGGGGTGGAAGATTAACTGGTATAATAAAGACGGCCTGAATAAGTATGAGCTGGCGATGGATTGTCTCTATGCCGAGTACGATTATAATAATGGTGAAATCAAAAATCCAAGTTTTAACGGCGGCACATTTTTGCTGACGCTGACCGGCCTGACCGAAGGCCCGCATACCCTCATCACCTATCATAATGCCCCTTGGCCGATGGATAAATATAACCGAACTATAGCACCGTGCAAAATTTATGTGGATGACGTTGAGCAGTTTACCGTCCAGCCGTCGCAAGGTGTGGCTAATGACAATGATGTCGTCAGTACCTTCTTTGCGATTCAGGCGACAGCCGGTCAGCCGGTTGTTATTTTGCTTGAACCCACCGGTGATCCGAATACGCAGATTTGTACCGCTGTGTTAAACGGCTTTGAGATTGACAATCTGGCCTCTGTGGACAGTTATGCAGTCTCGCCGGTTCCTGCCGATGGAGACGGACATGTCTTTGCCGACAATGATGATCCCGCGACCGGAATGGCGCAAAGCGGAACCGTAACGCTGAGTTGGACGCCGTCGCCGTTTGCTGTCGCTCACGATGTCTATTTTGGAACATCGCCGACTGAGGTTCAAAACGCTGTGCCTGCCCCTATGGGAATCTATAAGGGTCGTCAGGCCGGCAATGAGACCACATGGACGGCCTCCGGTCTTGACAGCAAAGAAATCTATTACTGGCGCATCGATACGATCAAATCTGACGATTCAATCACCAAAGGATATCTGTGGTCGTTCCGCGTCCGGCGCCGGGCATTTCCCACAGCAGAAGGGTACGGCCGCTTTGCACGCGGTGGCCGTTTTGGCCGTGTTGTTGAAGTGACAACACTCGAAGATTACACCACTGATGCAGGCGAACCGGTTTTAGATGGCAGCCTGCGAAAGGCGATCGAAGTCGAAAAAGGGCCGCGAATCGTGGTCTTTCGTGTGGGCGGCACTGTTTTTCTCAAGAAAAAACTCATTATTCCCGCTGATGGCGGCGATGTTTATGTCGCCGGCCAGACGGCCCCCGGCGAAGGCATTTGTGTTGCCCGCTATCCGTTCGGGATGCTCGGCGCCAAAGACGCCATTATCCGCTTTGTCCGCACCCGCGTCGGCGACTTTGCTCAGGCCTCGCTGGATGGCATGGGGATGGCCAGTTCTGATCATTGCATCATTGACCACTGCTCGATAAGCTGGAGCATTGACGAGGGTCACAGCTCGCGTTCGGCCAAGAATATTACCTTCTCCCGAAACATCATTTCCGAAGCCCTCAACGATTCCTATCAATATGCCGATCACTCCTACGCTGCATCCATCAGCGGCAATCTCGGCAGCTATCATCATAATCTATTGGCTCATTGTGCCGGACGTAACTGGTCACTGGCAGGAGGGCTTGACCCAAGCGGACAATATGACGGCTTTTGTGATATTCGTAACAATATTGTGTATAATTGGCTCAATCGCACGACTGACGGCGGAGTAATGCGATGCAATTTTGTCAGCAATTTCTACATCCCCGGCCCTGCAACAAGGCATTTTCTTTTGATGCGGCCGGACGGCGACCAGATGGGGACCGGCAATCCGCAGATGTTTTATATTGTCGGCAACAAAATGGAAGGCCGTCCGCAATACGATGCCGACAACTGGCTCGGTGTCTCACCGAATTATGCCACGATGGAGCAGATTCGCAGTGATGTTCCATTTTTCCCTTCTTATGTGGCAACCCACTCGGTCGAGGAGGCCTACAGCAGCGTCTTGGCCGATGTCGGCGCAACACGTCCCCGGCGAGATGCGATTGATGCACGGATTATCGAGGACGTTATCAATCGCACGTATCATTACCGAGGCGGCATTGATAATCTGCCCGGAATCATCGACAGCCAGACCGATGTCGGCGGCTATCCGATTCTTAAGGACGGCCCTGTTCCGGCTGACAGCGACCATGACGGCCTGCCCGACTGGCGGGAAGTACAGCTCGGCCTGAATGTGCAGTCACCTATCGGCGACTATTCCGATACAAACAGCGACCCCGACGGCGACGGTTATACGCATATGGATGACTACCTTGACTATCTGGCTCAGGGCGGCGCGCCCTTCGAGACGTATCATTGCACGGAAGGGCTTCTGTCGGATTATGACGGCGATTGCCGGGTTGATCTTATCGATTTTGAATTATTTGCCCCGGCGTGGGAAAGTCAATCACCGGCGGCGGACTTGAATACTGATGGAATGGTTGATATCATGGATGCGGCAATGTTTGTCCGGGACTGGCTGGATTGTCATCGAACTCCGCTTACGGAATGTTGGCCGTGATGGACAACTGATCGACCCGTCGGGGCATAATAAAGGAGTATGGCCGAATGCAATTGTTTACATCTGGTGAACTGAAAGAGGTTCTGACGATTACAGTGGGGGCGGTTTTGCTGTGTGTCAATCTTTGTATTGGCGCACCGGCAGATTCGGGAGAAGGCCCAAAGAAGGTCGTTGATTGGTCGTTGCCGACGCTTGCACCGATGCCTGAAATTCCCCCCGCTAAAGCTCCCGGCACCGTTCCTGTCGGCGACCCCGATGTACTGCCTGAAGTCAACATGGATTTTCCCATTGCCGATGGCCCCTATCAGCCGACATGGAAATCAATCAGCGACAGTTACCCCGGCGACATCGTCTGGCTGCGTGAGGCAAAATTCGGTATTTGGGTACACTTTGGGGCGCAGTCGGCCGGACAAAGCGGCGATTGGTATGCACGACGACTGTATCAGCCGGGCACTGACTATCATAGCTATTATGACAATCATCTCAAAAAATTCGGGCACCCATCAACGGTCGGATATAAGGACGTCCTTGGCACCTGGAATCCCGATAAACTTGACCCCGCCAAACTGGTGCAAACCTATTACGATGCCGGAGCGCGATTCCTGTTCATTCAGGGTGTTCACCATGACAATTTTGACAACTGGAATTCAAAGTATCAGCCGTGGAATTCCGTCAATATTGGCCCCAAACGTGACTTGCTGGCCGAATGGACCAAAGCCGCTCGGGCGGCGGGAATGTATTATGGTGTTGCCTTTCATCACGAATATACGTGGTGGTGGTATCAGCCCGCCTTTGCCGCCGACAAAACCGGTCCTAAAGCCGGCCTGCCCTATGACGGTAATCTGACAATACACGATGGCAAAGGGACATGGTGGGAAGGCTATGACCCGCGGCTGCTCTATACCGTTAATCTGCGCGAGTATGAAGGAATCGATGATATTCGTTTCACTTTGCTCAAGGGCGTCTTCACCCGGCACACCGAATATGCAATATGGTATGCGACATGGTGGGCGTATCGAATTATGGATGTCATCGAAAATTACGACCCGGACTTTATTTATACCGACGGCAACTCCACTCAGCCGTTCAGCGGCTATCGCAGCGGCAGCGGGATGAAATCCGACGCCGCCCAGCGTCTTATTGCTCACTACTACAACCGCACACTTCAACGGCGCGGCAAGGTCGATACCTTCAGCATCGTCAAATTTCACCCGCCCGCCAATGGGATTGTCAATACGCAGGAAGGCCGTTTTCCTGAGGGCATCAAGACCGACCAGCCCTGGATCGGCGAAACGCCGGTAGGCGATTGGTTTTATACCCCGAATGTAGTTTACGATGCCGGAATGGTCATTCGCTACCTGCTGGAGTGTGTTTGCCGGGATGGAAACGCAGCCATCTGTATTTCGCTGTTGCCGGATGGCTCACTGGATGAAGGCAGCCGGCGTATGCTTAGGGATGTGGGATACTGGATGGCCGTCAATGGTGAAGGGATATATGGAAGCAAGTCTTGGAAGGTATTCGCCGAAGGCGAAAAAGTCGATGGCAAACTCAAAGTCTTGCCCCGCGGAAAGCTTGGCAAAAGGCAGGCTGAGTTCGCCTTTACGCCGCAAGATTTTCGCTTTACAGTCGGCAAAGATGGCGCTTTATATGCCTTCTGTCTGACGGTTCCTCCCGCCGGGTCAACGGTCAGAATAGTGTCGCTGGGCACGCAGGCCAATTTGTTCGACGGGCCGGTCGTATCCGTAACCCTCTTGGGGCACAAAGGCGCCGATCTGCAATGGAAACAGCAGCCCGATGCCCTTGTAATAACCACACCCGACGAAATGCCCTTTACCTCAGCAATCAGCTTTAGGATTGAGTAATCAAAAACAAATGTGTATAATCGTTAAGAACAAGAAAACTGCCCATACGGCGTCATAAGCAAAAAGGAGAGTGCAATGACTACGACCCAAAAATGTGCTTGGATCGTGCTGATAAGCACAGTGATGATGTTCAGTCTTTTCTTTACATCCTGTTCTTCCCAAAAAGATCACCGTCAGTCACAAACACTTTCTGCTCGTGCCTCAGCGGGCTTGCCCGCCGCCGCAGACATCCTGGCAAAAATGAGACTGGCCAATCAATACTTTATGGAAAAATGGCCGGATACCGGAAAACCCATCGTTACCAACCGTCAGCGGCCCAGCAGCATCTGGACGCGCGGAACCTACTACGAAGGATTGATGGCCCTCTATCAGATCGATCCGCAGTCAGCCTATTATGACTATGCTGTATCTTGGGGGCAGGCACACAAATGGTCAATGCGCAGCGGCAGCAAGACCCGCAATGCGGATGACCAGTGCTGCGGCCAGACCTACATCGACTTGTATCGAATCGACCCCAAGCCCGAACGCATTGCTGACATCAAAGAAAGCATCGATGCTATGGTCAACAGCGACAAATCCGATGACTGGTGGTGGATTGACGCGATTCAAATGGCAATGCCCATCTTCGCCCGGCTTGGTGTACTGTATGAAGATAACCGCTACTTCGAAAAAATGTATGACCTGTACATTTACACCAAAGAAAAACATGGCGACAACGGCCTCTATAATCCCGAAGACGGCCTCTGGTGGCGTGATAAAGACTTTGACCCGCCTTACAAAGAACCCAACGGCGAAGATTGTTACTGGTCACGCGGCAACGGCTGGGTTTTCGCGGCACTGGTGCGTGTGTTGGATATTCTTCCCGCCGACGCCCCGCATCGCGACGAATATATCAAGACCTTCAAAGAAATGGCCGCAGCACTGCTGCCCATCCAGCGGCCCGACGGCTTCTGGAATGTCAGCCTGCATGATCCGACCCACTACGGCGGTAAAGAAACCAGCGGTACGGCCTTCTTTACTTACGGCTTTGCTTGGGGGGTTCGCAAGGGTCTGCTCGAAGAATCGGTCTATCTGCCCGCCGCCGTCAAGGGATGGAACGGCCTGTCACAGGATGCATTGCATCCTGATGGAAAACTCGGATTTGTACAAAGTACCGGCAAACAGCCCTCCGACGGCCAGCCGGTGACCTATGACAGATTTCCCGATTTTGAAGACTATGGGCTGGGCGCCTTCCTTCTGGCCGGCACGGAAATGTATAAACTTGCTTTGTTGCCGCAGGGTTAATACAGGGCTTTCGGTGCACCGCCTGCTTAAAAGGATATGCAATGACGTTTCTTGGCTTTTATCCGCTGGATATTTTTATCATTGTTGCCTATCTGTTTGCGATTACCTATATAGGTAAAAGGATTTCCGCCCGTATCAATGCCGAGGAAGATTTTTTCCTGGCCGGCCGTTCCATGAACAGGTTTTTTCAGTTCTTTCTGAATATGGGAATCCTCAGCGATGCCAACAGCGCTGTCCGCACAGCCAGTTTTGCTTTTAATAAAGGATTGGGCGGAGTCTGGTTGATGCTTATCGGCGTATTCACCGGCCCGTATTATTGGTTTATGTCCGGCTGGTTTCGGAGAGCCCGGCTTGTCACAATGGCCGAACTGTTTGAGGAACGGTTTAAAAGCAAATACCTGCCCCCTCTCTATGCGCTGATGGGGATATGGCTGAGCATTTTAATTATGGGAGTAGGCTACAAAGCTTCACTTCGCACGTTTCAGGCAATGACCATCAAGCCGTTTGATCGCTGTACCCGGATCGAACAACAGAGTTTGCGGCAATATGAAACCTATCGTCAGCTTGATGCGCAATACAAAGACGGACATCTTGATACGGCGCAATTGACGGAATACCGCCTGTTAGACAGTCTCTGCAAACAGGGGAAGATATCTTCCTATGTCTCCTACACCAGTCCTTTTTGGTTTTATCTGATATACACGGTGTTCATCGGTATGTATGTCATTATGGGGGGATTAAAGGCCGCTGCGATGACCGATACCCTTCAGGGCATCCTGATTATTATTTTCTCGTTGATGCTCATTCCTCTGTCACTGGTCAGGCTGGGCGGCTGGACGGAGTTTTCGTCGCGGATTCCCGATCATATGCTTTTTGTATTCGGTTCCGGCAGCAATGAATTTGCATGGAATTCTATTGCAGCGCTGGTCTTGATTACGATTATCGGCATCACCGGACATCAGGGCAATATGAGTATGTATGGTGCTGCTCGTGACGAAATGACAGCTCGCATCGGCAGCATAGGCGGTGCATATACAAAGCGGCTTTTAACAATCATCTGGGCATTATGCGGTCTTTTTGCCTATGCGCTCTTCGAACAGTCGATTTCAGATCCCGACGCTGCGTGGGGTATACTCAGCCGCAACCTGCTCGGGCCGGGATTGCGCGGCGTTATGGTTGCCGGTATTTTAGCCGCCAATATGTCGACACTCGATGCCGTCTGTGTCTATTTGTCGGCACTGTTTGTACGGCATCTTTACAAGCCCTTCTTCCCCGGCAAAAGCCCCCGCCACTATATCAATGTTTCCCGGTTTTCAATTGCCGGTTTTTTACTGTTGGGCATTTATGTCTCCGTAACCATGACCAGCATCATTCATCTGATTAAGACACTGCCTTCGCTGAACATTATCTTCGGTGCACCTGTTCTGCTGCTGTTGTTCTGGCGGCGGTTGACGGTCAAAGCCGTCTATGCTCAGGTCATTGTATGTTCGGTTATTCTCGGTATTCTACCGCATCTGCTGCCGATGTTCAAATCCATTCGTCAGTCAGAGACAATGACCCGCCAAACGGCCCAACGAATGGCCCTCAGCAGCGTTGCGGCCGCACAGGCCGATGTACTTGCCGGCTATGCGGATGAAGTAGGACAGAAAATCAAAAAAAATGTCTTGATTCCCCCTTCAGGGATTTATTTTGATACCGTTGCCCATGCCGACCCCGACGATCCGGCCTCCCCGATGGCAGGGATTGGCCGGCTCCATACCGAACTGCTGATCGCCCGTCTGCTGGGTTTTGATGTCTATGCGATGACTCCTTCATCCCTTTTGACACTGCGTTATCTGATTGCCTCATTCCTGCCGTTTGTGCTGTTGATTCCAATCAGCCTAATCACTCACGACCGGGGCATGGATCAGCGTATTGCCCGATTCTACGTCAAGATGAAAACGCCGGTGAATCCCGATCCGCAGTTGGACGCCCGTGAAGTACAAAAAAGTTATGACGATCCGACCCGATTCGATCACACCAAACTCTTCATCCGCTCAAATTGGGAATTTTGCAAATGGACATCGCAGGACGCTGCCGGCTTTCTGGTCAGCACAGCCATCACTGCGGCGATTATCTTTTTGTTCTGGGCATTGATTCATAGTATCGCTTGACGGCAGTATTATCGAAGCCTTACTTTGGCAGAACCTGCATCCAATGTTCAATAAACAATGAAAGTTCGTTGCCGTCAACAATACCGTCATTGGTAAAATCGGCGTTCTCGATATCGGTAGTGGCTTGCCAGTATTGCGTAAACTGTGAAAAATCACGCATATCGATCTCGCTGTTGCGATCAAAGTCTCCGTACATCCCGAATAGCCAGTGCGGCGGACAGCCGTCTTTGCCGTCGGCCCCGGCGCCATACGGTACGATGAAAGGAATCAGTGTGGCCTCGTCGAGGGTATAAGCGTAAGGCGGTATAAAAATGGTTTCGTACTGATTGGCCGCCCATGTCGGAACAGAACACTCAAAAAAAACATTACCGTCATTCCAGCCGATTTCTCCGGCAGGATAACCGGTGCCGGAATAGTAATCTTTCCACGGCATGGGAACACGATCAAAATAATTATTCTCAACCCGAAGATGCGATTCGACGCCCACCCCGACACAATAGCCCCCGCTCATAAGGTCGCTGTAATAATTGTTATAGACATGAACTTGACCATATCGCACCCGCGGCATTCGTTCTTTGCAGAGTGTTGTCCACCAGTTATGATGCATTGTAACACGCAGCTTATTCCGATCGCCGGTTTGCTTGTCGCTGCTGCCGATAAGATTGCTGAAGTTGTGACCGTTGTCAGAAGTATAGTAAAATTTACACCAGGAGACTGTAATCAAGTCCGATTCATTGGAAATATCCAGGCAGCCGTCCGAGCAATCATAAAACGTGCATTTGGTGATAAGAACGTTGCTGATTTCTTGTTTTAAGCTGACGCCGTCTCCCTCGCCGTAATCATAGGGATTGGTAATGTTCAGCCGTTCCAGGATGATGTTGGAATCGCGATTCCGAAAACCGAGCTGGCCGATAAGGGTGGTGCTTGAATCCGCACCTCGAAGCGTTTTATTGGATCGGATTTCGATACTGCTGCCGATGTCGATAGTGCCCGAAATTAAAATGATATAGGGATTTGTCGAAACCTCGGCATAATATTCAAGGTCAGCCGCATTATCAACACCCACGATTGTCCCCCCGTTTCCGCCGGTTGTGTATTGACCAAATCCGTCAGCCGCAATGACTCGTGACGATACGGCCAGTATCAAAATCCAAAACCCGAATATCCATTTCATCATCCGACGGCCTCCCCATCAGCCTTTTTATTTAGTTGTCTATTGTGACAATTGATATATCTGGACACGACTATACCCAAATGCGGTGGTAATTATCCGGATCGTCCAGAGAGTTTATGCATACCCTTACTCCGTTAATGTAATATAGCAGAAAAACACCGATTTTAACACCGAAATGGACTCAATGATATGGATTTGCGCGATTTAATGCTTTGTTTTGCACGAAATCTGCATACCATTTTCTACAGAAAGAAGGCTAAAAAAAGGCATTATATGTGGATTAGATGTGTCCGTAGATAACAGGGAAATTGTATATCAATTCTTTGGATAAAGGGAAATTGCGGATGAAAACTATTCAGAGAGAGCTTACATCTGCCAGTTGTCAGGATACTGGACCTGGCGGGGGCCGATATTGTAACTTCGGCTCAGACTTTCTATCAGATCATTGGTACGCTGAATTTGGCTGCTGGTAGGAGAATTGGTCTTTTCATCGCCGATTACACAAATGCGAATCATGCCATTCTGGCCGGAACCAATTTGCTGCTTCCATTGCGAAGACGTCTGAATGCTGCCGTTTTCAGCGCCGTTGCCGTTGCAGATGAGAAAATGAAAATCAATGGCTTCCTTGCCTGCCAGACTCCTCAGCAGGGGGAGTTCCTGAGTATTACCGCCGCGGGTTTGACTGTATACTATTTCAATCCCGGCCCACTGGGCGGAAGCTGTTTGCAGAGTATCAGTAACGACCTCTTCAACAGGGTCTAAACGAAGATAACTGGACAAGCTGTAGGCCCCGGCGCTGGGAGCATAATTATCCAGCGCCATCAATACCAATGCCCCTCCGGTCATTGCTGCCAGAAGAGTAAACAACACCGCCACCGTGCGATTTTGACTTGCCATAATCTTCCCTGACGTTTCGGCCAACTTGCTTTGTCGTTTCGCTTTGTTATAGATGCATTCCATCGCGTTAATTGTAACATTTTCTTCGGCCATTTACATCTTTTTTATTCACCAATTTTTATTCTTTTCCTCATTCTCTGTGTAAATTCTACATTATTTTTCGGCGGAAGGGGTAAATCGCTTTGCGGAAACAAGTCAATTGTTAAAATTTTTCCAAAATTTCTTGTCTTTGAAGGTGGGTTTGTATCGATAAAAAGACGTATAGGCGGCATTTTTGATTGACGATTTAGCCGATTTATAACCTTGACGACGGGGTGAAAACCTGCGATAACATACGAATCGAGAATACAGAGCCAAGGAGTAGATATGTCAGAAATTGATGTCATACGCCAGATTGCTCAGCAATCGCTATCCGTGCCGACGTTGGCGGGTATTCAGGACAATTGGTTATGGGACCGTACGCTTCGCATCCTCCGCAATGTCGAGCACATCTGTCGGATGCCGGAACTGACCGATAAAAACCTGTCCGTTGACCGGTTCTGCCTGATTGCCGCAACCTATTTTGCCGATGCCGGATTTGCTCATTATGCCGATGTCGAAGATATGTCAGCGCGGCTTGTCCTGGCGGACATCAGCCAGACCGATTTACGCGATTTTTCGACGCAGGTGGTGGCCGATAAACTGTCCGGTGCGCTGGCGGGGCCAAGGATCGATAAAATCTGCAAAATCATTGTTGAATCGAGCAATCGCTTCACCGAGATGACCGAGGCGATGATTCTGTCGGATGCACGAAACCTTGACGATATGGGAGCGGTCGGGCTGTTTAATGAATTCCGGCGGTATGTTATCCACGGCAAAGGGGTTTCGGACGTGCTGGAAAGCTGGAAACGCAAGGTGGACTATCGTTACTGGCAGGCCCGCCTAAAGGAGAGTTACCGGTTTGATTCGGTGCGTAAACTGGCCGAACAGCGGTTCAGTGCAACAGAATACTTTATGAATCAATTGGATGTCGAGCATGGCGCCCGTGATCTTGAAGAACTGATTCTGGAATCGCTGGCCAAGCCAAACCCAAAATAAGCGGTTTTTTCGGACGATGGTGTATGGAGCATAAATCAATCACTGCCATCTTTCCCGGGTCGTTTGACCCGATCACCAATGGCCATCTGGACGTAATTAACCGGGGTAATAAGCTGTTTGACCGATTAATTATCGCCGTAGGGCAAAATCCGGACAAGGGTGAATTGTTTACCAAAGACGAACGGGTTGAGATGATCCGCGAACTGGTAGCGGGGATGCCTCGGGTATCGGTTGAAAGCTATGACTGTTTGACGGTTAAGTTTGCCGCCGAAAAGAAGGCCGGGGTAATGCTCCGGGGCTTGCGCAACCTTACGGATGTGGAGTACGAATTCCAGTTGGCAATGACTAACCGCACCGTTGCAGGGATTGAGACGGTTTTTATTATGACCAGCGAGGAATATGGTTACGTTAATTCGAAAATGGTGCGTCAGTTGGCCCTGCTGGGGGGGGATGTCAGCAAGCTGATACCCTTGTCAGTCTATGAACGGCTCAAACAAAAAGTACGCACGACTCATCCGGCCGTAAGTCCGGATGTCCCGGAATAACCACAAAAATACAACTAAAAACGAAATCCGGAACCCATGTATTGGATTATTGTAGAGGCGGGTTTTGAGGCATCCCACCGGCTGACATTTGCTGACGGCACACAGGAATCCGTTCACGAACATCATTGGCAGGTGACTGCGGGGGTGTATGCGGCGGAGCTGAACGGGGAGGGGCTGGTGATGGATTTTGTGGAACTTCGGGGGATTCTTGAGGCGGCTGTGTCGCCGTTTTACGGTCAGGAGCTTGAAAAAACGCCGTTTTTCGTAGGGAAAAATGCATCTGCCGAGGCGGTTGCCAAGATTCTGTTTGACAGAGTCGCCCCACACATAAAACTCCCGGCCTGCCTGGGGTATATTGAAATTACCGAAGCGGCGGGGTGTCGGGCCAGATATCAGCCCCAGCGGTGAATCCTGTTTCAGGCGGGCGATATTTTTGTCGATAATCTGACATATCCTGATATAATGGCAGGTGACGTAAAAACGAGTTTATGGAGAGGTTATGCTTTGCCAGGCGTGTAAAGAACGAACAGCAACGATCCATCTGACCGAGATTTCCAACGGCCAGCGGGCCGAGACGCATCTGTGTCAGGAATGTGCCCAGCAACAGGGACTGGCAGTGAAGGCTCATATTCCGCTTAACGAGTTGATCAATACATTGCTGAGTGTGCAGCCTCAGGCTGAACCGAGCAGCGCGGCGGCGGAATCGGAACTCGAGGACAGAAAGTGCCCTGATTGCGGAATGACGCTCAAGCGATTTTCCAAGGAAAGTCTTTTGGGGTGTCCTCACGATTACAAGCATTTTGAAGATCAGCTTATGCCGCTGATCGAGCGAAGCCATAACGGGAAGAGCTGGCACAGCGGCAAAGTCCCGACCCATACCTCGGATGAAGAAAAGAAAGATATTCTTTTGCGGCAGTTGCGGCGCGACCTTGAGACGGCCGTGAAAAACGAAGACTATGAAGCCGCCGCCCGACTGCGGGACGAAATCAAACAACACGAATGAGACCGGCTGATTTATGCAAATCGCCCAGTGCCTGGTTCGGCCAGGGGCGGGGATTATTTTCCGATGTCGTTATTTCATCGCGGATACGTCTTGCGCGCAATGCGGCGGGGTATGCGTTTTTGCCGTGTCTGTCGGAATTGCAGCAGCGTGAAGTGCTGGAGCGATTTAAAGAGGCGCTGCTGGGACTGAACCTGGGGGATGAGGTTTTCTTTATCGATGTGGCTGGGGCATCGTCTGTGGAACGCGAGCTGCTGACGGAGCGGCACTTAATCAGCCGGCGTCAGGCACAAGGGCACGGGCCGCGGGGCGTTATTATCGCTACGGGTGAGGCATTCGCGGCGATGATCAATGAAGAAGACCATCTGCGGCTTCAGGTGCTGGCGCCGGGGCTGGATCTGCATTCATGCTGGGATCGCATCAACCGCATTGACGATTTGATCGAGCAGCGGGTGGAATATGCCTTTGACCGGCGGTACGGATATCTGACGGCGTGTCCGACGAATCTGGGGACGGGGATTCGTGTGTCGGTGATGCTGCATCTGCCGGCTTTGAAGATGACAGGACAGATTGAGAAGGTGTTGGCGGCGGCGCGCGATTGCGATCTGGCGGTGCGGGGATTGTTCGGCGAAGGGACGGATGCGGTGGGCGATTTGTTCCAGTTGTCCAATCAGGTAACGCTGGGCGTCAGCGAGGCGCAGGTGGTGGAGGATTTTGTTACCCGGGTGGTGCCGAAGATCGCGGCGTATGAACTGGAGGCGCGGCGGACGCTGATGGCGAAAAAGCCCCGGACACTGGATGACAAAATCCAGCGGGCACTGGGGGTATTGCGGAATGCGTGTCTGGTCAGCTCGCAGGAGGCGCTGTACCTGCTGAGCAGTGTCCGGCTGGGGGTGAACCTGGGGCGGATCGAGAAGGTGGATATTGCGACGGTCAATGAACTGTTTATGCTGACGCTGCCGGCTCATTTGCAGATTCGGGCCGGGCGCGTGCTGGATGCCGACCAGCGGGACAGCTTGCGGGCCGAGATAATCCGGACACGGCTGTGCAATAATTAGTCCCTTGGTATGTGTTAATTCTGTATTTATTCCTACCGGTATTATTTCATTCAACTGCTCTAAAACTCATCTGAAACCGCGCGCAACTGAGCGCAACATGACACAACTGCGCGCAACTTGTATGCAACTGAGCGTAAGTGTGATGGAACTTGACGCAACTTGTTGCTTCTTGAACACAATATCGCGGTTTTTACCACTGAAAACAAGGAAGTAGTTCTAA
>CAZYQN010000070.1:0-17096 GCA_964649955.1 uncultured Pirellulales bacterium
TTCCGGGTTTTTGAGTTCATCGACTTTGGGGAGGTCTTTGAGGGTGTTGAGGCCGAAGACGTCGAGGAATTTTTTGGTGGTGCCGTAGAGCATGGGGCGGCCGAGGATTTCGGCGCGGCCGACGATTTTGACCAGGCCCTTGTACATGAGGTTGCGGATGACCTCGCCGGAGGCGACGCCGCGGATGGCCTCGACATCGGCGCGGATGATGGGTTGCTTGTAGGCGACGACGGCCAGGGTCTCCAAGGCCGCCGGCGAGAGTTTGTTGTCGGTGCGGACTTTGATGAGTTTGCCCAGCCAGGGATTGAAGGCGGGCAGGGTCATCATCTGGTAGCCGCCGGCGATTTTTTCAATACGGAAGGAAAAGCCGCCCTGTTTGTATTTTTTGTTCAGGTCGCGGACGCACTGGCGAACCTGTTTGACCGAGCCGGCCTCAGCGATATCGACCAGCCGCTTGGCCCCGAGGGGTTCATCGCTGGCAAACAGGACCGCCTCGATGACCGTTTCCAATGTTGTCTCGTACTCTTCCGGCTCCAGCGGCTCGGACTCGTCCGGCTCATCGTCGTCTTCTTCGGCCTCTTCGGCAGGGAGCTGTTCTGCTGGTGCGGACACGGCCTCGGCGGCGGGTTTTTCCGGCTCCGGCTGAACCTGCGGGGCGAATTCGTCTTCCTCTTCGACGCGGGGGTGCTTGAGCGGGGCATCGTCGGGGACGAACTCCACCGGCTGAGGCTCCTGAATGGGCGGCAGGGGTTCAGTGTCTGCGGCGGCCTCTTGCGGGGCGTCGGTGTCACCGGCCGTCTGCGGCTGCTCGTCGGCTTTCAGGTTTTCTTCCAGTTTATTATCTTTATAGTCCTGTTCGGAGTTCTGCATTATACCTGTTTCCAATTGAAGGGATCGGCATCTTTTTGACTGAGGCGTATTGTGACCGTTTTGAGGCGTTTTTTCAATTCTTTTGCGAGATTTTTCAGTGCAAACCGCTCCGAAACGCTGTGGGACAGGCAAATACAGGTCAGACCCGCCTCTTGGGCGGCGATGGCCTGGTGGTGTTTGAGCTCGCCGGTCAGATAGAGGTCACAATTGGCGGCGATGACGGAGTCGATGAGTTTGCTGCAGGAGCCGGCACAGACGGCGGCGGTGCGGACGGTACGTTTGGCCGGGCCGATCAGGCCGAAAGCCTTGGCGCCGGTGATTTTTTTGATGTTTTTGACAATGGCGTCCAGCGAGGTCGGGTTTTTGAGGCGGCCCATGCGGCCCAGACCGATGCGATTTTCGACATCGCAGTGCCGGAATACGTCAAAGGCCGGGGTTTCGTAGGGGTGCGACTTGCGCAGGGCGGCGATGACGGCGGCGACTTTGCCGGCGGGGACGACGGTTTCCAGCCGGATTTCGCTGACACGCTCGAGTGTGCCTTTTTGGCCGATAGCGGGGGTGGCCCCTTCCAGCGGCAGGAATGTGCCGACGCCCTCGGTCATGAAGCCGCAGTGGGAATAGTGGCCGATGGCACCGGCTCCGGCGGCATACAGGGCCTCGGCGACGGTGTTGACGGCGGCATCCGGCACGAATGTAGTGATTTTGTACTGCGGGCCGGCGGGGTTTTCGACGTAGTCGCCGATGGGCTTGGCCTCGGCCAGCGGCAGGATGTCAGCCAAGGCGTCGTTGATGCCTCCGGCCGCGGCGTCCAGAGCGGTGTGGATGGAAAAGACGCCGATGTTGGCCCGGATGAGGTCATAGAGCGGGGCGGTCGGGCCGTCGGCGGTGATTCTCTTTAGGCCGTCCCAGATGGCGGGGTGATAGGCCAGGACCAGATCGGCCTTGAAGCGTTTGGCCTCGGCGGCGACGGCTTTGGTCGTATCGATGGTGATCAGAATGCGCTGGATATCCCGCGCGGCGTCACCGAGCAGAAAGCCGACGTTGTCCCAATCCTGCGCCAGCTTGAGCGGGGCGATCTCTTCAACCGCCTGACGAACCTGCTGTAGTTTCATAGAAAATCCTTCCCGGTAAATCAATTGAAAATGTTGTTTAAGGAATGGGTTTAATTGTACCGGATCGGCAGTATTTTGGCAAAGTGCAATTTGACAGGGAGGGATAAACAAAAAGGGCCTGGCGATAATTGCCAAGCCCTTTGGTGCTGTGATAATAGAGAGGGGGATGGTTTAGTACATGCCGCCCATGCCACCCATGCCGCCCATACCTCCCATGCCACCCATTCCGCCCATGCCGCCGCCGGGCATTGCAGGGGCATCTTTCTTTTCGGGGATTTCGCTGACCACTGCATCGGTGGTCAAGAGCAGTGAGGCGATTGAGGCGCCGTTCTGCAGGGCTGTGCGTTCGACCTTGGTGGGCACGATGATGCCGAACTTGATCATGTCGCCGTATTCCTTGCGGACGGCGTCGTAGCCGAAGTTCTTCTCGGTCGATTCCATAACCTTCTGGGCGACGATGGAGCCGTCCAGTCCGCCGTTGACGGCGATCTGCTTGATCGGGGCGACGACTGCGCGACGCACGATATCGACGCCGACCTTTTCATCGCCATTGCATTTGATCTTGTCCAGCGCTCCGAGGCACTTGAGCGATGAGACGCCGCCGCCGGGCAGAATACCTTCTTCCACTGCGGCACGGCAGGCGTGCAGGGCGTCTTCGACGCGGGCTTTCTTTTCTTTCATTTCGGCTTCGGTGGCTGCACCGACCTTGATGACCGCGACGCCGCCAGCCAGTTTGGCCAGACGTTCCTGAAGCTTTTCGACGTCGTATTCGCTGGTGGTCGCGTCGATCTCGCGTTTGAGCTGTTCGATACGGCCCTTGATGTCAGCGGTGGTGCCGGCACCTTCGACGATGGTCGTGGTGTCTTTGTCGATGGTGATGCGTTTGGCCTGTCCGAGCTGATTGAGCTGGACGTTTTCGAGCTGGAGACCGAGGTCTTCAAAGATCGCCTGTGCGCCGGTCAGGATGGCGATGTCCTGCAGCATGGCCTTGCGGCGGTCGCCAAAGCCGGGGGCCTTGACGGCACAAACCTGCAAGACGCCGCGGAGCTTGTTGACGACCAGCGTTGCCAGGGCTTCGCCTTCGACGTCTTCGGAGATGATCAGCAGCGGGCGACCCTGCTTGGCAACCTGCTCAAGCACGGGAACCATTGACTTGACGGAGCTGATCTTCTTTTCGTTGACGAGGATATAGGGTTTTTCGAGGACGACGGTGCGTTCCTGCGGGTTGGTGATAAAGTGCGGGCTGAGGTAGCCTTTGTCAAACTGCATACCTTCGAGCAGTTCGACGAGGGTTTCCAGCGACTGGCCTTCATCGACGGTAATAACGCCGTCTTTGCCGACTTTGTCCATGGCCTGGGCGAGGGTCTTGCCGATCTCGGCGTCCTGATTGGCCGAGCAGGTGGCGACCTGCTGAATCTGCTTGCCGGATTCGACCGGTATGCTCATCTTCTGCAACTCGGCGACGATGGTCTCGACGGCCTTGTCAATGCCGCGTTTGACCTGCATCGGATTGGCGCCGGCGGTGATGTTCTTGAGACCTTCTTCAAAAATGGCTTCGGCCAGAATGGTCGCGGTGGTGGTTCCGTCGCCGGCGACATTGCTGGTCTTGGAGGCGACTTCTTTGACCATCTGGGCGCCCATATTCTCATACGGGTCAGACAGTTCGATCTCCTTGGCGACGCTGACGCCGTCTTTGGTGACGGTCGGCGAGCCGAATGACTTTTCGAGGATGACGTTACGGCCGCACGGGCCCAGAGTAATCTTTACCGCGCGGGCCAGTTTGCGAATGCCTTCGCGGATCGCGGCGCGGGCTTCAACATCATACGCTATCTTTTTTGCTGCCATAGTGTGATATCTCCTGTATTTTCAGTTCTTCAAATAAGTCCCGGACAGCGGGCCGATTACTCAATAATCGCCATAATGTCCGATTCTTCCATAATGAGGTATTCCTTGCCGTCGATTTTGACTTCGGTGCCGGCGTAGCTGGTAAAGAGTACCTGCTGGTCTTTTTTGACGGAAACGGGGGCACGCTGGCCGTTGTCGAGCATCTTACCTTCGCCGACTGCAATGATCTTGCCGCGCTGGGGTTTTTCTTTTGCTGAATCGGGCAGCACGATACCGCCGGCGGTCTTGCCTTCAGCTTCCAGGCGCTGAACGATCACTTTGTTAGCTAAGGGGCGAATCTTCATACGTTCTGATCTCCTTTCACCACATTTAAGGGTTATTTACGTCTATAGTTCATAAGTTCAATGTATTATACAGCTACTGTTGAAGACTGTGTTTTGCAAATGGTATGCCAGAGCGAAAGCAGGAAGGGCTGAAATATCTTTAAGTCCTTTTCAGTTAATATGTTAATAATATTCCAGTCGAAACTGAACGGCTCACTATGGCCGTCATATCAGGATGGCAAGGGACTTTGTCCCTGCCAGCATGGCAGGCGATGCGGCAATGCATTTTGGCAAAAAAAGAAGAGATACCCGGCCATTCACCCCTGACACGGGTACCTCTTCGGAGTTTCACTATGTTACTTTGGTCGAGTTTATTGAGCCGTTACAACGTGAGTTCCTGACCCGATGGGATCGATAAAACGCACAGTTCCTTCCTGCTGCAGCGTTGCCGGCGTGCCGTCCAGCAGAACAGAGGTAAAACTGTTACAGTTTTCCGGAAGGACAAATCGGGCGGTCGTGTTGGCCGGAATCGTTATCTGGAACGTACAACTGTCGGCCTGTTTGTCCAGCGACAGGGTAATCGGGCCTCGAATCGTCGGGGTAACAATCCGGGCGTTGGTCAGTGTGCCCGGGTGCGGGTGGATAATCGCTTTCTTGAAGCCCGGTTCTATCGGCTGGATCCCCATCAGATATCGGGTAATGATATTGCCCGGCGCAGCACCCCAGGCGTGATTCCAGTCCTGATTCGGTTTATAGGCGATTCCCCAGGCCTCCATCGTGATCGTGGAGCCTTCCCGCATCATATTGACCCAGCTTCTTGTGCTGTCGGAGGTCATTAGGGCCAGCGCTGCCTCTTGCTGTCCGCTTCGGTATAATCCTTCAAGAAGATATTGTGCCCCGTACACGCTGCACGCCATTTGTTTGGATTTAACGAAATTGATAACGGCCGGCTGTTTGTCTTTGGGTACTAATCCGAATGCCAGCGGGAACATATTTGCGTGCAAAGAGGAATGCGTGGTTCCTTCGCCGTCTACATAAAGGCCTGTGGCGGTATTGAAGAAGACCGACTGGAAGGATTGATAGACCCGGCCGGCGTCCTGCTGGAACTGTTGGGCGTCGGCGGTCTTGCCGAGAACTTCGGCAATCTGCTTCATTAACAGCAGGCTATGGTAATAAAAGGCGTTGACCACTGTATTGATGGGTTTGAATACGTATCCGTCCCGTTCTCCCGCAGGCCAGTCGACGATGTCTGTGGTGCTCGGGTCAATCAGGCCGTCGCTGCGCACAGAGCCGGAACTGACCGTAAGCTTATCGTTTTTGAGCTGATTATAATAAAACGCAAGCGATTCGGCATTGCCCGTGTATAGATAGTCAGCCCAGGCCATCATAATGGAGTGGTGCCGCCATTCGGTCGGCCAGGTCTCATGGGTCATCAGATATTCATGAGAGTAACGGGCCAGCGAAAACTCGCGGTCTGCAGAATAATGGCTGAGCTGATTGATGTAGGCATCTGCTTCATAGGGCTTGCGTTCACGATCGCCATCGACATAGACGGCACAGAAACTGGTCGGCTTCATACTGTAGCGGCACAATTCCCAGACTGCGTTAAGCGTTTGATCATCGCATTGGAACTCGGCTGCGGTATCGTCAAACGGATAATGCAAAGACATCTGCCGGAAGTGTTCAATGCTCGGCGATGCAGCACAATTGACCAGTTCCACATAGCGAAACGGCGCTACCCGTCCGAATTCGGCAGGGATTGAAATGCCCGTTGTGGTCCCCGGCGGATGAATTTCATAGGTCGTGGTTCCCGGTGCCAATGACACGGTCGTCATATAATAGCGGATGGTGCCGCCGGGGGATCGATCTACCCGGCCGTCTTTTAGTTTTTCCCCGAAATGGACTTCCACATCGCCGGCTTGCTGTGATGTTGTGTCCGAAGACAGTTTTAAAATGGTTTGCTCAGGGGTACCGAGACGAAGATGGGTCAGCTTTTCCGGCGGCAATGTCCATCGCAGATAGCCGAAGGCATCTTTGCCGAAATCGATCAGATAATGTCCCGAGGCGATGGTTTGAATATCAACCGGGGCCACCGGCGTGAGGACCTGTTTATAACGGGCGGTGGAGTACGACGAAAATGAAGCGGCGGTTTTGAAGGACTGGCTCGCCGACCAATCGGAGGCCTGATCGTTTTTGTTCCAGGTGCGAACTTTCCAGTAATAGGTGCTGTTGACAGCCAACGCTGATCCGCCATAGGTGACATTAATCGAATTGTCCGAGACAATCTTGCCGCTGTCCCATACGTTCCCCTGATTCTGATCCAGGGCGGTCGAAGTCGAGGCGACAAGAATTTGATACGCCGTCTGAATGTCATTTGTCAGGTCCGAATTGACGATCCAGGTAAACTCCGGCGAGGCGTCGGCAATGGTGGTGGTTTCAGGAAAGGCCAGCAGCTCACACATCAGGCCCGAAGGGGCAGGCCCGGCAAAAGCAGCGGTTCCCAGTGCCGCCGAAAACACTATAACAAAAGCTCGCCGGCGGATTCTGTAAGCAATTTTTTTTGTTATTTCTGTCAACGTCATTTGTTTTTCTTTCCTGCTCTGTTCGTATCGTTCGGTTAAGGACAATCGGGATACAATCCGCAATCCATCCACAAAGAAGCCATCTCGGTAAAATCGTATAGATTCACAATGCCGTCCGGCAGGGCAAGCGGTCCCGACAGGTCGTAATTGCCGTCTGAGCTTAGATAATGAACCGCAAAGTCGACCAAATCGTAAATATCTACACGGCAATCCGAAATCCCCTCCGGCCCGGTCCAGTCAAACCTATCGCCGTAAGCGAAAATGCAGGACCGCAGGCCTGTAAAGGCATATCGCAGTTCGGCGACTTCCATATCGTTCATTGCGTAGTTGTAAATGCCAAGCTCGTCGATGGAACCGTTAAAGGGTTCATCGCCGCCGTCGGTTGAGCCGATCTCCAACAGGGCCGTCATCTCCGTCGGCAGGGCAAAAGCACCCTCGGCCTGCAATAGGCCGTCACTGTATAATTGGCAGGTTGCCCCGTCAAACACCATACAAATATGCTGCCATTGCCCGTCCGCCTTTAAACCGTTCGGCATCGCCACGGAGCTTTCCGGCACAAAATTACCGGTGATTGCCAGGTCGCCGGTTGTTCCGACGGGTTCTTGCCAGTTGACCCACAGGCTGACGGTCAACGCGCCGGTTGAGCTTGGAGTGAACCCATCGAGCGATGCCCAGCCGGTTGTTGGGGTAATATGTACGGCCTTAACTGTTTGGCCGTCAGCACCGGCCACGAATATCGGTGTTCCTGCCGCTGCTGCGGGATAGCCGGCGATACGGTCCACATAGTAACCGGAAACAAAATCCGACAGATCCATTGTCCAGTGAGCCACAAGCCCAACGACGGTTAGATAAACGGTATTGCTGTTACGCGGCAGAGTGCTGTCGTTATTGACTCTGCAATAATAGCCTCCCGTATCTTCAGCGAGCGATGTGTTGCGGATTGACAGCGTCGTTACGTACTGCTGCGTATCCGGATCGCAGGCTGTCTGAATATCAATATCCGGATTGGCGATTGTAAGTTCAATATCGCCTGCCGGATCGGTCTTGAACCATTGAACAACCGGTGTCGATTGGCTTTCAAAAACTGTCTGGAATACAGCCGTGTGCGGTTCTGATACCTTAGCATCGACAGGGTGAGTGATAATAACCGGACGAGGTACGGCGCTGAATGCGAAGATCATATCATTCGGCTGGCGTGCAATAGAACTGATGCGCACTTCATCGATCAATCCTTCGAAGTTTTCACTGGAGGTTCCACGGGCTTCATTGCCGACGGCGAAATCAATCGCGTAGGAAGGATTGATGTCTGCGGACATTTGAAAGGAGGCCAGTTCCGCCGCTTGCTCAGGACTATCGTCCAGCTTGGTCCAGTAAAGTTTCAAATTGTCGGCGGCGCCTGCCTGGCCGTTATACGTTACCGCCGCGTGATACCAGCTTCCGACCGTATACGGCGGCAAGGGCGCCAAAAATTGATTGCCGCCGGCGGATATGTTATTGAATTCAAGCTGTCCGGCGGTCGTGATGCGAAACTGCCAGCCGCGGTCAGCATCTTCGTCATCGCCGGAAATGATTTCCATATGATTGGGAATGGCAGTTATGGCCACAAGAGGTTTTACGATTGCCTCAAAG
Source organism: uncultured Pirellulales bacterium (assembly GCA_964649955.1). Classification (GTDB taxonomy): domain Bacteria; phylum Planctomycetota; class Phycisphaerae; order Sedimentisphaerales; family Anaerohalosphaeraceae; genus T3Sed10-213. The sequence continues at coordinate 8,362 of CAZYQN010000070.1, forward strand.
GTAAATGCCCCGTCTGTGCCGGTAAAATACGTTCCTATCAGCTTTTCGTCGCTGTAGGCAATAGCGCTATCGCCGCCAGTGTACGTATCCAGCGCCATGCCGAAATCCGAATATGAAGCCGCAGACACAGTTGCGTTGTTCAGCGTTAAATCAACGGCATTGACCGTAACGGCATCCGTCGCATCGCCGTCAAAATGATACAGATGAAGCGTATAGGAATCAACCTCATAAGGGCCTGCATTTTGTGCAAAGACAGCGGTTGTCAGTCCCCATATGAAGAGAAGAATGCATTGTTTGATGGCATTCATTTGTCCGCCTTATTGAAATTATTTTGAATGTTTCTTATTGCCAATCAAGGTCGGTATCAGCAGTCCGCCGGGGGCTTGAAGTCACCCAGCGGTTCATATCGATACGGCTGAACGTATGGACATTTTATGGGCTGCATAGCAGAATCATATCAAAAACCCCCGGTTTAATAAATACTATTTTATTTTAAAGGCAATTGAATTTCTCCGGTCGGATATTGATACCCGTTGTGCCACGGCTGATTCCACAGCGTTTCAAGCCCGACCGATTCAACGTGGAGATCGCGGTAAATGATATTGATATTCCGTCCGTGACGGCTGATAACAAAGCGGGCCATGTGATTGGTCAGCAGTTCCGTAACGGCCGCTGCGTCGCTGCCGCCGTAAAGGTCCCGGGGAACCCCATCGGTGCCGCGGGGCCAGGCGATCGGCCAGAGGCCGTCTCCGAACAGAGGTACATTGGCCGACAGCTTCAGCCAATCTCGATACAGATATTCCTTGTACCCGCTAACCTGGTCATACTGACTGTCGTATCCGACCCAGCCGTTAATCGCATAACCGCCCAGTGTGGACATAGTGGTGTCGCGCTTCCATTCCCAGGGACGATCGGCGCTGCCCCAAAAACCGGACGTTTGAGCGGCCCGCTCCGCGGACTGGACATACGTGGCCGCCGGAGTGGACGGGCACAGCAGTGCGTCGATGGTTTCTCCCAAACGATACTGCTGGCCGTAACCGCCTTCGCCGATGTAGTCGGCGATTTTGCCCATCCAATACAGATTGGTGTCGCCGGCGGTATTACGAATCGCAAAACGTTTGTAATTGTGATTCATCTGGTACATTTCCAGTGCTTTGCCCAACTGACTCAGTTGGGAAGAGCACACTACTCTGCGGGCCGCCTGACGCGCCTTTTTCAGAGAGGGTACGATGATCGTCATCAGCAGTGAGATAATTGCAATGACGACCAGCAGCTCAATCAGGGTAAACGCTTTGCAGGTTCTTGGAGAATGTCCCATTCTTTCAAAACTCCTTTTCTCAAACAAAATATTTCTGTTTCCGGTTTGCATAATAAAACACCCCCTCTGTGCAGCAGCCGTTAAGCGTTGCCGATTAACCTATGCAAATCACCACCCCGTTTAAAACTGCTTTATCGCGATTCCGTACGAGCCGGGCTGGTAAGCCCGGCCCATACAGGAATTTTAAATTTTCGCTTATGCGCGGCGGCGTTTGATCAGCCCCAAAGCGCCCAGGCCCAGCAGAGCCATCGTTGTCGGTTCCGGAATACTGGTGTCAAAGGAGGTAAGGGCGACACCGTGAATACCCACTTCGTCGATCCACCCTTCGAAGTTTTCATTGCCGTAACCGCCGTTGACACGCAGTTCATTCCCGATGCAGAATCGGGTCATATCGCCGGCCTGCAAAAGCGGATTATTGACGGCATCGACCGTGATGGACAATACATTGAATGCTGCCTGACCTGCCGGTGTCCAGTACATGTTCAATGCGCCGGTGGCTGCATCAAAGGTAACTGCCGCATGATACCATTGCCCCGGCGTGTACGAAATGGCGGCATTCCAATTGTTTGTGCCTGAGGAAAGGTTCTGGAAGCGGAGTGTTTTGTCATCGCTTTCGATTCGGAACTGAAAGCCGCGGGTGTCGCCGCCGCCGTCGCCCTCACCACAAAGAATTTCCTGGAAAGTGCTGGAATCCGCCAGCAAGGGTTTGACCATTGCTTCAAAGGTAAAGGACCCGTCTGCCCCGATGAAATTGCCCAGTGACGAATAATTTGTATACCCGGTTGCATCCGCGATAATCTTTCCCGTATTGGTGGCTTGATTATCAAAGGTGATTGCAACGCCCGAAGTAATAACGGCGCCTTCGTAGGCCGCTACGTCAAACGAACCGGCCAGGTCCTTGCCCGTTCCATCATCGAAATTCCAGTAGTGCAGCGTATCGGCCGTCTGCACCACCGCGGCGGAAGCCAAAGCTCCCATACACAGAATCATTAAACCTCCAACGAACTTTTTCATCACTACTACCTCCACTCAAAAGGAATCCTATAATTTTCCCGGAGCGGACCCGCTGTCCGCCCCGGGCACATACGCCTCATTTACAGAACCCGCCGATTATTGGCACTGCGGATAGAAGCCGCAGGACAGCCATTCGGCGGCCATCACGGCAAAATCATTCAGATTAACGATGCAATCCGGTTTTCCTTCCGGCCCGGTAAAGTCAAATTGAGATGCATACTCCAGAATGCAGGGCTTGGCATCCGGATAACCTGCCAGGTACAGATCGGCGATTTCCAGTCCGCCCAACCGGTAGTTGTAAACTCTCAAATCATCGATGGCGCCGTTCAGTAAATCGGTGATGGTTCCGCGGTTGTTGTTGCCGCCGATGATCGTCGGGTAAGTCCACGGATTAAACGCCGGATTTGCGGTATAGGCATCGGATGCCCCGAACGGCTCTCCGTCCAGATACAACTGTCCAACACTGCCTTTTTCATACGTTGCTGCCAGCAGATGCCATTGACCGTCGCCTGCCAGGGTGGTCTCTGTCAGGCCGCTGACCTGCGGCATCTCAGTGTCGCCGGTGTTCTGACGGAGACGGAAATTGATTTGCTGGCCGTTGGTTCCGGAAAACCACATCTGACATCCCGGCCCGGAGCCGTCATTATGATTGCCCATGGCCATTGCGGTTGCTGTAAAGCCGTCGAGTCGGACCCAGCAGACAACAGTACCGGCTTCCAAAGCGCCGCCGATGCCGCTCTTGGGATACGCCGCGGTGGTCAATTCCACAAACTGAGTGCCGTCGAACTTGATGGCTTGTCCATAGTTTGGGGCTCCGCCGACAAACACAGGCAATGACTCACTGTTATTGGGATCGATATTTTTAAGTGTTCCGTGTACGGTTCCAATGGCGTCATTGGCATCGCCGTCAAACGGATAATGGGCCACAAGACGTTTTACGGCCAGACCTGCCGAAAGCGTAGTCTGCGTTTCAGAACTGCTGTTGGTCACTGAACAGTAGTAGTATCCTTCATCTGCAATCTCTGTGTCGGCGACCGTCAGAGTAGAGGTGAACAATCCGTCGCCAAGGTCCGTTACGATCACCGTATAGTCGCCGCTGACCGTTGTGCCGGCTCCTGTTTGTCCGGCCAGCAGTACATCCGGTTCGCCTGCCTTGTACCAGCTTGCGGTCGGCGTCGTAATGCTGTTGAATCCCGCTTCAAATGACGCTGCGTTCGCCGGGAACACTGCGGCATCATCCGGGTCTGCGGTGATGGCAGGCCCGCTCTTGATGGTTTCGAATGACCAAATGGGACCGGTTACGGTATTCGGATCACTTGGCGAAGAATGATTAATGCTCTCATCGACCCGCCAGTAGTAAACCTTATCGGTGGTAAGAGTGACAGCCGATTCGATGGGATCGATCAGATCGGTGACAACCGCCGGAGAAATGCCGGTAAAATTCGGCTCACTTTCCGCCAGATACACATAATGCTTTGTGACATTGGCCAGTTCTGCCGTATCCCAGCCAAGCTGTTTTGTAATGGACGGATTTACCGTGGTTTGCCCGCTGGCCGGAACGGGATTCTTGGCCCATGGAATAGAACTGCGCAGAATCATGTCATCGGCAGCACGTGCAATGCCGCTGATGCGCACTTCATCGATGAGTCCTTCGAAGTTTTCATTTCCTATGCCGTTGGTAGTGCGCAATTCGTTGCCGATTGCAAACCTTGTCGTAACGGTCGCAGTCAGATCAATTGTCATATTGAGACTGTCGCTTCCCACTTGCTGTGCGGTAGTGGCTGTTCCCAATTCAGTCCAGTACAGTTTCAGATTGCCGGCGGTATTGGCATTGCCGTTATACGTAACGGCGGCATGATACCACTTTCCTGCTGTAAACGCGATCGGTGCATCAAAGGCGGCGATAGGGGTTCCGGCAAGACTCTGAAACCGCAGCGTTGTGCCCCCGTCCTGTATTCTGAACTGAAAGCCGCGTGTCTCATTGGCGCCGTCGCCTTCGCCGCAGATGATTTCCATATGGGTCGGTTCCGCTCCCGGGGCCATATCCGGCCTGACGATGGCTTCAAAGGTAAAGGCTCCGTCACTGCCGGTAAGCCGGGATATAGCGATGGTATTGACAGCATCTCCGGCATACGGTCCCATGATTCCGCCGTTTGGATTTGCGATGCCGTCATAGGTATTGAGTGCATTTCCGAATCCGCCGGCCGAAGCGGTAAGGGCGGCGCCGTTGACAAGAGGCAGATGGATCGGATTGTTTGTCACCATATCCGGGGCAACACCGTTGATGGCCGTATCAAAATGCCACAAATGCAGCGTTGAAGAGTCGATCGGATACGGCCCGACCACAACAGCCGGAGCCATTGCTCCCAATAAGCACACACCTGAAATCATCATGATTAAATGTCTCATAACACAGCCTCCGATATAAAAAAGTATTAAGGTCTTTCAATCTGCAGAACCGGCTCTGCAAACATAGTCCAGTCGTGAGTAATTTCCCTTGCATCGCTGCCTTGTGTCGCCATCAGCGTCAAGAACTGATCGTTCTCTGTCAGCGGGATGTCTATTGCAAGAGGCGCATCTTCAGGCGAAATATCGGTTTTTTCAAACCGCACCTGCCCGTCCACCAGAACATAAATAGTGGCCAGCGGCGAAGTGATCTGTCCTGTATCGTCGCGGACGATCAGTCGCGGATAGTCCAGCACCGACTCCGAAATGCCCGCCGTTGCGGTAAAGCATTTCACCGTTAACCCGCCGATAATTTTGCGGATCGCATTCAGATCAAACGTAATCCCCTGATTGGCATGGATATAGATGGAAGCGTATTGCCCGGTGCCGTAGGTCTTGCCTTCCAGTCGCAGAGGATGCTTGGGGATGTTGGATGCCTTGCCGCCGTGCCAGGCGCCGTTAAAGGTGCCCTGGCAGAATTTGCCGTCGGTTTTCGGGCATTCTTCAAACAGGTGTCCCCTGGAGCTGACCTGTACCGGCCCGTTATTGCCGTTGGGGACAAAAATGCCGTCAATCATCGGATTGTCATATATCGGGCAATAGTCTTCAGGTCCGCTGACCGGGGTTGCGATTTCTTTAAAGACTTCAAATTTGCGTTTGAGCGGGTTATATCCGCCGTCGATTGTACCATTCCCTAAACCGTTGCCGCCGCCGACGATATCAGCCAGACTGATCGCGTCCCCGCGCCACACAAAATCGACCTGTGAATCCAGATTCTGAATAAACAGCCCCCCGTTGGCGGTAATGTCCGAAATCAGGGCCGAGTCTCCGTAAATCTGCTTGGCAACGCCTTCTTTGACCAGCAGGCGTGCCTTCTTTTCGTGCTGGCCGGCCACCAGTGCCGTCTCGCCTTTAAATACATGCAGCTCAGTACTGCCGTCAAACCCGGCGATCACCCCGAACTCCGTTCCCAAATCGATAATCGTCGAGTTCGGCGTAACCACCGAAAAACCCAGCGCCGGTGTAGGCACAACGGCATACAGCCGCCCGTAATTGACCCGGATGCGGTTTTCGGCGGTAATCTGAAACTCCGCAGGCCCTTCCACAAACACCTCGGTCTGATTGTCGAAAAACAGCTTGGCCGCTCCTTTTCGCAGCAGATATGGCCCGAACGTGGTCGTCAGTCGTGAGCCATGGGTCAGCGGCTCGCTGAGATCTGCCCATTGGGCGTCAATGCTGTCGGTCAGAGTGGCCACGGCTTCCGGTCTGCGCACCGGAGCATAATGAGCAAATACCGCAAACAGGATCATCGCCGCCAACGACGCAATCGCTGTCAGCAGCGATGCTTTATTGATTTTACGAACGGTTTTTTCCCTCCGGTCCACCGAAACGATCACAGGCGGGGCCGTCTTGATAACAGGGTCTCGCGTCAGGGCCGGAGCGATCTTCTCATACTCAGCCAGTGCCTCAAGAGAATGCGGCTTCAAGTCATCTTCAACCTGCTCCAGGCAGAACAGGTACTGCATCTGGGGTGACTTTTTAAGCCCGCTGTAAATACTCACACACCGTACATAATAGGCGGCAGCCTCTGCATCGGAGGCGATCGCTGCATTCAGGATCGCTCCTTCTTCACGGGAAAGCTCTCCATCCAGTGATTTGCAGACCAGCTCGGCAATGCGGAGTTTATCTTCTTCGGTCATAGTGCGTGTCCTTCCGCCTTCAGCTTCCGTTCGATGCATTCATATAAGGAATGATGAATTCGTGAAAAGTGCTTATAAATAGCGTTTAAAGGTTTGCCGATTTTGACGGCAATGTCCGTAATCCGCATATTGTCGTTATACCGCAGCGACAGCAGATCACGGCTGGCGCCCTGCAGTTGCCGAACACACCCCTCCAGAGCCTCCAGATAGCGGTTTTCAACAGGTTCAAAGCCGGCCTTCTGCTCAAGGATTTGATTCAAAGCCGTATCATCAAAGCGGATGCCGACAACATTGCTGCTGCGATAATACTTGGTGATATTGAAACGGGCGATCTGGGTGCCCCATGCGGCAAAGTTTGTCCCTTCCTCAAATTGGTCAAACTTTCTCCACATCACAAGCATGGTATCCTGCATCAAATCCTCTGCCGCAGAATAATGAGGCAGCAATGTAACAATAAACCGGAATATCCGGTCTTGATTGGCCTGATACAGTTTCAGGAATCGTTCATATTTTTCGTCGCTTGTGGTGTCCATAACAGTCCTTGATAATTCCGTTTCCGTACATCAGACACCGCCTGCCGGCAATTCCTGACATACATTTTACCAAAAATGAACCAAGACTATAAATAAGATAGCCGATTTAGTGCATTGCGGACTTGAGTATCATTCCAATTACTTCTTTATTACCTTTCCAATCTTTGCTGTGCCCGTCGTTTTGAGTTGATTTTTATCAGACTTTCCGGTATAATACCCCCGAAGTATCAAAGCTTCAGAAACAGGGCTATTTGAAAACAGAAGAAGAAAACACCTCAAACGCACTTTTAAGCGGGTTCCGTCCCGCAGGGCTGTCCACCCCTTTACTTTTTCCCTGTCTTTGACCTTATTTCTCTGTGTACTCTGAGAATTCTGTGCCAAAATCATCCTGTATGTCCCGTTGATCCCGTCCAAAAAATCTGTAAATCGTGTCTAAAAAACTCAACGATGAACGATGAACGATGAACGATGAACTTAGAACTACTTCTTTATTTTCCGGGGCAAAAACCGCGATATTGTGTTCAAGAAGTAGCAAGTTTCGTCCAGTTGCCTAACACTTGCGCGCAGTTGTGTCATGTTGCGCTCAGTTGTGTTCAGTTGCGCCAAGTTGCGCGCAGTGGCGCTGTGTTTTAGGTAGAGAGAAGGGTAGGATAAAATCCGGCTATTCCTCCGTAATTCCCCCCAGGGATATGTTTTTTTGCATCAGAGGCTGTTCGGGGTTGGCAATATCCGAAAAAACGTTATTTCAGCACTTGTAAACCCACTAAAAATTCAGGAATAACCCCTCTTGGGGTCGGGTGCATCAACCCCTAACATTACCCCGGTTGCCCCATAAAAACAACGATATCAGGCCCAAAACCAGGAATGTACCCGATTAACCGATATATCAATACTGATAAAGCCATTTTTATAGGGAATTTTTTAATTTTTTTTATTTCGTTTCGAATTTTTTCTTGCAACACACCCCGTTTTATAGTATTATCAGCGATGTACTGAGTAGGCTCGATTTGGATGGGAGAAGCCCGGCAAGATGAAAACAGGCTGATCAGGGGGCAAAATCAAGTCACGGCAGTTCAGTATTTTTTGAAAGAGAGCGCGAGATAGCCTTTGAGGCTCGGGGCCTCGAGGGTGATGAGTGACATAGAGAGGTAACGAAGAAAAAGAGAAAGGGATGGTGTAGTATGAGAAAAGTTCTTTTAAGTCTCCTGGTTCTTGCACTGGCAGCCCCGTCGTTCGCCGCAGTTAATATCACTGCCGAAGATGCGGGTTCCGGCGTTCTGAAGCTGTACTATGAATGCACCGCAGGTGAAGTGATTCGTGGTCTGGCTCTGGCAGTGGAAGTGACCGATGGCGATGGTGTTGTTGCTGCTGCTTCTGATGCAGTGGTTCCCGCCGCCAGCAGATTCAACACATTTATTGATTATGCCTTTACAGTAGAAGCCGGTGCTCCGGGCACATACACGATTGGTGCCGGCCATCCTCTGGCCAACAAAGTGGCTGCCGGTGTTGCGACCTTCCCGGCCACCGTATATTCCATCAGCATGGGCTGTCTGGATGAGTTCGAAAAAGTGCAGGGCGGCGTAACCGGCTCGGGCGAACTGGTTGCTATTACCTACACCCTGACAGCAGATACAACAGTTGCTATCAGTGCTGACACCCTCCGCGGCGGCATCGTTGGTGACGGCATCACCGAAGTCAACATTCAGGCCAGCCAGACACTGGTTG
>CAZYQN010000071.1:0-16839 GCA_964649955.1 uncultured Pirellulales bacterium
CTTCACATTATATATCTCAGCTTTCAGAGAGACACTGATACGGACGGACGGACACTGATTATTCAACCTCATACGGGGTTGTGGGGTGTGGGGGATGGCGATCACGGGTTGCGGCCTAACGGCCTTACCCGGGGCTAGTGGTATTCAACTCCGTCGGAGTTGTGGAGGATTAAAAAAAGTAGTCAATAAAACGGCGGACGGTTGTTTTAAAAAATACATTATTGAAGACCCCCTCCCCTTGCTGCGCGAGGTACTGTCCCTTAAAATATGGAAGAGAGCTAAGGTGAGCGGGACGTCTTTACAGGAGAGATGAACCATGGGAACGGGACAACGATCACAGGTGTTTTCGGTCGGACTTTTTTTGGGGAGTTTTCTTGCGTTGATGCTGCCGGTCTTTGCCGCCGAGGGGGATGCAACGGAAGCGGACGCCCGCCTTTCTCCGCACGGTTCGACTGACCGGCCGTATCCGGTGTTTGAGTACCCGAGCCGTGAGGCATGGCTGGGGCGGGCCAACTTCCTTCGGGAGCATATCCTGGTGAGTACGGGCCTGCGGCCGGAGCCGGAGCGGACAGAGCTGAATGCAACGATCTTCGGGCGGATCGACCGGGAGGGGTATTCGGTTGAAAAGGTGCATTTTGAGAGCTATCCGGGATTTTATGTAGCGGGCAACTTGTACCGGCCGACGGGGAAAACTGTGGATGTGCCGGTTATTCTGAATCCGCACGGGCACTGGGAAAACGGGCGATTTGCGGATGAGGAGCTTGGGAGTATTGCGGGGCGGTGCATTAATTTTGCACTTCGGGGGTGTATTGCGTTCAGTTATTCGATGGTGGGGTATAATGAAAGCGGGCTTCAAATCAAACACGATGCGCTGACGGGTCCGAGAGAACAGCTTTGGGGTATCGGGCCGATGGGGCTTGGGACGTGGAACACGATTCGCGCGCTGGATTTTGTGACGTCGCTGGCGGGGGTCGATTTGACTCGTGTCGGGATCACGGGGGCATCGGGAGGCGGGACACAAACATTCATTGCCAGTGCGATCGACGAGCGAATCAAGGCGGCAGTGCCGGTGAATATGATCTCGCTGACGATGCAGGGAGGGTGCGTGTGTGAGAATGCCCCGCTGCTTCGTCTTGAGGCCAACAATGCGGAGATCGCGGGGCTGACGGCTCCGCGGCCGATGCTGATGATCTCCACCAGCGGAGACTGGACGCGGGAGACGCCCGAGAAGGAATATCCGGCGGTACGGAGAATTTATCGATTGTTCGGGGCGGAGGCAAACGTCAGCAATGTTCATTTTGATCTTCCGCATAATTACAACAAAGATACGCGGGAGGCGGTGTATCCGTGGTTTGCCAAGCAGTTCGGGTTGGGTGAGGGAGCCGGGGCGAAAGAAATAGCGTTCAAGGTTGAGCCGGTCAGCGAGCTGGAGGTATTTAAAACGCTGCCGGAGGGGGCGGTAAGCGCTGAGCAACTGCGTGAGTATTTGATCGGGCAGGCGAAGGAAGCCTTGGAGCGGCGGATGCCGGATAGCTGGAAGGGACTGCTGGGATTCCGTGAAACGTTCGGTCCTGTATATCGTCATTCGATCCATGGGTATGTTCCGGGGGCAGCGGAGCTTGTGTGCCGACGGATCGAGGAGGGGACGCGGGGTGTGAGGATCGCTCTGGGGCGAAAGGACAAGGGCGACCGAATCCTGGCATTATTGCTGTATCCGGCGGACCGGATTACTGCGGCGACGCTGCTTGCGGATTCGAGGGGATTGAGCCGGCAGGCTGATGGACTTGGTGCGCGGGCTAATTCTTTGGCGGCGGCGCTGGTGGAGCGCGGACATTTGGTGCTGGTCATACACCCCTTTCCGGCCGGGGAGAAGGTCGAGACGCCGAAGGGGGTTGGCCATTTTACGACCTATAATTTGACGCCGGCGGCGGAAGCGGTGCAGGATATTCTGACCGGCGCGGGGTACTTGCAGCATACGCTGGGTTTTGAGGAAATCCAGTTGGCCGGACTCGGCGAGGCGGGGGTGCAGGTCTTTTTGGCAGCAGGGCTGGGGGCAGGAGTGCGGTCGGTCGCGGCGGATATGGACGGGTTTGAGAATGCGGATGATGAGGCCTTTGTGAAAAGGGTTTATATACCCCTGCTGCGGCGTGCCGGTGATTTTACGACGGCGGGGGCATTGTTTGCTCCAAGGCCTTTGACGCTGTTTAATACGAAGGGAAGATTTGACAGAGGGGCCATTGACAGGATTTATAAGGCGGCGGGGGCAGACGAACTGCTTTGCATTGAGGCGGACGAATTGTCTGTTGAGCAAATTGCGGAGCGATTGGGGGGGCGGGACATTTCAGGCAGAATCTCATTTTAATCTTATTTCAATTTGCATAGAGTCGAGCACAGTCATTTTGTGCAATCTGACGGCTTTTATCGGTCGTCGGCACTGCATTACGGAGCGGGGATGTTTTAACTTTGTTTCGTGTTGACTTTCGGCGTTGGCAACAAGGTCAATACTATCTATATTTTAAATGATGGGCACAACACAAGACGGAGGAAGTCAAGCATCAAGGAACGGCGATAAACGGGGTATTTGTTCTGCACGCAATCAAGCGGCATTTATCCGTTGTCAGTGTACGGCGGGTATTTATTTGTGCTGCCATGTCAGACAATACTCACAGGTGACCGTTCTGAGTTAAGGAAAGAGAAAACGAAATCGAGCGCGGAAAGGATAAAACGAATGAGTATGAGAAACCCATTTCATTTTCATCGGTCTATCGTAACCTTTAAGACCGCATTTGTTATCGGCGTGCTTACTGCGGTGATGCCAGCCAAGGGCGATGTGCCGGCTTCGGCTTATATCGATCTGTCGGGGATCAAGGAGAATGCTTATCCGGCGGCGGTGTGCTATATGGCCAGCGTCGGCCAATTGATCAATTTTTATGACAATACGTCCACTGTGGCCGAGACGATGGCCATGAGCGGATTTTGCACCGAATACGCGTGGGTTTCTACGGGCAAAAATCATTATGTCGTGGACCCGCACCGGTATATTTATAATATGCCGCTGAAGCTTTATGCGGGTCAATCGCTTGATCTGTATCAGCTTTCGGGGCTGATTTATAAAGTGGGGTATTTGCGCGGGGGCAGCGCGAATGCAACGGTTCTTGCGAATGCCCAATCCACCAGCGTCTTCGGCAGTCAGGCCGAGGCCGTAAACCGGCTTAAAGAAGTAATTGCCGGAGGGGATCCGGTGCAAGTGCATCTGGATTTTCAATACATCGCCGAAGAGGCCGGGGTTTATTATCCATTCTGGCAGAATTGCAACGAGGTCAGCAGTCATTTTGTCATTATTCACGGTTATGATGAGCAGTATGTCTATTACACGGACAACAATCCCACGACCGGTATCGATGTCGATCTGGACGGCGAATCGGATGGTGTGGGAGTACCGCTAAGCTGGAGTGCATTTCTGGATGCGTGGTATTATGCGGGGATGATCAACCGGACTGACAAGCGAATCGCCTGCGGGCCATACTATATGTTCTATCTGACGGAAGCTCCGGCGCGGGCTTCCTCTATGCAGGTGCTCAGACATCTTCATGACCGCGGCGCAAACGGGGCAGAGGTTCTGCGGAATGCGGCGGCGGCAATCGCAGTACCCGGAAGCAACGGGGAATCCATTCTCAGGCAATGGCTGCGAGACCGCAAAGGCGAGATGACCCCGCTGATGGCCGATTATCTGGAGGATGCCGGGTTGAACGATCCGGCTGACACCTATGATCAAGTCGCCGCATTGTGGGCATCTATCCGGGATAATCCCGACTGGTCGGAAGTGCCGCAAACACTCGTGGCTATTGCCGATCTGATCGAGGCTTACGAGAATGAAATCGGGGTGCTAACCGCCGATATGCCCACAATAGCGCTGCTGGGGACAGGCGGCGGAGCCATCGCTTTGGATGAGGGTCCTGTTTTCTTTCGGTGGGCCTGCCCTCTGGGCCGACGAACCGGTTCCATTGTAGAACTGGCGATGAAGGAGGATTTTGCCGATAAAGGGTCGGTCCTGCGAATCAAGGCGCCACGACATTACACCCTTGCAATGACGGATGCGCTGTGGCTTAAGGCTTTGGGTAAAGACGACGGCAACCGGCAATTGCTGTGGCGCGTTGTCAATGGTCCGGAGGTCTCCGAGGAGGCAAGCTTTGAGTGGGATCCGCTGGAAATCACACTGATAAGTCCTGCGGACGGCTATGAATTTTCGGCGGATGAAAATCTGTCCGTAACATGGGAAGCTCCTTCTTTTGCACACAAATTACGGCTGGTATTCTGCAGCAATGATGCCTTCACCAACAAAAAAATCATGGTCGCGTTTAATTTGCGTAAAGGCACTGATACAGTGACTATTGCTGCTCGCACTATTCCAAAAATCAAACGGTACGCTGACGCGGACGGGTGGATCTATTGCCGTGTCGAGGACGGGAATTTTGTCAATTCGACTATAGCACCCACTACCGCGATACGGATCAAACTGCCTTAAGAGTTCAGGGAGATACGGCCGCGGCCAAGGGGAGTTAATAGCCCAGACCAAAAGCCTCCAGACGGTGAAAAAGGGGTTCAAAAGGCTTGCAAATTGTCGATGGAGCGGGTTTAATATCGGGTATGTTCAAGACTGTGACAATCATCGGCGACGGGGGGATGGGCAGTGTGTGTGCAATGCTGCTGTGCGAGAACGGTGTGCGCACGACGCTGTGGGGGTATGAGGCGGGGTATCTGGCGGAAACGGCGAAAAAACGTGAGAATGTACGGTTCTTGCCGGGGTATGCGCTGCCTGCGGAGCTTCGTTTTGAGGCGGATGATGCACGGGCGCTGGCGGGGGCGGAGCTGGTGGTGTCGGCGGTGCCGTGCCAGTATTTGCGGAAGACCTGGGGACGGCTGGCAAAAGCGATGCCTGCGGGGGTATCGGTCGTCAGTGTGACCAAGGGGATTGAAATCGGAACGCTGCGGCGGCCTACGGAGATATTGCGGGAGCTTTTGGGAGATGGGCGGAGCTATGCGGTGCTGAGCGGGCCGACAATCGCCGATGAATTGGCGCGGCGGCTGCCGGCAACGGCTACGGTGGCGTGTGAGGATATCGAATTGGCCCAGACGATCCAGCAAACATTCAATACCGCAATGTTCCGGGTGTATACGAACAATGATGTCATCGGCGTGGAGCTGGCGGGGGCAATGAAAAATGTGATCGCCATTGCTGCGGGAACCATCGACGGGGTTAAGGCGGGAGATAACGCCAAGGCGGCACTGTTGTGCCGGGGGCTGGCAGAGATCGAGCGTCTGGGTGTTGCGATGGGGGCACGAGAAAAGACGTTTACGGGCCTAAGCGGGTTGGGGGATTTGGTGACAACGTGTATTTCTCCGATGGGACGGAACCGGTCGTTCGGCGAGCGTATCGGCAAGGGAATGACGGCCAAAGAAGCACTTGAGGCAACGCACAGCGTAGTTGAGGGTGCGCCGACGTGCGGGGCGGTACTGGAGTTGGCGCGGCGGTATGGGGTGGAGATGCCGATCACAGAGGCGATTGAGGCGGTCATCAGCGGCCGGAAGGATATTCGCATCGCAATCGCGGAGCTGATGGGAAGACAGCTTAAGGGCGAGTTTTAGGTTTCAGCACTTTGTTTTTCGTTTGAAATCGGGGATTATACTTTGTTCAGCACGTCCTGGTAACATTTCATCATCTGCTTTGTGATTTTGCCGGGTTTGCCGTCAGCGACGGTGTGGGCCTCGACGGCAATGACGGGCAGAACCTGCATAATGACATTGGTGAGGAATATCTCTTCGGCGGCCAAGAGATCATCAATCGTGAGGGGATTTTCGAGCACTTGCAGTTTTTCGGCAGCGGCCAGTTCCAGAACGGTTTTGCGCGCAATGCCCGGGAGTACGGGTGTTGTAAGGGGCGGAGTATAGAGTTTACCCTCGCGGACGAGAAAAACGCTGCTGATACAACCTTCGGCGAGGGTATTTTCGGTGGTAAACCAGAGTGCTTCGGCGGCAAGCCGTTCGTGTGCGACACGCAAGGCGGTAAGACGCGGGCCATAACAGGTGGTTTTGCGGCCGGCGAAAGGGTCTTTAGCGTTCTGGCGAAAGTCGGTCAGGATGACACGAACGCCTTTGTCATAGTAGTCTTGGGGATAAGGGGTGAACGCGGCGGCGGTGATGAGCAGGGTCGATGAGGGATTGCCGTCGAGCCGGATGGGGCCATTGGACAGCGACAGGCGGAGGCGGGCCTCGGTCAACTCGTTGGCCTGCATCAGCCGGTCGATGGCGGCGGAGATTTCGTCGGCGGTATATTGGCTGCGAATGCCCAGGGCGGAGGCGCTGGCGTTGAGACGGGCCAGATGGTCGGACAGGCGAAAGACGCGGCCGCGGACCGCACGCATCGTTTCAAAGAGACCGATGCCGTACAAAAAACTGCTGTCTGTGATAGAAACCTGTGCCTTGTCGGCATCGAGAATCGCGCCGTTGAGAAAGACTTTTTCCATTGTTCCACAATCCGCTACCTGTTATCTGTTAAACACCCTGCACCCGATGTCAAGGCCTCTTACGGCTGACACTATAGACTTAAAGAGCGTGAAAATACAGAAAAAAGTCAGCGGTACTCATACCTGAGGCTTAGAATGACAGCAGTTCCGGCGGCGGAGGGGGCATTGGTGTATTGACATCATTTGGGTCAAATCCCGGAGGGGGAGCGAGGCGATCCTGACGTCGACCGCCCGGCCCGAGAGGCTGACGCGGGCCGCGGGGACCTGAGGGGAAGTCCTGTCCGGGTTCGAGGGGTAATCCGGGTCCGATGCCGGGGCCGCGTCCGGAATCGGGGCCAAAGCCCTGACCGGGACCGCCGCGGCCGGGTTCAGGTCCGAAACCCTGTCCGGGGCCGGGACCACGCCCGGGGCCACGGAAGGTCGGGAAATGCTGTTCAAGCCGCTGGATTTTTTGCTGCCAGAGGAGCTTTTGATCTTCATCAAGAACTGAGACGATCTGACGATCCATTTCCTCGAGCTGGGCTACCACCTGAGGACGAACGCCGGCGCGGATATCACTGAGTGTTTTGTAATGTGTTCGGATGACGGGATCCAACTGCTGACGCTGCTGAGGTGTGAGATTGAGGTCCTGACCGAGACGGGAGAGCATGTGTTCGGCAAATATTTCGGGTTCCTGGCCGTAGCGATCCTGGGGGCGAGACAGGCTCATATAGGTCAGCCCGGAGCCGATGGCGATGCCCGCGGCCAGAATCAGCAACCCCAGCAGGACGGATTTGAAAAGTCCTATCGGCTGAGGGACGGGGGTGTTTTCCGGCACGGTCATGGGGCCACCCATGCAACGACGTTGATAATTTCGTTTATGGAGTCGGCGTTTTGCTGCCAAGTCAGGAATGCGGCCACCATCACGCCGGCGGCCAGCGCCGAGGACGTCATTCCCATCCAGAGCAGCGAACGATTGAGCAGTGCAACGACCGGCTGGCGGCGCCGAGCCAACAGCGCCAACACTGAATCGGCGACATCGACAACAGGAATCTTTTCCTGTCGGGCCGTTTCAAACAAATTGTTGATGTGTATTTTTTTCATAATTCCAGCTCGATTTGATTTTCTGCCATAAGACTTTTAAGTTTCTGAATCGCACGGTGCGTCTGTACTCTGACACGGGCCTGCGTCCAGCCGATGCGATAGGCGGTTTGAGCCACATCGCATTGTTCCAGATACCGCATTGTCAGCACCAGCCGATCGCGCGGGGGCAACTGAGCCAAAAGACGATGAACGACCTCTGCGGCCTGATGGTGCCGGGGTGTATTATCGTCCGGTCCTGACAAATAATCCCATTCTTCATCCTGCAACGACACGGTTTTGTGCCGGCTGATCTGGCTCCAATACCGATATCCGACGCGTGTTGCGATACGTGCCAGCCAGTGAGCAAACGGAGCCTTGGCACCGTAGCTTGCCAGACTGATATAGGCCTCTACGAATACCTGCTGGACCAATTCCTCATGCTCGTTTCGATCCCGCGTAAACCGCCACAGCAACTTGGCAATGGTGTGCTGATAGCGCTCAATCAGGCGGCGATAGGCATCTGAGTCGCCGTTTCTGCTTTTGCGGATGTCTTCAAGGTCGGCGGTGTAAACCACGGCGGTCTTATCCTCCTGCTGCAGGCTGAACGGTCTGAGCACGCCTTCGCCAAGCATGGACCTTGCCATCCACTGATACATCGAGGCAAATTGGAAAGGTTCTGCAACCATTTAATTCAGTGTACACATCCATCCGTAAAAAGCAATCGGTAAAGCAGCCCCCCGCATACTTTACTGAGGGGGGGCTGCTCCATGGGACATTTATTCAATTGTTATTGAGCGTTTCTTCGAAGTCCTGCACGAGGCTGCACTGGCAATTGTTCATCATTATCTTCCATATCCCTGAACTGCTGACGGTCACGGCGCTGACGCTGAGGGGCCTGTTCCTGTTGCTGTGGGCGGTCCTGAGGCTGCGGCATCGGGTCTTCCTGTGCATCTTCTACACCGCGTCCCTGTCGACGACCCTGGGGGGCTTTCACCGGGGGTTGAGCAAGATTTTCTTCATCCTGTTCAAGACGCCCCATTCCCATGCCCCGGCCGCGGAACGGACGCTCTGTCTGATCCATTGGACGCCCATCAAAATCCTGTTGGTGTCGCTGAGCACGGCCTTCAAAGGCCTGCGGTCCGTAAGAACGGTCATTTTCTTCCTGAATGAAACGATTTTGTCTTTGTGCACGGAACGGGCGATCCATCATTCGGCCCTGGCCGCGAGGGGCAAAGTTCTGCTGAGCATAGTGCCGTTGGCCGCCCTGACGACGGGCCTGTCCCATCCCCTGTCCACAGAAGGGGCAACTGTCCGGCTGATTGCGGAACGGGCGATCCATTCTGCCACGGCCGCGGAAGTCGTCGTCTGCAAAGGGGCGAGCCTGGGCCTCAAATCCTCTCCCATAACCCTGTCCGCGGTGCGCAAACGCCTGCGGAGCACTGTTCTGACGGCGATTTTGCATATAACGCTGGATAAAGGGACGAGCCTGCGGACGTAATGCCTGCCGAGGTGCAAATTCGGGGCCTTCATTGTCCAATTGTGCCATTACGCCGGGACGGAAATTTCCGCGTGCGAGGCCATCGAAGCCGTCACGTGCCTGTCTTGCGGGTCTTCCGTTGGCAGCTACGGCCATGGGGATGATATTCAGCGCCATTATTATCGCTATAATTGTGGTCAATTTTGTCTTCATAATTCATTTCCTTTCCACTTATGTTATTCGTTTTATTTCGGCGCCTTACACTATGTAAGTGGACGGAAAACGGGAAAGGTTACAGACAAAAAAAGAATAAATAATCAAAACCAGTATTTATTGAGGGAGATTATTGACAGATTCTATGAAGACTTGTGCCCGCTGGACATAGTTAACAAACATATCGTAGCTGGCACAGGCAGGACTCATCAGGACGACATCACCGGGGACAGCGAGTTCATCGCAGACCTTGACAGCTTCGGGCATTGAAGCGGCGTGTCTGATGATGACCGTGGAGTCGCCGGCGGCCCGAACAGCCTGTTCGATCTTTGGGGCGGTTTGCCCGATGAGGACGACCGCTTTGGCGCGACGGGCGATACATTTGCCCAGTTCGGAAAAATCGATGCCTTTGTCGTAGCCCCCTGCGATGAGGATTTTCGGCTCATCGATGCCTTCCAGTGCCGCCAATGTGCTGACTGGAGTGGTGGCTTTGGAATCGTCATACCAGCGGACACCGCGTTTTTCGGCAATTCTTTGAAGACGGTTATCGAGCGGGAGGAAGGTTTTTACCGCTTCGGCGATACGAGCGGGAGCCACCTCAAAATGGCTTGCTACGGCCAGCGCTGCGGCCAGATTGGAACGGTTGGCCCGTCCTGGACAGCGGAAATCCTTTAGCAGATGGTCGGGAACATCGTCGGCACTAAAGGCTAAGGCTTTGCGTCCGGGCTGGGTGTGGTATTTGCTGAACCAGGCACGGGTGATGGGGTCTTCGGCATTAAAGACCGACAGGCACGGATGCTGTACATCGAGCGGCTGGTATTTAAAAATCGTTTCTTTGGCGCGGCAATAGGCTTCAAATGTGCCGTGCCGGTCAATGTGATTGGGCGTGAGATTGGTGATGACCGAGGCATAGGGCGCTTTTTGAATACGGGCAAGCTGCTCAAGCTGGAAGCTGCTTAATTCCAGGACGACCAAATGATTGGCGGCCAGCTCATCAAGCAGGCCCAGAAGGGGGCGATTTCCGATGTTGCCGCTGAGCAGGACTTTTTTGTATGCAATGCCTGATTGGCCGATGCCGGCCTGCAACAGGTGGGCGGTCAGGGATGTTGTCGTGCTTTTACCGTTAGCGCCTGTAATTGCAACAATGGGGGCCGGGCACATCTGAAAGAACAACTCGACCTGTGAGGTAACAAGGGCCTTGCTTTTCTGTGCCAGCAGGACAAAAGGATTGTCCGGTCGCACGGCGGGATTGACGACAACGATGTCGGCGGTACGAAAGTCTTCTTCGCGATGCTCGCCAAGACGATAGTCAACGGGCAGGCCTTTGAGAGGCTCCATCGCGGCGGCGAGCTTTTCGGGCGGGGCCATATCGGTGACCCGTGTGCGTGCTCCGGCACGCGCTGCAAACAGGGCTGAATCGGCACCGCCCCCGAAACTGCCAAGCCCCATGATGACCACCCGTTTATCGCGAAAGAAGCCTTTATCCATAGACTCCGCTAATCCCGTCAAATCCTTTAACTTTTCGCTTTGGCCAGCTCGATCTTTGCGTCGATTGCAGCCTGCTCGATACATTTTTCCCAATTGTCGCCGAATTGCCCGGTGTATTTGGGATTATCGTAGGCATAGATAATCGACCGCGAGGCATTGACCAGTACGCCCAAGCCATTTTTGTCGGCAAAACGCAGGCAGTCTCCGGCACCGGCTCCCTGTGCGCCAAAGCCGGGGACCAGGAACCAGCATTTTGGATATCGCTGGCGGAGGATAGCGGTTTGTTCAGGGCTTGTGCCGCCGACGACCATACCGACGTTGCTGTAGCCTTCCTGTCCGAGGCGTTTGGGTTGAACGGCGATCTCGCCGACGACTTCGGCAATCTTTTCGTACATTTTAAAGCCATTGGCGTCGGCGAAATCCTGAATAACGCCAGCGGTGGGGTTGCTGGCACGGACCCAAACGAAAACGCCTTTGCCCTGTTCGTTGGCGATGTCGGCAAAGGGAACGATCCCTTCGGCCCCTGCAAAGCCGTTGACGGTGACAGCATCGGGAGCGATGATGTCTTCCATACCGTCGAATTCGGGATTCTGCAGATGGGCTTCAGCGTAGCACTGAGCGGTATGTCCGATGTCGCCGCGTTTGACGTCGCCGATAATTTCAACGCCCAGAGCATCGGTCTCACTGATCAACGCATAATAGGTTTCGACGCCTTCCCACAAGTACCGCTCAAAGTAACCGATATTAATCTTCACGGCAGGAACCAACGGCGCGACGATCTTGACGACTTTGGCGCTGAATTCAAAAATTGCATCGATCTCTGCAGCAAGGTCCTTTTGTCTGCTTTTATGGCGGGAACGAATCGCCTGCGGCAATCGGCCATAGACCGGGTCCACCCCGACGATCAGGGGGGTATTTTTCTTTTTTACCGCTTCAGAAAGACGATCAGCAAAATGACTGGCCACGCGAATTCCTTTCTCTGACATATTTTCATCATCTTAATTATTTCATCTATTTGGGTGTTTCACTATAATCGTTCGGGTATCATGGGGCAAGAAACAAATCGAGAATGTTTGGCAGGATATGAAAAAAGCGAAACCAAATAAACGTAAGTCGAGATTATTGCTATACATAGCGATTACTGCGGCAATGAGCGGAATCGGTCTTGTTGTCCTTTGGGGGCTTATGGGACACGCTCCAAAGGATTATAGACCGCTGACGGCGGACAATCCCGATGAGGTCAGCCCCTATCTGACGCATCGTTTGGGGCCGGATTTTTTCAATCAGGTTCAGCTTGACGAACCCTTTGATCTGCTGGTCGAGCAACAGGGCCTGAATGATA
This sequence comes from uncultured Pirellulales bacterium, assembly GCA_964649955.1. GTDB lineage: Bacteria > Planctomycetota > Phycisphaerae > Sedimentisphaerales > Anaerohalosphaeraceae > T3Sed10-213. The sequence goes on from CAZYQN010000071.1 coordinate 12,107, forward strand.
TTCTGTGCCGCGGAATCTGGCCGCGGCGATTCGGAGAGGTGCAGGTTTCTACGCCGGTGGTGCTGTTTGGCAAGAATATTGTGTATTTGATGAGCCGGGTGGGCTATCGCGGGATTTCAGCGGTGGTGACCGTGTCGGCCCGACCTGTACAGGATGAACGGGGACGATTGAATTTGAATATTCAAACGGTGAGCCTGGGGCTTTTACCAGTGACCGGGATCGCAGCCAAGATCGCCGAAAAATCGCTTCGCGACAGTCTTGACAAGATGGAAGAGTATCCGGAGTTAAAGCCTGTTTTGGAAGCGATTGTGAAGAACGCACCGTTTGAGCCGGTGTTTACATTTTCCAAAGAACGCGTGTGGGTGCAGGCGTTTGAGCTTAGGCCGGGACAATTGCGGCTTCGACTGGTTCCAGAAAACAAGGCGGTGTACAAATATTGACCATCTCTCGGTGCATCGGCTCTTATCGGACGGAGGGGCGAGGGGTATCGATATAGCGATCCATACCGGGGGTGAATATCATAGTGCCCTGTTGGTTTGACGGAATCAGGACGGCCTGAACTTCGGGGATGGTTTTAAGCATTTCCATGCCTTTTTCGGGGCCAAGAACGCTGACGGCGGTGGCAAGGGCATCGGCCTGCATCGCATCGGCGGCAATGATGCTGACACTTGAAAAGTCACCTGCAGAATCGGCGGTTGCGGGATTCATAATATGGCTGTGCTTTTGGCCGTTGAGTACCGTAAAGCGGCGATAGTTACCGCTTGTGGCGACCGCTTGATCCTTGAATTTGAGACGAAGCAGCGTGTTTTCTTCGTCTGCAGGATCCTGCAAGGCAATGTACCAGTCCGTATTTCTGCCGACGGGTGTTCCAAAACACCGTACATCGCCACCGATATCGACCATCCCGCCCAAGGCCCCTGCGTCTTTCATGGCCTGTACCGCTTTATCAATTGCAAAGCCTTTTGCGATACCGCCCAGGTCCAGGGACATTCCCTCTACGGCAAACCGTACCGTTCGGGTTTGCAGATCGAGAAGAAGGTTCTGATAGCCGACTTTGGCCCGGGCCTGGGCTAACTGTTCGGGGGCGGGGGCAATGCCGGTCTCTTTGGCGTGCCGCCAGAGTTGAACCACCGGGCCGATGGTGACATCAAACGCCCCGCCGGAAAGCCGGCTGTACTGGATCGCGGCGGAGAGGACTTCGAGGATATCCGGATCGACCGGGACCGGCTCGGCAAACGCCCTGAGGTTGACCTGTGAAAGCTCAGATTCGGGGTCGTAATCGCTCATCAGGGTATCGACACGCTCGATAGCCTGCATTGCCGCATCGATTGCGGCGAGGGCCGAGGTTTTATCGGACGAAACAACAAGTACACGTACAAATGTGCCCATTACCACGTGATAGCCGCTGTCGAATTCGACGGTTCGGCGGCGCATTCCCTGCCAGAGAAGCAATATAATAATTAATGCCGCGGTTACGGCCTGAAGCCAGACATTGCGAGTAGATTGTTTCATAATTTTGTCTTCATATCGGATTACTTTTTTGTGTATAATGTCCGCTATGATAGACAAAAGCATTACAATAGTAAAGGACCAGATCGACCGGGAGCTGCTGCCGTATGTTCGGAAGCCGGGGCGGTACATCGGCGGCGAGATGAATCAGGTGCGAAAATATCTGAACGGCTGCCGGGTACGGCTGGCGCTGTGCTTTCCGGATATTTATGAAATCGGAATGAGTCATACGGGACTGGCGATTTTGTGCGAGGCGGTCAACCGCGTTGAGGGGTGGACGGCGGAGCGTGTTTTTGCGCCGTGGACAGATGCGGAAGCGGTGATGCGGGAAAAAGGGCTGCCACTTTTTTCGATGGAATCGTGTGCGCGGGTGGGAGATTTCGATGTGGCAGGCTTTAGCCTGACCAATGAGTTGTGCTATACGAATTTTTTGAATATGCTCGACTTGGCAGGGCTAAAGGTGCGGGCGGCGGAGCGGAATGAGGACGATCCGATCATTATTGTCGGGGGGCAGGCGGCCAACTGTGCCGAGCCGCTGGCAGAGTTTGCAGATATGTTTGTGCTGGGTGAGGGAGAAGAGGCATTGCTGAGTTTGTTGGGTTTGTATGACGAATGCCGACAAGCGGGAGGCGACAAAGGTGCGTTTCTTCGGGAGGCAGCGCAGCGATTTTCGTTTGCCTACGTGCCGAGGTTCTATACTTTTGCCTATCAAGACGGACGACAACAGCCGCTTGCGCCGGTGTGTGATGAGCTGCCCGTGCGGTTTGAGAATGCGGTGGTGGAGGATTTTGAAAATGCAGTGGTCCCGATGCGGCCAATCGTGCCGTATGTGCAGGCGGTGCACGAGCGCATCAGCATCGAGATCATGCGGGGCTGTCCGGGGCGATGCCGGTTTTGTCAGGCAAGTTTTTGCCGGCGTCCGATCCGGTACCGCAGTCCGGACCGGATCGTGGAGATCGCCAAGGCACAGTATGAAGGAACCGGATATGACACTATCGGCCTGCTGAGTCTTTCGACGGCGGACTACCCGTATCTGGATGAGCTGCTGGATAAATTGAAGGCCACGTTTGAGCCGCTGCATGTAGGGGTGTCGGTGCCGAGCCTGAAGGTGCAAAAACAGCTTCAGCTTTTGCCGAAGATGGTGGCCAGTGTGCGAAAGAGCGGGCTGACGATCGCCGTGGAAGCGGCCAGTGAGAAACTGCGGCAGGTCATCAACAAGCCGATTTCGAATGAGGATTTGTTTGCGGCGATCCGGGCGGCGTATGAAGCGGGATTCCAGAAGGTCAAGCTGTATTTTATGGTGGGTTTTCCGGGGGAGACGGAGGCGGACATTGCGGCAATCGTGGATCTGTCGTATGAAATTGCGCGGCTGCGAAAAGCAGTTGACGGGCGGTATGCCTCCGTGAATGCGGCGGTCAGCTGGCTGGTACCGAAGCCGCACACGCCGTTCGGATGGCTGGGACAGAAGGATAGAGCCTATTTTGAGACTGCGCGAACGATCATTTTAAATCGTAAACATGAACTGAATCTGCGGGCGGTACAGTTTAAGTTCCATGAGATCGAACGCAGCGTGCTGGAGTCGGCCATCGGGCGCGGCGACCGGCGGCTGGGGGCGGTGGTGGAATGGGCATGGCGAAACGGGGCGAGGTTTGATCTGTGGAATGAGACGTTTGACTTCGGATTGTGGGAACGGGCGTTTGAGGCGGCAGGAATGAATCTGTATGCGGAGGCACAGAAGACGTTTGTGCCGGGGGATATTCTGCCGTGGGGACACCTGGGCGGGCCGAAAGAAGACGCTTTGCTGGGGCATTACGGAGCGGCGATGGAGACCGCCGCACGACAGGAATAATCGATGACGGAAACGGCAAAAAAAATCCGCGTGTGTTTTATCGCTCCGAAGGCGTATCCGATTTTTAATCCGTCGGTGGAAAAGGTGTTCGGGGGAGCGGAGGTGGATTTGTATCTGCTGGCGACGGAACTGGCGAAGGATCCGCAGTATGAGGTGAGTTTTATAGTGGGCGATTACGGTCAGCCGGACGGGGAAGTGCGCGAAGGGGTACGGCTTTTCAAAAGCCTGAAGTTCGGGCAGAACGCCCTTACCGGAGCAATGAACGTCTGGGGGGCATTGAAGCGGGCCGGGGCGGATATTTATATAATGAAAACTATTTCGCCGGGGGTACCGCTGGTTGAGCATTTTTGCCGCCGCTACAAACGGCATTTTGTCTATAAGACCGCCAGTCAGGACGAAAGCAGCGACAGCGTTATCCGGCAGCATCCCGTTCTTGGCCGATTTTTTCTATGCGCGCTGAAAAAAGCCCGGTACATCATTGTTCAAAACCAGGAGGATCGGGACTCTCTGAAACAGCATTACGGGCTGTCATCCATTGTCATTCCAAACGGACATCGCATTGCCGATTGTCCTGTTGCAGAAAAAAAGACCATTTTGTGGGTGGGACGAAGCGCCGTGGTCAAGCAGCCGCAGCGTTTTCTGGACCTGGCGGCGGAGTTTCCGCAAGAACGTTTTGTGATGGTTTGTTCGAGGGCAACCGGCGATAATCATTACGAACACCTCAAAGAAAGGGCAAAGCAGGTATCAAATCTTGCTTTTTATGAGCATATCGGTTTTCGTGACATTGACCATTTTTTTGCCGAAGCAAAGGTCTTTGTCAATACTTCCGACAGCGAAGGTTTCCCCAATACTTTTATACAAGCCTGCAAGACAGCAACGGCTGTTTTGAGTTACACGGTCAATCCCGATAACTTTCTGATGCAGTATCGCTGCGGTCTATGCGGCAACGGAACGCCGGAATCCCTGGCGTTAAATCTGCGAATTCTGCTGACGGACGACCGCTATTGTGAGTACGGACAAAACGGCTTACGGTATGTCCGGCAAACACACAATATTGAAACTCTCGTCGGCAAGTACAAAGAACTCTTCACGGAGCTTATGAAGAGAGACACTTTATGAACAGTCCGGCAACAATTTCCGTATGTTTTATCAGCTTTAAGGCCTACCCGATTTTCAATCCGTCGGTGGAGAAGGTGTTCGGGGGAGCGGAGGTGGATTTGTATCTGCTGGCGACGGAACTGGCGAAGGATCCGCAGTATGAGGTGAGTTTTATAGTGGGCGATTACGGTCAGCCGGACGGGGAAGTGCGCGAAGGCGTTCGGCTGTTTAAGGCCGTAAAAAGCGACCGGTTTATGATGCTGGAAGGGGCAAAGGT
>CAZYQN010000072.1:0-16154 GCA_964649955.1 uncultured Pirellulales bacterium
TGCGGGATGCTTTCCACCCCGAGTATATATTCGCGTTTGGGGATATATAGTTTAGGCAGACTGCTCTCGGCCAGCACGCGACACAGCACATCAACATCAACCTTCTGTTCCTCATACAGCACGACCAATTGCTCGCCTTTCTTTTCATCCGGTACACTCGTAACCGCTACCACCGGCTCATGGGTTCCCAGCCCTTCCAGACACACCTCCTCGATAGTCATATGCGGCACCATCTCTCCGCCGATCTTGCTGAACCGGCTCAAGCGGTCACGGATTGTGATAAATCCATCCTCATCCATCGTCACAATATCGCCGGTATTATACCAGCCATCCTGCACCGCCTGGGCTGTTTTTTCGGGATTATTCAAGTACCCCTTCATTACATTGGCGCCTTTAACCCACATCACCCCCGGCTCGTCATACCCCAGTATCTCGCCGGATTCCGGATGCACTACCTTTACTGCAAGGCCGGGGATGATGTGACCGGCCGTTCCTTCTTTGGTGCCCGCCTGCTGAACGCCTGCAATTTCAATATCCATAACATTTAACGCCGCCAGCGGTGACAACTCCGTAGCCCCATAGCCTTCCCGCGGCCGAATGCCGAATTTTTTCTCAAACGCATCGATCAGTGCAACCTTAAGCTTTTCCGCTCCGGCCACTACAAAACGCAGCGTGGTAAAGTCTTCTTTCTCACACCGCCGCAGGTAATTGAGCAAAAAGGTCGGAGTGGCAAACAACAGGGTCGCTTTGTCCTGCCGGACCGTCTGGCCTACCGCCTTGCCATCCAGCGGATTAGGCACATAACTGACCGGAACCCCCACCATCACCGGCAGCCATAATGTACACGACAGTCCGAATGAGTGGAAAAACGGAAGCACTGCACACAAATGATCATAACGATAAACCCGAAATCCCAGTAAAACCATTTCAAGATTCGACAGGATATTATGATGCGTCAGTTCCACTCCTTTGGGCCGACCCGCACTGCCTGATGAAAACAGGATCGCCGCCGTATCGTCCGCCTTTGCATTCCGGGCATGCGCCAGCGATTTAGCCGGACAGAACAAAGCCTTGAACAAAGCACGCGTCTTATCAACGTTTGTAATGGTCCGGGCAATATCTTCCAGAAATACCGCTTCGGACAGATTCTCGTGTGTCATCTGCAATCTCTCCAAAAACACCCGGCTGGTCAGAACCGTTTTCAGCTCCGCCTGAGCAATCATATACTGCCGGTCTTGTGCCGAAGCCGTATAGGAAAGATTTACAGACGGCTTATTCAGCATCGCCGTCGCCAGATTTGCCAGGACTGCCCCCACACCGGGCGGCAGAAAAATGCCGACTCTGTCCTGTCCATCGGTCATTACAGCTAATTTATCCGACAACGCCGCCGCTCCGATCAACGCTTTCCCGAACGAAACATGCTTGCCGGTCGTATCCGAAGCAAACGGCCGCAGCCAATGTCGCCGTGCCGATTTCACAAACGTCCGGCCGAGCGTCAGCCGTTCGGGCTTTTTGTCATTGAAATACTCCACCGACAATTCTTCAATCGCACGGCGAATCTCCAGCGATGTCGCCCCGGCGTTCAGCGGTTTTCCAAAACGCACGGAGACAGGACGCGGCAGACGCCGCGGCCAGGTACTAAGCAGCTTGCCGTAATAGTGGCTGAAAATGCTGCCCCACAATCCTCCCAGATACGCCGGGATAACCGGATAGTCCGTCCCTTTGACAATGTGTTCAAAACCGCCACGAAATCGGCCCATCATTCCTGTACGCGTTACTGCACCTTCTGCAAAAATACACACCAGATACCCTTCATCCAGCGCCGCCCGACCCTCACGAAGCGCTGCTACAATTCGCTTGGGTGAATCTTTAGCGCTGATGGGGATCAACCGCCCAAGCCGAAACAGCCAATTGCCCCACCATGACCCGTAAATATCGCGATCCATAATAAACCGTATCCGCCGCTGCTGTGTTGCCAGCAGGACCAGTGGATCGATCCACGAAACATGATTGGAAATAATCAGCGCCGGTCCCTGTGCCGGCACGTTATTGACACCAAAAACACGAATGCGATAAATCACCCGGGTCAGCAGCACAATCAGCAGCCGCACCAGAAAATCCGGCAGTAAAATGACAACCGCTGCCGCCAGAACCAATGTTAACAGCCCCATCGCCAGAAACATTGTGCTGGCATCGATCCCCAGCTTGCCGCAGAACAACCCCACCATCCCCGCCGACACCAGCACACCGATCCACCCTGTAAAATTCGACACCGCAATCACGCGTCCCCGTATGGCGTCGGGGCAGCGAAGCTGTATAAACGAATGAAGAGGAACGATGAATAATCCGCAACTGACACCGAATAATCCCACCATCATATACACCGGAACAAGTCCCCAGTCCGGCGTGGCCGAAAGCACAGAGCGAATTAATCCCAGACCGATCGCCATAGCCGCCATTCCGACAGCACCGATAGGGATAATCCCGATTTCCACTGACCGCGCAGAGATACGCCCCGCCAGATAAGAACCGATGCCGATACCGACCGCCGCGATCAGAAACAGATAGCCGCTTTGGATATAATTGTACTGACAGACCTCCATCCCGTACTGGATCAAATTAAGCTGGGCAAATCCGCCCAGGAGCATAAAATACGCCGAGGCGGAGATTGCCAGGATCAGATACCGGTCATGCCGGATCTGCCGCAGTGCGTGCCAGATGTCTTTGACAAAAAACAGCGAGGTGGATTCCCCGGTTACACGCGGCGCTGTACGCTCGATGCGTAAACCGGTTATCACACCGACCATCGAAATCACTACACACAAAATCGCCGCAACGGCATAGTGCGGCTCACATTTTTCGGCCAGCCACGGCGTCAGCGCCGAACCCAGTACCACTGACAGATAGGTCAACCCTTCCAGAAAGCTGTTGGCCCGCGAAATCTGCTCGGTCTTGACCAGTTCCGGAATAATTCCATACTTGCACGGGCCGAAGAATGCACTCTGCGTACACATCAAGAACAGAGTTGCATAGAGTCCCCATCGGCTCTGAAAATAAAACGCCGCCAGCCCCATTGCCATAACCGCAAATTCAACGATCTTGGCTACAACAATAATATCGCGTTTTCCGAATCGATCCGCCAGTACGCCCGCCGGAGCCGTAAATAATAGAAAAGGAATTACAAAGATCGTGCCCGTCAGCGACATAATCTCAGGCGTCTGTTCTTTTCCCAACAGGCCGATCAGAAAGAAGGCCGTCAGCCATCGGAACACATTGTCATTCAGTGCCCCGAGGAACTGCGTCGCATTATGCCAGCGAAACGATGAACTTGTTCGATTATCGCTTTTAAAGCTCATAGGTTTATCACATTTAAGCGTTCAGATACTCAGCCGTTTTTCTCAATGCCTGGTTGCGAAGAGACATCGCCTCGTTGAACAGTTCATGGCGTGCCCCCTTGATCATCACGATCTGGGCATTGGAATATTTTTTTCGAATCAGCTCCACATTATACTCCCACTCCACCGTACCATCCTTATCACCCTGAAGTACCAGCACAGGTGTTTGGCATGGCGATATCGCTTCAATCTTTTCATTCCACTCAAACAGCGCCTTGACCCAATGCAGCGACAGAAATTTGCAATGCAGATAATCCTGCGTCCGGTTGAAACGTAGATAGCTCCTGTCAGAGGAGTTCTTTTGATGAAACCTCGCAATCCGGTTCGTAAAGGCACTATAGACCTTATAGGTGCCTTTGGATTGTTCATACAGTGACCAATGCACCAGCGGCGCCGCCAGGACACTCTTTTCAAACACTGCCGTTCGTTCCTCAACCAGCAGATCCATTACAATCGCCCCGCCCAAACTAAAGCCCACGGCATAATACGGCCCCTTCAGCCGAGACTTGACCACGGCCAGAAAATCCTCAACCGCCTGAGTGTATTGTCCAAAAGAATCAATTGCCGCCTCATCACCGCTGCTGTGCCCGTGCCCCGGCAGGTCAAACACCCCTACCGCATATCCACGCTCAAGTAAAAAGCGTATCAAATGCCGGAATTGCCCGCTGTGATTGAGGTACCCGTGCACCAGGATAACCGTCGCCCGATACTCCGCCGGCCTGTATAAATGCCCCGCCAGAATAAACGGACCCGACTCAAACGTCCCGAACAGATGCTCGCCTCCAAAGCCGTTTAGCCCCAGCCCGTAGTGGGCGAAATAGGACCATACCGCCTCCGGATACTCCTGCCCGTCCACCTGTTCCATCGGCTTTATGTCCAGTCGTTCTGTCACCTGCCTTGGCTCCCGTTGATCTGTCCACTTTTGCAGTATTTGTATCATAAACGCCTCAATCACGCAACATCAATGCTCATGTTCCAAAATCTCTTTTTCCGACAAGGGTGCAATATCTTTCATCTGCCGTATCGAATTCATCGCTTTTTCGTTGGTTTCAAAGAGGGCAACCAGTTCATCGGTAATGTCTTTGACTTGGGCATCCGGAGCCAGATAATCAAATTCCCATTTGCTGACGATAATATCCACCTGGGCAGCCGCAGCCAGCTCCGGCAATTTGTCTTTGACCGGCTCCAGCAAATCATGTACAGGCGCCGTCCCGAATCCCTGCAAATGCCTTTTATTCTGCATAAATTCTGCTGTTTTCCGGGTACGCTGAGCGGTTTTTGTATCGCCCTGAGCTTCAGCTTTGTGAACAATCTCAAATATCTTTTGTATATCCTGCTGACTATACCTGGAGTTCACACAAGCAATGGTTACACATCGGGAATCATACACCCCGACCCGCAAAAGTGCCCGTTTTTCCCGTTCGGATGCCCCCAGCATCCCGCAGCCAACTGCCAGGAATCCGGTCATAAATAATGCCAGAACCAGAATTATCCCAATCCTCGTTTTCATTGTCTTTCTCCTTTCCTGCAAAATCTGTTAGTGAACAGTTCATCTTTCCGATTATTGTAAAATAGATCCGACTGCTTTGAGTTTTATCGCCAAATCTGGCAATCACACAACCTCAATGTGCATGTTCCAGAATTTCCTTTTCCGGCAGCGGAGCCCAGTTTTTGAGTTGACGTATCGATTTCATTGCCCTTTCATTTGGCTTATATAAGGCGACCAACTCATCGGTAATGTCTTTGACTTGGGCATCCGGAGCCAGATAATCAAATTCCCATTTGCTGACGATAATATCCACCTGGGCAGCCGCAGCCAGCTCCGGCAATTTGTCTTTGACCGGCTCAAAACAGGTATGAACCGGGGCAGTTCCAAAGCCCTGCAGATGCGCTTTAGCCTGTTGAGCAGGTCCCCATGCCTCGATCTGTCGAACTTTCTCAATGTCGCCGTCTTTTTTTGCCTGGTCCAACTCGGCCTGCTTTTGCTTTAGAATGGTACTGAAGTGTTCTGAATGCGCATAAGCAATCGCTATCGCACGGCTGTCATAGACGCCGACCCGCAGCAGCGGTCGTTTTTCAGATTCCACCGCTCGCAGAATCCCGCACCCTATTCCCAATATCCCTCCTGCCAACACTAACATGCATCCAATCCTGTTCTTCATTTTCCATTCCTTTCCGCCATAGAAAACTTTTACATTTAGTATTTAATAGGCAACGGTGCCCATTTTACTCCTCACCCATAACCAGATTGATCAACCCAAGCCCGGCTGTTAAACCCGCAATCATCAGCATTCCGTATAACATGGTTTTACCCTTTCACTCTCTTTTGGTTTTAAGTTTTCAAATCGTCACAAGTGATACGAAATAAAGATAAACAAACGGCGTGCCAGTCTCACATATACAGTCTTATGTTGTTTATATGAATAGACTTATACAATTTCTATCAGTGAAAAAAATGCTTAAACAAAACCGGCAAGTATACACTTTATGTACACTTGCCGGTCATTACTTGCACTTAAATTTTATTTCCCTGTTAAATATCAGAAATTATCTTCTTTTATACTTTACCCTCCGCTGTTTGCCGCTTCAGTTCCGGCTTGTGCTGACGCACCTGTTCGACAAACGCCTCCAAGCGAGTGGTCAAAGCTGCATCTTCCTGGCCGTCAAAGCTCAAATTCAATATAGGCATTCCATCACAATCGGCACTGATCCGGTGCGTTTGCGTACCTACGATCGTTGAAGGCATACAGGAAAACGGCATCACATTGACCACCCCGTCAAATCCCTGGTGGTACATCTCTACCATCTTGCCGACACTGAGAACTGCTTCGCCCTCGAAAGCGGGATCGATATACGGCCGGGCGGCATCGATGGTATGTGCAATAGGCTCCTCGGCCAGCGGCCCGAAGCAGCGTTCCAACGGCCGGGCTAATCTTTCTTCAATCTTATGCTGGGCAATATTCTGCATCCACGTTTTCGTAAGACTCCACCATCGGTTAAGTTGGCGGGCATTGGCGATATTGGTAATATTGACATAATAGACCCATTCGGAAAAGCTGGCCAATTCGCACGCTGCGCCTAATGCTTCCAATCGTCGAATAATATCATTGTTGGTAAAGGGATGCGACCGGACATAGATCTCACCCACCACCCCGATCCGCGGCCGATGCTGTGCCCGATCCGAAGGGATGCTTTCCAACTGCCGGGCCGCATGGTCCATATACGCAGCCAATTCATTCAGTGATTTGCGCTGTTCTATCTGCCCGCAGAATCCATTGAGTACACGCTGATAAACCGCCTCCGCCGCTGCAGTATCTTTTGCATACGGCCGGACACGTAAAAGTACTTTGAATAATAAATCACATCCCACTGCTGCCTTCCAGAAATCCGTAAGCAGCGCCGTCGCCGAAACGCCCTTAAGACTTTTGGCAAATTCAGTATAAAAATTACTGTCCTGATTGGGCGACAGCACCTGCATATCTGACCGTCCAATCTGTTCCAGCACCAATCGCTGCAAGCAATTATACATCCCGAATCGGCACGGCCCGCAACCGCCAGGCATAAAAAAGGCCGGCCTGGATTTACCGTCATGCTTGTCCAGTGTTTGAAGCATCTCACCGATCGTTACCGCACACGGCAGACACTCCTTGCCGGTGGTATATTGCCGTCCGCGGTTAAGCGTTTGTTCATCGGCAAGCGGTTGAGCCTGTGCCGGCTGCCCGTAAGCCCTGAAACACGCCGCAAATCCATGTGATGCATCCCCCATATAGGGAATATAAAGTGTATGTTTAGGGGTAACCGCTGTGATATGGCTGCCATAAGACTGAGTTGATCGCTGCCGGGGGTGAGCAGGTTGATGATGTTTAAGGCTTTCAAAAAACGCCTCCAGCCGCGTAATCAGCCCTGCATCGGCGGAATGTTCATCCAGTTCCAGCAGCAGCGACGGTTTGGGCCGCATCAAATCTCTAAAGAAGCTTTGCAAAAATGAATCCGGCCCGCATCCGAAATTCGTTAAATAAATCGCATACAAACGTTCATCCTGCCGGATGATCTCGGCGGCTCTTAAAATCTTTTGTCCATAGCTCCAATATACCGACTTATGCAGTCCCGCATCCGTCATCGGCACCGAGGCGACATCCAGCATCTCCATCGGCATCCACCGTACCCCCATTGCCTCCAGTTTTTGCGACAAACGCAGATTCATTCCTTCATCCAGCCCATTATACGGACGAGAAATAAGGATAAACAACCGCTCATCCGGCTTTAGCGAAGCCAGAATTTCTTTCCCCTTTTTGAGCAGATCACTTCCAAAAGCCTTCTGTGCATCCATCGCTATACGCAGTGCGGCATCCGCCCGTTTGGCGTCAATGCCGACTTGTGCCGCCAGCTTGCGAAAAGACAATTTCATTATCATCTCGCCGTTTCCCAGATAAAGCGGCTCTGTCAGCAGCTTCGTCCGACCGAATTGACCGGCAAAGGTGCTTTGCACCTGAAACGCAAAAGACTGAACATAAGGACACAGCTTGTGATATTTCTGTTCAGGGGCTGTCGGTATCATGCTCGGAATGCAGGGAATAAACAAATAGTCCGGCTGGGTATCCAGCAATTCACGGACATGGCCGAAGGCCGCCTTAACCGGAAAACAAGGCTGAGTGGGAACCGCTTCAACTCCTTTTCGAATAGTCGTTGTGGTGGTCTTGCCGGAAAGAACCACTCGAAATCCGAGGGACTGGAAAAATTGCGAAAACAAAGGCAAAAGCTGCCAGGAAATCAGCGCCCGCGGCATGGCCACTACAGGTGATTCATTGGCCTGGGCATCCTGACGTTTGTGCTCTGAGGTCTGAATTTTCATTTTTGCCCGCTCAAAAAGAGTCTTGGTACGCCACCCCAGAACATCTTCTGCGACACTCTTTTGCTCCTGCCTGCGGACATTGTAGCGGTCACAGCGAGAGCCGTAATAAAGCGGCTCCGAGCCTTCAAGCTGAACTTTTTTGATCTCACAGGCATTGGAACAACTCGAACAGGTAAAGACCTCTACGGCATAATTTAACCGGGTCAGACTTTCAAATCCCCTGAATCGGCTTTGATATGAAGGATCATCAGCGTTACGAATCTTTCGAACATGCTCAGCCGCAATCAACGCCGCCCCGATAGCTCCCGTCATTTCATGATGATCCGGCACACGGATCGGTTTTCCCGTTACCGCCTCAAACGCCGCCCATACCGCCTTGTTGAACGCTGTTCCCCCCTGGAAACAAATATGCTGTCCGATCTTTCGCCGCCCCACCACACGATTCAGATAGTTGGTCACAATTGAATAAGCCAATCCTGCTACCAAATCTTCAGTTTTGGCTCCGCGCTGCTGATAACTGAGCAGGTCTGATTCGATAAACACCGTGCAGCGTTCCCCCAATTGAACCGGCTGTCTGCTCTTCATTGCCAACGCCGCAAACTCATCCTTAATGGAAATGCCCAGCCGTTGGGCCTGCTCTTCGAGAAACGAGCCGGTTCCGGCGGCACAGGCATGATTCATTTCAAAATCCACCACAACACCGTTTTCCAGACTGATGTATTTGCTGTCCTGCCCGCCAATCTCAAAGATCGTATCGACCTCAGGACAAACCACTACCGCTCCGGCCGCCTGTGCCGTAATCTCATTGATGACCACATCGGCCCCGATAAAATCACCCGTCAGGTATCGTCCCGATCCGGTGGTCGCCGCCCCGGCAATACGCACCTTTCCTGCCACCCGCTGCCCCACCAGACGCAATCCTTCCCGTACCGCTTCCAGAGGACGCCCCGCCGTCATTAAATATTCTTTTGCCAGGACACGTTTTTCCGTGTCAATGACCACAACGTTGGTACTGATGGATCCGACATCAACTCCCAAATAGGCTTCCTGGCCCGGATGGGTCATAAGGCGTTCTGAATACATACGGCTTTGCGGTTCGGGCAAAACAGGCGTAACCAGCGGCTCACGATGGGGGATCCGCTGATGCGCCGATGTCCCGTCTTTCAGATACGCCTCAATTTTTTCAACCGCCGTCTGTGCATACTTGCCGGATGTCTCGTCCGCCGCCAATGCCGCGCCCAAAGCGCCGGTATAAAAATGCAATGTCGGCACTAACAATTCACCCTCCTCAAGACCGAGCACATTTTCAAATGCGCGTACCACACCTGCATTGGCAGCCACACCCCCGGTAAAAACGATCGGTCGAACAAACTCCTGTCCACAGCCAAGATTACTTTTCAGACTCCTCGCCAATGCCAGACACAGTCCCGCCAGGATATCGCAGACCGGCGTAGCAACCTGCTGCAGGTGAATCATATCACTCTTGGCGAACACCGAGCATCGTCCCGCCATTTGAGGTACTGATTTGCTTTCAATTGCAAGCCGTCCGAATTCTTCTTCAATCGGCACCCCCAAACGCTCTGCCTGTTGGTCCAGAAACGACCCTGTTCCTGCTGCACAGACGGAATTGATCGCAAAATCCTTCAATTCCAGCGAATCCTGACGACTCGCCAGGAAAATCAGCTTGCTGTCTTGCCCGCCCATCTCAATAACGGTTGCCTGTGAAAACTCGGGATATAAATGCGCTGAGCCGATTGCCTGCGCCCGCACCTCATTGATAAATGTCGCACTGAGAATCTGCGCTGCCAGACGGCCTGCCGATCCTGTAAATCCCATCCGTTCAAAGCGTGTGGTCGGTATCGTACTGAACAATTGCTTTAGCTGCTCAAGAATTGTCTCGACAGGCCGACCCAGTGTTCGCCGGTAGTCCTTGAAAATGACATGGTCCCTGTCATCCAGTACAATCACATCGCTGCTGACGGACCCGATATCGATGCCCAGCCGCAACGAATGCGTTGATACCGGCTCGTTTGATGCCGTGTGGCCGGTTTTACGACCTTTCAGTGTCTCCATAAACACACTCTCCCGTCTGTTCGAAAATCATAACTCCAATTTGTTTCTATTAAACACTACACCGGGCAAAAAATCACGTTTTTTTGCCTACAAGAAATAGAACTATACAATTTTTATGCCGGACACCCGTATTTTTCATAAACCAATAAAAATCCGCTATTTAAATAAATCCCGTTTAACCTTAATTGATGCCGCCAAGCTTTTTTTGTTGCACTATTTGCACGGTCGTCATACATTTTATGTATGGAGAAAACAATACTATCTCAGTCTCACCGTGATTTTTTTGCCTTGGTCGCGGATGCAACATTCACGAATCCGTTCAGTGCCCAGCGGGCCGAAATCGACCGGCGGGTAGCGGGGATGCTTAGTGAACCGGAGTGGCGTAAAGTCGTACCGCGTGCAGTGGAACAGATTCACCGGCGTTTGATTCAACTTGATGAACCGACCCCCCGGCGTATTCAGGATTTCGATCCTGCCGACCGTGAGTTGATGACCTATACGTATTTATTTGAAACATTTCATCGACATGCTCTGGAATTTGATGAAATGATTGTAAAGCAACAGCAGAAAAACGAGGAATCTGTTGCCATACCCTTTGCTGAAAAGGCCATCGAATCCCTTATACGGAGGGGTTTTACAACTAAGCAGGCAGAACAATACTTTGCTTTGTTTTTCCAGATTCGCAGGGCTTTTTTCTTCATCGATACCGGCCTGGTCGGACCCAGCGACTGTATGCGGAAGCTGCGGATGAATCTGTGGAATAACATTTTTACACAGGATATCCGCCGATATGAACGCTATCTGTGGAACAAAATGGAGGATTTTTCAACGCTGCTGGAAGGACCGACCGGAAGCGGCAAAGGGGCCGCCGCCGCCGCAATCGGCAAAAGCGGGTATATCCCCTATGATCCGCAGCGAAAACGATTTGCCGTAAGTTTTACACAAACATTTGTGGCCATCAACCTGTCACAGTATCCCGAAAGTCTGCTGGAATCGGAATTGTTCGGACATACCAAAGGCGCTTTCACCGGTGCGGTCAGTGCTCATAACGGTTTGCTGACGCTGTGCGGGCCGCACGGGTCGATTTTTCTGGATGAAATCGGGGAGATTGATATTCCGGCTCAGGTCAAACTGCTGAAGGTTTTGGAGGAACGGACGTTCAGCCCGGTGGGCAGTCATGAGAAGCTGCGATTCGGCGGCAGGGTCATCGCCGCAACCAATCAGCCGATAGACGAATTACGGAAGGAAAAAAAATTCCGCGACGATTTTTACTACCGTCTTTGTTCAGACTGTATTCGAGTGCCGAGTTTGACCGAACGCATCCGGCAAAATCCCGATGAACTGTCCGCACTGGTTCGGCATTTTGTTCACAGCATTACCGGCAAAGACCTTACCGATATCGCCGGGCGAGTACTTGACGTCATTAATACTCGCCTGGGTCTGAAGTATCACTGGCCGGGAAATGTCCGCGAACTGGCGCAGTGCATCCGGCGCGTGTTGCTGAAAGAAGATTATGAAGGCGATATGATGCACCGAGCAGCACCTTTTGATATGCTCTGTGAAAAAATGAAGGCCGGCACTGCAACCGCCGATGAAGTTCTTGGAGCTTATCTGAAACGGCTTTATGAAGTACATGGAACCTATGAAGCTACGGCCAAGGCCGCAGCGCTGGATCGCCGTACTGTAAAGAAAAAAATTACTGACTCTTCAAACGAGTCGTAATTATCGCTTCATTTCAAAAGATGAGGGGCGGTCCTGTGATGGGCCGCCCCGTTTTCCACTCAATCCATTGAGTTTATTTTTTCTTGCCGACAACGTCCTGCGTCATCACCTGATCATTGAAACCCGTAGAGCTCAGTTGACCCGTCAGCTTGTCGCCGTCTAATGTTCCCTTGAATGTGGTTTCGAAGTTACGGTCACCGAAGCTCATTGAAATCTTAAAACCAACTGCCTTATCTTCTACAGTTACCGCTTCCACGGGTGTTGCCCCATAGAGACCGGTCATATCCGGATAGACTACCAAACGCTGTGTGCGATCACCGCGTTCGGACGTAAGCGTCAGCAGCCATGTTCCGACCACCGGTGAAACGGCAGCCCGTTTGCCTTCTATGGGCCGTTCGCCCTGCTGGTTTGTTACCGTACCGGTAAGTACATCCCCCTTGGCCGTCAAGACATAGGTTGATACCCGCTCCTGCTGCTGATCTTGCTGTTGGTCCTGCTGCTGGGTGCGTCTTCCCATCATCATCCGTCGGGAGAAGGTGAGCTTGCCGTCTTTGTACTGGACATCCGACAATTCCCCAAAGCCCCGCTGGCCCTGCGGACGGTCGGCCTGAGCGGAGCGATCACCTTCCTGACGTTGACCTTGCGGGCGGTCGCCCTGTTGTCGCTGGCCTTGTTCACGCTGGCCCTGACCTCGCTGCGGCTGCCAGGCGGCGGCAATTTTACCATCCTTGTCCGTCGTCACCGAGAGTATTGTAACCATTTGCTGGTCGCCGCGTGTGGTCGTAATCTCCCAATTGCCTACAATTGCCGGGGGAGTCGGAATTTTTGTTCCTTCCATTTCCACTTCACCGCGCGGACTGGTTTGTTTGCCAATGAGTTTGCCCTCTTTCACTGTGCCGGTAAATGTTGAAACCGTCTCTTCCTGACGCATCCGCATGGTCTGCGAAAAGCTCAGGGTTCCATTTTCAAACTTGAGATTGTTCAGTTCGGTGATGCCCATCATACCAATTATCTGGCCGGTGAGCTTGCCGTCTTTGTCCCGTGACAGGGTTAGAATCGACGACATCATTCCTCCACGCTGTGCAGGGGCATTTTGTGCATCGGCCGGCATTACACGCGACAGACGCCATTCGCCGACGATATCCGGCTTCTCATCTGCCGCCCAGACCGGCAGAGTTACCGCCACCATCATCATCAAAATACCTACTGTTCTCAAAAATGCTGCTTGCTTCATACGTGCCTCCCGATAAGTGCTTTCATTACAATTGTTTATCCCAGCGCCACTGCTGAGTTTTCGTCAATACCAGATTAAGACACAAAATACCTTTTAAACCTTCTCTGCCCTATCCTTTCCATGTCTTACTTTTTATAAGACGTGCACTCACACATCCTTCTTACACTAAATTAATAATTTCCCCAAATTCGAAGCAAAACAACGCAGAATTGCACTGAAAACCAAGCGCAACTGCGCGCAACTGAGCGCAACATGGCGCAACTGAACACAACATGGTATCAACTTATATGCAACTGAACGCAACTATTTTTTTCATATCGTCTTTGTTCGAAATAACTTACAAGATAAACACCCATTTTTTTAAGCCCAACATACGATACACATTTGGATTTTTAACAATTCAAAGGCACAAAACAAGTAAAGTTCTATTATTCAGTAGTGAATATTTGAAATGATCATGGGTTTGGCAGTTCCCTGTTCTGTTTTTAAATAGCCCTGCGGAGAAGGGGATTCTCCATACAAGAAAGTATTATACCAGATGGTTTGATAAAAAGTAAACAAAAAAAAGATGGAGGGATTTGTGTGAGGAAGATATATCTTGAAGAGGTCCCCTGTCTCCTGCTGACCCTAAAAAGGGCTAATTTTTACCGTAAGCAATGCGGCCAAAAAAAAGAATTCCAGATTCACAAACTTTATATTATGATTCCTTTTGTGGAAAATAACCCGTCGAGACCTATTCATATTGACATTGCAATAACCGTTTTGATAAAATGATAAATGTTGGCAGGCAACAGCATTGTTGCCCCAAGAAGACGGGAGAATTCATTAGAGAGGATGAGGCCGTGAAAAAGACATTTATTCCAACGTTACTTTTTTCTATTCTGGGGGCCGTGTTGTACGCGGAGGTACTTCCGGCGCATCGCGTTCGTGTTTCAAGCTATGCGGGAGAGTCCCTTCTGCCGCGCTATGCCGTCGACGGCAGCGGCGTGCTCAATGATTTGCACGAAAACTACCCGCCCTTTACCATGTGGGCTGCGCAGAGCGGCCAGCCTGTCAGCGAGGCCTGGTTTGAATGCGACCTGGGGCAAATTTGCGTGCTTTCACTGATGCGGCTCTACAATTATAACGACAAATGGTCGCAGCTTGACTATACGGATCACGGCGTACAACACTTTACGATTTTGCTGTCCAACGACGGCGTCAACTATACCCCGTTCGGCGGCACACAATGGGCTATGAAGGCCCCCGGCATCCCCGACGATCCCGGACAGCCCCGCGATAACCGCTGCATGAGCGTATTTGACCTGACCGGAGCAGTCGCCCGTTATGTCAAGCTGGACATCATTGACAATTACGGCGCTTCGGAGGCGGTCGGTTTGGCCGAACTGGTGTTTGAGGGAGTCACGACCGGGTTGGGAAACAATGTGCCTTCGGATGTGATAACCGTTGCGGCCCCATCAACGATAAGCGGCTATAATCCCCAAAACATTGTCAATGGCAGCGGGTTCATTGCTCACGGCTGGGGGGCGCACGACTGGACCGACCAAAGCGCCGGCAGCGGCAATAACGGCTGGATGGGCAATTTCAGCGGCGGGCAGGTCTCGCTGACGTTCACATTTGACGCGCCGAAAAATCTGACCGCCGTGCGTATCTGGAATCTCAGTTCGTGGTTTATTCAAGGCACTGCCGCGGTTTGTGATTTTGAACTGCTAACCAGCACCGACGGCGTGATGTTTGAGTCGAAGCTGACCGATCAGCTCAATCCGAATGCTCAAAGTGTCATCCACGATTACTCGCAGTCATTTACCCTGTCCGCTGATAATGTACTGGCGGTCAAGATGGTCATCACCTCGGCGCACAACCCTGCCAGTGCGTATACCGGCCTCAATGAAATCCAATTTATTCAGGCGACTGACCCGGTCATTCCGCTGACGCTGCAAAACACCGTTTCCGACGAGCACGGCCACTGGTACGACGAAAACGAGCAGAGCTATCGTGTCTATGACCGCTGGCTGTTTGACAGCGACGATGTCTCCATCGATCTACATGCCTACAATCGGGTCAATTTCTTTATCCGTCCCCCGGCCGGGTATCTGTTGCGGATTGATGAGTCGTGCAGCGTTTCGGCGACGGTCAGCCTCTATGACGCAGAATGGACGGATGAACCCTTTGCGTCGTGGTCTTTAATTGACGGTACGTCGCAGCTACAGGGGGCGGCCGTTCCCGCGGCGGATGATATTTCTTACCTGACGAAAATGGACGGCACACGGCAGTTCATGCTCAGTGTGCTCTCTGGGGAGTCCGCCGGCCCGTGGCTGTTCCGTTCACAAATTTTAAATGTCGATGTGTCTTCGCTGACCGACCCGGAAGCGACCTATTCGTTCGGCAATGATATCAACCGCTTCCTGCGAAACAGCCTGACCTTTTCCAGCCTGACCGATTCGCCGGTCGATACCGGGATGTTTACGGTGCTGCTGCCGGACCGGGATTATGATTTGTCGGGATTTTCCAAGCTGGCCGCCGCTTGGCTAAGCGATGCCGGCGACCTGGATTTTACCAAGACGTGGGATTTGATCGACGACGACACCATCGACCTTGCGGATTTGGCCGTCTTTTGTGAAAACTGGCTGCTGAACCAAAAATAGCGGTTTAAAGTTTTTTCTAAAGGCCAAAATTCGTCAGACCGTTGGCAAGCTGATAACGGCAGCCGTACGTGTATAGGATTACAGACATGTAAGGTGTGGAGCAATCCTGAACTTTATTGCTTCATCCAGTCGACGGCGAGGAGGGACAGGTCGGCTAAATCCACGGTGCCGCTGCTATCGATATCCGCCTGCTCGCATTCTGTCGGGCAATCCTGCCTGAGCCAGTTGTCTAT
>CAZYQN010000073.1:0-16104 GCA_964649955.1 uncultured Pirellulales bacterium
GTATTTTTTAAGTTGACGCGGGGTCGCGTTGGCCGGGTCAGGGATCACGGGCGGCCGTAAGGCTTTGGGAACGGCCGCAAGATTGACCCACAGGTACCAGATCAGCCAGAGCAAGGCGATTCCGATAAGGGCTAAAAAGATATAGCCCGCTGCCGGGTGCATTGCCCGCAAGGTCTGATAGGCCCGCAGCATCTCAATAAAAGCAAAAAAACAGAAAAATAAGCCCACAACCAGCACAACAGTGCGAATAATGCGAAACCAGGATTTAAGCATTGAAAACCCCTTCAATAAGGTACTGTTTATTCGCTATTATACCCGAAAATAAGGCTCGGGTGCAAGGTTTCGATTCGGTTTGGTTTGGGACGGGACGGGATTTTGTACAGGTTGATTTTTAAGGGGCGGTCGGGTATGCTGGCTGGCCTATGCAGGACTTGATGACCAAATCTGTGCCGCTGACCGTACAGGACTGCGGCTATATGGCTTATGGCGAGGGATTGGCGCTTCAGCAAAAGCTCTGCGCCGCCCGGCAAGCGGATGAAATCGACAATACAGTGCTGATCGTTGAGCATCCGGCGGTGATTACACTGGGCGCACGCAAGAGCGAAAACAGGCTTCGGGCCGAAGAAACAGCGATTACCGGGGCGGGGGTCGAGGTCATATCGGTCGGCAGGGGCGGCGGGACGACGGCACATAATCCCGGCCAGCTTGTGTTTTATCCGGTCATAAAACTTAAGAGCCTGGGGCTGGGAGTTACAGAATACGTGCGTTCGCTGGAGGAAATCGGCATTGAACTTTTGGCCGGATTCGGGGTACAGAGCGAACGGCGAAAGGGGTTGCCGGGGTTGTGGATCGGCGAAAAGAAGATCGCTTCGATTGGTGTGCAAATAAAAAAGTGGGTTACATTTCACGGCATGGCCATCAATCTGAACAATGACTTGTGTATTTTCGATTTTATTGTGCCGTGCGGGCTGGAAGGCGTGGAGATGACCTCGGTTTTGGTTCACACGGGACAGCGTGTGGAGATGGCGGCCGCGAAAAGACTGCTGGCCCAGTTGTGTACGAAACAATGGACAAAAAGGATGGTAAACCAGTGACACAAACTAATCATAGACGGTTGCCGGAATGGCTCAAACGGCGGGTCGGATCGGGCGAAACGTTCCAGCATACCCATAAAACGCTGGATACGCTGGGATTACAGACGATTTGCACCAATGCCAATTGTCCAAATAAGGGCGATTGCTGGAGCCGCGGAACGGCGACGGTTTTGATTTTGGGAAATATTTGTACCCGGAATTGTAAATTTTGTTCCGTCGGGCACGGAAAACCCCTGCCGCCGGATCCGACAGAACCGAATCGCGTGGCACAAATGGCAAAAGAAATGGGCCTAAAATATCTGGTTATTACCAGTGTCGACCGGGATGATTTGTCGGATGGTGGGGCCGGACATTTTCGGGATGTGATTATGCAGTGTCGGCAGGTTGTGCCGACTTTAGGGGTTGAACTGCTTGTGCCGGATTTTAGGGATTGTCAGGATGCGGCTCTGGAAATCCTGGACCATGCAACTCCGTTTGTGTTTGGGCATAATGTGGAGACGGTTCCTTCCCTTTACAGCAGGGCCAGGCCGGGGGGTGTTTATGAACGGTCCCTGGAACTATTGCGCAAAGCCAAGTCGGTTTGGCCCCAATTGCAGACAAAGTCGTCACTGATGCTCGGTTTGGGTGAGCGGGACGAAGAAGTGATGACCGTACTCAAAGATTTGCGGTTGGTCGGCTGTGACCGGGTGTCCATGGGCCAGTACCTGCGACCCAGCAAGGAATCACTGGAGGTGGTTGATTATATAACGCCTGATAAGTTTGACTGGTGGGCACAGCAGGCTCGCGCATTGGGGTTCGGCTGGGTGATGAGCAGCCCGTTTACGCGCAGTTCCTATCACGCCGAGGACTAAAATGCCTTAAACTATAAGTGTTTTGTTCTGTTTTCGCTGTTTTTATCAGACGCAAGCAGGCATATTTTTATCGGAATTTTTCTGCACCCCCGCCGCGTGTATCTTATACTTTAGGTGAGATTTTAATAAAACCAGTATCACAGACCTGCGTGTCTGGGGGGTCGTATTTAATGTGGCAGAAAAATTATCTGAATAGAAAACGGAATCGCAGCGGTATCGCAATGATGGCGACGCTGATTTTTATCCTCGTGTTTATGGCTCTGGCAACGGGGATGCTGTCGATGTCGTCGCACAATACGATTGCCGCTTCCAATCATCAGGCGGCGAATTTAGCCCGTTCTACAGCAGAGTGCGGCTTGGAAGTAATTCGATACTGGGTGAGCAGTCCTACGGTCTATATTCCCGGAATTGTCTCGGAAAGTGACCGTTATTCTCATCTGATGAGCGATCTTCAGGATGTATTGGACAATGCAGATGTCAGTTACAGCACAGAGGGAACACTTTTGCAGATAGGTTCGCCCGATTCTCCCATTATGATCGATGGGGCGGCGGGGCGGTCTTTCTATGCGCAGGTAACCCCCGATGGTACACAGGGAGCCAACATCCTGATTACCGGCCAAACGGGCAAACTGTCGCGCACTCTCAATGTTGGTTTTACCTATGGTACGCGCCCTCGAACGGTATTCGATTTCGGGGTTGCAACCAAAGGGCCTCTCAGCCTGGGTAATACGCTTCTGGACGGCGTTAATGCGTCGGTGGAAGCGGATGTTTATATTGAAAGTCTGGGTAGTATAGATGCGCTTGACATCAGTAACGCTCAGATTGCCGGCAACGTCAAGATTGTAAATCCCGGCGCTGTTGTTTCTATGAGCGGCGGACAAAGCACCATTGGCGGAGAGTCCGGCACTGCCGCTATCGATAACCATGTTGAAGTCGGCGTACCTGCTACGGAATTTCCTTATCCTGACGCTAAGCACTTCGAGCAATATGCCACCGGTGGTACGATTACGGCGGCGGATTCCAAGCTGTTTTCCAAAAACATCACGTTTGAAAACGTTCGGATCGCTGCCGGAACAAATCCCAAATTTACAGGCGGTGTGAACGTCACTGGAGTTTTATATATTGAATCGCCCAATGTCGTCGAATTTGCCAGTCATGTCAATATTACGGGCCTGATCGTCGGCGACGGGGACTATAATGATAATTCAGAGACCAACCGCATTGACTTTTCGGGAACCGTTACCAGTCAAGGCGTTACTCAACTGCCTGCAGATTCCAAGTTTGACAGCCTGCGCCAGGAAACGGGTACGTTTCTGATGGCTCCCGGGTTTGCAGTGAAGATGGGTGGTAATTTTGGAACGCTTAACGGGTGTATCGTCGGCAACGGCATCGAGTTTTACGGCAATGCCGGCGGTGAGATCGGCGGCTCTATCGTGAACTATTCGACGGAACCTATGAACTTGAGAGGCAGCGACCTTCTGTTTAACAAATCGGGAATTACAGAATTGCCTGCCGGATTTATCTCGGAAATCGTTGTCCATTATAACCCTGCCTCTTATAGCGAGGTGTGCGGACAATAAAAAAGCAGAATAATCGGCCTTTGGCCGTGTAGGGTATAGTACAAACATCAATGAAAAATCAACATGGACGAAATTTATTTTGCGAAGGAGAATTTTATGTATCGGCAAAGCCGTATGGCTAAAAAAACGCGTCGCAGCGGTATAGCGATGGTAGCAGCATTGATTTTTATCATGGTGTTTATGGCGATGTCGGCAGGAATGCTGTCAATGTCGTCAGCCAACACGCAAACATCCCAAAATCACCATAACTCCAACTCCGCACTCACTTCGGCAATGTCCGGCCTGGAGTGGGCCAGGTATCAGGTCCTCAAGCTTCCTGCCGTCAGCACAGCTCAAAACACCGTATCCAATACGGAAGCCAACGAGCGATGGACGGCCCTCCGGACACGGCTGACCAATGCCGCTCTCGGCGGACAGGCGCTGATTACCCGGCGATTTACGGATGCCAACGGGGACGGCGATGAACTCGTAACCGGCCAGGCCGCTATGGGGCAGGGTGGTGCGGGTTTCCAGCTCCGGTTTTTCCGGTATGACGGTGATCCCCGTCTGATCGGTGTGCAATCCACCGGGCTTGATGGTGCGATGTCGCGAACGATCGGGATGGATATGGAAATTACCAAAAGCGCAGAGGTTCTCAATTATGCCCTTGCCGGACGCGGACGTATGTGGCTGACGGGAGATACTACCATTCACGGCAGTATTTACAGTTCTTACGGGTATAAATCCTCCGGCGCACTCCAGTCGCTGGCGCCTTTTAATATGACCGGAGATGCAAAAGTCGAAGGGTCGGTCAATACCGTACTTCCTTGGCAGAAGATCGCAGACGCCGGTTACTATCAGCTTCAGTCATTCCAACATGACAGCAGCGGCAATCTGGTTCTCAGCGACGGCCAAAGCGTAAACAGCAGCGGTTATTTACTGGATAAAAACGGGAACTATGTCAGCAGCAGTTCGGGAAGCTGCATCGATGTGTTTTCTGCCGCATTTTCTGTCAGCAACGGGGTTTATACGATTGTTGACAGCAGCGGCAATGCTGTTCTTGACGCCTGCGGCAATGCGATTACCTACGGCAGTCCCATTGAAATGTTTGATTCCAGCGGAAATCGTTTGTACAGCACTAATGACGAACTGCAGGGCGAATACGAAACGGTCAATTACTGCCAGCCCGGTCAGTCCAACATCTCGGGCCTAAGCATCAATGATTACAATACGTCTGGCTACAAGAGTGCAATTCCTTCAACAACTGTTTCGGCCAGTTCCAGCGTTATTCAAAATGGCGTGCTGTCCAAAACCGGCGTATCGACAGTGACCGAATATTTTCCTCACGCGCCCCTGTCCAGCGGCGGATACACGACGGCCGCGTCCAGCAGCAGTCTGAAAATAACGCGGTATAAATATGAAAACAAGACGCTTCGCAACGTCAGAATATCCAGCAATACCAATGCGCTGTTTAAAAACTGTACGTTCGAAGAAGTGCTGTATGTGGATTGTTCTGCCGCGACAAGCACGGATTATAACAACATTCGTTTTGAGAACTGCTCATTCAATGGCGTTATTGTAACCGGTACTCCCAATGCTCTAAGCTGGCAGCGCAATGCGCTGTATTTTACGGGTGCGGCCACATTTGAAAATCAGTCGTCGATTCCTGAAGCGACGATCCTGGCGCCTCATTTCAACGTCGATTTAGGCAACACCAACCCCAATACCGGTGATAACAACATTCTGACCGGGGCCATCGTCGGAGGTATCGTGGATATTCGCGGCAATGCCGAAATATTCGGCACTATCATTTCGATGGCAGACACCTCCAGTTATTCGTCCGGTTACGTGACCAATATCGGTGTAACGCTGGATGACGGCGGATCGGAGACAACCGAGGCCGGCGATATCGGCACCATCGAAATTACGCCCAACCCCGACCAACTGCTCCCCAGCGGCATTACGACCCCTGTGATTTTTAAGCCCAAAATGAACACCTATACCGAAGTGCATTAACACAGAC
This sequence comes from uncultured Pirellulales bacterium, assembly GCA_964649955.1. GTDB lineage: Bacteria > Planctomycetota > Phycisphaerae > Sedimentisphaerales > Anaerohalosphaeraceae > T3Sed10-213. The sequence continues at coordinate 5,528 of CAZYQN010000073.1, forward strand.
GTCAACTTTTTTGAAAGGAAATACACAATGAAGACGAAATGGTTTTGGCTGGTGGTGCTGACCGTCTTGATGACCTTGTCAGTGTCGGTCGTGCAGGTCGAGGCGATGACGCTTGATCTGTCCTGCAGCACACTGCTGGATGACGGCGGTGACGGCGATTCTGAACCCGCGGAGCTGTATCCTTCTATGATGAGTGATGACGGCGACGGTTCAGGCGACTCTGAGCCTGCAGAGTAGTTTCATGTGAAGTTGATTAAGAGAGCCGGCTTTTTTCGAGGCCGGCTTTTTTATTGCGCCGTTCAGTGTCAAACGGACAGACCGCGGATAACGTCAATAAGGGCTTGCGTGCCGTCGCGACCGCGGCCTTTGGCGGCCAGCGATTCAAGAAGCTGCATTGCCAAAGCGGTTCCGGGCAGCGGCTGACCGATCCGGCGCGACGTTTCCATCACCAATCGAAGGTCTTTAAGCTGCAAATCGACCATAAACGCCGGGGCCATATCGCCGGCCAGTATCTTGGCACCGAGAACTTTCAGAGAATGGCTGTACGCAGCGCCGCCGCACGTAACGGCGTGTGTCGTTTCCGGGTTCAAACCGGCCTTTTCCGCAAACGCCAATCCCTCCGCGATGCTCATAATCGTATGGATGACCATAACCTGATTGGCCAGCTTGGTGGTCTGGCCCGCGCCGACCGGACCGCAATGAGTAATGGTTTGGCCCATCGCTTCAAGGATCGGCCGTACGGTCTCGAGTGTCTCTTTGGGACCGCCGACCATAATCGACAGCTTTGCCTCAATCGCTCCGATCTGCCCGCCGGAAACGGGAGCATCCAGCAGGGTGACTCCTCTTTGAGCCAGTACCTGAGCCATGCGTCGGGTTGCATCAGGGCAGATGGTGGACATATCAATGCAGACCGATCCCCGCCGGGCCGCTTCAAGTACCCCGTTTGTTCCCAGCAGTACCGCTTCAACATCGGGTGTGTCGGTAACACAGGTAATTACGACATCGGCCTGTGCTGCCGCCAAAGCGGGACTCTCAGCCCAGACGGCCCCTGCGTTCAGAACAGGCTGAGCCTTTGACTTTGTCCGCGTATGTACGGTTACTGGAAACCCCGCCTTCAGCAGATTGCAGGCCATAGGAGCTCCCATAATGCCCATACCGATAAAACCGATGCTTTGTTTCATTTGTGTCTTTTCTCAGAGATGAGTTTAACGTTTCAGCGCGCCATACCGAGCCGGCGAAGCGTTGCTCGCGTCCATTTCAAAGATCGCATCTGGGCGCTGATCAGCATCCATACTGCCAGAACCCACAGACCGGAAAACCGCAGGTAAAGCAGTACCTTCCAGAAGACAGAGCCGTCGGCCTTTGCCCAGGCTCCGCACAGAAGCTCACCAGGCAGATACAACGCTCCGATAACCGCACCGGGCAAAAGGACTTGCCAGGGCGTCAAAAAGACCAGTAAAAACAGGGAGCAGAAGAATGCACGGCTGATATGATTTATACCGCCGAGTTTTCCCGTCAGCGAAATCTTAAGATTCATCAGCAATGTCAGGCAATAAAGGATCGCTCCCATGAAAGAAACAAAGTTGCTGACCCGCACAATGCAGCGGGCAGTCCTGCAGGATATCCGAAGGTATTCCATCTCTTTATCTTTTACGGCGAAGGGTTCAACGTCTGTTGATGGTTCGACTGTGGCGGGGGCAGCGGTCTCAGCGGCCGGTGGAACGATTGCCGGCACAACGGGCTGCTCGGTCACAGGGGCCGCTTCAGCGGCAGGCTCTGCGGGGGGTTGCAAGTCGGCTTTCTGGACTACCTGATCGACTTGTTCGGCAATGGCAGCCGCTGCTGCCAGCGGAACAAGTCCTGTCTGCAAGGCCGTTTGCGGGGGTGTGTTTTTCATATCGGATCCTGCCGCTTCAGCGCAGCGCATCGGACAGGAAGAGTTGCAGGAGATACCAGCCGGACATGCAGAACAGTCGGTCTTATCAATCAGTCCAAAACGATCCCACCAGAACATCGCTTGAGAGACAAACAACCCCGCCAATACGACCCAGAATAAAAAATTCTTCATGCCTTTCATTACACTAACGGCTTCAAGGCTGTCGGTGGTATCGATCATTTCTTGATTTATATTTTGTTCCATTGCGATCTCCTTTTTAGAAAAAGGTCAAAAGTCAAAAATTTAGAGGAAAAAGTGAAAATCATTGTTTTGCCGAGGAAATTTTCATTTCTTCGGAAAAAGCATTATAGGCGGCTTCCACGGTTTTTTCAATATCTTGTTTGGAATGCGCCAAAGAGACGAACATCGCCTCATAGGCACTGGGGGCGATATAAATGCCCGCATCGAGCAGGCGGGTAAAAAATCGCTTAAATCGTACTGTGTCCGTGGTTTGCACGTCATCAAAAGTCCTGACGGGTCGGTCGGTAAAAAAACCGCTCAGAATAGACCCGACGCGGTTTACGGTTAAGGGCAGGCCGGTTTTGGCGGCGGCTCGCGTTAATCCCGCTTCCAAAGCGGCGCCTTTTTCTTCAAGGGCTTGGTACACACCGGGCTTTGCTAACAGCTCAAGAGTAACATTGGCGGCAGCGACGGCCAGGGGATTGCCGCTGAGCGTTCCGGCCTGATAGACCGGTCCGAGTGGAGCCAGTAAGTCCATTATTTCCCGCCGTCCGCCGACCGCCGCCGCTGGTAATCCACCGCCGACGATTTTACCCAGGCAGGTTAAATCTGCCTGAATGCCGTAGTATTCCTGGGCGCCCCCGAAAGCAACGCGAAAACCGGTGATAACCTCATCAAAAATCAAGACCGTACCGAACTGGGTACACAACCGCCGTAATCCGGCCAAATATCCATCGACCGGAAGGACAACGCCCATGTTGGCAGCTGCCGGTTCGACAATTATTGCCGCTATTTGCCCCGGAAATTTAGTAAATGCCTGACCGGCGGCATCAAGGTCATTGTAAGGGATGGCGATGGTCTGTTCGGCAATCCTCGCCGGGACGCCCGCGCTGGAAGGAATGCCGTGTTCGGCAAGGCCGGAACCGGCGCTGACCAGCATACCGTCGCTGTGGCCGTGATAACAACCGATCATTTTGACGATGAGGGTGCGTTTTGTATAAGCACGAGCAAGCCGGATGGCTGTCATAACTGCTTCGGTTCCGCTGCTGACCAATCGTACTTTGTCAATACTGTCAACCGCTGCTGCGATTCGTTCGGCCAATTCTGTCTCACCCTCAGTCGGGGCGCCATAGGAAGTTCCACGGGCAGCGGCGTGTTGGACGGCGTCAATCACCTGGGGATGGGTGTGCCCCAGAATCATCGGCCCCCACGAGCCGACATAGTCAATATAGGAATTGCCGTCAAGATCGGTAAAGCTCGATCCGTTGGCTGAGGATATAAAAAGAGGGCCTCGATGGACTCCCCCGAAGGCCCGAACCGGTGAGTTAACACCCCCCGGAATAACTGCTTTAGCCTTTTCAAAAGCTTCCTGTGATCGTTTGGTTGTATCCATATTGACTGTCTCTGCCGGTTATAATGTTTTGAAAACCAAGGCTCTATTATACTCGGTCTCCTCTTTCTGTCCAATTCAAAGATGAAATATGTCGGCTATCTTGGGTAGGAACGAGAGCTTCCTATATCATTAAAAAAGTACAAACTCGTCGTGTTATACTGAAATTCTATCTTCTTATTTCAAGAGTATCTCCCCTTTATTTTTTCTTGCATTCCTAATCAAAGCGGCTATACTGCCAAATTCGTAAATTCTTAACATAACAGGAATTTTGACTCAAAACGGGTGAAGCTATGCAGTTTGTCAAATGGGTTCGTAAGAACAATAGAAAAATAATGGTGTTTGTCGTTATTTTTTCGATGGTTTCGTTTGTCATCGGCTACACAGGAATTCAAATCTTTTTTAGTCTGTTCGGCGGTACCAATCCGATAGTGGGCACTTTCGAAGACGTCAAAATCCGCGGCCGGGATATGCTGCAGGCTCAAAACGAGTTAAAGCTGCTGCGGATGCTGGGGGCGGATCGTCTTTTGATGGCGCAAGGCAATCAGGGGCTGGCCGGCCCGCTGATGGTTCATCTGTTGTTTCCCGATTCTCAGTTTACCGGTGACCTGGGCGCACAAATCAAGCAAGCTGCACAGGGCGGTCAGTTGCCGGTGGGGATAGAACAAGTCGAAGCGTTTTTCAGTGATCGTACACAGCCTGATGTGACTTGGATTCTGCTGAATGCGGAAAGCCGCAAAGCCGGCTGTGTTGTTTCCGACGAAATGTCGCGTTCGATTCTGCGTGAGATTCTTCCAAAGCTTGCTCAGGGTGCGGATGCCTCTTTGGTTATCAACAGCATTATGAGTCAAACCAATTTGTCGGAAGATCAGATTATCCGCACCTTTGCTAATCTGTTGGGTGTAATGTTCTATGCCGGCAATGTCACCGATAGTCAGGCGATTACACTCAGCCAATTGCAGGCGGCCATCGGGCGAAGCGTCGAAAAGATGGACGCCGAGTATGTGGAAATTCCCGCCGGGTGGTTTACGGATGACGCATCGTCCGTCGCTGATACAGAGTTGGCCGCACAGTTTGAAACCTACAAGAACACTTTACCCGGCGCCTACACGGATACAAATCCTTACGGATTCGGATATAAACTGCCCAAACGCGTTCAGCTTGAGTATATGACGGTCTTGCTGGATGACGTCAAAACGCAGATCGAAAAGCCGACGGCTGAAACAATGGAAGAGTATTACAGCCGGAACATCGAGCAGTTTCGAACCGAAGAACCGGTTGATCCGAATAAGCCGGACGGCGAGAAGATTACTAAAACCCGGTCGTTTGCGGAGGTTCTGCCGCAGATTCGAAACAGTCTTGAACAGGAACGTATCAACCGGCTGGCCAATCAGATTTTCAATGATGCCAAGTCCATTACAGAGGCAGGTTTTGCCGGCATCAGTATTGAAGCGGCTGACAGTGCTCAGCTTCAGGCGGCTGCGGGCGATTATGCCAAAGCGGCCGCGGACTTAACGGGCCGTTACAAGATTACCGTTTTGACCGGCCAAACCGGCGCCCTCAGTGCTGCGGCTTTTGGTCAGGACAGCATCCTTCGCGGTCTCCGCCTCCAGCAGGGCAATGTGGCCGCACCGCTTTCCGAGATCGTGTACAATATCCAGCCCGATGTCAAAGAAGTTCGCCGTCGGATTGGTGTGCCCGTGATGCGTCTATGGGAAAATATCGGCCCAATGACCGGCGGGTATTATGATGAAGCCGCCGGACAATATCATCGATTGATGACCATGGTGCGGGTCGTTGGCATTGAAGAAGAAACGGTACCGGCGACCATGGACGTCACTTTCAGCGTCAAGGGATTGATTGTCCATTCTTCTCAGGCTCAGGATGAGCAGGAGACAACCTATTCATTGGCCGAGCAGGTGGCGTCCGATGTTCGGCTATTAAAAGCCATGCAAACCGCCAAAACACGTGCTGACAGTTTGGCGGCCCTCGTCAAAGAACGCGGCTGGGATGAAGCCGTTAATGCCTATAACACAGAATATGCCCCCAACGAAGGCGATTCGAAAGTCAAGGTTGAAACGTCCCGTCAGCAGATGCGTTTGTCGAAGTCCGATATGGATATGGCGCGTCGCTACATCAGCACAAATCCCGCGAGTGCCTCATTTATACAGACACGATTACAGACCAATGCTCTCAACGAAAAGCTTTATGCTATGTTGCCGGAGGGCAGCAATACGACCGGCCCGATTTTTGAAATTCTGGAAATCAAATCGAAACAAGCCTGTTACGTGGTCAAGAGCGTAACAGTGACGCGGGCAACGGAAAAGGATTATCTGGATAATAAAATGATGACGGCCCTTCGTACCAATACAAACACCTCGGCGGAACTGGCCCTGATTCACTTTAAGCCGCAAAATCTTTTTGATCGTATGGGCTACGTCCCGCGGCAAGCCCAGGTTGTTGAGTCGGCGGCTCCGATTGCACTTCCCGCTCCGGGCGAAGGATTGTAATGAAAACAGCTCGTAACAGTGTGGATTTTCTGTTGTTTCTGATACTGGTGGGATTGGCCGCTTGGGCGATTCCCGGCGCCGGACATTTGCTGATTCGTGAACGCAAACGTGCGCTCATCATTCTGGTAACAGTGGCGGGTCTTTTCCTGACGGGCTTATACATCGGTTCGCTGGCGGTGCTGGAACCCATCCAGACAGCGTGGTACATCTTTGTCGGCCAAATGCTGACAACGCCCGCCGTCGGGATACTGACCGGGATAGCTCAGAAAGGTCAGTACTTCGTAGCCGGCCGTCCTGCCGACATCGGGCTGATTTATACGATTATTGCCGGCCTGCTGAATCTGCTGTGCATTTCCAATGCGGTCTATATGGCCTATTGCGGTCGCGGCCAATTGATCGGGGAGGAAGAAAATGCCTGAGTGGATGCTGGCTTCGTTTACAGCGCCGATTGACATCGGGACCGATTGGGTTTCGATGCTGTGGATGTTTCCGCTTCTGGCCGCAATTGCCGTGATTTATAAAGCGACCAAGATGCGGGTGTTTTTGTATAAGACTTTTGTTCGTGAAGCCCTGATTCTGTTTGCCACCCTGAGCGGTTTTATGATTGCAGCGGTTATTGTGCTGAATCTGGTGACATGGCTGGCGACAAGCTGAACAAATCCGCGTGATAAAAACAAAAAAGCCCGAAAGAGAATGTGTTCTGTCGGGCTTGTTTTTTAGGCAAGTGCGGTTCGTATCATTTCTTTAGCCCTGTCTAATGCCTCAGGCAGTTTGGCGGGATTTTTGCCGCCGGCTTGAGCCATCTGCGGACGTCCGCCGCCGCCGCCGCCGACGATAGGAGCGATCTCTTTAACAATGTCGCCGGCCTTGACCTTCTTGACCAGATCATCCGTAACACCCGCCAGCAAAGTCACCTTCCCGTCGCCGTCGGCCATCCCCAGTACAACAACCGCAGACTTTGCCTTTTTCTTAAGACTGTCCATCGCGGTACGCGCCTGTTCAATAGGCGAATCGGGCAACTGGCCCACGATAATCATCACATCGCCGACCTGCTCGGCCTGCTCATAAAGTTTAACAGCCTCCGTCATCGTATCGCTGGTGCCGCGCTGCCCGGCGGTCTTGAGCTGTTTGGTCAGCGCCTTGTTGTCCTCCATCAGTTTGTTCACACGTCCGGCCACCTGGTCAGCGGGTGCTTTGAGCGTCTCGATCAGCTCATCCACGATCTGCGACCGTTCCGTTAGATGCCGCATCAGACCCGGCCCGGTCAATGCCGTAATACGGCGTACACCTGCGGCAACACTTTCTTCTTTGAGAATAGAAAAGCCGCCGATCTGGCCGGTGGCTGACACATGCGTTCCGCCGCAGAATTCCTTGCTGAACGCCTCATTGAGACTATCTTGCGAGTCAGCCCCGATACCGATGACACGAACATGCTCGCCGTATTTTTCACCGAACAGCGCCATCGCTCCCAGTCCCTTGGCCTTGTCAATCGGCAGCACAGTGGTCGTCACGGGAATATCTGCGTCAATTTTTTCCTGAACCAGACGTTCTACCTGACGCGACTGTTCCCGCGTTAACGCCTTCGGCCAGGTAAAGTCAAACCGCAGATAATCCGGGCAAACCAGCGAGCCTTGCTGCTTGACCGAATCCCCCAGTATTTGCCGCAGCGCCCATTGCAGAAGATGCGTCGCCGTGTGATTTTTCATACTGGCCTGCCGGTTCTTATCGACAACAGCCGTAACCGCCTCACCGGCCTTCATCGTGCCGCTGAGCAATCTGCCGCGATGCAGAACACAGTCGGCCAGTTTCTCGGTCGTTTCCACCGCGAACGTGCCGCCCTTGCTCTTGATCATTCCGCAGTCGCCGACCTGTCCGCCCGATTCCGAATAAAAGCACGTTACATCCAGAACGATTGCGGCGGATTTCTCGATCTCGTCCAGCGTTCCGTCTTTGGTCAGTCCGGACTCATCCACCCAGCCGACGATCTTCGCCGCGCAGCGGTCCGTCGTATATTTCCCCGCATCATCGGTTACCGGCAGTTCCACGCCCGACAGCGATGCCGCCAGCGAACCGGTCTTCTGTGCAGCCCGCGCACGGCTGCGCTGCTGTTCCATCAATTCTTCAAACGCAGTAGTATCTACTGCAAGCCCCTGTTCACGAGCCAAAAGTTGTGTCAAATCCAGCGGGAATCCATACGTGTCATAAAGCTGAAAGGCATCCTGCCCGTTAAGTGTATCGCTTCCGCGATCCTTTGCGGTACGGGCGGCGGATGCGAAGATATCCAGCCCCCGATCCAGCGTCCGTCCGAACGATGCCTCTTCGGCCCCGATCACCGACGCCACAAACTCACGCCGCTCGGCAATTTCCCCGAACGCCTGCCCCATATGATCCACGACCACATCCACCAGCCGGTACATAAACGGATCGTGCAGGTCGAGGGACCGACCGAACCGTGCCGCCCGCCGCAGCAGTCGCCGCATCACATAGCCGCGTCCGTCATTGCTCAGCGTCACCCCGTCAGCAATCGAAAACGTCAGTGTCCGGATATGGTCGGCAATCACCCGAAAGGCGTTGTCCGTCTTGCAGCCCAGCTTGGAGGTATACGTCTTCTTGCTGATATCCTGCAATGCCGTAATGATGGGCATAAACAGGTCGGTATCGTAGTTGCTTGTCTTGTTCTGCAGTACGGCGGTGATACGCTCCAGCCCCGCGCCGGTATCCACATAATTAGCGTTCAGCCGTTCCAGCGTCCCGTCGGCCTTCCGGTTAAACTGAATAAACACCAGGTTCCACAGCTCGATGAAACGCGAACAGCCGCTGTTGACTGCGCACACATGACCGGGTTCATTCTGCTTATCACAGCGCCCCGGGCCAAGGTCAATATGAATCTCGCTGCACGGCCCGCATGGCCCGCTTGCACCCATTTCCCAGAAGTTGTCTTTCTTGCCGCAGAACAGCACCCGTTCTTTCGGCAGGGGAGTCAGTTGCGTCCACAGCTTTGCCGCTTCGTTGTCCGGCTCCGAGTTGTCGTGGCTATCGCCGGCAAAGACCGTCGCCCACAACCGGTTCGGGTCGATCCCGTAAACCTTCGTCAGCAGTTTCCAGGCCCACTCGATGGCCTCCGCCTTGAAGTAATCATTAAACGACCAGTTGCCCAGCATCTCAAAAAAAGTGTGGTGATAGGTGTCCAGCCCCACTTCTTCAAGGTCGTTGTGTTTGCCCGATACGCGAATGCACTTCTGACTGTTGACCGCGCGCCCGAATGTCGGCTGGCGATGCCCCAGAAAGATGTCTTTGAACTGATTCATCCCCGCGTTGGTAAACATCAGCGTCTCGTCACCGATAGGCACCACCGGCCAACTCGGAACAAACCGGTGCTCGTGTTCCTTAAAGAACTCAATAAATCCGCTGCGAATGTCTTGTGATGACAGCATACTCTTTTTTTTCTTCTAAATATATCTACATTGTCATTAATACAAAAGAAATAATGCCTTATTATAGTTTTCACGATAAAAAAGTCCACTTAATATCACGTTTTAAAACAGAGAACTGCACCACAAATCCCGTCAAAGTCCGTTCTGGGTGGTTGGTTTCGGCTGGATCGAGGCCAAAGACCTTCGTCCCGGCCATCTGCTGCTGGTTGCGGACGGCAATTATCTGCCAATCGAGCAGGTTTCCGTTGAAGTTCGCCCGGCGACGGTCTATAATTTTGAAGTTGCCGATGCCCATGACTCCGGCACATGTTGGTTATTATGTCATATGTTGGGTATTTTTTTATAAAGCAAGAGCCGGTACGTTTTGAATTTTTTGAAAATTTCCGCTGTTCGCTGCTCCCCGAAGTACTTACGGCGAATCTTTTCGATTTTTTTTCTGTACTTCCATTTCAGGAATTTGGACAGCAGGGGATATCGGCTCTGCACCAACTTTCCCAGCAGCGTCGATACAGGCTCAAGGACGTCTTTGCAGATATGGTTTTCGATGTCTCTGTTAGGTGCGGTTTCTGCGGTAATGTCGATGTTTTTTACAAGCTCAAAGGGGTAATCCGACATCATCGTCAGGAATGTTGTGAGGTTATGCCCGCCGGAGATGGGGCTTTTTTCGTTGATGTCAACCTTGAAGATATCACAAATCAGCATTTGGCCGTCAGGATTTAAAAGTGCAAGCGTCTTTTGGATGGCCGTTTCAGGATCAATATATTGAAAGCTCTCGCTGAAAAGAACAAGATCGTACCGTTTTTCGGTGTACAATTGCTCATAGAAGCATTCGAAAACTTCACTCTTTTCCTGCAATAATGCACGGGCCTGCTGTGCTAGAAAGGAACTGGGCGAAACACAATCCACCTTATATCCGGCCTCGGTCAATCGTTTGGCGGTCCGACCCATTCCGCATCCGACATCCAATATAGAATGAACACCGTCGGGGATAGTGGACATCAGAAAGTCCGTATACTTTTTTTGAGCGGCGGGGAGGTTGGCTAATTCGACCTTGATATCTTTCGTCCAATATCCGTAATGCAGGTGTTCGAGGTTCAAGAGATGCTTGCCGCATATTGTGCCGATTT
>CAZYQN010000074.1:0-10031 GCA_964649955.1 uncultured Pirellulales bacterium
TTACGCCGCGAGGCTATACTATGCCGCCTCCTGCGGAGGCTCGTAGAAAATGTTAAAATCAAAGTGCAACATGCAAAATTGAGGATAAGAGGTTTACTTCACATTATACTCAGCTTTCAGAGAGACACTGATACGCGCGGACGGTCACTGATTATTCAACCCCTACGTGGTTGTGGGGTGTGGGAAGGCGACCCCGGGTTGCGGCCTGACGGCCTTACCCGGGGCTATTGGTATTCAACCCATAGAGGGGTTAATCGAATATTTGTTGTTTTAGGGGTGAACACACCGGTTCCCCACTGCGAGGAAAAAGCCGGCAGGATGCCGGCGATACCCTATGTGGGCGCGTTATCCGAAAATATGACCGGGTTGGGGTTGTGGAATTTTTCCTGAATTAACCGATTCCTCACGTGCGTTCGGAATGACACGGCGGGAAGGGGATTGATTATACATTTCTTATATTTATGGACATAGAAATGAGTCATTTGTGGGCTTATGGTATACGTGATGAGGGTGAGGCCGGGGGGTTGCGGGGACAGGAGGTGTTAATCTACTATACGGGTATAATATTACTCTTATTGATATTTTTTGGTTGTGTTAGGGGCGATTATCGGGGCTGAAAATCGCAGGATAGAGGGCAAAAAATCTTGACAGCGGGCCGGTTTGGCCATAGAGTACGTGCTTTGTGAATCCGCACGTCTGCGGAGACGGTATGCAGTATGAATGTTAACGTTATTCGAAAAGGAGATTTTCGATGGCAACAAAGATTGCAATCAACGGTTTCGGTCGTATCGGCCGTCTTGTTTTCCGTGCTTTAGTCGAGCAGGGATTGCTGGGTAAGCAGTTTGACGTGGTGGCGGTGGGCGATATCGTTCCGGCCGACAACCTGGGCTATCTACTGAAGTTTGATTCGGTTCAGGGCAAGTTCAACGGTACGGTCAGCTCCAAGAAGTCGTCGCCGGACAAGGAAGCCGACGATGTGCTGGTGGTCAACGGCAAGGACATCGCCGTTGTGAGCGCCAAGACCCCGGCGGAACTGCCGTGGGCAAAGATGGGCGTAGAAATCGTGATCGAAGCGACGGGTCTGTTTACCGCCGCCGAAAAGGCACAGGGACACATCACCGCCGGCGCCAAGAAGGTTCTGATCACCGCCCCTGCCAAGGGTGAGGATATCACCGTTGTGCTGGGCGTCAATGACAACAAGTATGACGGCGCCAAGCATCATATCGTTTCGAATGCCTCCTGCACCACGAACTGCCTGGCTCCGGTCGTTCATGTGCTGCTGAAAGAAGGTTTCGGTCTAGCTGAAGGTTTGATGACGACGATCCATGCTTATACGGCCACTCAGAAAACCGTTGACGGCCCGTCCAAGAAGGACTGGAAAGGCGGACGTACTGCGGCTCAGAATATTATTCCGTCCTCGACCGGCGCGGCCAAGGCGGTCGGCCTGGTGCTGCCGGAAGTCAAGGGCAAGCTGACGGGTATGGCGATGCGCGTTCCGGTACCGACGGTGTCGGTGGTGGACCTGACGGTCAAGACCGTCAAAGAGACCTCTTTGGCCGAGATCAAGGCGGCGATGAAGAAGGCCAGCGAAACGTATCTGAAGGGCATTCTGGGCTACACCGAAGAGGAAGTGGTCTCCAGCGACTTTATTCATGAGTCCCTGTCGTCGGTGTTCGATGCGGGCGCATCGGTAGAGCTGAACAAGAACTTCTTTAAGCTGATCAGCTGGTATGACAATGAGTGGGGTTACTCGAATCGTACCGTCGACCTGCTCAAGAAGATGGCAAAATAAGAATCGAAAAGTCATGAAAAAGCCTGTTTCACGACAGGCTTTTTTTTATTACGGACAATTTTTTATAGGGAAGACGAGTATGGCAAAGAAAACAGTTGCAGATATCAGCGTCAAAGGCAAAAAAGTCCTGATGCGCGTGGACTTTAATGTGCCGTTGGATAAATCGCAGACTATCACCAACGACAACCGTATCGTTCAGGCCCTGCCGACGATCAAGCATGTGCTGGCCGGCGGCGGGTCGCTGATTTTAATGAGCCACCTTGGACGTCCGGAAGGCGAGCCGGATCCGAAGTACTCGATGGCACCGGTAGCCAAGCGGCTGGGTGAACTGCTGGGCAAGCCGGTAGGATTTGTCAATGACTGTGTCGGGCCGGAAGTAAAGGCCAAGGCGGCGGCGCTGAAGAGCGGCGATGTGCTGGTGCTGGAGAATGTGCGGTTTCATCGTGAAGAAGTCATCAAAGACAAAGCGGCCAAGGAAGATGCTCAGCTTCGCAAAGCGAAAGATGATTTTGCCAAAGAGCTTGCGAGCCTTGCGGATGTTTATGTGGACGATGCTTTCGGGACGGCCCACCGGGACAACGCTTCGATGTATACCGTGCCGTGTATGATGGAAGGCAAGCCGCGTGTATCGGGCTTTTTGATCGAAAAGGAATTGAAGTTCCTCGGCGAGACGGTCAACAAGCCGGTCAAGCCGTTTGTGGCAATTTTGGGCGGTGCAAAGGTATCTGACAAGCTGAAGGTCATCGAGAACCTGATGCAGAAAGTCGATTGCATTCTGATCGGCGGCGGTATGGCCTATACGTTCTTTAAGGCGCAAGGCAAGACCATTGGTGACAGTTTGTGTGAAAATGATTTTGTGGACAGTGCGCTGGGGCTACTGGATCAGGCCAAGAAAATCGGCTGTCAGATCGTCCTGCCAGTGGATACCGTGGTTGCGCAGGAGTTTAAGGCCGACGCCAAGTCGAAGGTGGTCGAAGGCAATATCGAGAGCGGCTGGCAGGGACTAGATATCGGGCCCAAGACGCGCGAGCTGTTTGCCTCGAAGCTGAAAAACGCCAAGACCATCGTCTGGAACGGACCGATGGGTGTGTTTGAGATGGAAGCGTTTGCGGCCGGGACCAAGGCGATTGCGCTGGCGGTAGCTGAGGCGACCAAGAACGGCGGACGCAGCGTCATCGGCGGCGGCGACAGCGCCAGTGCAATCATGAAGCTGGGTCTGGAAGATCAGGTCAGTCATATCTCGACCGGCGGCGGCGCGAGCCTGGAATTCCTGGAAGGCAAGAAGTTCAAATGCCTTGACATCCTGGACGAGAAATAAGAAATAACTTGCTACAGAGCACGGAGTTCACAGAGGAAGAATCGGGAAGACAGACGTCAGAAGAAAAGGTATTAACTCTGTGTTCTCCGTGTTTTCTGCGGCAAAAACGAAACCGAACCCATGAATAAACCTACACTGCCGAAAGCGGGGACGTATCAGATCGCACCGTCGATCCTCAGCGCCGATTTTGCGAACCTGTCGCCGGAGATCGGGGAGGTGACGGCGGCGGGAATCGAGGTGGTGCATCTGGATGTGATGGACGGGCATTTTGTTCCGAACATTACGTTCGGGCCGCCGGTGGTCAAGTGGATCCGTCAATGCACCAGTGCGGTGCTGGATACGCATTTGATGATCACCGAGCCGGAAAAATATGCCGAGCGGTTTGCGGAGGCTGGGTCTGACCATATTACGTTTCATATAGAGACGGTCAAGGAGCCGGCTGCATTTGTGAGGTATTTACGCGGATTGGGTGTGACGGTGGGTGTGACGCTGAACCCGGGGACACCGGTGGAGGCGGTTGAGAACATCGCGCCGCAGTGCGATATGGTGCTGGTGATGACAGTACAACCGGGTTTCGGCGGACAGGCGTTTATGGACGATGCGGCGAAAAAGTGCATCCGACTGCGGCAGATCGTCGGGCCGCAGGTGAGGATCGAGGTTGACGGCGGGATCGATCCGACGACGGTCGGAACCGTCAAACGCTACGGGGCCGACACGTTTGTCGCAGGGAATGCAATCTTCGGCAAGCGGGATCGGGCGGGGGCGATTGCAGCCCTTCGCGCGGCGATTGAGAATGGATAAGAACACAAACCCGAGCAGGACAGAATGATCGCTATGGCAAAAGGAAAAAAAGCAGGCTGGAACGGTTTTTCATTGAAACCCCGCAAGGAGATGCCGGAGGGGTTGTGGATGTCGTGCCCTTCCTGTCGCAATATGCTGTATAAAAAGACCGTGGACGAAAATCTCGGCGTGTGCCCGGAGTGCCGGCAGCATTTCCGGATTAACGGGCCGACGCGTGTGCAGCAGCTTGCGGATGAGGGGTCGTTTGAGGAATTGTCGCAGGATTTGGCCAGCAGCGATCCGCTGGCGTTTGTGTGGGGAGACCAGCAGTACAAAAACCGTATCAAGGCCGACCCGGAGAAAAATGTTGCACAGGAAGCGGTGCTGGTGGGCAAAGCGTTCATTCGCGGTCGCGGTGTGATCCTGGCGGCTATGGATTTTTCTTTCCTGGGCGGGTCGATGGGAATGGTCGTCGGAGAAAAATTCTGCCGCGGTGTCGATCGGGCAATTGAAGAGAATCTGCCGCTGATCGTGGTGAGCTGTTCGGGCGGGGCAAGAATGCACGAGGGGGTCATTGCCTTACAGCAGATGGCCAAGACCAGTGCGGCACTGGCACGTTACGATGAGGCCAGGGGGCTGTATATATCGGTGCTGACCGACCCGACGACGGGCGGCGTGGCAGCGAGTTTTTCGATGCTTGGCGATGTTATCATTGCCGAGCCGGGCGCGCTGATCGGGTTTACCGGGCCGCGCGTCATTCAGCAGACCATCAAGATCGAACTGCCGGAAGGCTTTCAGCGGGCGGAGTTTCTGGTTGAGCACGGGTTTGTGGATATGATCGTGGATCGCAAAGACCTGCGGAGCGAAATCGGGCGTCTGATCGATTATTGCGGCAAATAGTCCGATTGCCAATTTTGAATTTCGTGTTTCCAATTGCGCCACAGTAATTATAAGCGATAAAAGGAAACAGGGAATCTGCAACAGGAATTATATTCATGGGATATTTTCGAGAGAGTGTCGAACGGATGACGGGTTATACGCCGGGTTTTCAGCCAAAGAATCCGGACGCTATCAAGCTGAATACCAATGAGAATCCTTACCCC
The DNA here is from genome assembly GCA_964649955.1 of uncultured Pirellulales bacterium. Classification (GTDB taxonomy): domain Bacteria; phylum Planctomycetota; class Phycisphaerae; order Sedimentisphaerales; family Anaerohalosphaeraceae; genus T3Sed10-213. Next base: position 4,994 of record CAZYQN010000074.1, read on the forward strand.
CCTTCCCCGAACGTGCTTGAGGCTATTCGGGGGATCGCCGATTTTCAGGTGCGGCGGTATCCGAACCCGATGGGGGGTGCGTTTCGCCAGGCGGCGTCGGAGATATTCGGCCTGCCGGACGACCATATTATTTGTGTGAACGGGGGCGATGAACTTCTGAATTATGCCTTTCGGGCGTTTTGCGATGCAGGCCGTCCGGCGGCGTGGGCGGAGCCGACATATTCGCTGTATCCGGTGCTGGCGCAGCTTCAGGACTGCCGGGCGATCACCCTCGGCCGCAGCGGAAACGCCCTGGAAGAGCTTGGGCGGATCAACGCACCGCTGACTATCGTGTGTAATCCGAATGCGCCGACGTGTGAGTTTACGACAGTGGATGAGATTGCTGCGCTTGCAGGACGGCTGGAGGGCGTACTGCTGATCGACGAGGCGTATGTAGATTTTTCAGAGGATAATTGTCTTCGTCTGGTGCGGGATTTTGCCAATGTAATCGTGCTGCGATCGATGAGCAAGGGGTATTCGCTGGCGGGAATGCGGGCGGGGCTTGGTTTTGCGCAACCGTCGCTGATTGAAGGGCTGGTGAAGGTCAAGGATTCGTATAATATCGACGCGGTAACGATTGCGGCAGCGGCGGCGGCGGTGCGCGATCAGACGTATCACAAAGCGTGTGTCGGCAAAGTCATCGCAGAGCGGCAGCGTCTCACCGAGGCACTGCGAACACTGGGATTTACCGTGCCGGACAGTGCAACGAATTTTATGCTGGCGCAAAGTACAGGCTTTTCAGCGGAACGGTTGTTTAAGTCCCTGGCTGAGCGTGATATTTATGTCCGGTATTTTCGACTGCCGGGGCTGGAAGACAAACTGCGTATTACCATCGGAACGCCGGAGCAAAATGACGTTTTGCTGGCGGCAATCAAGAGTATCCTGAATACGGAGTAAGCCAATGAATACAGTTAAGGGTTGGAGCATACGGCTCATTACGGCGACGATTCTATTGTCACTGTGTTCCTGCAGGACGGCTCAGCCGGTCCCGACAGAATTGCAAACCAAGGCAATCACGGAAGAGATTCGAAAGGTCCATACTGCAATTACAGAAGCTGCGGGACGTGCAGATGTTGAGATGATGTTCCGCTGCGTGGCCGAAAACGGCAATGCAATTTTTCTGAATGACGGGAAACAACTGTTGACACGCAAACAAGCGTACGAGTTTTATAAAGAACAATACAAAAGTATCCAGAAGGTCGAATATCAATTCAGCCGGCAGGACATCACAGTCATTTCGCCCCATACCGCGCTTTGGATTGAACGGGGCCGTGCAAATGCCACGACAACAGACGGGCGAACCTTCGAAACATCCTTTAACCAAACGATCGTGTTTGTTCTTACAAAGGATGACTGGAAAGCCCTTTATGTACACGCTTCGGATAATAGAAACTAACAGTTCAGACAAATGGAACGATAACGATGAACAGAAAAGCGAAAATTGAGCGCAAGACCAATGAGACGGATATTCGCGTGGAGTTAAATCTTGACGGACAGGGCCGCTATACGCTCAATACCGGGGTCGGTTTTTTCGACCACATGCTGGCGCATCTGAGCAAGCACAGCCGGATCGATCTGACGGTTCAGGCCAAAGGCGATCTGGAGGTGGACGCCCACCATACGATTGAAGATGTGGGGATCGCATTGGGCGAGGCACTGGAGGCCGCACTGGGCGATAAAAAGGGGATTGCCCGGTACGGACACAGTGTTGTGCCGATGGAAGACGCCAAGGCTGAGGTAACGGTGGATCTGTCGGGCAGACCGTTTCTGGTGTATCGAGCTGCGTTCAATACGGAAAAAATCGGCGAGTTTGATGTCGAGTGCGTGGAGGAATTTCTGCGGAGCTTTTCGACGGTCGGCAAATTCAATCTGCACACGGAAGTGCCGTATGGAACGAACAGTCATCACATTGCAGAGGCGATCTTTAAGGCCGTCGGGCAGGCGCTGGGGACGGCCGTGAAGATCGTCGGAACCGATATCCCCAGCACAAAGGGACGATTATGATCGACGTTGCTTACGAATACCGAAGCGGCATCGGGACCGATATTCATCGGCTGGCGCCGGACCGTCCGCTGATGCTGGGCGGGGTACAGATTCCGTTCGAATTGGGGTTGCTGGGGCACAGCGATGCCGATGCCGTGCTGCATGCGGTGATGGATGCGATGCTCGGGGCGGCGGGACTGGGCGATATCGGGACATTTTTTCCGGATACCGATCCGGAGTGGAAAGACGCCGACAGCGCCGAGTTGACAATGCGGGTGCGCGAGCAGGTCAAAAAGCAACGGTGGGAGATCGTCAACGCCGATATTATTGTTCATGCGGAAGTGCCCAAGCTGGGGCCGTATAAGGGACAAATCCGACGCTCGGTAGCGGGACTGATCGACACTGATTTTGCGAATGTCAATGTCAAGGCCAAGACCCATGAAGGCATCGGTGCGGTCGGTATGGGGCAGGCAATCGAGACGACGGCTATTGTGCTGATGCGGCGGCGGATGAAATGAATTTCAGTTTCTGATATTTAACTTTGAGATGACCGATGGGATTTAGACTTTACAATACACTGACGCGGAAGACGGAAGATTTTGTACCGATCGAGGACGGACGGGTGCGGATGTATGTGTGCGGGCCGACGGTGTACGGACATGCACACCTGGGACACGGCAAGAGCTATGTGAGCTTTGATGTGCTGGTGCGGTATTTGCGATACCTGGGGTATAAGGTCACGTATGTGCAGAATATTACCGATGTGGGGCATTTGACCGACGATGCGGATGCGGGTGAAGATAAGCTGGCCAAACAGGCCCAGAAGGAACATCGGCATCCGATGGAAATCGCCGAATATTATACGCGCAGCTATTTTGAGGATATGGATGCGCTGGGATGTGTGCGGCCGGACATCTGCCCGCGGGCGACGGGGCATATCCCCGAGCAGATCGAACTGACGCAGACGCTGATCGAAAAGGGATTTGCCTATGCGGTCAGCGGGTCGGTGTATTTCGATGTGACGAAGTTTCCCGGCTACGGCAAGCTCAGCGGGCGGAATCTTGAAGAGATGCAGGCCGGGGCGAGAATTGAGGTCAACAGCGAAAAACGCAATGCGTCGGATTTTGCGCTGTGGAAGAAGGCCGAGCCGAACCATATTATGCAGTGGAACAGTCCGTGGGGACGGGGGTATCCGGGGTGGCATTTAGAGTGCTCGGTGATGAGCATGAAGTATCTGGGGCAAACGATTGATATTCACGGGGGCGGGATTGAAAACCAGTTTCCGCATCACGAATGCGAGATCGCCCAGTCCGAGGCGGCCAACGGGTGTCCGTTTGTCAAGTACTGGGTGCATCACAATATGGTGACGGTGGACGGGCAGAAGATGGGCAAGAGCCTTGGGAATTTTATTACGCTTAAGCAGATCTTTAAGGATGGGCATGAGCGGCTCAGCCGGACGTATGACCCGCTGGCTGTGCGGCAGTTGATTTTGCAGAGCCATTATCGAAGCCCGATTGATTTTTCGGATGCGGCGCTATCGGCGGCGCAAAGCGGGTACGATAAGATCTCCGAGGCGGTCATTAAAGTGCGCAAACAATCGGCAAATGCTCCCGATGGCGCAACGGATGCGGCAGTCATCTCACAGCTTGCCGCGTTGAAAGAAAAATTTGAAGCAGCGATGAACGACGACCTCAATACTGCTGTGGCATTGTCGATACTGTTTGAGATGGTCCGGCTGGTCAACGCCCTGCCGGACGGCGGTACAACGAAAGCTACGCTGGAGGCGATTGACGGGCAGTTCCGTCGGCTGGGCGGGGATGTGCTGGGAGTTGTCAAAGATGAATACGCAATGGCCGGCGGCGGCGATGAAGAACTGCTGGACCATTTGATCGGACTGATGATCGAACAGCGCAAGACAGCCCGCAAGAATAAAGATTTTGCCGCGTCTGATGCCATTCGCGATACGCTGGCGGGGTTCGGGATTATTCTGGAAGACAAGCCAGGGGGTGTCTCGACGTGGAGACGGCAATGATCCTGCTGGGGATCGATCCGGGTTTGCAGGTATGCGGGTATGCGGTGGTGAAAAAGGAACTGCTGCGGCAGACGCTGCTGGAGGCGGGTGTGTTTCGCACGAACGTCAAGGCGTCATTGGAGCAGCGGCTCAACCAGATTGCTGAGGATATTCAGACTGTGCTGGAAGCACATCGGCCGGAGGTGGTGGCGGTTGAGCAGTTGTATGCCCACTATAAGCACCCGCGGACGGCGATTTTGATGGGACATGCTCGAGGAGTAATCCTGCAGCGAGCTGCCGAGAGCGGTGCCGAGGTGAGAAGCTTTTCGGCGACCCGCATCAAGAAATCGCTGACCGGCAATGGACACGCCTCCAAGGGGCAGATGCAGCGGGCGATTCAGTCGCTGCTGGGGCTGCCGGAACCGCCGGAGCCGCCGGATGTAGCGGATGCGATTGCCATCGCCCTGTGCGGGGCAAATGAGAAAAAAGGTGATTAAGCCCAAAGGGCTTGAATAATAGTAGCCCCGGGTGAACGCAGTGAACCCGGGGTAAGGGTTAGTGTAAAATAGCATGACCCTGAAAGGGTCAAATGTAAGGAATAGCAGACGATGTCAACTTATACACAGATTATTTATCACATCGTTTTTTCGACCCAAAACCGTCAGGCTGTACTGGATACGGACAAACATGAGCATCTGTTTCGCTATATCTGGGGAATAGTCAAAAATAAACAATCCGTTCTGCATCAAATCAATGGTTTTACCGATCATTTGCATATTTTGACAAGTCTGCATCCCGCAGTTGCACTAGCGGATTTTATTAAAGATATCAAATTGGGGTGTACTTATTGGATACGCAAGGAAAATATTTTTCCGGAGTTTGTCGGCTGGCAGGAAGGGTACGGCGCGTTTACACATTCATTGAAGGAAAAGGCGAGACTTGTCGATTATATTCGGACACAAAAAGCCCATCATCGTCAGATAACATTTGTGGATGAGTATCGAG
>CAZYQN010000074.1:10131-15831 GCA_964649955.1 uncultured Pirellulales bacterium
ATTCGGACACAAAAAGCCCATCATCGTCAGATAACATTTGTGGATGAGTATCGAGTCTTCCCCGGGTTCACTGCGTTCACCCGGGGCTACCGTTGTTCAAGCCCTTCGGGCTTGTATTGAATGCCATTGTTTTATGTGTTTACCCGAGGAGATCATTGTTTAAGCTTTTCGGGCTTTTGTTGGAATTCAAAAAATAAACGTGTAAATTCCGTCAGGCCTATCTAAAATAGAATACTATGATCGCACAGATTGAAGGCAAATTGGTCGGGTTGGATGAGGACAGCGCACTGGTGCAGGCGGGAGCGGTATGTTATGAGCTGATGCTGCCGGGGTATGCGGTGGTGCAGCTGAGCGGAAGTATCGGCCAGCTGATTACGCTATGTACGTTTGAGTACTATGAAGGGACGCTGGGCGGGGGAAATTTGATTCCGCGGATGGTGGGATTTCTGGCCCGGTCGGAACGGGACTTTTTTGATACGTACACAAGTGTTAAGGGAATCGGGATTAAAAAAGGACTGAAATCGCTGGCACTGCCGATTGACCGGATCGCTGCGGCAATTGAATGCGGGGACGATAAATTGCTGGCAACACTGCCGGGCATCGGCAAGAAGATGGCCCAGATGATCGTGGCGGAGCTGAAGGGCAAGCTGAAGACCTATGCGCTGGATACCGGCGAAAGCAAGAGCCGTTCGGCGTTTTCGGTATTCCAGACGGAAGCGCTGGAGATATTGATTGCCTGGGGTGAAAAACGGGCGGAGGCGATGGAACTGATCGAGCTGACGTGCCGTAAACATCCGGAGATACGAACGGCAGAGGAACTTGTACCGCTGGCGTACCGGGTGAAACAGGGCGTCGAAGCGTGATTTGGACTGGATTAACAAGATAATTTTAGACAGGATAACAGGATTAACATAAAATGGAATATAAGGAGCTGACCAATAAAATAATCGGAGCCGCTTACGCGGTTTATAACCAGATGGGATTTGGTTTTCTCGAATCCGTTTACGAAAAGTGTTTATTGATTGAATTACACAAAGCCAGCGTACGAGCCGAACATCAGGCGGAGATATTGGTCAGATATGATGACAAAGTTGTCGGCGAATTCAAAGCGGATTTACTTGTGGAAAATGATATTATTGTCGAATTGAAGTCTATTCGCAGTCTTATGCAGGCTCATGAAGTTCAATTGGTCAACTATTTGAAGGCAACCGGAAAGAACATTGGTTTATTAATTAATTTTGGTGAAACGGGTGTCCAGGTCAAACGAAAGGTACGCGATTTGAGCAGTATTTCCCAATTCGAACCCCTTCATTCAGTAAATCCTGTAATCCTGTCTAAAAAAAATCCTGTTAATCCCGTCTAAAAAATTATGGCAATAGATCGAGTATTGAGTGCGGACAGCGGGGGCGAAAAAGAAGAGGTGTTCAACAACACTCTTCGACCGCGTCGGCTGGCCGAGTGCATCGGACAGACGAACGTCAAGGAGAAGCTGTCGATTGCCATCGCCGCGGCCCGGCAGCGCGGCGAGCCGCTGGAGCATATCCTGTTTTACGGCCCGCCCGGGCTGGGCAAGACGACCCTGGCCAATGTGATCGCCAATGAGATGAATGCGGCGATCCGCATCAGCTCGGGGCCGGCCCTGACCAAACAAGGCGACGTAATGGGGCTTTTGTCCAATATCAGTACGGGCGATATTCTGTTTATCGATGAGATCCACCGACTAAGCGCTCCGGTTGAGGAGTTTATCTATCCGGCGATGGAGGACTTTAAGGTCGATTTTACCGTGGACAGCGGAATGCATGCCAAGACAATCAATTTTCCGCTGAAGCGGTTTACACTGATCGGAGCGACAACACGGGCGGGGCTGCTCAGCTCGCCTTTGCGGAGCCGGTTCGGGATGCTGCATCATTTGGAGTTTTATACGAATCCGCAACTGACCGAAATCATCAGCCGGTCGGCAAACCTGCTGGAACTGAACTTTGACAACGGGACGCTGGAGATGATCGCAGCGCGATCGCGCGGTACGCCGCGTATCGCCAATCGGCTGCTTAAGCGTGTGCGCGATTATGCTCAGGTGAAGGGCAAGGGCCGACTGACCAGTGATATCGTAAACAACGCCCTTGCAATGGAGCGTATTGATGCACTGGGGCTTGACGATCTGGACCGGGCGTTTATGCGGGCCTTGATCGAGGTGTATGAAGGCGGGCCTGCGGGGATCGAGGCGATTGCCGCAACACTGGGAGAAGAGCGCGACACGCTGGAAGACGTGGTTGAACCGTATCTCTTGCAGATTGGATTTGTCCGCCGTACCAAACGCGGCCGCGAGATCACTCAAGCCGCCTGTGAGCATTTAAAGATGAACTTGAAACCGTCAAAGAAGCTGTCCGCAGAGGCATCCCTATTTGAGGATGACGCTGAGGAATCCTGAAACTCAATATAAGTCCACAGGAGTCGATATGCGAAATTTTGAATATCACAATCCGGTGCGAGTGGTTTTCGGTAAAGGAACGATTGCACGTCTGGGCGAGCTGATTGATCCGAGCGAAAAGATATTGCTGGTGTACGGCGGCGGGTCGATCAAGAAAAACGGGGTGTATGACCAGGTGATGGCGGCGCTGAAGGGACGGGATGTGCGTGAGTTCGGCGGGATTGAACCGAATCCGCGTTTTGAGACGTGTATGAAGGCCGTCGAGATAGTAAAACGCGATGAGGTGGATTTTCTACTGTCGGTCGGGGGCGGGTCGGTGCTGGACGGAACAAAATTCATCGCGGCAGCGGCCCGCTACAAAGGCGATGATCCGTGGGACATCCTGACGTCCGGGGGCAGTATTGTCAAAACTGCGGTGCCGCTGGGGGCGGTGATGACACTGCCGGCAACGGGGTCGGAGATGAACTTTTTTTCTGTGATCTCCCGCGAGAGTACGGGGGAAAAGCTGGCGTTCGGCAATCCGTACGTGTATCCGAATTTCTCGATTCTTGATCCGGAGACAACCTATACCCTGCCGCCAAAGCAGCTTCGCAACGGTCTGGTGGATGCATTTGCACATGTGATGGAGCAATATGCGACGTTTGAGGTGAATTCGCCTTTGCAGGATCGGCAGGCGGAGGCAATCGTGCGGACGCTGATCGAGATCGCGCCGGATGTAATGGGCAAAACGAACGATTATGACAGCCGGGCAAATTTTATGTGGGCGGCAACACATGCGCTGAACGGGATTCTCTCCTGCGGAATTGTGCAGGACTGGACGACGCATTCTATCGGGCATGAACTGACGGCGTTTTTCGGGCTGGATCATGCAGAGACGCTGGCAATCGTGATGCCGGGTTTGTGGCAGCATCAATTTGATTATAAAAAGGCCAAACTGGCGCAACTTGCCCGCCGGGTGTGGCACGCTGTAGAAGGTGATATCAATGCTCAGGCCCGGGCGGCAATTGACCATACGACGGCCTTTTTCCATTCGATCAAAATGCCGACACGATTGAGCGATTATAAACTCGGCGAAAAGGATGTGCAAAAGGTTGTGGAACGGTTCCGGCATCGCGGGACAACGCTTGGCGAACACCAGAATATCACCGCCGAACAAATCGGGGAAATACTGAGGTTGTGTCTATAAAAAGGCATATATGAATACATTAAAGACCCTTATTTGTTAGTCTATTTAAGGTATTTAATAGTCTTTAAGCAACTGAGGCAACGTCTAAACGTAGTGTATCCCGGGTGCAAAGGGGGGGTGTTGGGTGGGGTTATTGTTTATTGCAGTTTATTGCTTGTAATTTTTGCGATATTATGGGAAAATACGGGGTGTATGGCGGGGATTTTTGTGGAGTACTTATATGGCAAATAGTTTCGGGTCGTTTTGTGACGACTTTTATGTAGATATGTGTGTCAATACGCAACTTGACTTACCGACGCAGCGCGATACTATTCTCGCATTTTTTGAGAGAGTACAAAAGCAATTTCCGCTTTTAAATAATTTCAGCCGTCGCGAAACCGGTGAGTATTCTCTGGAACACGAGGAGCAGGGTCAACGCACTCGATGGGTGAGTCTTGAGGTAGACCGAATCACGGCCGGGTGGGCTGAGCCGGAAAATCTTAAAGACGCCTACCACTTTCAGGTTGCGGTACTGGAGCTGATTCCTTATATGCTGGGGGTCAGCGCTCTGGATATTGATTCCCTGGACATAACGTTTTCAATGGATTTTGACTATCAGGGCAATCATGACGAGGTCATCGCCGAGGCATTGCTGGGATCGTCGAGCTTTTCTTCTCTGCTGGAGATTCCGGGGTCGCGACCGATGGGATGCTGCCCATCGTTTGTGGTATCACTTTCGGAGGACTGCCGGCTGCAGGCGAGGGTAGCAGTAGAATCCCGCACAAGCGCTTCCGATACACGGAATGAAAAATATAAATCGGAAGAACCTATCAGTCTGTATTTTACAGTGCGGCGTTATCCGATGCCAAAGCCCGGATTTAATACTGCACAGGCGTTTCTTGAACAATGCAAGCTTGCAGAGGCGTTGATGTTTGACAAGATTATTCCCTGCTTTGTGCAGCCGATCAATAATGCCATCGCTCAACGACGTTAACAAGGACTTAATCAGAAGGGATTCGACACGATGACCATTGAAGCACCCCTGAGCCGGTACAAAAAACAGAATATGATGATCGCTATTGCTGTTCTTGCCGGGCTGGCCATCTGGTTTTATTATGACGGCCATTACAAGACGTCTTTTATTGAAGAGCATACGATTGACGGCAAACCTGACCACACCCTGTTAATCAATCAAAAGTCTCCGCCCTTTTTGCTTTTGGGGGCGGCCGTGGTCGGGGCCTATTTCTTTGCGGTACGTAATAAAAAAGTTGTCGCCGACGAAGCCGGGCTAAAAGCCAAGGGTAAAAGCATTGAATACGGGTCTATTGAGAAAATCACGAAGACGTATTTTGAAAGCAAGGGTTTCTTTGTAGTAACCTACAAGGATCCGCAGGGCCGCAGTTGCGATTTAAAGTTGAGTGACCGTACCTATGACAACCTGCCGGCGGTACTGGATCATCTGATCGCCAAGATCAGTTAATATCGAAAGAGAGAGAACAAATTGAGGAGTCAGCTTGCGCTGACGATGAAATAACAAGGAATACAAGTGATATGAATTGTTGCGTAGTGGGTCTGCAATGGGGCGATGAAGGCAAGGGCAAGGTCGTCGATATTCTGGCAGAGAAAGCCGATATTGTCGTACGTTACGGCGGGGGCGCCAATGCGGGTCATACCGTCATTATCGGCGATACCCGTTTTGCCCTGCATTTGATGCCTTCCGGCTCCGTGCGTCCCGGGACCGTGTGCGTGATCGCCAATGGTGTGGTGGTTGATCCTGACGTACTACTGCAGGAGATACAGGGACTGGCTGATAAGGGCATTACGCTGGACGGACGGCTACTGATCAGCGAAAATGCCCACGTTGTGCTGGAGTATCACAAACTTGAAGACCGGCTGCGCGAAGAGTCGCTCGGTAAAAATAAAATCGGAACAACGGCTCGGGGCATCGGGCCGTGCTATGCCGATAAAATCGGACGCAGCTATGCGGTGCGAATCGCGGATATGCGGAATCTGTCGGCGTTACGCGAAAAACTTGAAACCATCGTGGGCTATAAGAACAAGCTGTTCGGGGCAATGTACAACGCTGCCCCTATCAATGTCCATGACG
>CAZYQN010000075.1:0-6089 GCA_964649955.1 uncultured Pirellulales bacterium
ATTGCTCGGTCATCGACCGAATCCCGAGTTTCCTGAACATGATGCAAGGGGATTTAGAAACAAAATTGCTCTGGAGCAGGCGGAAATCGTTGCAATTGGGGATTCGCAGACTTACGGCACCGGTGTCCGGCGGTATCAGGCTTGGCCGCAACAATTGAGTGTTCTTTCAGGCCGCTCGGTATATAATATGTCTTATGGAGGATATGGAAGCGTTGAGGCTCTGGTCTTGCTGGAAGAGGCAAAGAAGCTGAATCCCCAACTGGTCGTCTTTGCCATGTACAATGGCAATGATCTTGTCGATGCGTTTGATGCCGCTTATAACCTTAACATTCATCCTGAATTGAAATCCGAAGGTTCGCAAACAATCCTGATTGAAGAAATGGAGCGAACATCGCCTTTGATTAAAGAGATGAAAAAAATTACCGCTCGAATGTGGGGCGGCCAGCCAAAGTCGGAAGAAGCAACATCTGCGGTCAATACGAATAAACCCTCTTTTGCCGGAAAAATCAAAAAAATTAAACTATTCCGATTGTTTTTTGCTGTGGAGCTGATGCTGCAGAATACGGTTTTGGACGCCGACAATCGTCGTTTGCGTGCGGCCATGCAATTGAAAACTCTGGACTCCGATATTATTGAAAACTTCGATATAAAAGATTTTTCCACCCTTTTTACCCCGGCTTATCGTCGCATCGCAATGAATCTTGAGGATCCGCGAATCGCCGAAGGATTGGCTATTTCGCTGGAGGCAATCAATCTTATGAAGCGCAATGCGGAGGCAAACGGAATGGACTTTTTGGTCATACTGATTTCGACCAAAGAACGTACGTTTTATGAGCTTTATCCGAATTATGGTCTGGAACCATCGGAGTCTATGCAGTGGCTGGTCACCCAAGAAAATCTCATTCGGGACCGTACGGAAAGTTATCTTAAACAAAATGATATTGACTATATCGATATGGTTCCGTTGCTGCGCGGTTGTTTTGTCAAGGGACAACAGCCTTATTTCAGAGATGCTGACGGCCACCTTAATGCCGTAGGTCAACATGAGGTTGCGCAGGCTGTGAACACGTATCTAAAAGAAAAACAGAAAACGAAAGCACAATATTGAGGTCAGGCGGCATTCTGTAACGGCAGCATCGAGTGCCGCCTGCTGAAGTATGAACTCTATGCGGGAACGCGAAAGCACTATCCTGACACGCCACCGAACCCATCGTAGCGACTGTCATCTCGAATTCCCTTTGATGGGGTAAGAGGCCTATTGAATTCGGAAAACGTAATTCACATAACTCCTTAATCCCGAAAAGGTAAGCTGTCCAAAGAAGATATTTTTTCGAAAACCAAACAGTTTTTCACTAACATCAACAGGAGATGTACCGTCATTAAAGACGGGAATACAATAGTGAATAAAACCTTGGACACGAACAGCATTGAGGATAGTATATCGAACCTGGTTACTCAAAGTCAGGCGGGCGATAGAGGTGCGTTTGACCGGCTCGTAAAGCAATATCAGGTTTGCGCGATGAAAACGGCCGTCAAAATTCTGGCCAATGCTGACGATGCCGCCGAAGCCGTTCAGGATGGTTTTGTTGCGGCATATTTGAAAATTAAAGAATTGAAAGATCCGGAAAAATTTTGTCCCTGGCTGCTTCGGATTATGGTCAACTGTGCGATAGAACGCCAACGGATTTCCATAAGAAGAAAACAGCTTTTTCACAAGGCGGCGCGAATGTCCGGCACAACGTCAAATCACCCGGACGTTATTCATACCAGGGAACTTCAATCGGCCATTCAGTTGGCGATGAGCAAACTGACAAAGATGCAAACCAGCGCCATCGCCCTTTTTGGAATCGAAGAACTGTCGCATAAAGAGATCGCCGATATATTGGGTTGCTCGCCTGGAGCGGCCCGAGGGCATGTGCATCAAGCGCGTAAAAAACTTAAAGTCTTGTTGAAAGATTATCAGGAATGAAAGAAAACCTGGAAAATATTGATTTATTGATCAACGACAATATGGATCGCCAGCTTTCAACTGTCGATTGGAATCAACTCTATGGCCGCATACAAACGCGGCTGGACGAGGCCCGGAAACAGACAAGACCTGTTTTCATAAAAAGAGCTGTATTCCGAGGGGCCGTTGGAATTTCGTCTGCGGCAGCCGTGCTGCTTGTTGTGTTTGTCTTAATGGGGAAGAAAGAACAGCCGCTTTTGCTGAATCCGGGACAACGGGCCGCCGTACAATTCACCCAATGCCGCACAATCGCCAAAACCGAAATCGCAAAACAAGCCGATACGAGTACTGTATCGGTTACGATGGAACCGGCCGCAAAAAAGACACAGGTTACCTTCAGTCAGCCGAATCTTCAGGTTGCCCAATGCGAGGTTACCATTGTCGATCAAAACGGACCTATAGAAAAGGAAAATACTCCGCGTCCTTCGTGGATCATTATGAGGGTGTCGAAGCCGGAGACTTCAAGCAGCAAAGTGGATCAGAATCAGTGGGATATTGTCTGTTTATTTTAGAATGCAAACACTTTAGATAAGGAAGACGAAAAATGAACGCAAAGAAAACAATCGGATTGCTCGTAGTAGGGATGCTGTTGGCCGGGATTGCCTGCGAATCGGCATTCGCACAAGAGGTCAGCATTGAGCAAAAGCTCAATAAGGAAATCAAGATCGGCCTGAACGATGTTTTAATTACAGAGGCCCTCGATAAACTCAGCAAGGAGATCGATGTGCCGATCAAGCTTTCCGACGAGGCCGAATACAAGCTCCCTTACGGCAAGTCGACGCGGCTATCCGTGACCTTAAGAGGCCCCGCCTCCGAAAGTATAACACAAATGCTCAATGAATTCTTTATGCGATACGCAGTCGGGCAGAATGAACTTATCATCTATCCACGCCCGGAACTGGATCATATCATCGGCAGACCCAGTACCCGCCAGCTTGGGCTTCTCAAGGCCCTCTACACCAAACCCATTACAGTCTATATCACCAATAATGTCTTGGCAACGGTAAACACTGCTCTCGAGCAGGAAGTTTTTATTTCGCCGATAGAAGTTCAGATGGGCATCAATATATCGCTTCGCAAATTGGCTGGAGAAAAGAGAGTCAAAGTACCTGAAGAAGGCGGCAAGTTTTCTTATTACGAGATGCTTCCTCCTGATGAAAATTCTAAGGAGCTAAAAGAATACGCTCTTCCGACCGCTGTTATTTTTCCGCAGTTGCTAAGAGACGTTACAATTGGAAGGGATGCGACCGAATGGTATATCCCATCCATTGACCTGCCAAACCAGACACCGGAAATTCGGATTATTCAAGAAAGTAGATTGGGGTACTTGAAACAAGAACAATTAATAGATATCAATTTTGAAGATAAAACGCTGATGGAGATATTTCAAAATCTTGCCGATCGTGGAAGTATCTATTATACGAAGACACCTCAAGTCATGCCATATCTTGAGGAACGTATGACAGTCTCGATGCAAAACATTACGGCTGCGCAGGCCATGAATAAAATTGCCGACATGGCTCAGCTTCGCTATGAGAAAACGCGCGGTAACGAGTTTTTTATCCTCGAAAAAATTAAACCTGCTCTCTCAACTCCAGCCGCTGCCCCTGCAAAACCGGAGACCAGTTCGGATGACCATGGTCCATATGTCGGAAAGATCAGCATCCCCATGGAAGGCGGCAAATACTACATTGAATATATGCTGCGGGAAAGCGATCTGACCGATGAACTGAAAAAACTGCGTTCTGATAAGATCAAAGAAATCCTCGGTTCACACACCAAAGAAGAATCGTCGCCGAAAGCCGCCGAGGAAGTAAAATAATCCTACTCAAAAAATTCGTCAAAATACAAAAAAACGCCCCTTCCTAAAAAACAAGGGGCGTTTTTTCATAATCACAGCCGTCAAGGCCCTCAAGCAGAAAAAATGCAGCGGCTACACCGGCTACATCTTTACGGGCAATCCGGACCTGGCCAAAAAAGTCGGCCTGCGCACCAGCCGACGCATCCCGTTTTTCAACGGCAGCATCGAGTGCCGCCTGCTGAAATACGAGCTGTATGCGGGAACGCGGAAGCACTATCCTGCTATTCCGGAAAAGTAAGAAATCTTTCCTGAATCTGCGTGTTGCCTGGTTATGTGCGAGGGATAGTCTTTTTCATCAGGGCATTGTGAAGCATGTCCCAAAGTTCCTGTGAAGTTTGAGGAGTCAGAAGATTTTTGCGCAAGACTTCATCGCTCATGGCAAGTGCAATATTGCGTAGGATATGAAGCTGTACGTCCGGGTCATCGGCGGGAGTCAATGCCAGGTAAATGAAATGAATAGGCATCCCATCCGGAGCATTCCAGTCAATACCCGCCGTTGAACGTCCAAAGGCTATCAGCGGCTTGATCAGCCCCGGGATGCGGGCGTGGGGCACGGCCAGGCCTTCGGTGACCGCGGTCCCCATCTGCCGCTCGCGTTTGAGAACGGCGCCGACCACCTCCTCCTGAGTGAGCGTTGTTTCCTGTTCGACAGCACAAGCACACAATTCGGCGATGGCCTCGTCCCGCCCGTTGGCCTTGAGCGCCGGCAGCACCCCGCGACGCAGAAAGAATTCTTCAAGCCGTACTTCACGGCGAGTCTTGAGGGCGTATTTCATCCACGGCCCCAGTGTGATCGAGGAAGCAATCGCCCCGAACACAATGGCAACAAAGACCGGCTCGGTAATCAGGCCGTATTCCATCGCCAACATACCAACGACAATCTGCATTTCGCCGCCGGGCGTATGGGCAATGGAAATCAGCAGGCGGTTGGCACGTGATTGACCGGTCATTTTGGTCCCCAGCCAGGCACCGAGAAATCGCCCGCCCAGTCCGACCAGAAAAATGAAAACCACCAGGAACAGATCGAACGACGCCGCAAAATCGATCTTAAGACCGATGGTTGCAAAAAACAGCGGGATAAAGATTGCGTGTACCATCTGCGAGATAACATTTCGGGTTTTTTCCGGCAGCGCGGTACATTCGCCGACCATCATGCCGGCGATAAAAAAACCGAACAGGGCGTGAATGCCGATTTTTAGAGTAATGGCGCCGCACAAAAAACCCAGCAGGCAGACAAATGTCAGCGAGGAACCGGGGTCAGGCAGATGTTTTTGTTTCATCCATATCAGGAACCGGTTGCAGGCGCTTCTGCCCACTGTAAGACAGAGTAAGGTAAAAACAATGGTAGAAAAAAGAATAAAACCTACGGACCACAGATCAAGCCCGGCTTGAGCCACAAAGCCGAGGATCAGTGTAAAGATCAGCCAGCCGATAATGTCGTTCATTGACAAGGCACACATAATCAAAAAGCCCAGATCGGTGCGATACAGCCGTAAATCCTGAAGCACGCGAGCTGTCATAGGCAAGGCGCTGATGGTCGATACCGTGGCGATAAACAGACTGAACATAATTGGACGGCCGGACTGCCCCATATAACGGTCCGCCAGAAACAGGCAGGGAATAAACGCTATGACCATCGGTATCACCACATCCGACAGCGAAATGATCAGGGCATCGCCGCGCTGCCGCCAGGCACTGGCAAAATCCATCTCGATACCGATTTTAAGCAGGAAGAACAAAATACCGAACCAGGCAACCGTCTCCAGCATATTCCACTGAGCCGGATCAGCCGGGAATAGAGCCGTGTGCAGACCGGGCCAGGCCCGCCCCAGCAGGGTCGGCCCCAGCAGCACCCCGACCAGTATCTCGGCAGTGATAGCAGGCTGATGCCACCGATTGAACAACTCCCCCAAGACCCGAGCCAGACCCAGCAAAATCAGCAACTGGATCAAGAACACAAATATCTGCGATTCTTCAAGATATTCCATCGTCGCGCTCCGCCAGTTTATCTTTGGTACTCACGCCACCGATATGATCATCTGTCCGACAGCCTCAAGCATAGCGGATTTGACTTCATTGTTCAAGCAGCAATCCAACAAAAAAGCCGCCGGGAAAATCCCGACGGCTTCATACTCAAGGTGTCAAATCCACAGGTGTCTATTTTTTTCGCCGCAACAGAGCCATCGCTCCAAGCCCGAGAATGGACAACGTCGCCGGTTC
>CAZYQN010000075.1:6189-10961 GCA_964649955.1 uncultured Pirellulales bacterium
TTCGCCGCAACAGAGCCATCGCTCCAAGCCCGAGAATGGACAACGTCGCCGGTTCCGGAATGACAACTGCGATCTGCGGGGCCAGACCTTCATAGTTGCCCGTGGCGCCTTCCGAGGACACAACGGCAACATCCATATCATAAGTGGGCATTGCAAGATTGAACGTAATCCAGTCGTAGCCTTTGCTCAACGCTGTCTTAAACTGGTCAGTAACATCGATAGACTGCCATCCCGCAGATGTCAGATTGTTACCCACCTTTGAACCTCCGGTGCCCTGTGCGTAGGTAATTGAACCATTGCCGTTGCTGTCATAAAAGCGAACATAAGAATTATTAAGGTTGCTGCCTTTAATGACATAAAAACCGAGCGTCGCAGTCAGATCTGCGGTATCTTCAATATTTTTAAACTCCGCCAATGAAAACTGCATCACCGGATATGAGAACAAACGATCTGCGCCCCCCATATACCAATAATACCCGGCAAGCGATTCCCCGCCACTGTTGACACCGGTTGAACTTCCGCCCATCCATTGCTCACGTGTCGCCACACCGTCAGACGCGCCGCAGGTGTACACCACCGTTGCCTGCAAGAAACTCGGCATAGTCATCATCAGTGCCAATGCACCCCAAATGAGATTTTTCTTCATAGTCATTTTCTCCGCCAAAGGTTAGTATTTCGACAGTTATACTCAGGTTCTGTTCTTGAATCTCCTGCCCGGACGAGACCGTCACAAAGCCCCCGTTGAAAAATCGATCATGCATCTGAAAACATCGCAGTGCGATGTGCGGCAGAGCCGATGGACCACCGAATTGAGAGTTTATCAAATTTGCACTAAAATAACAACCCGCTCCTCAATTTCCACACGAACAAACAGCATTTTTTATGCCGATTTTCCGGCTGCGACTCCCTACAATCGATACAGACCGAACTGTTTATCAGTACCAACAATTCATTATATCTGAATCAAGTAAGGCATTTTTTTAAAAAAGCCGCCGGGAAACTCCCGACGGCTTCGTACTCACGGTGCCAAATCCACAGGTGTTTATTTTTTTCGCCGCAGCAATGTCAGTGATCCCAGGCCGAGAATGACCATCGTTGCCGGCTCCGGAATGATCATTGCAGACTGATATACCGCATCATTAGAATCGCCGCCCGAAAAGCGTTCATCGACATCGTCCTCTTTCGGAAAACTCGGGTTCATCCCGCGACGGGCATTGCTGAATTCCGACGGAACTGAAAACGACACACCATTAAACGGTCGCCCGGCTGAGGCCGCGTTGCCTGCGGTGTGAACACCATTGCCCGGGTTGGATGCGTTCCCATCGTCAGCAGCACTGTTTTCCTGTATAATTCCGAAATCATTCTGCATCTGATTACCACGGCCGTTGTTCTCCTGCCGCACCACAGGGATTAAACCCGCATTCGCAGTTATAGTAATACCCAAAAGCATTAGGATACAACTTAACGTTTTCTTCATCGCTTTCTCCCTTCGATCGATAATACTGCTTTACACACTTGTGCAAACAATTGATTATCGCATTGCGATTGGATTTTTTAAAATCCCCCGTTAACAGAATCGGCGGTATCACTACAATAGGAGGACGCTGTCGCCAAGCGATACTTCCGATGAATTACATATGCCGAATATAGCATAAATACGGATAAAAAACAAGTCGAACCGCCTTGCATAAAAACACAATATCATATATTTTTGTGACGCCTATCGGTGAAGACCTTACAGATAGTACAAATAGAAATGCCTTATGACGACAGCAATGTTTATGGGACGTTGTACAGGAAAACTAAAAACCATCCGGCCCATGGTGTTCGCCCGTATCGTCGTCTCGTTTCGGCGACAAGGTACGCACCATTGAATAAACAAATAATCCAAGTATTACAGTCCAGCTAATCGCCATAAAAATCCAGCCTTCGCGATTCATTGGACATCCTCCTGCCCGGCTGCTTTGGAACGGCGCAGCCAGACAATACGCACCATAAGCAGTAGAAAAACAAACAGGCCCATTAATCCGACTCGCGTCATTAATATAATGGGTTTGTCATCGGGCGATACGTTCTCAAGGAAAAGCTGCGACTTCCAATCCTTCCACACCCAGCAGCCCAAAATCGTCAGCAGCATCAGAGGGGTAATATACTTGATGATAACCCGATAAATCTCCGGGATTCGAATGTCCGAGCCGGTATGCAATTCCGTCCAGGCCCGGTCGATTCCGAATACCCAGCCGAACAAAATCACCTCGATCGTCGCAAAGACCACCAGGCATACGGTCGTACCCCAGAAGTCCATTTCGCCCAGTACGCCGTTTCCGTAGAAGAAGACAACCGGCTGGCAAAGAAGAAATGTCACCACCGCAAAAAGCACCGCCGCCTCGCGCCGCGACAGATTGAATTCATCTTCCAGAAAGGCAACCGCCGGCTGAGCCAGTGAGATTGAACTGGTGACACCGGCGATAAACAGCAGGAAAAACCACAGAAAACCGAAAACTTGGCCGAATGCCATCTTGCCCAGAATCATCGGCATGGTGATAAAACCCAGATCGAAAATGTTCTGTCCGGCAATTGTTTGAATACTCGCAGCCCCCATAAAGGCAAAGGCCGCGGGAATGACCAGGCTGCCGCCGAGAACGACCTCGGCCATCTCGTTGGTCGCCGCAGCGGTCAGGCCGGACAGAGCTACATCATCATTGCGGCGAAGATAGCTGGCATACGTCAAAATCACGCCGAAACCGCAGCTCAGTGTAAAAAATATCTGCCCGGCAGCAGCCAGCCAGACCGCCGGGTCCTTCAGTTTGCCCCATTCGGGATTCCACAAAAACCCCAACCCGTTTAGCACATTGTTCTCCGGGTGGGCGGGATCCGGCGAACCGAGAGTCAATACGCGTACGACCAGAACAGCTGCAATCACCAGCAAAAGCGGCAGCGCCCACTTGCAGAACCGCTCGATACCGCGGCTGATGCCAAAGCCGACCACGATCACATTCAGTGCAAAGGTAATAAGAAAGAACAGATAGGCCGTACCGATACCGTTGAAATATGAATTGGACGAAAGCCCCTGATAGCTTTTAAGGAATTCGGTCATCATTGCCGAATCCGTACACACAGCATACTTGCCGGTAATCGCAAAGACACTGTAGCCCAGCAGCCAGGATTCCACATAGGTATAATACGAAAAGATAACGACCGGGCCGAAGATACCCATCACACCGAAATATTTGATGAATCGGTTTTTCTGCCACATGGTCTGAAAAACGCCCGGTGCGGTGCTGTGGCCGAATCCTCCGCCGTATTTGCCGATAGTCCATTCGATCCACATCAGGGGAAGGCCCAGCAGAAAGAATGAAATGAAATAGGGGATCATAAACGCCCCCCCGCCGTTTTTGGCCGCTACGCCCGGAAACCGTAAAAAATTCCCCAACCCCACCGCACTGCCGGCCACCGCAAGTATCACGCCCAGCTTACTGCCCCATCGCTGTTGTGTCATTTGCGTGTCTCCTTGTCCCGGCGGCCGTTGATCTTGGTTTATCGAATCCCCAATGCCGACAGACTGTCGCGTTCGACAATACTGCGGAGTTTTTCACGCGGCACCTGCGGCAGATGGGTATCGGCCAGCATCTTGTTAAAGCCCAGCAGCGTCTCGATGCATTGGCCCGGATCAGCATACGGAAAACCGCTGCCAAACAGGAGCTTATCCATTACACCGGCTTCGTAGGCTTCCATCACCAGATTATACACCTGCCAGGTCTTCTGCGGATGGATCGTCAGGTCAGCAAAGACATTTTCGTGCTTACTTAAAAGACACAGTGTTTGAAAATGGAACGGCAGCCCCATCCGCCCGATAATAATCCGCAGTTTCGGAAAGGTCCTTGCTACCTCATCCAGCAGCCAGGGCTGAGCATAATCCAGTACGGCCCCCGGTGAAAACGGCGGACAATTATGAAAATACACGATCAGGCCGAGTTGTTCAGCCGCTTCATAAAGCTGAAGGGCCTGACTGTGAGCCGGGTGAAAATCGTCTTCGGCACAGTACAGCGTCAAGCCAACCATGCGGTCTTCTTTTTTAAAGGCCTTAAGCCGTTTGGAGGAAAAATCATCGTACAGGGGATGCATGGCCGCAAATCCATAAGCCTTGGGCATTTGGCGCAGATAATTTTCCAGCTCGGCATTGATGGTCTGGCGGTCCGCACTCAGACCGGCCAGCACAAAACAGGCGTCAATATCCTTGCAGGCCCGCCGATGCTCCTCGACCAGCATGCCCCGTTCCGCACAATGCAGATGGGTATGGCAATCCACAATCATGGTTTTTCCCCGAATTCCCTCAACAGCGTCATTGATTCAGTCATTTTCGACCACATTCTACCCATTCCCCCCCCCGGAGTAAAGCCAAAACCCCCCGTCGGAAAAGGACTTTTGTGACACATTAAAAGACACCATCTATCTTGTGTTAACTCTGCACAAATAGTAAGGGACTTTTCCGATTGACTTTTTGGCCCATCCCGTTATAGTCATTGCATTAATGGGCAGCCATTGCAGAAGAATGAATCGCAGAGGACAAGCCATGAAACAATTTGTACTGCTGTTGTGTCTGGCGATGTCGGCGTTTTGTCCGGCGAAGGACAAACCGCTGATGAAGGATTTTATGGGGATCTGCGTGCATACGGTTCAATTCAAGCCGGACCTGTACCGCCCCGTCTGCCGGCAGGTGCGGGATTACCACGGCCTGAACTGGGATCTCGGCGAGGATACGGACTTTTGGC
>CAZYQN010000075.1:11061-15326 GCA_964649955.1 uncultured Pirellulales bacterium
GTGCGGGATTACCACGGCCTGAACTGGGATCTCGGCGAGGATACGGACTTTTGGCCGACGTTTCCGCTGGCTCGCAACCAGGTGGACTGGCAATCGATGTACTGCACATGGGTCAATACCGGCTATGAAATCGATGCCTCAATCAGTCTCGGCCCGCTGCCGTATGATAAATGGAAAAATCCCGAACGCGATGCGGAAACCTACGGCTTTGCGTTTGCACGATTTTTCGGGCCGTCCTCCCGTAATCTGGTTACGGCAGTCGAAATCGGCAACGAACCCGGACACCTCGACGACAGACAGTATCGAACGATATTCCAGAACATGGCCAAAGGCCTCCGCGCCGGCGATCCGAAGATGAAAGTGGTTACCTGCGCCGCGATCAACGGCAAAAGCCATCAATACGCCAAGAGCCTTGAATGCGTCAAAGGGCTGGAGGATGTGTACGACGTGATCAATGTGCACAGCTATGCGCAAGTCAAGGGGTGGCCGACTTGGCAGCGAAGCTTCCCCGAAGATGCCTCAATCGTTTACCTCAAGGATATTCAGGACGCGATTGACTGGCGCGACCAAAACGCGCCGGGCAAGGAGGTCTGGCTCACGGAATTCGGCTGGGACTGTACGACCAAGCCGAACCCTAAAGACGGCGACTTTAAAGACTGGATGGGCAATACCGACAGTGAGCAGGCGCGATTCCTCGTGCGGTCGTGGCTTGTTTTTTCGGCGATGGATTTGGACCGGGCGTACATGTTCTGGTTTAACGATACCGACCAGCCGCAGGTTCACGGCGCCTCGGGCCTGACGCGCGACTATCTGCCCAAGCCGTCCTTCTGGGCCGTCGCACATTTGCAGGCCACACTGGGCGAGTATCGGTTTGAAAAAGTCTTCCGTAAGACCAACGACGTCTATGTGTATGCCTACGCTCACGAGACGAACCCGAATAAAAGTATCTATGTCGCTTGGTGTCCCGTCGCGGCAGAAAACAAGGCCAGCGTAAGCATTGAACTCGGCAACGCAAAAGTCACCGCCGCCGAACAAATGCCCTTGAAAGACGGCCCTGCTCCCAAAGCGGTCTATCGCACCGAAACAAAAGAGATTATTATCGACTGCTCCGAGGTACCCGTCTATATCCACGTGGAAATGATGAATCCGCAATGAGTCTGGAGGCTTAATGAAAATTACTTATGAAAATACATTTGATCACTGGGTAGCCTTTCATCTGTATTATTTTGGACAGGATTATTCACCACGACGAAGATATGAAACCATAAAATTCATTCAATCAATAAGCTTTATGATATGTTTTAATGCATGTATTTTCCTTTTACGAGGTTTCGATGTCATCTTTATTACTTTCACAATCTTCATTGTTTTTTGGAGTTTGCGCTATCTGCTCCGATCTCAGGCTCGAATACAAAAATCTTTGTATCATGGCTATAAAAGCTGGATTGCTCAGGAGTTTGAAAAAGAAAAAGACAAAAACATCCAATGGGAGGTGACGCCGGAACAGATCATTATCCGAAGTGTTGACTTGGAGACCCGCTTCACGATAGACAGTATCCGAAAGATCATCGTATGTCCGCAGTACCTCTTCCTGAATCTTGGATTTAACCAGTATGATACCCTTCCACGACAGGCTGTTGCCGAAGCAGAGTATAACGCATTCTGTACCTATCTGATTGAGTTGTATCAAGTCCATGCCAGACAGCATGAAAAAGAGGCGGCGATCGTTCAGAGCGATTGGGCAGTGGATATGGCATCATTGTGTGCGACAAAACCTATGACGTTTTCTTTTGAAAGAGTATTCTTTACGGCCCTTTGGGGAGTTCTGTTTTTAATCGCAGGTATTCTGTTCTTTGGAACAATCGCACTTGCAACAATGTCTTATCAAGACTCGACCTATCTTCTGCCGTATGATGACGATACCTTACTAAACATTCTCGCAATCGGCCTGCTGATCGGTTCGGCACTCTTTGGGCTTACAGGATTGATCCTTGGACTGCGCGCAAAACTGCCCGGTACCAAATGAGCAAAAATTACCGTTGATTACTGGAGACAAATAACATGGATATTACTTTCGAAAATCTGGACACCTCGCATCAAACACCGGTTATGGACATCTTTAACTACTATATCGAAAACAGCTTTGCAGCATTTCCCTGCTCTGTATTACCCTATGCCGCCTTTGCCAAGCTGCTTGAAAAAGCAAACGGCTACCCCGCCTATTGTGTAAAAGACGCCGGCACCGACAAAGTCATCGGATTCTGTTTTCTTTCGCCGCACAGTCCGTTTCCGACATTCAGACAGACCGCCGAAATCACCTATTTCATTTCACACCAAACAACCGGACGGGGAATCGGAAAGCAATGTCTTTCACGGCTGGAAGAAGATGCTGTTCGCATGGGAATCAGGACAATTCTGGCAATTATTTCATCGAAGAACCGAATGAGTCTTGCATTCCACGAAAAAAACGGTTTTACGGCATGCGGAAGATTAAAGAATGTCGGACGCAAATTCGATGAGCTTTTCGATGTTGTTATTATGCAAAAAGACTTGTTATAATGCTCTCGCTTAGATTGCAGACCGAATACGATAACGAAACCTCAAAAGGATGCGCACAATGATTACAAAGAAATACACCCTAATTCATAGCGTTTTGTCGGTCATTCTGCTTTCAACCCCCATCGTCTTTGGAGAAGCTCCGATGCGTCCGATCATTCCCCAGCCGGTCAAGATCGAATCGACCGAGGGACAGTTTGTTTTAAGTGCTCGCACGTGTTTGGCCGGGCCGGAAAAAGCCGCCCCGGTGATGCAGTACCTGCGGCAAGCCCTTGCCCCGGCAACAGGGTATACACTGCCCATCCGGTCACTGCCGAAGGAAGGAGTAACCAATATCCTGTTTCTGCTTAAGCCGGAACTGGCCGGCCAGCTGGGCAAAGAAGGCTATAATCTGACCGTCACAGCCGATACCGTGCTGATCGAAGCAGCCGAAAACAACGGCCTGTTTTACGGCTGTCAGACACTTCGCCAACTGCTTCCGGATGCGATTTTCCAGACGCGCCAGGTCCGCGATGTAGCGTGGTCCGTACCCTGCCTGCGGATTACCGATTATCCGCGATTCCAGTGGCGCGGGATGCACTTGGACGTCTGCCGTCACTTTATGCCCAAAGAGTTCGTCAAAAAGTACATCGACCTGCTGGCCATGCAAAAGATGAATACCTTTCACTGGCACCTGACCGACGATCAGGGCTGGCGGATTGAGATCAAAAAATATCCCAAGCTGACCGAGGTCGGGGCCTGGCGCAAAGAATCCATCATCGGCCACGCTCGCGGCGACCGGACTAAATGGGTATTTGACGGGATTCCCCACGGCGGTTATTACACACAAGACGATATCCGTGAGGTCGTCGCCTATGCCGCCAAGCGGTTCATCACAGTCGTGCCGGAAATCGAAATGCCCGGCCACGCACAAGCCGCCATCGCAGCCTATCCGGAATTAGGCTCCAGCGGCAAAACCGTTGACGTATTGACCTACTGGGGCGGCTGCGAAGAGATTTTCAATGTCGAGGACTCAACAATCAAGTTCCTCCAGGACGTGCTGACCGAAGTGCTTGAGCTGTTCCCCTCAAAGTTCATTCATATCGGCGGCGACGAAGTCAGCAAACAGCCGTGGAAAAACGACCCCCGCGCTCAGGTCCGCATCAAGGCACTGGGCTTACAGAATGAAGAGGAGCTTCAAAGCTGGTATATCAAGCAGATGGATGCGTTTCTGACCCAACGCGGCAGGCGGCTGGTCGGCTGGGACGAAATCCTCGAAGGCGGCCTGGCCCCCGGTGCAACGGTAATGAGCTGGCGCGGCGAAGCAGGCGGCATCGCCGCAGCTAATGCAGGCCACGACGTCGTAATGGCTCCCGGCAGCCATACATACTTTGACCATTATCAGGGCGCCCCGGAAAATGAGCCGTTTGCTATCGGCGGTTTTACGTCTGTGGAAAAAGTGTATGGATATGACCCGATCCCCGCCGCCATTGAAGCGGACAAAGCCAAACATGTCCTCGGCGCACAGGCACAGATATGGACCGAGTACATTCTAAATTCAGATCATGTTGAGTATATGGCCTACCCGCGCGCCTGCGCATTGGCGGAAGTCGTCTGGACACCGGTTGATAAGAAAAATTATGACGCCTTCAAAGTCCGGCTGGCCGACCACGTCAAGCGGCTTAAGATTCTTAACGTAAATTTCCGCCCGCTGGACAAACCCTAATCTT
>CAZYQN010000076.1:0-15097 GCA_964649955.1 uncultured Pirellulales bacterium
AAGAACAAGCTGTTCGGGGCAATGTACAACGCTGCCCCTATCAATGTCCATGACGTTTTTGAGAGATGCAAACTCTGGAGCAATAAGCTGTCGCCGTATATCGCCAATACCACGGAATATCTGCACACGGCACTGGATAATCAAAAAAATATTTTATTCGAAGGCGCACAGGGGGCGCTGCTGGACCTGGATCACGGGACATTTCCGTTTGTGACCAGCTCCAACGCCAGTGCACTTGGGCTTGGCGCCGGATGCGGTGTGCCGAGTCAACGGGTGGATCGATTCCTCGGGGTGGTGAAGGCGTATATGACCCGCGTAGGATCCGGGCCATTTCCCGCCGAACAGGACAACGAGACCGGTCAATGGATCCGCGACCGGGGGCACGAATACGGCACGACAACCGGCCGGCCTCGTCGATGCGGATGGTTTGATGCGGTGGCGGTGGCCTTTACGGCACGGCTGGGAGGCATCAACGAAATTGCCATGATGCATTTGGACACTTTGGCGGGGCTGAAAGAAATCAAACTTTGTCGGGCTTATCGAATCGACGGGAAAGAAACGACTTTTTTCCCGGGCGATGCGGAAGCCTTAATGCGAGCCGAATGCGTTTATGAAACCGTTGACGGCTGGACTGAGGATCTCAGTCAGGTTCAACGTTATGCCGATTTGCCAAACGCAGTAAAAAATTACATCGCGGCGGTGGAACGGTATGTAGGTGTGCCGATCACGATGCTCGGCGTCGGCCCCAAACGCACACAGGTTATTTACAGGGATTAGGCCGTGAGCGTACAAAGTTTTGCGGACAAACGAGAGATTACCGCCGCCCGCCTGGGCATTCATCCCGATGCTATTCCGCGGCATATCGCTATTATCATGGACGGCAACGGGCGTTGGGCACAGCAGCGCGGTTTGCCGCGAATGAGCGGCCATGAACAAGGCGGAAAAGCTGTACAGATTGTCGCTCAGCATTGCGTGGATATCGGCATTGAAGTACTGACGCTGTATTCGTTCAGCATGCAAAACTGGAAACGGCCGGAAGAGGAAGTCAATTTCCTAATGCATCTGATCGCAGCGTATCTTGAGGGTATTCGTTCAAACCTGATGCGCGATAATGTGCGGCTGCTGCATCTTGGACAACGCAAACGTTTACCACAAATGATGCTTGACGCTCTCGATGAAACTATGGAAATCACCGGTATCAATACCGGGATGATCCTTGGGCTTGCTCTTAATTACGGTTCGCGTGAAGAGATCGTTGACGCGGCTAAAGCTCTTGCTGAAAAATGCCGTACCGGAGAACTACAACCGGAGGATATTGACGAGCCCCGTCTAAGCGGCTGTCTTTATACGGCCGGGTGGAAAGACCCTGACTTGGTTATTCGTACCTCCGGTGAGATGCGCATCAGCAACTTTTTGCTTTGGCAAATCTCGTATGCGGAATTTTATGTAACCGAGACGTTCTGGCCTGACTTTTCGCCGGAGGAGCTGGATAAGGCTATTGTGGCTTATGCAAAACGCAACCGTCGATTCGGCGATATTACCGCCAAGCCTTAATGACAGCCCTGAGAGGACAATTGCACGGAGCGGGAAGGGAAAATGCTTAAGTATCGATTAGTGTTTGGCGCCTTGATGATCGTTGTGTTTGTCGGGCTGATACTGCTGGATGGCTGGCTTGATGGATCGTTAACAGAGGCGGCACCCAATGCACCTATTAAGGCGACGATTTTTACCCTGCTTGTTGTTCTGCTGGCGGTTCCGGCGCAATTCGAACTGGGTCATCTGATCAAACAAACCGGTGCACACCTGTTTAAGAGCGTTACGATTCCGGCCGTGATATTGACAGCAACTGCTTTTTACGGATTACAATTTTTTAATACGCATTCTTTTTTTGTCCACTATCAACAATTTATCCTTCCATTTTCATTCCTGGCCCTGTTTTTGGTTCAAGCATTGAAATTCGGAACTGACGGCACAATTCGCAACGTTTCGGCCTCCTTTTTTTCGATCATTTATCTTGGTCTATTTTGTATGTTTATTCTCGGTATTCGGATATTTTGGGGACCGTGGGTTCTCCTGTTTTTCGTTTTCACCATAAAGTCTTCTGATATAGGGGCTTATACACTTGGCCGTCTGTTCGGAAAACACAAGCTCTGTCCGGGTATCAGCCCGGGCAAGACGTGGGAGGGACTGGGAGGGGCAGCATTGTTTGCGGCGGGGGTATCCTTTCTTTTTTCGCATTTTTGTGATATAATGCCGAGTTTATGGGCAGTGGTGTTCGGCGCGGTATTCGGCGTACTGGGGCAAATGGGCGACCTGGTGGAATCAATGATCAAACGCGACGCAGCGTCGAAAGATTCATCCAACCGTATCCCGGGATTCGGGGGACTGCTGGATGTAATCGACTCGCCTCTGGCGACTGCACCCGTGGCCTTTGCAGTGTTTAAGTTTTTGCTTTAGGTAACAGGAAAAAAATTTGGAATTAAAAATACAGCTTGAATCAGATACACAGCGGCTTGAGCTATTCGGCCAGGCCGATTCTCATTTGCGGATGCTTCGCGATACGCTTAACGTCCAGATCAGTGCCCGTAACGGCACGGTAATTTTGCATGGAGGGACAACTGCGGTTCGAATGGCGGCAGATGTTATTGACCGGATGCAAAAGCGTCTGATTGAACGCGGACGATTGTCCGATGCCGATGTACGCGAGCTGATGAGTCAAACTGAAAGTCAAATCGCCCCAACGCGGGCCGATGTCATTGAGGTCTATTCCAACAAGGGTGTTATTGAGCCATTTACAAAGGGACAACTGCGGTATATCGAGACGATGCTGAAAAACGATTTGACGTTCTGCATCGGGCCGGCGGGAACCGGCAAGACTTATCTGGCCGTAGCCGTGGCGGTTTCGATGCTTCGTAAAAAACAGATCCGTAAAATCGTTTTGGCACGGCCCGCGGTGGAGGCCGGGGAGCGTTTGGGATTTTTACCGGGAGATTTGCAGGCCAAGGTCAATCCTTATCTGCGTCCGCTGTTTGACAGTCTTGAAGAAATGATGGAATTCGGCCAGATGCGGAAGTTTATGGAGATGGATATTATTGAAGTTATTCCGCTTGCGTTTATGCGGGGCCGGACTCTCAATGAGGCGGTCGTCATTTGCGACGAAGCTCAGAATACGTCTGTGTCGCAGATGCTGATGTTTTTGACACGACTGGGACGCGGCTCCAAAATGATCATCACAGGCGATATCACACAAGTTGATCTTGAACCCGGACAGGTCAGCGGGCTGGTGGATGCAATACGGACACTCGGAGGGATTTCGGGAATCGGTGTTGTTGAGCTTGAACGAGCAGATATCGTCCGGCACAAACTCGTTCATAAGATCGTCCAGGCGTATGAGGACAAGAAACACGGTCCGTCTTCACATGAGGCGTAAGCTGTGGGAATGATCAAGAAAAAAGTCAGTGTTCGGCGACAACGGGTGCGTGAAACCATCGCCTCGGAGCGATTCGGGCAACTCAGCGCTATTGTGAACAGTCCCTTGCCCGCGGGGCTGTTGATTCTTGTGTGTTTTATTGCCGCGGCGCTGACCTTGCTGGGGCTGGATACCGCTCATGAGGAATTTTATATCCGCAGTTTTCGGGTTTTCAAGCCATGGCCGCAAATTGCCTCGCTGGGGGTTATCGTAGGCATCATCAGTCTCGGTTCGGCACTGTACATCTATGCCTATCAACCCCGGATTATCGCACGGCCAAGCCGCTCAATCGCTCTGGCGACGTTGTTCCTGCTCCTGCTGGCTGCGACACGGTCTTTGTCGCTGTCGGAGAAATGGATGTACCTGGCGACGGGGTCTGCGGCGGCCTGTGCAATCGTGCTGACTATCGCTTATGACCAGCGATTTGCAATCGGGATGACGATGTTTTATGCGATCCTGGCGTGTTTTGCCGTCGGCAAGATCGCAACAATCGAGTTGTTTTTGACCATGATGGCGGGGATCATGGCGTGCTGTTTCAGTCTGCGTGAAATACGCACACGGAAGAAACTGATCGAGGTGTCTATTTTTTCCACCCTCGCGGTGTTTATTACATCGATGTCGCTGGGGGTAATCCAAAACCTGCCGATGCAGCAATGTCTTTTTCAATCGGGCGCAGCGGCAGGGGCAACGTTTGCGGTGGGTGTTATCATCCAGGCATTTTTACCCATTATCGAATCGGCTTTCGGTATCGCCACCAGTATGACACTGCTGGACTACAGTGATGCCAACCAGCCGCTGCTTCGAAAACTGGCACTGGATGCGCCGGGAACATTCAGCCACAGCCTGCTGATCGGCTCAATCGCCGAAGCCGCCGCCGAGTCCATCTCCGCCAACGGGCTGCTGTGCCGTGTAGG
Organism: uncultured Pirellulales bacterium; assembly: GCA_964649955.1. Classification (GTDB taxonomy): domain Bacteria; phylum Planctomycetota; class Phycisphaerae; order Sedimentisphaerales; family Anaerohalosphaeraceae; genus T3Sed10-213. Next base: position 4,384 of record CAZYQN010000076.1, read on the forward strand.
AGCATACTATCATGACATCGGTAAGGTTAACAAGCCCACCTATTTCATCGAGAACCAGATGGGACTGACCAGCCGGCACGAACAGTTATCGCCTGCGATGAGCCAGCTGGTGATCGTCGGCCATGTCAAGGACGGCATTGAGATCGCCAAAGAATTCGGATTGCCGTCGGTACTGCGGCAATTTATTGAGACGCATCACGGCACGACTCTGATGGAATATTTTTATAATGAAGCCCGTAAGAAACAGGATGAACGGCAAACGGTCGTCTCCGAATCCGAATTCCGCTATCCCGGTCCCAAGCCACGGTCTAAAGAAGCTGCCATTGTGATGCTGGCGGATGCCGCAGAAAGCGCGGCACGAACGCTGACGGAAACGTCACCGACAAAAGTTGAGACACTGGTGCATACCATTGCAATGAAGCGTCTTCAGGACGGGCAATTTGACGAGTGCGAGTTGACACTGCGGGAGCTGAGCCGTATTGAGGTCAGTCTGTCTAAATCTTTGGCGGCGCATCACCATGGGCGGATCCCTTATCCCAAACAGGATGATTCACATCGCAGCAGCAGCGGACCGGTCAACGGGAAAACCGGCATTCAGGACGAACAGCAATGAGCAGAACGGAAAAACGAATTAGAATTATCGTGCAGACAGAATTGCACGGGATAGATATTGACCGGTTGGGCAAGCTTGCCGGGACGGTGCTTCGGAAATTCGGAGGACAACGTGCTATGGCAACGATAACGATCACAGGTGATGCCCAGATGCGTAAGGTCCATTATGAATTTTTACGGAAAAGAACGACAACAGATGTCATCAGTTTTGATCTGACCGACGAGTTTGAAAAGACGCCGGTCTTTGAGCTGGTCGTCAATGCGGAAATGGCGGCCAGACAGGCCAGAGAACGCGGTCATACTACCGAAGCAGAACTGGCCCTGTATATCACTCACGGACTGCTTCACAACCTGGGTTTTGATGATTGTGAGCCGGAGCAGGCGTGTCTTATGCATCAAACTGAAGATACACTTTTGACAAAGGCGGGATTCGGTTGTGTGTTTTATACTCTTGAGGGCCGAAAATCCACCCGGGCAAACTCTTAACTTACAGCAACAACACTGCACAAACACGCCGGAACGAGATATTTCAAGTGCAATGAGAAAAAAAAGAAACGCCAATAATAGAAAGGATTTGATTTCGTGGACGATGTGGGTTTATCAATGCTTTTAGTGGGTCTCTGTGCGGCAGCATCATTCTTTTTTGCTCTTAATACTTTAGCACTGCGTTCTTTTTCGCGTATGAAGCTGGAAGAGGCGTTTCGTCAGATCGGCCGGGAAGAAAAAGTCGAAGATTTTCTGCGGTACGTTGAGCCGATGACATTGACGTGCGGGATTCTGCGCGTCGCGGCCAACGCTGCGATCATTCTGCTGCTGGCGGAATTGTTTGTCGAACGGCATTATCTTCTGACATTTTTTATTGCAGTCATCATCCTCGAGGTGTTTAATCTGGCGATTCCGCATTCGTGGTCCAAACACGCCGGGGAATATATTCTTCCGCGTACCTACGGTCTGCTGAAAATCCTAATGTGGATTCTGCGTCCTGTTCTGTTTTTGTTTGAAGTGCATGACCGGCTGGTCCGGCGGCTGGCAGGCGTTCCGGAGGCAGACCCCGAACAGGTGCAGGAAGAAAAACAGGAGGAAATTCTCAGCCTGGTAGAGCAGGGACATAAAGAGGGCGTTGTGGACGAGGAGGAAATGGAGATGATCGAGAACGTTCTTGAATTGGGCGATACCACCGCCGAGGAGATCATGACGCCACGGACGGATCTGATCGCCGTTCCGGTCGATGCGGGACTGCAAACCGTGCTGGATGCCATCAACCGTGAGGGACACTCCCGCGTACCGGTTTATGAAGGCACCATCGACAACATTATCGGCTTAGTCTATGCTAAAGACCTGCTCAACGAAATCGGTAAAGATACAGGGGCGTTCCGGCTACGTGAGCGTATGCGGGCTGCCTATTTTGTGCCCGAGAGCAAGCCGCTGCGAGATCTTCTCCATGAGTTCCAAAACCAGAAGCTTCATTTTGCTGTGGTGCTGGATGAATACGGCGGTACAGCGGGAATTGTTACTATTGAGGACATTTTAGAAGAACTGGTCGGTGATATTGCAGATGAATATGAAAAGACGCCGAGCGAATCTTTTCGCAAGGTCGATGAGACAGCGTTTGAAGTAGATGCGCGAATGTACATCGATGACGTCAACAGTGAACTGGAGATCGAACTTCCGGAAGATGAAGATTATGACACAGTAGGCGGATTTGTCTTTTCTCATCTGGGTTATATTCCCAAGACGGGCGAAACATTCGTTTTCAAAGGATTGAAATTTACGATTGCCGCGGCCGGTCCTCGCAGTGTCAAACGCATTCGTATTCGAAAACTGTCCCCGGAAACCCAAACAGGCTGAGCCGGTATGAAAACCAAAGACCTCGCCATCTGTCTGCGGGCTGTTCATTACTCCGAGACGTCACAAGTGGTTACACTTCTGACTCGCGAGGCCGGAAAAATCGGTGCAATGGCAAAAGGTTCACGCCGGCCCAAGTCAGCTTTTGACGGAGCAATTGAGCCTTTTTCATACGGCCAAGTCATTTTCACTGCTTCTGATGCTCACGATAAATTGGCAACGCTGACCGAATTTGTTCAAGAGCCTCGTTTTCACCTGCTGCGGACAAATTTATCAACCATGCATGCGGGTTTGTTTGCGCTTGAATTGACAGAAGGCTTTTGTGAACAATACGATCCGCATCCGACACTCTTTGATAGTTTGACAGAATCCCTGGAAAAACTTTCTCAGTGTCATTCAAATACTTCGGTCCTCAAGGAATTAATCCGTTATCAAACCGTTCTTCTGAAGGAAGGAGGCATATCCCCGCTTCTAAATGCCTGTACCAACTGCGGTCTGGCTATGACGCCGGACTGGCCCGGTCTGTATTTCAGCAGCACTGCCAACGGGCTGCTCTGTCCCGGCTGCGAACAAAGCTATACAGAAAAGAGAAGTCTTTCTCCGCTCTGTGCCGCCATACTGGATGGAACCTCGCCGATTGAAGACACAAGCGAGGCGTTGCTGAATGAGGCAGAGCGGTTACTGATTTACCACTTCACTGAGCTGATGCACCGCCCGCCAAAGATGGCAAAGTTTTTCATTCTGTAATCGAATCCTTTTTCAGGCCGCTTACCGGAAAAAATGTTATCGTTGAAAGGGTAAACACATGGAACAAAAAAAAAGCAAAGACGGCTGGAATCCGTATCTGGCCGGAGCATTAACCGGGCTTTTAGCGATTGCGTCGGCCTGGGCAACGACCCATTGGCTCGGCAAAACTCAGTTTTTGGGTGCCTCGACAACTTTTGTAAGGGCCGCCGGTCAATTGGAACATCTTGTACTGCCCGAACATGTCGGTAAAAGCGAGTATTACACCAAGACAAAGATCGTTATTGATTGGCAGTTCATGCTGGTACTGGGTGTTTTTGCCGGGGCATTGATCTCATCATTGACAGATAAAAGTTTTAAGCTTGAAAGTGTTCCTCCCGCCTGGAAAACGCGGTTCGGCCCCTCTGTCTTTTTACGTGCCCTGGGTGCTTTTTTCGGAGGTATCATTGCTATGGTCGGAGCACGAATGGCTGACGGCTGCCCCAGCGGTCATGGGCTCAGCGGCGTTATGCAGTTGTCCATCAGCGGTCTGGTTGCCATGGGTATGTTTTTCGGTACCGGGATTCTTATGGCGCATTTGGTCTACAAGAGGAGGTCCTTATGAATCATTCACACTGGATGGGATTGGCTACAGGAGTTCTCTTTGGATTTCTACTCCAAAAAGGACGTGTGCTGCGTTTTGACAAGCAGGTCGGGGCAATGATGCTGAAAGATATGACCATTCTCAAATTCATGCTGTCGGCCATTCTTGTCGGAATGGTCGGCATTTACCTGCTTTATGATAAAGGAATTATTACATTAAGTCACAAGCCGATGAATGTCGGTGCGGTGGTTTTGGGCGGATTTCTTTTCGGAGCCGGATGGTCAATTATGGGATATTGTCCGGGTACATCAATTGGAGCCTTGGGAGAGGGCCGGTGGCATGCTATCTTTGCCGTGGCAGGAATGGTGGCCGGAGCGGCACTCTATGCCGAACTTTATCCCTTTTTAAACTCTACCGTACTGGCATGGAAAGATTTCGGCAAACTCGGTCTGCCTGACACATTAGGAGTCTCTGGGTGGATCATTATTCCAATCTTTTGGGCAGGCATAATCGCCCTGTTTGTGTGGTTTGAAAAAAAGAAATTATAAACTAACCGCTACAGATAGCCGGGCAATAGACAACTGCCCGGCTGTTTACATGGCTTCATTGAATAGCACTATTCTTTTTCAAGTTTCCTGTACCAGTTAAAATGCAGGAATATGCTTGTAACCGCCGTAACGGCGATGGCAATCCACATCTGGCTGTACTGCCGAATGACAAAAAATATCGGGATGATCGCCAGCGACACCTGCCAAGCTATTCCAACAACGATATTGACCATATCGCGTTTGAAGTTTCCGTTGGGTTTAAACGAGGGGTCCTCTTTCAGGACTGCCCGGCAGACAGGCCCCCAAAACCCCCAGGGACGAACTGTTTTATAGAAATGTTTGAGAATCGCCTGGTCTTCGGCTTTCGTTAAGAGACTTGTCAGTATGCTGGCTGTACCGCTAATGACAAGGATGAACGGAAAACTGTTGATCGCTGTCATTTCTTTGAACAGGACCGGAAACAGCAAAGCCGAAAGTACGCCGGCAATCATTCCGGCAAAGTAGCCAAAGCCATTAAGCCTCCACCAATACCATTTCAGCACATTGGGCGCCAGATAGCCGCCGTAGAGACCAGCCACCAGCCACATGGTAACTTTCCCAATTGACGTCGCCATATATCCAAAGGCAACACCGACCAGCACGACCAGGATCGTGCAGATATAACTGGCATAGATAGACCGCTTTTCAGAGGCTTTAGGATTGATATAGCGTTTGTAGATATCGACCACGATATAGGATGTACCGGCATTGACGGTCGAATCGAAAGTACTCATAAAGGCCGCAAGAAGACCAGCCAGCATCAGACCGACCACACCGACGGGGAGAAAATTATTAATAATATAGGGCAGAATCCGCTCAAAATCGACCTCTGTGCCCATTGCATCAAGCTGAGGTGTAAAATACACCAAAGCCAAGACTGTAATGCCGGCGATCAGCATATAGCGAGGCACATACTGAGTAATCGAGACAAACCAGCTCATCAGGCCGGCTTCCCGGGGGCTTTTTGTGGAAAGGACTCGCTGCATATCGTAATTCGGACACGGCCCGGCCATAGATGCCAAAATCCCTTTAAAGAGAATCATCATAAAAAAGATTCCAAACAATCCGAATTCATCTTCCTGCATTTTTCCGTTCAGGCTGTTAATCAGGCCGGTCCAGTCAATGTCATGTCTTAGGCCGAACCACAGGCTTGACCAGCCGTCCGGAACAGCCGCGTTGATCTGATCGGCGGTCGTCCGGCTGATCGCGATAAAACCGACGACAAAGGAAGTAATTGCCATAATGATATACTTGAGTACATCAGTCAAGACAACACTATACATTCCGCCGGAAATAACATAGACAGTAGTAATCGCCATTAAGATCAGGGCATAGGTATTGGGCGACAACTGCCAAGGCAGAAAGACAGATGCAAATTTTCCGACACCCTGAAAATCATACCCGATGAAGCCGACTACCGAAACCAATGCAAAGAAGACAACGCTCATATGCGATAGCCTGCTGCCTATATCATCGCCGAAACGGGTGGTAATCCATTCGGCACCGGTCAGGACATTGGATCGCCGAAGCCAGATCGAAAGAAAAACCATACCGAATATCTGGTTGAAGGTGGGCCAGACCCAGGGAATCCAGGCACTCTTGAGGCCATAGGCAAACAGAAGATAGACCAGCCACATCGTGCCGGTGATATCAAACATGCTTGATGAATTTGAAATGCCCAATACCCACCACGGCATCTTATTGCCGGCCAGGAAATACGCACCGACATTTTTTGAAGCAAGCCTTGAGACGACAAAACCGCCGGCAATAACAACGGCAATATATATACCAATAATCAGAAGATCTATCGTGTGAAGGTTCATGAATAGCTCCGGTAGAGATTATCTCTTTTTTGAATACCACTGTTTAACTACTGCTTCAGCGGGCTTATTATAGATGCAGAAGCCGACATCGGTTTGAGCTTTTTCCGGACTATAAAGATGTGAAGGCCATTCCCACCAGGCAAATCCCATAAACCACTTTTCTTTCCAGAAGGTTTCAAGAACCGCCTGATAGTAGCGGGCCTGTTCGTCGGCATCATAGATCATGTTCGGGTCCTGATGCGTCCAGGGAGCTGCGGTACATCCCCTGCCGTTGCAAACCCCCAATTCTATAAAGAGGATGGGACGATCGAATTGTTTGCTGATTGCTTCGAGCCGCTGTTTGACGGGCAACCATCGTGTTTTGAGTGCGGGCAGTGAAGAGTCTGACGGCGGGACTTTACTAAGGTCGTCGGCCAGCGCCGCCTGAACATCATCGGTACCTACAGGAAAATAGGCACTGAGACTGATGACATCGACGGCATCAAACCAGGGAATTTTATCTTCCCGGCCGTGATTGGCGTTGTAGGTGATGGGGCCGCCGTAAACTTGACGGACTTCGGCGATCAGATTGCGCCAACGCAATTCAAACGGTTCGGTAGATTCCATCTCGCAGCCAAGACAGTACATTTCGCAATTGGTTTCTTCGGCGATCCTTGCGTAATGCAGCAAGAACTGTCTGAAATCCGACCACCACATATCCCACTTTGCCATATCCAGACTTGCGTCGGTATTGTCAAATTTGATCCAGGCCCGCCATGTGCCGTCCTGAACATTGACGACGGGCTTGAGAATCACTTTGAGGTTATTATCACGTGCAAGCTGAACGGCACGGCGGACTTCATCATCCGACACCATACGCTCATTGGCCTGCGAAAAAGAAAAGCCCGGGGTATCAAACGTTTCCATCTCTGTACTGAATGAAATACACACCCATTCTGCACCGGTTGCCGCCAGTTTCTTCATTGAATCCGCGGGGGCATCCCCCGAATACTGCCCTCGAACGCCTGTCCAGCCCCAACTGAAGCCCTTGATGAATCCCGATGGGTATTTGCTATGGCCGAACGGAGATTTGTGTCCGCCGAATTTGATCTCAATGCGAGATATTTGCGATGTGTCTGTGTACTCAATCTTCAGATAACGATATGTTTGGTTACCGACAAAGCCTTCGTAAAGTACGGGGATCTGATAGCCGTAGCTGTCTTCGGAGGCAAGATAGCAACTTGCGTCGGCCGGTAATGAGACAAATGTTTTTCCATCGGCGGAACCGGATATCATAAAACCACTGACGTTTTTTTCAAAGAAGGAATATACTTTGAAGAATTTTATCGGTTTATCAGTTTTGTAAATGATACTTGAGCCTTTATGACCTTTGAGCCGGTGAATATCCTCTTTAAATTGCCGGGCCTGTTTGGCCTCAAGGGTCAATGTACCTTTGTAACTATGGATTTTCTTAAAATCGGCCATTTCGTCAATCAGGGATTGATGCACCGTATAGACAGGGCCGACAGTATTGGAAGGCCCTGAACGTCCGGCGGAATTGTGTGCCCGAACGCGATAGTAGTAATGCTTGCCGATCTTTGCCGAGGTATCGGAAAACAGCGGCCTATACTGAACAGCTGCATCGCAAACATTTTCAGCTATACTTTTCCAGGGACCGGTTTTGTTTTCTGACCGTTCTACACTATAGCTTTGTGCGCCTGCGCTGCCCTGCCAGGAGATATAAGCATTATCCGTGATATCCAACAGGCGGGGAGCGGCGGGAATTTCCAAAGGAGGAACAGGGAGTCCGCGAATTCTAAATGCCATTTGCCGCATCAGCGCCAGTGCCGCCGCTTCGTCGTAAGCCCTGCCGGAAGGAAAACCGGGCCAGTGGTAGGCTTTAAACAGATCGCCGCCGTACGGCTCGCTGTGCCAGTAGAATCCGCCGGCACTGCTTCGGAAACGAAGCGACCAGATCAAGGCTCCAACGATATCATTCTTTAGGACCGCCTCCAGAACAGCTTTTACATCCTCAGTGGGAATAAAACCGAATTCGCCAACAAAGTAAGGTTTTTTGCCTCTGCTCATTTGAGCGCTTTTATTGATCTGTGCGACGGTTTCTTTTGGATTTTTAGAGTAATGATGGGTGGTAACAATGTCAATGTTGGCATCTTTCAGTGATTCGTCGCGAAGTTCAGTCGTATGAAAACCGTCTATGACAAGATGATTGTTATCGATGCTTTTGATATATGCGGCAGCTTTGGCCGTCCATTCAGCCGGGCTTTCAAGCTCGTTGCCGGTTTCCCATGCGAGAATCGCTTTGTCATCTTTGTACTTTACACCGGTTATCGAATTGGTCCGGTTCACCACGAAACTGACAATCTGTTTGTAATCCTCGAATAACTGCTCGTCGGTCCAAAAGTCAACCACTTGTTTGCCTCGAAAAGCTGACAATGCCGGGATGCCGCCCCACCACTTCCAGTTGTCGATGAAGGGAATAATGACACGAATGCCTTTTTGATTGGCAATAGCCAGGACACAGTCGAGCGATTTGAAGGCATCTTCATTGAATTGGCCCGGCGCGATGATATGACGGGGGATGTCGGGGGTGTCATTCTCGCTGCGAATCGAGAGGGTATAAGTCCGCACAACCTGACCGCCCATCTGGCGAACGGCTTCCAGGGCATCTGCAATCTCGAAGGCATCGGGCAGGCTCCACGCATTGGTTTGTGTAAAGGCCATCTGATCTTCAATATAGTGCAGGTTGGGAATATTGAAAGATACGAAGCGAAGCGGTCCGTTTTCATCGATTAATCGATCTGACTGAACCGACACATATGATCGAAATACTGAATCGGGCGATTCGGCTTGCTCAGGTTGACTTTGAGCCTTTAAGGTATACCCAAATACGATCAGAAGAGCAATCCTCAGAATCATTGAAATGTGTATTTTTATCATAGGACTTCTTTCAATTAACGTGTCTGGATTTCGATTCGATCCCAGTAAGCCCCTTCCCATGCCCAGCCGTTCGGTTGATTGACCAGTTCCAGATTGATCGTGCGGCCCGCGTATGCAGTCAGATCGACTGTGACATCCATAAATCCCTGCGGCGCGTTTCCTTTGTTCACTTCTTTGTTCAGTACTGTTTTACTGTCGGCATTGACCAGCAGAGTCCAGTCGCCCTGAGGGTGCCTTCCTACAGACAGCAACAATACCGTTTTTCCTTCTTTTGGGATTTGGACCTCTTTGACCAGAGAACACCCCGTGGAATAATCTAACGGATGAGTTAAAAGGACACCTGTTTTACCTTGCAGTGTTTCATAGAATCCCGGCGACATATCAGGTCCGCAATTTTTAACCGTCCATCCCGGGGCAAGCGGGTCTGCGGAAATCCTTATTCCGGTCTGAATTTCAGATCGTTCCTCCTGTGTATAACGGCTGTCGGCAATCGGGCCCGGAGCAAAAGATTGTTCAAGGGTATTGTGCCGGGGGGATTGAACCGGAATGACAAGCACTTGGCGACCTTGAGAATCTGTTTCGACAGCTCCACCGTATCTTAGTACCGCCTGCTGTGCCAAATCACCACAGGCCTTAAAGAGGCCGGGCAGATCATAGGGAGTATGAATAAATTTAGTATTCGTATCAAAGGCTTTGTACCGGGAAGGCAGTTTTTCAAGGCCTATCGTGGTAAACAGGATACCGGCCGCATTGGAAGGGTTGCAGTCAGAATCCTGACCGCACTGCATAGAGATACAGATAGTCTTTTCAATATTTCCCTGTCCGTAGAGCAATCCCATAACAATATAGACACCGTTGATTTTGGCATCAATGTTTAATTTGCCTTTATCGCAGCTAAATCTTCTATAATCAGGATTGAGCTGATATTTTTTATCAATCTTCTCCCATGCTTGTTCCCAATCGTCGGGTGATTGATGATACCATGCCAATACGTCCCGGATCGCTTCGGCATACTGGCTTTCAGCGGGAATGTACTTGAGAGCTTCGTTGATGATGCGTTCGGGATCATTCTCCGTAAAGGCAATGCTGTACATTGCCGCGACGAAATGGCCGCCGTATAGGCCGTCGCCGTAATTAACCAGCCGTCCGAAGGTATTGCCCAGGGCAACTGCGTGATTGGCAAGTGCAGGGCTGATCAAGCCGGCAAAATCAGCTTCGATCTGATAGTCGATATCATCGGCGTGCGCATTAAATTGCGGATGCCCTGAATCGGGCGGTGCAATGCCCTTTCGAAGATTGGTACGGCCGGCATCATTAGCGTGCCAGAGGGGATACATTGAATTGGCAAAATCGATCCCCGCCTGACGCATAGACACATCCAGTCCATACTGTTCCAGTGTTCGCAAGAAGGTCATTTCGACATACAAATCATCCTGCTGAAAAGCGTCATTGACCATCGCCGGCTTCCAGGTCGGGATATCTGATTCAGGCATTATCGTTCCCAGAAACTTAAATTCAACCGGAGCACCCCACGCCACACCGACCATCTGACCGAGCCAGCCGGCGATCATCTTGTCCTGATA
>CAZYQN010000077.1:0-13682 GCA_964649955.1 uncultured Pirellulales bacterium
GACCTAGCGGTTAACAGCCGCTCGCTCTACCAATTGAGCTATCGGGGAATTCTATCACCCGCTTATCTTCAACAAGCAAGAAAACCCTATTTTGCCGAAATTCCAAGGATTGTCAAGAGGTTAGCGGTGAAATTTACCAAAAATCAAACAAAATTTATTTCAACTCTGGACAAAATCTCGACGATTTACTAAAATCGCCCAAAGACGGGGCGGATAGCTCTGTAGGAATCTAAATAACGACAATAACGGGTCTAAAATCAGGCCCTCAATAAAATATAGGACTATGGCCAAGGGCAGTATTGATATTGATGGGTTTCGGATTATTCGCAAACTCGGAAGCGGGGCGCGAACAAGCATCTATCTTGCCGTGGATGAAGAGACGCGGGAAACGGTAGCACTTAAACGTGCAGTTCTTGAAAGTCCGGAAGACACCCGCATTTTTGAGCAGATGGAGATGGAATTCAAGGTTGCTAAGCAGGTGGACCACCCTTATGTACGCAAATGCCACAAGGTTTTCCGTGTTCGCAAGATGCTTAGAACTCAGGAATTGCTGCTTTCGATGGAGTATTTTGACGGCCAATCGCTTGAAGACCAGCAACGGCTGAGCCTGGGGGATATCCTGCTGGTGTTCCGTATGGTAGCAGTCGCCCTGAATGCAATGCATGAAAAAGGGTATGTGCATTGCGATATTAAGCCCAACAATATACTGTTTAGCCGGGATTGCGGAATCAAGGTGATAGATTTGGGGCAAAGCTGCCGTATCGGCGAGATTAAAAAGCGTATTCAGGGGACGCCCGATTACATAGCACCGGAACAGGTCAGACGTGAGCACATCAGCCACCGCACAGACATTTTTAATCTGGGAGCGACAATGTACTGGGCGATTACCGGCAGAAATGTACCGACGCTGATCCCCAAGAAGAATGATTTTGGAATTTCCGTTTCGGAAGCGGGGGAGATCAAAACCCCCAGTCAAATCTATCCGAAGATTCCGGTTGAATTGTCGGATTTGGTGATGGAGTGCGTCAAGGACAAGCCGTCTGAACGTCCTTCAAGCATGTCCGAAATCATCGGCCGGCTGGATATAATGATCCGGTCAATCTTCGGTACCAAGCTGTCGCTCAATGCCTCAGGAAAGCATACAACTTTGTCAAACAGGAGCTGAGTTGAATCGCTCGTGCCGGTATCGGACGGGCAATCTTATTCGGCTGCCGGAAACCGGCCGCGTCATTGTCGCGGGCGATCTGCATGGTCATTTTCGTAATTTTGAACGCATCATCAAAATAGCCGATCTGGGCAATAATCCCGAGACGCACGTTATTCTTCAGGAGATCATACACGGCGGGCCGGAAGACGATTTCGGTGGATGTTTGTCTTATCGGCTTTTATTCGAAGCGATCCGTTACAAGATCAATTTTCCCGACCAGGTTCATATACTGCTGGGCAATCATGATACCGCTGTTGTGTGCAACAGCGCTGTTCTTAAATGCGGTCGTGAAATGAACAGAGCGATGAAGGATGCAATGAAGCGGCATTATGATGATTACTTTCTCGAGGTTATGAATGCGATGGTGGAGTATCTTCTCTCGCAGCCGCTGGCCGTGCGCTGCCCAAACGGCATCTGGATTTCGCATTCGCTGCCGGCAGATACTTTTGTCGATATGTTTGATCTGTCCATATTCAATCGGCCTTATACCCTTGATGATCTTGAGCGTCCCAATCCTGTCTATTTACTGACGTGGGGAAGACGGCATAGCGCTGAAGCCCTGGATCGGCTGGGCAAGATGCTGGATGTGGACGTCTTTATTCTCGGGCATCAGCCGCAGGAAATGGGGTGGGGACGAATCGGCAATAACACACTGATTCTTGCCTCAGAACACAATTACGGCTGCATATTGTTCTTTAACCTGGCTCAGAACTATACCGCCGACTCTCTGGTTCGCAACATTATTCCGCTTTCAGAGATAGAGTAACCAAGCGGTTACCCTATCCCTGAATAGCGCAATCTGTTTTATTGGATCAGTCAATACGAATCAGCTTGACTCCATGAATCGGAATTTCAGCGCTGTAAGTGCCTTCACACTGACCTTCATTCTGCTGACGCCAGAGGTCGCGTACGTTGCGTTTTCCTGTGCGGTTGATGTCTTTCCAGGACACGGAAACAGTCTGTGTTATATTCTGCGTATTAAACAGGCCTACTGCAATGGAACCGTCTTCCAGCTCTTTTACCCAGACCTGTTTACCGGCTTCATTTGAGATGCGAAGGGCCTGCCTGCCCAGGGGATCCTGATTGATATCCAGTACTTCGTCATTGGTCAGCAGATTGGCGGTAAAGTCATCCAGATTATCGACCGGACAGCCTATCAGAAGCGGTGAACTGAGCAAGCACCACAGGCTGATATGGGTATATTGTTCATCCGGGGTCAAACGGCTCGGGTGCAGGTTCGGTCCCCAGCCGACTTTTCCGACGACGAGCATATCCGGATCATTCCAGTGGCCCGGATTGGCGTATTGGGCATGGTCGGCCTGGGCAAAGCCGATCCCCGCCATACTTGACCAGCTATCGGTAATGTCACCTGTCGTGCGCCAGCAATTGCCGCCGACTTCCTGTCCCCATTTCCAGACGTCTCCCCAGCCGTACTGGCAGAGGCTGTAAACGATATCGCGATCCACCAAATCGAGCATTTTTCGCATCAGGATGTACGGACGCTGCAAATCTTCGAGTGTTTTATTGTCTGAAACGCTTGAATAACCACACCAGTCGTACTTGAGATAGTCAAACCCCCATTCAGCAAACTGGACGGCATCCTGTTTTTCAAACTGCCAACTGCCTACATAGCCCTGACAGGTTGTCGGGCCGGGCGAGATGTATGTGCCTGCCTTGAGACCCAAGTCATGAATGTAGTCGGTTAATTTCTTCATATCGGGGAACTTGGCATTGGAGATAAGATAGCCTTCGGAGTCGCGTACCGGGTCACCGATGGCGGGGTTGGAGTCGCCTTGTTTTCGCATCCAGCAATCGTCGATATTGATATAACTCCAGCCGTGATCTATTAACCCACTATCAACCATCGCCTTGGCAGCGGCACGGACTTTAGCATCATCCACTGAGCAGGCCCAGCAGTTCCAACTGTTCCAGCCCATGGGCGGAGTCAGGCAAATCGTATCGCCTACAACAATACGGAATTCCCGCGTTGCAGAACCGAGGGCGTTTGATGCAGTGACAGTGGTTTTAAATTCGCCGCGTTCTTTGAGTGTGCCGGTGATGCGGCCGGTAGCAGAATCCAAAGTTAAGCCCTGAGGCAGGCCTTTGATCTCAAATTTCATCGGACGCCGGCCGGTGGCAGTAACAGTAAATAAGAATGGATTGCCGGGACGAACGCCAAAGACCTTCGGGCCGGTAATGCGGGGTTTGGGACCGGGTTTGGGAGTGAGAATGTACGGCTCGGGACGGGGGATGTCTTTGGCAACGGGAGTGTCGCCGGTGTATTCGATTTTGGCCATTGCCCAGTCGGCGTGATCATAGCTGTTTTCATCGCCCTGATCGACCATAAGGGTCAGGGCTTTTATGCCTGTAATATCAACACTGCATTCTTTGGCAGGATCCTTGCCCCGCATAACACCGCTTGACCAGAGGTTTTTGTTATCGCCGACAACTTTAAATTCAATGCTGCCGCGGACAATCTGCTGGCCGGCAACGACTTCGTCGTTGACGCCGACAAACGCTGTAAAACGTGTTGCCTTACCGTCCAGTGCAATCATAAAAATACTATCGGCGTGCGTACCAATGCCGCGTTCAAAACGTTTGCCGCCAATTGAAAGGGGGTTCATATCTACTGAACGATTGACTTGCGGGGTTCCCCAGCCTGCGTCCATCTTTGAGATGTCCAGCGTATCCAGCCAGAGCGTTTTGACAGGGGAGTCGGAAGCTGCGATTGCTGCACCGGCCAGTAACTGCGTGAGCAGTGCAGTAACAATCAAAAAGAAACGTTTTTGTGCCATGTTTTTTCTCCTGATTTCCACTTTGTTTGAATGCTTTGACATAACAACCCAATAAACAATTAACGATACATCAAAGAGGATATTAATCAACAAGATTTTCCTGTAATATTGGATGATTTTTTGCCATAGGACTAAAGATACGTGCTTATATATAGGATATATGTCTTATATGTCGAAGTACATATTTACCGAACTGTGGTCCTAACTGCACGCAATAAAGCGCAACTGAGCACAACATGACACAACTGCGCGCAACTGGTATGAAACTGAGCGCAAGTGTGTTCCAACTTAACGCAACATGTTACTTCTTGAACACAATATCGCGGTTTTTACCACTGAAAACACGGAAAAAACACGGAAATTAGTTTTTAGTTCGGAGTTCTAAGTTCGTAGTTCGTAGGTTTTTGACGGGATTAACGGGACATATTAGATAGGGGAAAAGTAAAAAGGGAAAGGGTAAAAGGGAGGACGGCCCTATGGGCTGGACGGTTGTATTCAATGTTTCCTTCTTCTGTTTTCAAATAGCCCTGCAGAGAAATGATTCTCCAAACAGCCTTATTATATCGGAAAGTTTGAAAAATATCAAATAAAAACGCAAGGAGCAATGATGCAAAGTCAACTGCGCCGAAACTTAAAAAGGTGTGATCGCAGGATCGTATTAGAACTGGGAAATGGATGTCGGATAGAGCAGGTATTTTTGTCGAATCTTCAGGAATTCGTCGATCTGCTTTTGTGCCTGGCTTTTCAGGTCATCAATAGGCTTTTGATCGATGATCGCAATTCGGATTTGGTCTGTGCCGCAAAGTCTATCAAAGTGGGCGATCTTCCATTCGAACTTTTCCGGATACATTCGGCAAACGGCGTTGACCATGTCAACACTGCTCCAGAAGGGGTCGAGACGATCCCGGTCAGTGATCGTGATGCGTACACCGAAGCAGTTTTGGTCGGCAAATTTGGAAAGGGTTGGGGTAAATCGGACCGGTTCAAAGCGAAGGCCGGGGAGAGCAAGATTATTCAGTCCGGCGGTTAATTCGTCTGCATTTATCCACGGGGCGCCGAACTGTAAAAAGGGGTGATCTGTGCCGCGGCCTTCGGATAGATTCGTCCCTTCAAACAGGCACGTTCCGGGGTAGATCGCGGCCGCTTCGAGGCTGGTCATATTGGGGGACGGCGGGATAAATTTCAGGCCTGTTTGGTCGAACCATTTAGCGCGGTCATAGCAGGTCATCGGGATAACGGTTAAGTCGGCTTTGACGCCGTTTTTGAGCCAGCCGGAGCCGTTGAACAGTCTGGCCAATTCGCCGATGGTCATTCCATGACGGACGGGAATAGGATATAGACCGACAAAGGTGGAAAATTTGGGATCAAGCACATTGCCCTGAACGGTGAGGGCGTTGATGGGGTTGGGACGGTCAAGGACGACGAACGGTTTACCGGATTCGGCGGCGGCTTCTATTGCATAGGCCATGGTAGAGATGTAGGTGTAGTAGCGGGCACCTATATCCTGGATGTCAAAGACAAGAATATCGACATTTTCAAGCATTTCCGGCGTGGGCTTGTTATGCTTTCCGTAAAGGCTGTAAACGGGAAGGCCGTAAGGGGATGTGTCGTCTTTTATCTTTTGTCCGTCCTGAACTGCTCCGAGAAAACCGTGTTCGGGAGCGAAAAGGGCTGTAACGGAGACGTCCTGCATTTCATCGAAGAGGTCAACGATGAATCTGCCCTGACGATTGTAAGCGGTGTGGTTGGTAATAATGCCCACGCGTTTGCCGGCGAAGAGGGATTGTCGGGATTCAATGTTGTCCAAGCCTGTTAATACCGGTTCGTCGCAGAGAGGCCCGGCTGAAAGGCACAGGGTTATCAGTATGCCGCATATAGCTGTCATGGTTTAAAACTCCTGTAAACAGAGACTCCTGCTGCTCTATTTCTTGCAACTGCATTAAAAGGCAGTATAATGGCCAGTGTATCAGAATGCTATTGATTTTTCAGGAAAGAAAAAATGTCTGTTCGCATTCAACTTTTGACGGTTTTGGGCTTATTATGTCTTTCTGCCTGCCAGAGACCTCGGGAAACAGCACTTCCATCGCGGGTAGAGGAGACGGAGAAGCTTTTCCCGGTTTTGGACGAAGACCGGGTGTCTCAGATCGATGCGGTGGTTGAGTCGGAAATTGAAAAGGGGCATTTACCCGGCGCGGTCGTTCTGGTCGGCTGCGGTGACGCAACGTTGTATTTCAAGGCCTTTGGGGACCGAGCGATAGAACCGTCCCGAGTGCCGATGCACCCCGATACAGTGTTTGATCTTGCCTCCTTATCCAAGCCTGTCGGAACGGCGACTTCGATTATGATCCTTGCGGACCGGCATCAACTTCAGCTTGATGATAATGTATCAATGTATCTTCCCGCGTTTGCCTGTAACGGCAAGGGAGATGTTCGACTCAGGCATTTATTGACACATACGTCCGGGCTTCCGGCGTATACCGGTGCGGCTGAGATCAGGAATGCGTACGGGACGGTTTGTCCGGAGAAAACGCTTGAAAAGATTTGTTCTTTAGGGATTCTAAGCGAACCGGGCGAACAGTTTCGCTACAGTTGTTTGGGGTACATCGTGCTGGGAAGGATCGTCGAGATCGTGTCCGGCCAAACACTGGATGTGTTTACACGCGACAATCTCTTTGCGCCGTTGGGGATGAGAGATACTTTTTATAATCCGCCGATGCGTTTACAGGGCAGAATTGCGGCGACTACCGTCTTGACGGGAACCGTACATGATCCGCTGGCGGGGCTGATGGGGGGCGTGTCGGGGAATGCAGGGATATTTTCCACGGCGGAAGATTTGGCGATTTACTGCCGTATGCTGCTGAATGGAGGATGGGGCAACGGGCGACAAATCCTCAGCCGTGAATCAATCGGGCTGCTAACGACGGAACAGGCTCAAGGCAGGGCTTACGGGTTTGATGTCAGCAGTTCTTATTCCAATCATCTCAAGGGGGATTTTATGAACTCCCGGGCGTTCTGTCACAGCGGTTATACCGGTACTTCGATTGTCTGCGATCCGGAGACAAAAGTTTTTGTCATTATTCTGACTAATAGTGTACATCCGGAAGATAAGGGGACTGCCCGGCATATCCGAACCGGAATTGCCACTATTGTCGCTCAATCGATCGGAGGGGTACGCTGAACAGAGCGGTTGCTTGCGGGGGCGTCTGATCGGGCGGCAGGGAGGATGCGGCGATAACGCTTTAGTTCTTTTCGGGAAACGGAACGGCACGTATCTGTGAGTCTTTTAATCTGTTTTTTTTGTCCGGGGCTAAGATGTCTGCCTTCGGTGCCCCAATAGTACTTCAAAAAACGCAAACGTTCGGTCCGTGTAAAGAAATAGGGGGCGCAACCATCCAATGTCGCCAAATCAAACAATGGGCATACAAAACGGAACCACCAACGTGAGCTGGATGGATCGATGATCTGAAAAGAAAAGCCTGTGTTGCTGCTGCATACCAGAATATTTCGCCAGTGGTATTCGGTATTGATATACCCGCCGAAATTCATCATTCTGGTAAAACAGGCCAGAGTCTGGATGAAGTTCTGCCGTTGATGCCGTGTCAGGGAGGGCAGTCGAGTCGCGGCGAAGTCATCAAGCGAAACCGAATCAGAAACCTCACGAATTACCAGCAAGGATTTCCTGAGCAGGCCCAGATAACGTTCATAGCCGTAGGCAATCACTTGAGGGGCAAGACCCCGACTGTGAAGCAAGCGGAGATTGTCGAACTCTATTTTTGCCCGGCTTCGCCCTGTCAGGCCGCCACGGAAAAGAATACGAAGGCGGTCATCCCAGCGGGGATAGCGATATATTTTGGCAAAGGCGGGCGGAAGAGACGCCGGAAGTCTCAGTCGGCGGGCTTCGGTGGTCCGATCTTTGGCGACAATCTGGACAGAATGCTCCATCCATTGCTCGGGAGTGTCAAGCCTAAGTTCTTTAATTGCATTTTTATATTCATCTACGATGTAGCTGTATCGCATTACTTTATCTCAATCTACCGCAGTGTATAGATAAAAAACCTTAAACAAGAAATATGATTTGGGGGGATATTGTAATAGTCACAGCGGGTATGAGCAATGAATTTTTAACAATATCTTGAATAGGGGGGAGAATGGGTGTACAATCCCCGGCAGGAAAGACGACAAGATATATCGGCAGACAATGCAAATGTCTTCTGACTTGCAGGAGAACAAGTATGGCATATTATTTTATTATTGCTGTTTTCATTTCAGGCAGTCTATTGTCGCAGTTTTGTTTCGGCACAGAATCCTATCTTCCGATTGCTGCCCCTCCTGCTGAGTTACAACTGGATTCGTTTTATACGAAGTATCTTGATTGCGGGGGAATCACGGTTGTCAGTTCGGGACGTGTCGAGGATCGAGCCTTTTACCGGCTGAAAGCGTTGTTGGACAAGATGCTTGAAAACCGTCCGGATGTGCGGAAAACGCTGGCCGAGCAGGGGAACCGGTTTATTATCATTTCGCATGAGGAGCAGGTTACGGATATTCCGGATTATGCGGATATGAAGCCTAAGGCGTTTTGGAACGAACGGGCGCGGGGGTTCGGCGGTCAAACCACCAGTGTCGGCGAAGAGAATCTGCTGTCGCTGCCGGAGGATCGGTATTCGGATGAGAGTATTTTTATCCACGAACTGGCCCATTCGATACACTTTGCCTTGCGGAAAATCGAGTCTGAATTTCACGGGCGATTGGAGACGCTGTATAAAAACGCGATGGCAAAGGGATTATATAAATATGATTATGCCTCCACAGATGAAGCCGAGTATTGGGCAGAGGCAGTCCAATGTTTCTTCGATTGCAATCGGGAAAACAACTGGAATCACAATCACATCAACACCCGCGAGGAATTGACTCAATACGATCCGGATATCGTGGAGCTTGTGCGTAAGACCTTCCGGATTACGCCGGAAAATGACTGGCGATATACGCCGCTTGCCCAGCAGCCTTCGGTGAACCAAACGCCGGAGAAGCTCAATGCCGATCCGTCGCTGGTCAAGTACGTCTGGTGCCGCGGCTTTTCGATATTCGGCACAGAAGGTGTTTCTGATGAGGCGATGCTTTGTGTTGAAAATACCGTTCGGAATATGTTCCGGTATCGGCATGACATACTCAAGGTTTTGATAAATGCAAACTTTAGCATTGTTGTTCTGGGCGATGAGGAAAATCCCGGATGTCTATCGGCACAGCCTCGATTTGATGCCGAAATGTTTGTTGAGGAAAAAGAAGGGAAAACCGCTGCCAGACTTCCTATAGAGTATCATCTGACGGTGCGGCAGTCCGATGCGCTGCGAATTGACGGCGGGCCGATATCCAAACAAGGCAAACTCATCGGGGATATGGCACTGGCTGCTTACTTTTATGCGGGATTGCGCCCTGAGGCTTCTGAGAATACCCAGACGAAAGACAAGCAGCAGTACGAACTGGGACTGACTGCTCTGGATGTGCGTTTTGATCAGCGGGTGGGGGCCTTGTATTGGGCGGCAATGGAAAAAGGGATGTGGTCATCGACGCCTGCCGCCGAGAATCGTTTTGAGTATTTTGCAGAAGGCGTCCGGTCATTTTTTGATGCCAATGAACTTGCCGATAAAAACGGCCAATCCCTCAATACCCGGGAGCAGTTGGTTCGCTACGATCCGGAACTGGCGGCTCTGATCGGTGATGTTTTTAAACATACAGAACGTTACGATTGGCGATTTTCCGCATGCAAGCCGTAAAACACATCAAATTACAGAGCAATGACTGAGGGTACGGAGCATTTATGATTTATTTGGCGGCGATCTTTGTCTATCTTCTGCTGTTGATCGGTATCAGTGTTTTTAAATCGCGACAGGTCAAGACAGAGGCGGATTTTGCGGTGGCGGGCCGAACACTGTCACCGTGGGTTATGGTTTGTACGATGCTGGCGGTATGGATCGGTACCGGTTCCATCGTCGGCAACGCCGAACAAACCTATGAGACAGGAATGGCTGCTCTGATCATTCCGGCCGGAACATTCTTTGGAATGATTCTGCTTTCGTTTATTGCCGTCCATGCCCGGAACATAGAGGCCTCATCCGTTCCTGAAATCATCGGTCGATGCTACGGAAAAACGGCCGGACTGTTGTCGGTGGCGGCCTTGATCACGGCGTATATGGTTATCGTCAGTTATCAATTCAACGCCGGCGGGGCGGTGCTGGAGGTGATAACGGGCAATAAGGCGCCGGTTTCTCTGATGGCAGGCGATATTCTCAGTCGTGATCAATTGACTCGGGGCCGTGTTGTTATTACACCCCGGAAGGACTGGACCGGGATCATTTGTCTTGATGTCGTCTGTGCGGACTCTGCAGGCAAAGCAATCCCTTATACCATCTATGTAGTTTCTGCAGAAGACATCGCATCGACCATAAAATCCATCAAAGATATGAAAAATACAGTCGCGATCAAGCAAAACACTATTGCCAGGGTTCGGTATTCTTTTGATCGTCAAGAGGCTCTTTATACTCTCAAGACGGATATCGATGCCGGAACAATCGCATTGGTTGAGCCTCGCTTATCTGCGTTTCGGGCAACGATCATAGCGGCTGTGTTTATTGTAGCATATACAATGCTGGCAGGGTTGTTGAGCTTGGCTTATACGGATATTGTTACCGGACTTCTAATCACGGGTTCAGTTGCAGCGGCATTTCCGGTTCTGCTGGTGAAGGCCGGCGGTTTTTCAGGAATGTCCGAAGCCTTTTTGGCGATGAAAGACAAGACCCATCATATGCAGTTTTGGGGTGTTTATTCACCGGTGCAATTGGTCAATTATCTGCTGCCGGTTTTTCTGCTTATTCTCGGCGATGCCAATCAGTACCAGCGTATCTTTGCGGGACGCAATGCCCGCGGGGCCAGGCAGGCGGTGATTGTGATGATTTTTGTTGCGTTGGCGATAGAGCTGCTGATTATTGCGCTTGCCTGGGTTGCATCGAGCCTAACACCCGATCCGGAAAACGGCAAATATATCCTGATCTATGCGGCCAAGCATTATATGCCGCCGATTCTGGGAGTTCTCTTTCTGGTGACTGTTGTGGGGATCATTATTTCGACCGCCAACTCCTTTCTGCTGATTCCATCCATTACGTTTATCAAGGATATTTATCAGGCCTATATCAATCCGAAAGCGAGCGAAAAACAGACTATTTTTTTGAATCGACTGCTCATTCTGGTGTTCGGAATCATTGCCTATGGGGTGTCGCTGGCGTTTTCTGAATCGACGGGATTTTTCCGAAAAGCACTCTATGCCTATACCATTTACGGGGCGGCGGTTACACCCAGTCTTGTTTCGGCACTGATCTGGAAGAAAGCGATCCCCAAGGCGGTCGTTGCCTCCATTCTTTGCGGTATTACGATTCCGCTGCTGTGGGGAGAGGTTATTCAGCCGTATTTAACCGGTTGGCTCAGTGAGTTGGATGCGGTCCTTCCGGCCATTGCCGTTTCTGTTTCGACCTTGGTGGGAATAAGCCTTATGACTTCACCTCGTACACGAGTACCTCTGCCGGGAGATGTCCATCGTTAGGTTTCAAGTCGAGCTGAATGTTCTTTAACATTCTGCGAAAGTGTGATCCATAGATTGAAAAGCGTACTGCCAGGGGCAGCCGTTTGGGTTTCAGGAGCGACCAGAAGATCAGCTTCCAATAATGAATTTTGCCTTTTTCGAGTACACCGATGCGCCACATTGACCTGAAAAAAGCCTTGACGCCGGAATACTGCACCTTCAGCCGTGCTGTGCTGCTGAAATTGTAATTTTCAAGGAATGTTTTGATACGTTTGCAAAAGTATTTCTGCGAATAAATCGTATCGAGCACTTTATGATATCCGCCGAGCAATTCGTGCATGTCCATCTTGGGGAGGAAATTCATGGTGCAATCCATATTGTCTCCCGACGGCAGTTTTGTCAATCGGTTTTCACTCATCAGTTTCTTATAGAGTGCAGTTCCCCGGGGAGCGTTGAGCAGTCCTACCATGGCCGTGACGATGCCGCTGTCCTGGATCAGATTTATCATTCTGTCAAATACATCCAGCTTGTCGCTGTCAAACCCGACAATGAAGCCGCCCTGCACCTGCATGCCGAACTGCTGTATTTTTTTAATAGCGGCGACCATGTCCCGTTTGGTGTTTTGCATTTTGTTGCATTCGGTCAGACTTGTTTCATCCGGGGATTCGACGCCGATAAAGACGCAATCAAAGCCGGCCCGAACCATCAAGGTCATCAGTTCTTCATCATCGGCAAGATTCATGGACGTCTGGGTGTTAAAGCAGAAGGGGTGTTTTTTTTGGTCCATCCATTGAATCATCGCCGGGAGCAGTTCGTTTTTCAGAACGGTTTTCTTTCCGATAAAATTGTCATCGACAAAAAACAATTCTCCCCGCCAGCCGGCGGTGTAGAGACTGTCCAGTTCGGCGAGAATCTGGGCGGTTGATTTGGTGCGCAGAACATGTCCAAAGAGTCTTGTGACATCGCAGAAATCGCAATTAAAGGGACATCCCCGGGAATATTGAATACCCATCAGGGCATACTTCTTCATGTTAATCAGATTCCACCGTGGAATGGGCGTCTGGTTCAGGTCGGGTTTTTCGCGTGTCGTATAAAAGGGTTCGGCGCACCCTTTTTCCAAATCTTTCAGAAAAGCCGGCAGCGTGATTTCCGCTTCTCTGAGTACAAGGTGGTCGATCTTCAAATAGGCTTCGGGGAATGCGGTAAACAGAGGGCCTCCGGCAACGATTTTTGCATTCAGCTTCTTGCAGCGGTCGATGATCTGATCGACCGATTTTTTCTGAATGGCCATGCCCGTGATGAAAACATAGTCAGCCCAGAGGATGTCCCGGTCCCGCAGTTTGGTAACGTTCAGATCGACCAGTTTTATTTCAAACGATTCCGGAAGCATCGCCGCGACTGTCAGCAGTCCCAGCGGAGGCAGAAGGGCTTTTTTGGAAATAAAATTCAATGCATGCTTTAGACTCCAGAACGTATTCGGAACTTCCGGATTTACCAGTAGGATTTTCATTGGATTCCCCTACAGCCGCCACCGCCAGAAATGGTTAAGTGAGTGCGGGCAAAAAATGAGAATTTTCAGATATGCCTTTGCGGTTTCGGTTTTTCTTCCGCGGGGAGTTGTTCCAGATGGATGCGGCAGTAGGCCTGATGGTTATAGATACTCAATAAGCGATTACAGTTCGGAAATTTACATCTTCTGCCTTCGACAGATGTTTTTAATATCTTTGACATGGACAATCCTTTCGCGGGTATTTCCCACACCGGTCTCTGACAGACGGGCAATTCCGAACTGGCGAGACAGGGTCTTATCATTCGTATTATATCACACATTTGGCAAAACCCACCAAGTCTTTTGCCGTAAAAGACCAAGATTTATTCTAATTATCAAGATAGCTATGCTCCGGTATCAACATTTACTTTTTTATGTGCAGTTAATCGCTGTGAGGGTAACCGGGTGTGGAAACATACCTCCGAAGGGGTAAATAATCCGGTGCAGCGGAAATTTATTGTTGACATCAACAGTCAGCTTCCGGTACTATTATGCATAGCAGATGCTTCCGATCCGAATCTTTTGACAAGTACATATTTCTATGCCGATGCGCAGGTGGTG
>CAZYQN010000078.1:0-4542 GCA_964649955.1 uncultured Pirellulales bacterium
GGAAGGTTTGATTTTTTATGATTAAAGTGAAGTCACGAGCGGGCGAGAGTATTCAGCAGATGGTTAAGCGGTTCAAGAAGATGTGCGAAAAAGAAGGTCTGATTCGCGACATCAAGCGGAACGGCTACTATGAAAAGCCTTCTGAGAAGAACCGCCGCAAGCGCCGCAAATCCGAGCGTATGGCCCGGCTGGTCAGCGGCGGCACGCCCCGCGTCTAACACTTTCGTTCGATGGACTGATAATTGAATCCGGGCAGCCGCAGATGACGCGGTTGTCCGGGTTTTTTGCGCGCAGAGGGAGGCTGTTGGTATTAGTTATATCCCATTCCTGACACAGATTCACACGGAGATTTAATCTTTTTAAACAGCCACAGCAGTGGAAGGGCGGCCTTGATTACCAATGACATAGGCCTCAAAAATCTCATCCAGATTCAGGGCGGTTTCCGTCAAGCCGTTTTGTGACATTTGCTTTAATCGGTTCCGCTTTTCGTCGTCGCAGTCTTCAATCGTTATCGACATAGTCTCTTGGGTGCAGAGTATATCCAGCAATCCGGGAAATGAGACTATATTCGTATCGGGCCTGGGGGTTAGGATGAATCGACGAACACTCTCGCGAAGGTGTTCGGTTTTGCCGCATTTGCGGATGACGCCGTTGTCGAGGATGGCGATATGGTCGGCAACCGGCTCAATCTCGTAGAGCAGGTGGCTGGAGAAAAAAACCGTTACGTTGTTGCTCTGCAAGAGGTCGATGACGTGGCGGAGAAAATCTTTGCGGGCGATAGGGTCCAGCCCGAGCGTCGGGTCGTCGAGGATAACCAGTTCCGGATGATGCCCCAACGCCAGCAGAAGCGCAAGACTGGAGTTCTGACCTTTGGAGAGAGCCTTGACCTTGGTCGTTTTGGACAGCCGCAGTATGTCGGCCAGCTTGTCGGTGAAGGCAGTGTCCCAGTTCGGGTAAAAGCCCGCCACCCACTTGATGAGCTGGGCGACGGTCATCCAGCCGTACATCTGCTGGTCCTCGGCCATATAGCCGATGCGTTTGCGGATGTGAAGGGCGTGCTTGAAGCAATCCAGTCCCAACAGCGTGGCCGTTCCCGCAGCCGGCTTTTGCAGACCGAGCAGTGTCTTGATCAATGTGGTCTTGCCGGCGCCGTTACGCCCCAGAAAGCCGAAGATCGAACCGGCGGGGATGTTGAAATTGACGCCCGTCAACACCTTCTTGCGGCCATACGAAAAATGCAGATTTTTGATTTCAATTGCTGTATCTGTCATAGTCAAACCCTTTCATTCGGGATTTTTCAATAAGTATAAAGCAGTCTTATTGTTACCCTCAATATTCGTAATTATGGCTATATTTCCATCTTCAAGCACACCGACATCATAAATCCAGAAATTATTTGACAGCCGTTCGAAATGCCCCAATTTTCGGATACGGTCATTGCGGATGTCAAACACCATCAGTTTGCGGGCTTCGTAGGCATAGAATTTTCCATTCCGGACAAAATACCGGTCATGAGACCCTACCTGATTGAACATTTGTTCCAAAAACACAAACGGCCGGGAATATTGGAATTTGCAATACACATACTCCTTATCCCATCTGACTATATCATACCGGGCGATATCCGCATCATTGAGGACGTAGAAACTGATGGTGCCGTTATGGATATCCACCAGGGAATCGTTGACATAATTTTCGCAGCGAAGCTTCCTGTAAATATAGTCAATCGAAAGCCGGATGCGATCCTGCATGTCGACCGCCGGAGCGGGAACAAGAGGGAGCTTACACACATGTTCCCGATCCGGTAAAAAATTCGGATGCTGCCCGAACAATTCCCGGCTTATTATTTCCATTGCACCGCCGTCTGCAACGGCAATCGTCACGCACTGGTCATCCACAAAAGCGACTATCTTGTCCCCTATTATTCGCATCTGTCCAAGAGAGTGTTGTTTGTGTTTCAGGCAATCAGACAGGTCAATGTCGGATGCCGAAATAAGCTTTCCCTCCTCAACGCGGAAACTTCTCATATAAACATGTTTGAAAAAGAAATAATTTTGACTATTGCCCCGTTCATCCTCTTCTCTTGCCTTTTGACCGTATGCAACAAGCCTAAACGCATACAATTGGCCGTTAATTTTATGGTAAAAGAACGTGTAAAGAGGAAACACTCTCAGTTCAAGCCCTTCGGGCGCGTCATTTAGAGGCGGCAGATCCTCACCCGGTGCCCGAAAGTACTCCGAGGGGAGCATCGGTATAAATTCAATCAACTCGAACCGACCGTCATGGCTTTTCAGTTCGAAACCAACCTGAGTGACTATTTTGTCATCAATACAATGGAACAGACTGAACCACCATAGTCTTTTAACCGGTTGTTCATCGAGGACCTTGATGTTCGCCACCTGATGAGCAAAGAAGAATGCCAGTAGTAAGACAGCGGCGGCGGCAGTCCAGAGGAGGCCCTTGAGATTGGTCTTCAGGTGCCAATTGCGCGCCGCTGCCATCAGTGAAAGGACAAATGCCGCTGCTGCGGGGGCCAGGGCGATCAGCCAGGCAAGCAGGAGCAGTGTCAGGGTTGATGTCCTGTACAGGTACTCAAAAATATCAGCGATGGTTTTGACATTCAGCGGCAGGAGAAACGGCAGCAGCAGCAGAAAGGCGGTCAGTGCCATGCCGACCAACCACGCGCGGGCGGTTTTGCGTATCAGGACATTGCAGAAATAGCAGACCGAATAGGCCAAGAGAGAAATCACCTGAAAATTCATAACAAGCCTGATAAGGTCCCGTTCGATTTTCTCATCCTGAACGATCGCGGAGGTCGCATAGGCGAAAATAATTGGGCAGGCGATAATCACAACGGTTATCAGAAGGCCGATGATGAACTTTATGGTCATAAAGGACTTGACCCCTGTCGGTTTGGAACGCCAGAAGATATACCGCCTGTCGTCCAGATCGGCCTGGACATTGGCACAGGCGATAAGGCCTGCCAGCAGCGGAGCCGCCATGACGGGAAAGGCAAGGGTCAGGCTGCCGGCATAAAAACCACGCCCTTCCCAGGCATTCATGACGGCTTCTTCCAGCGGCAGCGCCATCAACAGGCCGAAACAGGCCAGAACATGCCATTTGAGCTGGAAAACCTGTTGGTGTACAATGCGCCCAATGTTCATAAGTACCTCCTGACCTTGACGAAGCGATAACAGGCGATGCTGACGGCAATGAGGAAGGCTGCTGTCTGTGAAGCGATCAGTTGACTCAGATAGTATCCCTTGTGATGGAACCCTTCCACCCACACAATGAAGGAATACGGCACGAAATGTGCCGCCCAGTATTCTTCGCAGACCGACGCCCAGAAAAAGACGATGCCCCACCCCACCATTACCCCAAACAAGGCGACCAGAGAACCGGCCTCGCTGCGGCTTTGTGCGGCAAACACACAGAACCATGAGAAAACCATCAGTGAAGCCAGGCCCAGCAGCAGACTGTGCCTAAACAGAAATCCGAGATCCGCTTCGCGTCCCTGCCCCATTACTTCCATAAGTCCGCCGGTAGCCGCAAAAATCAGACCGATCTCAAGCATGCAGATGAGGTATTTGCTGAAGAAAATTTTCCAGCGGGGCACGGGGAACTTAAACAGCAGGTGTATGGTGCGGCTGCTCATCTCGCCGGAAAAGATGTCGAGGGCATAGACGACAGGTACTATCAGCATCTGGACAAAGGAAATAACGATGCCATTGGCCGCATCCGGAAACAGGCGGATGCGGAAGAGTAAGGCCGTGAAGGCCAGACTGACAGCGCCGCAGAAGATCAGTTTCCAGAGGTTTTCCCGCCATTCCTTCCAAAATAATCGTCTAAACATCTGTATTCTCCTTACTGCTGCCCGATTGCGGGGTTTGCTGCGAAACGATCTTGTCATGTTCGGTCTGAAAAAGCTGTATCGCCTGTTCGATAGGGATGCCCAATTGAATCGCCAACACGGCCGCCTCGCGAAGAGGGCCAGCGATCATGTCGTGCATTTCCTCCTGCGGAATAATCTGTTTTTCGGCGGATACAAATGTTCCCTCTCCCCGCTCGATTTTCAGCACGTTTTCCCGACACAATTCATTGTAAACTTTCAGTATCGTGTTTTGGTTGACGGCCAACTGAAAGGCCAATTCCCGGACACTGGGGATTTTGTCGCCTTTTTTTAAAAGACCTGAGGCAATGTGATATCGGATTTGGTCAATAATCTGCCGGTATATCGGTACGGATGAAGATGGTTCTATTCTAATAAACACAAGTCGATTCTCCTGGCTTAATTGCACTGTTATATATAACTATAACACTATATCGGTGTCTGTCAAGAAAAAAAATAAAAAAATCTGCGAAGGAAGCGATTTTACTTTAAGACTGATTATGTCTCTTAATAAGATGTTTGAATGTACCGCAGGTCTTGGTAAAATAGACGGTCTATATTATGACACCATTTAAGATACACAGTTCGTTTGAGCCTCGTGGAGATCAGCCGGCGGCGATTGAGCGAT
Organism: uncultured Pirellulales bacterium; assembly: GCA_964649955.1. Classification (GTDB taxonomy): domain Bacteria; phylum Planctomycetota; class Phycisphaerae; order Sedimentisphaerales; family Anaerohalosphaeraceae; genus T3Sed10-213. Next base: position 4,518 of record CAZYQN010000078.1, read on the forward strand.
TGTTCGAGCAGATTCAGGCCGGCCG
>CAZYQN010000078.1:4642-13486 GCA_964649955.1 uncultured Pirellulales bacterium
GTGGAGATCAGCCGGCGGCGATTGAGCGATTGTTCGAGCAGATTCAGGCCGGCCGACGGTATCAAACCCTCTTGGGGGTGACCGGCAGCGGCAAGACGTTTACAATGGCCAATGTCATTGCTCGTGCGGGCAAGCCTGCGCTGGTGATTTCGCACAACAAGACCCTGGCGGCACAGCTTTATGAGGAATTTCGCGAGTTGTTCCCGGAGAATGCTGTGGAGTATTTTGTCAGTTATTACGATTATTACCAGCCGGAGGCGTACATTCCGCAACGGGATATTTATATCGAGAAGGATGCCTCGCGGAATGACGAGCTGGACAGGCTTCGGCTTTCTACAACGACCAGTCTGATGAGCCGGCGGGATGTGGTAATTGTCGCCAGTGTGTCGTGCATCTTCGGATTGGGCAGTCCGGAGGATTATCAGGCCAGCGTGATTCCGGTGCGGGTTGGAGATATGATTGACCGCAATGAGTTGTTGGGACGGTTTGCGGATTTGCAGTATGACCGCAACGACATTGATTTTTCCCGCGGCAAATTCCGGGTGCGGGGGGATGTGGTGGAGCTGTGGCCTTCGTATGAGAGTTTTGCGGTGCGGTTTTCGTTCTTCGGCGATGAGATCGAAGCGATCGCCTATATCCATCCGGTCAGCGCCGAGATTCTGGCCGAGGAAAAGCAGGTTTTTATTTATCCGGCCAAGCATTATATTCTGCCTGCAGAGCGTATTGAATCGGCGTGTGCCGGGATTGCCGAAGAGCTGGATATGCGGCTATTACAGCTTCGACATGAAGGCAAACTGCTGGAGGCCCAGCGGCTGGAGGCCCGGACGCGCTACGATCTGGAGATGATCCAAGAGGTTGGCTATTGCAGCGGCATCGAAAATTATGCCCGGCACATGGCGGGCTTAAAGCCGGGTTCAAGGCCTTATACGCTGATTGATTATTTTCCCGATGATTTTCTGCTGTTCATTGATGAGTCGCATGTGACCATTCCTCAGATCCGGGCGATGTACGCCGGAGACCGCAACCGCAAGCAGGTGCTGGTGGATCACGGCTTCCGGCTGCCCAGCGCGTTGGACAACCGGCCGCTCCGGTTTGAAGAGTTTCAGGAGCGTTGGAAGCGGGTGGTGTTTGTATCGGCGACCCCGGCGCCGTTTGAACTGGAATTGTGCGAAGGGGAGGTAGTCGAGCAAATCATTCGTCCGACCGGGCTGGTGGATCCGGAAATCTTTGTGCATCCGGCCTCGGAGCAGATTCAGCATTTGATGGAACAGGTTCAGCAGCGGGAGGCGATGGGCGAGCGTGTCTTGGTGACGACGCTGACCAAGCGGCTGGCGGAAGATTTATCGAGCTTTTTAACGAGCAAGGGATTCCGCTGTCGTTATCTGCACAGTGAGGTATTGACGCTGGACCGGGTAGAGCTTTTGCGGAACCTGCGGCAGGGAGAGTTTGACGTGCTGGTAGGGATAAATCTGCTGCGTGAAGGGCTGGATTTGCCGGAGGTGTCGCTGGTGGCGATTCTGGATGCGGACAAGGAAGGATTCCTGCGAAGCGAGACCTCGCTGATCCAGACCATTGGCCGTACGGCCCGAAATGTCAATGCCAAAGTGATTCTATATGCCGACCGGATTACAGATTCGATGAAAAAGGCGATTGACGAAACGAACCGGCGTCGTACAATTCAACTGGAGTATAACGCCCGCCACGGCATTACACCCCAGACGATCCGAAAGGAGATTCAGCGGGGGCTGTCGGATGAGTTGAAGGCGAGAAAACGTGCCCAGGAAGCGATCAGTCTGGACGAGACGGAATTTGACCGGACGGAGATGATCGCTGAATTGGAACAGGCGATGCTGGCGGCGGCGGAGGCGCTGGAGTTTGAAAAGGCCGCTGCACTTCGCGATAAATTGATGGAATTAAAAGAAATGCCCCTCTTGGAAGATGCAGAGGGACCGAACATGAAACCCTATGCCAAGACTGCTGTCGGCAGCGGCGGCAAGACCCGAAAAGGCAAACGACGATGAAACAAAAGAAAAAGAAGAAAGTGTCCCGAAAACACCCTCCTTTACCCGAAATAGTCTATCCGGGACGGCTGAAAAAGCCGGATATGAAACAGATACTGCCGCTGATTGAAATAGCGGTCTGCGAGGACTTCGGCAAGGGAGATCCGACCAGTGAACTGACCGTCGGCGCCGATGAGTATGCCAAGGGATATCTGGTCTCGCGTGAAGAAATAGTCGTTTGCGGAATAGACGTCGCGGCCGAGATTCTCAAGCGTTATGATTCACGGCTCAAGCTTAAGGCCCTGGTCGAAGACGGCCAGCGGGCCAGCGTGGCCGAACGGCTGGGAATTATTGAGGGGCCGCTTCGGGCGATGCTCAGCGCCGAACGTGTGGCGCTGAACTTTTTGCAGCGGCTGTGCGGCATCAGCACAATGACCTGGAAGTTTGCCAGTGCCATTCGCGGCACCAGGGCGCGGATCTACGATACCCGCAAGACCACCCCCGGCTGGCGTGAGCTGGAAAAGTACGCGGTGCGGTGCGGCGGCGGATATAATCACCGGATGAATCTGGGCGAGGCGGTGATGTTCAAAGACAATCACATCGCCGAGCTGGGAGAGAAGTTTGAATCGCGATTGACACAGATGATCGAGAAGGCCCGTCAATATGAAGGCGTCAAATTTGTGGCTGTTGAGGTCGACCACGTGGATGATCAGCTTGACCGTGTGCTGACGATTCCGGGCATCGATGTGATTTTACTGGACAATATGGGTCAGTGGCAGCTCAAGCACGCCGTAAAAATGCGCAACGAGATGTGCGGCAAACGGCCTCTCTTGGAAGCCAGCGGCGGCATCACGCTCAACAACGTGCTGACGGTGGCCAGTTGCGGGGTAGATCGCATCGCTGTCGGGGCGATTACGCACTCAGCAGTGGCGGTGGATATCGGGCTGGACCGGTAGGAATTGATTTTTGCATAAGGGCATAATCTTGCGAAACTCTTCGAAATGTATGGATGGAAGTGCAGGTTGGTATGGAGTCTGAAGAAAACGTATCAGAGGATGTGGCGAAAAGTACCTCGAAAGAGGTAGATCAGGCTATAACAATGTGGGCCAAGAGGCTCCTTCTTTGTTTCTTGTTGGCGATTGGAATTCCGACGGCGGCGGCTGTGGTCATTTATGCTCTATCGCATCCTGATGAACTCGCATCTAATTCTGTTTCTGATGGTGAGACAATCGCGGGGAAATGTCGTATATGTGGAAGTCTGGCGGATGAATATTGGTATAAGATTTATGATCCGCATGGAGATAAATTTTACGTATGCCAAGAACATAAATACTCAAATGAAGTAGATCGTTGGGCCGACCCGTACATAGTATATAAATTCATTGGAATGATGTGTTTGGTTGTTATTGTTGGGCCTTCGATGTTAATCAAGCATAGACCCAAGCGGCCGAAAATTATTCCGATACCTGCTGCTGCGACGGGAGGTCCCCCTTCATGGTTTTGGCTCAGTGTGACAATTTCATTGTTCATACCTATTTCGCCCATTGCTTTTTATATAGCCTGGCGGGGACACAATGCTTATCAAGTTGGTTCGCCTCGACGCCGATGGGGAAAAATTGCATTGGTTTGGAGTGGTTTCTTTAGTGTATATTTAATGCTGGGATTAATGTGCGGCTGTATTCTGGCTTTATCTAAATTGTTTACTTTTTGAGACAACGCGAAAAGTCAGCTGTTTTTTTTGCCGTAGAAAAGACAGTCGCGGTTAACGATTATGAATGGTTGGGACGACTGTCCACGGCCTTTTCTTAGACATCACAGGCTTCAAAAGGGGCCGTAATTGTAAATTCGAATTTGCATTTACTGCACATGCCTGTATCGCCGATCATACTGTATTTTATACCCTTAAGCCCTTTATTGCAGTTGGGGCAGTTGATATTGAAAGTTTTATTTTTCCATGACGTGTTCTTTATGTGAACAGAGACCCTGTTGAAGACATGGACATAATTGACGATATCAGGAGAAATGTTCACTTCAGAATTGTCATTGAGTTTTAAAACCATTTTTTCAGGCCCGCCTATAAAAGGAATAAGCGAACGGATTTTTGCTGACTTAATCTGGTTCCAATTGATGATTTTACCATTAATCCCAATATAATCATTTGTTGTTTCTATACACAGATTGATACAGTAATCGGCCGTCAAATACTGAAAATACCCTGTCGCTATGAACGTAGCTCCTGCGATACGAAGACACAGGATTAACAGCGGATCGAGCGAGACAGCATCCCTCATTATGAGTGACGGAAACGCAGACAGTATTAGCATGGAAAGACCGGATATTCCATTTATGGAACCCGTGATGTCGCCGCCGTGGAGGCCGCCCTTGTGTATCCATTTAAGAAAATTCAATTCTTCATTTTTTGGGCCGATTGAGACCCAGTTTCGGTTTCGATTGTAATTATCAATCAAACGGCCCAGCAATGCCCCCCCCATGCCTACAGGTATTCCGACGATGACGCCGACAACGGCTCCAATGGCAGCGTTTATCCAATGGTTTGTCGAGAGAGGCATAAATGTCATAAACGAGATTATGGCTATCCCCCAAAACAACAATCTGAATGCTTTTGCTGCAGGTCCCAATACTTTATCGGTCTTGTGTAATTCAGTGTCATTGTTCATTTGTTAAGCTCCAGAAAAGGTTGAGTTTCAAATCCAGGAAAGTCGTTTTTTTCTGCTTGACATAGGCTTTTACGCCGGCATAATCGGTAGCTATGTCGAGAGAAATTCCCGCCGCAATCCCTGATTATGTACAGTATATTATCCAGCGGGGGTATATTTGACAAGCGTTTTTTTGTGTGGCAGCCGTGCGGTGTGATTCCCTTTCGGGGGTGTTTGGAATGGATATGGCGAATTGATGGCGACTGAGATACCACTGGATGTTGATCAGATTGAGCAGGCGCGCCAAGGGTGCGTCGTCGGGCAAAAGATCGTGGTGTTTAAGTCCACTGCTTCGACCAACGATATCGCATGGGAATATGCGGGCAATCCTGCGCATCACGGGCTGTGTGTGCTGGCCGAAGAGCAGACGGCCGGACGCGGTCGGCGCGGCAGGGCATGGCAGAGCGGGGCGGGCCAAAGTATCTTGTGTTCCATTCTTTTGATTGATATTCCTACAGAAGCCGAATTGTTGACGCTGACGGCGGCGGTAGCGACGGCGGAGGCGGTGCGGGCATTTTGCGGAGTGAATGCGGGCATCAAGTGGCCCAACGATGTGCTGGTCAACGGCAAAAAACTGGCGGGGATTCTGGTTGAGCGCCGCCGGATCGGCGGGAGGAGTTGTTTTGTTGTCGGTGTCGGGATTAACTGCAATCAGACGGCGGCAGAATTTGAAGGAGTGAAACTTCGCACACCGGCAACCAGCCTTTGCATTGAGACCGGCCAGATTGTGGATCGGACGGGGCTGGTCTGTGCTTTATTGGAGTCGCTGGAACAGATGATGGCCCACACTGCCGAGAACATCATCAACCGCTGGATGCAGTTGAGTACGCTGCTGGGGCGGCATATCACGGTGGAATGCGATAATCAACTTTACAAGGGATTCTGCCGCGGGATTGATCCGTCGCAGGGGCTTGTTGTGCAGTTGGAGTCGGGGGCGGTGCGGATGTTCTGCGCCCAGCGGACCAGCATCGTCCAGACAGACTAATCACTGCCCGGACAATCAGTGTTTAACATGCAAAAATCACAAGCGTTGAACCTGCCTTTGCCATGTTTTGCTTAATAGGTAAAGAGGTCTTTGAGGGTGTAGTTTTGCTCGGTTGCAATATTGAGGGCACGGACGAGCTTGAGCTGGACATTACGGCTGAGGCGCCGCCCTTTGCAGGCGCGCGAGACCATCTTGTGCGTGATCTGCTCGGTCGAGGCGGCTACCAGATCATGTGGCGCCAGCGTGTGTTTATCCATCAATTCTATAATCGGCTGCGGGCCGAGATCGCGTTCTTCATTATCATTCATTGTATTTCCAATCTTTCTTTTTGAAAGGTTTTGTAAGCAGCGAGCCGATGGTATTAGAAGTCCGCCCTGCGACATAACGATAAAGTGTTATAATAAAAATAGGCACCGCTGTCTCCGATTGTAATCTTTTCATTGGTATTGTCGCATAGTGTTAATCTATTTTTTGCTTTTTCAATATGTCAAACCAAGGGTCATAGAGTGTTAGCTTGTCAGAATATTTTTTCCACCATTCAAGCAGGTCAGAGTAATTTGATTCATATATAGCATTTGGAGGTTGAGGAACATTGCTATATGCTGCGGAATTGGATAGTAAAACCATTGCTCGGCTCAATAAAACAAACAAAGGAGCTGTCTTCGTTGTCAATTCATCCATTGGCGGGAGCTTGCGGAATTTTCTGATTGTAATCTCCATTGATTGCTTGTCGCCACGTCGTGCCTGATTCAAAGCCGCCCAAAGACCCGGATTGCCGCTATAATATTGGAAGGTCTTTAAATGTTGCACACCTTTTTCTTCGTTTTCAAAGCACAGGTAAACGGCACCGGCAACACGTACATATGGCTCTTTGGCGTGGAGCAGTATTTCAAAGCACTTTGGTCTATCTTGTTTGCAATGATAAGCCAAATCTGAGGCCAGCAGATATCCCAAATTTTCATCGTGCCGGTCATCAAGAGGATTTTTCCATTTCGCCAGCCACTCGGCCACAAAGAGAGGACGATTATCGACCAAAACACCATATGATTCTGCCCAATCATATATAGCTTTGTTGGCGGGGTTTTCAAGTACAGCTTGATGTTTATCCAATTCTTCAAAGGTATAGGTCTGAGTTTCTGTTTGAGTTACATCTGTTCTATTGATTGAGGGTACAAGACGTTTTTGGATGCTTTCAATCAGATATTTTCGGTTTTCGTCATTTGGGTACAGATTACTTGTTGTGTTAAAACGCTTTTTAAGATGTTCCAAACTCTCAAGCGTTTGAATGCCATCTCTTAATAGAGCTCGCAGACTGTATTCGAATTCATCATAGCAGCGGATGGAGAAATCACAGATTTTATCAATGATTTGAATTGAGTCTGTACATTGCTGGAGTTCCTGATTCAACTGCCATAACTGGGGAATCACTGCCTCGTATTGCTTGATTCTTTCTTCCAAATCTTTGATATCTTCTGCAGATTTATCGGTTTCTTTTGAATTTTTATGACGACTTAGGATATCCATATCAGTTTGATACCCCTTCAGACGTCCTTCCAAAAAGTACATCTGAAAGTAGACTCTAAGCAAATCTTGTTCCTGTTTTATTCCGCTTAGCAGTTCTTGGACATTTTTTTTTATAACATCCACGGAGATGTTTTCCTGACCGTTATCTCGATATCCAAAGTCATAACCCGGAATTCTTTGCTGCTTGTCAATCGGATATATTCCTTGATATAATGGTGTCTCATAGTCGTAGTCAATATTACGCCACCAAAGCGGTACTATGGTACCTTCTGTTGTGCTTATATGTGTGTCGGGAGCTTGGTTTTTCCAGCCAAAAACTATGAGTTTCTCTCCAACCAGAACCATCGGATAATGGGGTTCCCAATAATCCAAGCCTACTTGAATACGAATGGGCTCAGAATGTTTCGTTCCTTTCCATGTTTCAATAACTTTATATTCTGCGACAATTCCTCCTGCAGTTGTGCACTCTACGATGCCTGCAAAATCGCATCCAAGAGCCATTTGTTTCCAGTGTAAGGGATTAATCATTGTGGCATATAGCGGCAATGCAGTAAAGAGAACTGTCAAAACATACACATATAAACTTTTTTCTTTAATCCTTTTCCTATGATAAGAAATGTATCCTTCTGTCATACATGCGCCCTATTGATTGTGTTTTTTAAAAGGTTTTGTAAGTAGTGAGCCGGTGGATTTTAGTGCGTCGCCGATAAAGGAGACGCCTTTGGCACCGGTGTGATAGACGGCTTTGGTGGATGCGGTCGAGGCGTTGACGACGGTCTGGCCGGCGGCGGAGGCAGCGCGAATGGGCATTCGGATAAAGCTGGTCAGCGAACTGCCGGTTTCATCGATGGCGTCGGCGACTTTTTCGCGGGTCTCGGTCACGGCGGTTCCGGCACGGAAACGAATGCTCTGCCAGACGTCCTTAAAGAAGATGTCTTTGACATCGTTATAAAAATCGCCGACATGGCTGAGCAGATGGTGTTTGGCGTCGGCGGCGTTCCAGCCTTTAAAGGCACGGCAGCGATCCATTGCGGCATGTCCGGCGATGGTGGTCATAAAACCGGCGCCGATGCCCTGAGCGATGTCGTCAATAAAGCGCCCGATACCCGGCACACGCGAGCCGAGGCCCTCGATAAGATTTTTACCCATGTTGATATAGTTGACGGTGGCGATGACATTCAGAATGTCCAGCAGAATACGGAGCTGTTCTGAGACGAGAGGGCGGGAATTATAGACCCGAATAATGCGAATCGTCATCATCAGATTCCGGTAGAGGACGATGAACAGGTCGGCGGATTTATAAGGGCTAAGGGTTACGCCGATCATAATGTCACGCATGGAGTCGCGGACCTGGCGGGCGGCCAGAGCGTCAATATCGGACAGCGCGGGCTGGATGGCTTCGTTTTCAATCGCTTCAATGGCGGCTTGCATCGCCTCGACGGTGGCGGCTTGGGAGAGTGTTTGGCTGATGTGCGTCAGGCCGGTTTCAATACGGCTGCGTTTATCCGCGGACACAGAGGGATTTTCGGCAAGACGTATCAGGAAACGCCGCAGATAGAGCAGGTATTTTTTAAGTTGACGCGGGGTCGCGTTGGCCGGGTCAGGGATCACGGGCGGC
>CAZYQN010000079.1:0-13016 GCA_964649955.1 uncultured Pirellulales bacterium
GCAGGGGGTCGAAGGTTCGAATCCTTTCGCCCCGACTGAAAATCAAAAGGTTACAACGGTAAAACGAAGTAACCTTTTTTCATTTGCATACAATTTGCATATATGGCGGGCGATGTTTTTTTTCTCCTGATGAGGCGATGTTTTTTTTAGGGGTGCAAACTGGTTTCCCGTGTTCCAGCGATGGTCGCCTCTTTTTGTTTTTGGCGCGACGGTAACGCCGTTTTACCGCGTTTTATATTCGGGTCGGTATATTGTGCCACTTCGGGCAAAAGTCGCTTAAAATCGCTTTATCGGTGACCCTACCTCTGATAGGGTTTTCGGCTTTAGATATTCCTGCATGGTATATCTATTTTCACCTTTTTCTGCAATCTCTCCCGCCTGCTGGCCATCACAAAAAAACCCGGCGGGCATCACTGCAGGCCGGGCATGGAACAAAGAGAAACGGGATTAATTGGCGTGTGACTGAAAAAACTCCTTTACGCGGAATAGTGTACTCATTTCATCCGGCGATGGTATGTCTTCCATGTTTAAGGCATGTTCCCCTTTTGCATGTACCAGCGCCGATAATAACGCCGCGTTACTGTTGATCAGTGATTGAATCGCATCCGCACAACCGGCGGCGTTGGTAAAATCAAACAAATCTGTCTTTAAATCCTGCTTTTCCATAATGTTGCTTTTTATTGGTTAATAAATGGGTTTCGATGAGTTTTAAGGGTTATTCTTCCGCGAATTGGAAAAACTCAAATAAATGTTGCAACCGATCCAATGTAATAGGCTCGGGAGTCATCCGGTCGCTCATGGTGGTGGTCCCTTCGTATTTGGTACGGACTGCAACATAATCGGCCAGCAATAACAGATATTTGTTTTGTAGGTCATGGATTGCGTCGGCATAACAGCCGGGGGGCTCATCCGAAAACAGCGATTCAAGTTCTTTAACTCCGATCAGGTATTTACCCAATTTTACAGACTGTGATTTTTCTTCTTTCGTGTTCATATCAATCAATTTGTTTTAAAAGTTGTTCAAATTCATCCAGCGGCTCCGGCTCCCGTATCCCCAACCGGGCGCGGCTGGTAGGGTCCAATCCAAACAAGGCGCCAATGTCCCGGATATTCTTTTGCGACTGGTTCCTGATGGTGGTCCACGGGCTTATGGCTTGGTACCCGGTCGATGTCGTTGTGATCATGTTTTCCGGGTCCTGCAGCTTGGCGGCTGCGATCTGATAGGTGTAACATTCATTTGAGAGTACGGCCAGCAAATTAACGTCACCTTCATAGATTGACTTTTGCGCCATGATGAGGCGGCACGTATCAGTAAATATCACCTTCGCCTGATCATTCAACCAGTCGGGAGGCGCTGGTAACTTTGTGAGTGGTTCGCCGGTAATCTGCCCTTCTTTCATCCGGCTCGGCCGGGTCCCGGTGAGCTTCTTAAGCTCCGCGGGTTTCGATGGTCTTCCTCTTAACATATGCAATAATTTAGATTATTATATTTAAACACCCCTATTGGAATTATGTACGCGTGAACGCTTGGTAATCGCGCGGTGTCATGTGTCTGACAGGGAGCGATTTTAGGGGGTATTGGGTTATCAGGTACTTATCCCTACCACGCCTATTCCATTTCCTCTCCTGTGACTGTCGTGCTGCTTCTGAAAGATCGTTTGTTTTCATACTGTCATGGATTTAAATTTTCAATCAAAAAAAAATTGCGAAAATCATTTTATAGTATCTTTTTAAAATACATTTATAAAAAACCTTTATACAGTACATTTATAAAGAATATTTATATAGGTGTACATGTCCGTGTACGGTCGGTGTACGGGTGCTGTACATGTTCGTGTACGCTGCCTGAACATTCCTTAATATAGGTGTACATATGGTGTACATATGGTGTACATATTTTGTCTTCCATTTTTTCAATACATTTTCAGTTCAAACTCAACTGATTTAATGCCATCAAACGGGCAGCGTCGATCCGATCCCTTAACTGTTTCTGCTTCGAGGATACCTTATTTTTCTCCGCCTCCAATGCCAGCTTATCCAGTGTGAACCGATCACCGATTGAAGCGTAAAAACCTCGCGTATTGCGGGCGTAAATATTGACGTTCCAATTCATTTGAAGCTCCATTTTGATTTTATCCAACTTCCTACGTGTTGCATATCCGGCCAACGGCTGCGGCAAAGGGTCGGGCATGTCTGCCGTGGAAGAATAACCAGCCATCCGGGCCAACATAAAACCATTGGTCAGCCTGATATATGGCTTTGATCCGATAATTGATTTAAGGGCCAGATATGCCAGTAATACGGCTATCTCATCCGGTGTTTTGGGATTATTGTAAAAATCAAATGCGATGCTTGTATTTATTCCGACGTGCGGAACCTTCGCAGATAGTTGGAAAGATAATAATGCTCCCCTTTCATATGATCCTTTTGGGTCGCTGTATGTTATTATTAAAAACCTTGCCGCCTGTGTTATCCGGGAGGCCCTTGTTCCCTGCAGCCTTTCGGCCTGCCTATAAAGCGCGTAATTCATAACGTCATCCATAACGCGTCTAATATCGATAAACGCTTCCCGTAAAAGCGTAACCGGAAAATTCAGATATATTTCTCCACTGTCATCCATTGCCAAAGTTTTGATTGTACCACTGCAGGAATCCGGTAAAATCCCGGGCGATGATGTACGTACCTCCGGCCCTCTCCACCTCATCCTGATAACGACGCTGCGCATCACTTTGCCGATCCCGGCCAGCTTTAACCTCGATCTTAACCGATTGTCCCGCGATGGTGGCCGATATGTCAGCGGTCCCCCGGGATCCGGTGCCATGTACCCACTCAAACCTCCCGACGGTACGGCGACGGCCCATCACGTCGGTATAGGTCAGGGTTCGATCAATAGGGCGGCCGGTGTTGCTGATCCGTTCCGCCTGATGGCCCTGCAACCGGAGAAACTGAATAATGCACCGGGTCAGGCCGTTGGCGCTATCGTCGCGGAATTTAACAGGGGCCAGCCATTCCGGGGGAGTTTTCGGGTACCTCTCCCGTTTGGCGGAATCGGCCAGCGACTCCAACTCTTTAACGGCGTCACTCTTGGAATAACGGATCTTATTCATGGCCGATCAGGTTTAATTTGTTCAACGCCTCATCCAAACTACGGTAACACCATGCCCAAACTCCAAACGCTTCGGGTCGCGGGTAACTGATTGTTCCGAAACGCGGGTTTTCCAGTCTTTTGAATACGTGGTAATATAAAACACCACCTACATTCAATTCGTAGCAAAAAGCCCACCTTCTCGTTAAAATACGGGCAAATTCAAAACCTTTGTAGGGTCCAATCCCGGTAAACCTCAACGGCGGCTCTCTTAACGGCAAAAATTCCGTATCTTCGTAGCTGTGGTTAGGGCCGTTGCTCGGGAGGGTGGCGGCTTCTTTCATTCGCTTACCTCCTTCCGCTGCTTTAGTGGCTTCAGGTGTTGCTCGGGATTGCTCCCGGCCTCGTCAATAGTTTTGCGGCGGCCCTGCTTTATCCAGTCCAAAAGCTCCGATTTTGAAAAGTACAACCGTTTCCCCCGTTTTGAAAACGGGATCACTCTTTTATGAACCAGTCCGTAAACGCTTGGAACGGTCAAATTTAGCAGGGTGGCGGCCTCGGTGATGTTCAAAATGTCGCTTCCGGGGTCAAAAACGGGTGCTTTCTGCGAATTGAAACCATTCAGGAGGTATTCAATCCGGGTTAATCGTTGTGTAATGTCAGTGAACGGGTTTTCCATGTTTGTGATATTTGTTGAATTATTAGGTCAAAGATCAAACAAATATCATCGCCAAACAACTGTTAATCAATAGATTAACTAGAATTCTAGAAATTCTATTTTGTCTATGTATTCTTTAATCAGTCGGGCCATGGTTTTATCCTGCTGCTTTTCGTAATAGTCCAATCCTTCTTTTGTATAACTCATAAATCCGGAAGGGTGCCCGATATTGTCACCAAAATAGGCTTTCATTATACGATACATAGGCGACCTAAACCGATGCTTTTCAATTAACTTGTTAGTTTCTCTTAATGCAATAAATAACGCTGCCCAATCTTTCGGGTCCTTATATCTCATTATTTCCCGGATTGCCTCGGCCAGTCCCTCCCGTTTCTTAGGGTCTTCAAAGTTTAGATAATCCGGGAATGTTTGCGGGGCCGGGGTGGTCACCGGTTCCGGGGTCGGGGCCGTGGCGGTGGCGCTGGTCAGTCGCTCCGCCTCATCTATGCAATCCCGGATAAATTCTATGGTTGGCTCCCGCAAAAATCCGCTGAACCTCCCACCAGTGTAACGTATTAGGTTGATTTCTGTATTAGAAAAAACTTGTTGAAAATCCTCATCCAGTTCAAACACAACCCCGTTTAAAAATGCCCTGCACCGGGCCAGTTCATCCCTTAACTCGGTGCATGCTGTTTTCAGTCCGTGGAAAAATTCGCCACGGGAATAACCCAATGTTTCGGATTTTTTAAACTCCCTGATGAGGTATTCCGCGAAATATGGCCGGATTGCGGGTGTGGTGATCCCTTCCAACAAAATATTCATGTAATCCATATCAAAAATCCATAAGATTGTCAGTTAAATTTTTCATCACCTCCGGAGCAAACCCGGCAAAATAGTTTTGTGTTGTTTGGATGTCCTTATGGTTAAGCGCCTGTGATACTTGCTCCATGGTCGCCCCGTTGCGCACCGCGTTGGTGGCGAAACTGTGACGGCTCCAGTATGTCGATATGCTTCCGGGTAATCCGTTGGCTGTGGCCAGCTCCTTCAGGTGTTGGTTCAGAAAGCGGGTAAAGTTGTGGCTGATCCTGAATTGTTCCGCCGCGGTCATGCCGGGGGTGTATATGTCAAAGACTAAGTTTTGCGACGCCCTGTTGGGATTGCCGTATTTCTCGATGAAATTTTTAGAATATCGGTTCAGGTAAACAATAATTGGTTTTTGTTTCCCCTTTGTAGTACGCTTGGTTTTCTCGCGGAGGTAAATTATTTTTTCTTCATCCAGATTTTCATATTTCAGTCGGGCCATGTCCTTAACGTTCAAACCGGCCATGTTATACAGGAAGAAAAAAGTATCTTTTGCTTTCGCTTGCTCCGGGGTGGCCGGGATTGCTTCAGAAAGCTGTTTAAGTTGCTCCCGGTTCAACGCTTTTTTAACCTTTGTGGCGTTTGGAATAATATATTTTTTGTCGTGTTGTTTAGTGCTGAAAGGGTACATTTCCGGGGTGATAATTCCCTCAGATTTGGCCGTATTAAACAGGGTACGTAATGCCCGCACGTACATTGAAACCGTGGTCATACTTTTACCGATGGATTGCATGTAATTCTCATAATCCTGCAACCATTGCGGGGTAATCTCTTTAAATAGCAACTGATCCGATTTGCCGCCGGTAAAATTCCTGATTGAATTCATTGAATACTGGTAATTGCTGGCGGTTCCTATCTGATTATTTCTATTCAGTTGTTCGATGGTTTTCTCATACTGGTAAAAAACGTTTTCCCTATCTCCTGCGGGCGCGTACATGAGTTGTTCAAATGCCTCGAATGAAAAAACTGTCAGGCCTCCGGCTGCTGCTTCGGCTTTTTTAATCAATGCTTCCAGTTCTGCGCGGATTACCTTTGCCTCGTTTGTGGGGCGTATCGTGTTCCAAACGCTGTTAAAATCCTTTTCGGTAAACTCAAACTTCGTAGGGTATAACTTTTGTTTCCGGGGTGACGGGGTGAATACTCTTAACTTAACCGGATATTTATTACTTTTCAATCTCCGGCGGGTATCGAGGTACAGGGTAATAAAAACGGCCTTTTCCATTTGCATACGATTTGCATACAAATTTAAATAAAATAAATAACATAACAAAATAATGAAAAGATTAAATCATTATCTTTGTAGCAGTTACGCGGATTTTAACGGGTGACGGAAAGAAATAAAAAGATATTATTTCTGCTTTGGGAGCAGGGGGTCGAAGGTTCGAATCCTTTCGCCCCGACTGAAAATCAAAAGGTTACAGAGCCTCGACAGAGGCTCGCTTTTTTTGTAATAGATATCGTAAAACTTTTCACCCCTCTTCCCCACCTAAAATAATTCCGGTTACAGCTAATTCCATAAGAATGGTTGAAACTACAAAAAGAGAGCATCACCCATGCTCCGCCG
Source organism: uncultured Pirellulales bacterium (assembly GCA_964649955.1). GTDB lineage: Bacteria > Planctomycetota > Phycisphaerae > Sedimentisphaerales > Anaerohalosphaeraceae > T3Sed10-213. The sequence goes on from CAZYQN010000079.1 coordinate 6,169, forward strand.
CAGGATGACCTGGGAGAAAAGCTCGCAGGCCACAGCAACTCGCTATTTTTCAATGACCAGTTTTTCCCTTTTAATCCTATCTCCTGCACTTATTTCAACCACATAGATCCCCGTGCAAAAACCAGATAATGGAATGCGCTCCCCATCGGCAATCTGCCGTGAGAGAAGCTGACTCCCCTTCATATCATACAGTGCAATAAGAGGCTTACACCCGTGAAGGGAGGTTTTCACACAAAGGAAGTCAGAGGCCGGATTGGGATAAATCTGGATTCCCGGAATCGCCGCTTCCAGGGCAGGGGTAGTATATAGTCCGGTATAATTAAAGTGAATCAGGTTCTTTGTACTCCAACTTTTAGTGAAAGCGTTCATTTCCGATTTGGCAATTCCTGTAAGCTTATGATGAAAATAGATGAGCATTTCATCGTCCACGAAAGGGATGACCAGTTCCGGAAAGCTATAAGAATTGTCATAGGTACAAACCTCGTTTTTCAGCGGTCTCCACTGGGAGGTCCCCGTATCCAACATGTATTGGATGAATTCCTTCATGTTACCGTTCTGGTCATACATAAATTGATCCTTGTAGCCCAGGATCCATACTGCAGCAGCGACAGACCACCGATAGTACAGGATGGTGGAGATATCACCCTCTTCATTAAAGGAATATTCATCCCGGTAAACAGGAATCCATTTTGCTGAATCACCTGACCAACTGTGTGTGATGTAGCTCGATTGTTTGCCGTTTTCAAAAATCAACTCATCTTTCCAGTACAAATTCCATTTCCCATTTGCCGAATCCTTCATGAGAATTTGAGATCCCTTTATATCTCCATGGTTATCAAGAACATATTCCTGCATGAAATGGGTCACCCACTCCCCTGAAGATTCCTCCCATTCAGAATAAAGTGATTTTGTTAAAACACCGCGGCCATCATAATAATGATCTTCCTTGTAGTCATTTAACCACATTCCCAGTAGTCCCGACCAAATGGAGATAAGATACTGACTGATTTTACCCTTTTCCTGAAAACAATAGCTTTCCATGGTTTCTCCCGCCCATTTGACGGAGCTGCCATTCTTCGAAAAGGAAATCATCTGGCACAGGTTACAGCACTCATCATAATAACATTCCTGCTTAAACACATCCGCCCACTTTCCGGATGAACTGTCGTAAATCTGGTAAGTCATCCTGTCGAGCCTTTGCTTAACCGTCGTTGCCGATTTTGCCAAAACAGGAGATTTTATAAGCTCCGGCGCCCAAAAAGGTCTGTTTCCCATAAGGGAGAATGTCCCATCTGAAGCATGGTTCAGGCGCTCTTCAATTTTCTGATGCCGGTTCAGGCCGATAAAACCATCCCCACTTTTTTGTCCGGAAGATAAGAAGGGGATCAGGATTAATAAAATCTTCCAAAAAATTGCCTTTGTTTTCATGTCTCTATGTATTAAGAGGTGTCTGAACAATTGATGATGATGATTAACAGCACAATCAATTTCCGACAAAAGGCAGGTGTAGATATAGCAATATTGCATGAGAAGCTTCCATTTTTCATGCACACTATTGCAATTATGGGTAAAAACTTCTCTTTTTTAAAGGGAGTTGCCTGGAGGGTGAAAATCACAAATAACAGCAGCTGGAAAAAGAAAACCATCTGTCAGAGAGCGGATGGCTATTTGAAATTACAAAAGCAGGCTAAGCTTCCTGATTTCCGTTTTTCTTATCAAGGTGTAAAACCAGCCCTGACAAAGATCTTTCTGACTTTCTCCCTTTCCCGGTTATACCTGGCTTCAAATTCTGTCAGCAAAGCCTGGAACTCCGGCATCTGCCGCATGGTATCGAATTCAGGCAACATCTTCATCCAGGAAAGAATGTACAGGGGAATCGCCTCAAACCGGAGCAGGGCCCGCAAATATTCCAGTGACTTTTCCGGTTTCCCCCACGAAGCATAATTGACGGCCATACCTGTTTCAAAGCCCCCGTTGCTCTTTTCATTATAGCCCAGGTTCCACAATTCCTCATACCTTTTTGCGCACTCCTGAAAAATAGAGTCGGACTTGGATTGATTACCGTTTAATTTGAACATGTACCCAATTTCAGAACTATACCTGGAATTTTCTATTTTCATTTTTTTTCTCTCTGCCTCTTCCAGAAAAAGGTGAAAATAACGGTTCATTTCTTCCATGTTATGATCCCACAAATAATAGGTGGCATAAGCTAAAAATCGAAAAACATTGGTGGTATCGGTCATGTATTTCGATTTTAAAACCGACACTTCCAGGGCGTCCATGGGACGGCACTGGTGAATAAACATATCTCTTTGACAGCTGTAGTAATAGGTGGAATCATTTTCCTGAGCAAGATGCATCTTATTGAATTGATCAGCAAGTTCAAAAAATCCCGAAAACCTCAAGACACTGTTCAACCCTCCAAGATTCCATTTGTCCGGCAGCGGTTCCTTATTTAATTTATAAGCCATTAAGTCATTCCGGGCGGCTTCGGCCAAACGGTTTGTCATAGAATAACAACCGGCCAGCTTTCGGTAAGAAACCGGATTCTCAGGATCCAGTTTGATGGTTTCTTTAGCTGCTTCCATGGCCTCATCCCACCTGCTGATTTGGGCATAACCAGATGATTTCAGGCTGTAGGCATCCCAGCATTTGGGGTCGTAGTGAATGGCCTTGTCGGCCACCTGGTGAAGGGAATCACAGTAAATCCGCCGCTGTTTCCAATCCGCTGATTTGCCTTTGCCGAAATAATACCAGCCTAAATCGACATAGGAAAGGGCAAAGGTGGAGTCGTATTTCAGGGAGAGTTCAAGTAATCTGCGGGCTTCCTGCATGGGTTCTTCCTTGAAGGGATCCAGAAAGGCTTTAATTATATTATGGGCTTTTAAATAATTACTGTAAGCTGTCGGATTCGTGGGGGGCTTTGACGACCCGATTTTTTCTTTCACCTCAGGCGAAACAATAATTCCGAGTTCATCGGCCACAGCCATGGCCACCTCTTTCTGAAATTCGAAGATGTTATCAATGGTTACCTCTCCTTCATAAGGCTTTGCCCAAAGATCTTTATCATTGGCGGTTTCAATCAGGTGAAGCCTGACCCTGCACTTTCCCCGGATGGTCTGGGCACTTCCCGCCAGGATATAGTCGGCCTTCAGATCCTGACCAATCTCCCGGGCAGACTTTTTTTCGTCGTAGTCATAATTCTGAGAGGCTATTAAAGAGACGACCTCCAACGGACTGAGAGTTTTCAGGTTATTCAGGATCTCTTCCCGCAATCCACGCAGGATATAGGAATTCTCCTGATCGGAGCTGTCATCCCGGAAAGGGAGTACCGTGATGGTTTTTCCTGGAACAGCATCATCCTCAAATAGCTTGGAAAGTGACCAGCCCGTCAGAATCAGCAAAACCACCCAGAGAGAACCAAACAGAATCTTTCGGGATGCAGAGGGATTTTTTTCTTCCCCGGCTATTGCTCCGGGGGGTCCGGCCACACGGACTTCACTCCATGTTAATCCTTCATGCCGTGCCTCCGTAGGCGTCTTACCGAAAAAATCCAGAAAACATTTATTGAAATAGGTAACGCTGCCAAAACCCACCTTGAAGGCGATTTCAGAGACGGTCAGGGAACTCTGGCTCAGGAGCTCAAGGGCTTTTTTCATCCGGAAATCGCGGATGTACTGGCTGACGGTTTTATTCTTCAGGTTCCTCAGCCTTCTGTGAAGACCCGACCGGCTGATCCCCAGGTGGCGGGCAAGCTGGGTGACCCCAAACTGCTCATCAGAATACTGTTCTTCAAGGATTTGATCTAGTTTTCTGAGGAATAACTCTTCTGCCGGATCAGGATTTCTATGAAAACCATTCTCCATCTCTGATGGGGGAAATTGTCTCTATAAGTTACGAAAATCTGAAGACATTTCCAAATTTATATGATTACCAGGATAGTAGGGCAAAAACCGCCTTATTCTCACAGGGAAGGATAGCGGATGCCGGCCAGGAACAGGCCGTGGGCCGGAACGCTGGTGCCGGCGGCGCAGCGGTCCTTTTTCAGGATGATCTCTTCAAAGCCTTCGGAGGTCAGCTTGCCCCGGCCCACCTCCAGCAGGGTCCCCACAATGGCCCTGACCATATTCCGTAAAAACCGGTCGGCTGTGATGGTAAATACCAGCTGGGCCCCTTCCCGGTCCCACCGGGCATCCGTAATATGACAGAGGTTGGTTTTCACATCGGTATGCAGCTTGCTGAAACTCGTGAAATCACGGTGCCGCAACAACAGGGCGGCGGCTTCATTCATCTTTCGCACGTCAAGGGGCCAGGGATAATACCAGGCGGTATCCAGGGTGAAAGGGTCCTTGACCAGGCTCAGGCAGTAACGGTAGGTCCGGGAAAGGGCACTGAACCGGGCATGAAAATCAGCAGATACAGGTTTGATGGAGATCAGGGAGATATCTTCCGGCAAAAAGCGGTTGAGCTTATATACCACGTCGGAGAGCGCATAGGGGAGCTCCTCCGCATCAAAATGGGCCACAAAATAGGTGGCATGCACTCCCGTGTCGGTCCGCCCTGCACCGGTTACGGCCACCGGCTGCCGCAAAAACAATGAAAAACTCTTCTCCAGTACCTCCTGTACCGAAACCTGCCCGGGCTGCACCTGCCACCCGAAATAGCGCGTTCCCCTGAACCGTAACTCCACCATGTACCGCTGCATATCGCTCCTCCTTCACCGACGAAATTACAAATTACTTCCATTTTGACTGCTATTCTGTCAATTTTTCACCAGAAACAGGACATATTGACACCGCGCCTCACTCGCCCCATACCCCTACTCACAACCTAATCAACAACTAATACTTTGATTTCGTGCATATTAAAAACACATCCATCAATATTCCCCGTCCATCTGGTACCCTATTTGTCGTTAACCACATGAAAACATTAACGGAAAACATAACTTTTTAAAAAGGAGGATTAAGCCATGACACTTTTAAAACGTACCAATGCGTATCTTCCGTCGTTCTGGGACAACTTCTTTTCCCGGGACCTGATGGATTGGGGAACCTCGAATTTTTCGAGTACCGACACCACGTTGCCGGCTGTCAACGTGAAAGAGACCGATGAGGCCTTTGAGATTGAGGTGGCGGCTCCAGGGATGTCGAAGGGAGATTTCAGGGTGAATCTGGAAAACAACACGCTGACCATCTCTTCCGAGAAAAAGGAGGAGAAAAAGCAGGAGGAGAAAGGGCGTTTTACCCGCCGTGAATTCAGTTACCAGTCGTTCCAGAGGAGTTTCACCATTCCCGAAAACCTGGTTGAAGGCGACCAGATCACAGCCAGCTATTGTGAGGGTATTCTCTGTGTGCATCTTCCCAAAAAAGAGGAAGTAAAGCCAAAGCCGGCCCGCGAAATCGAAATCAGATAATGCCCCATGAAAACCAGGCCCTGTGGGGCCTGGTTTTACTATTTTTAACAAAATTAAATCCCTTTTTTGAGAGCAATCACCTATTTTCGTGCCCTTTAAAGGAAACTACATTTGACGTAATATTTTCCATATGAACCAGTCCATTGACATCCGTGAATTAAACGAACGAATTCAGCGCGAAAGCGCTTTTGTTGATCTCATTTCCATGGAAATGAACAAGGTGATTGTGGGGCAGAAGCACCTGGTGGAGAGTTTGCTGATCGGGCTGCTTTCCGACGGGCACATTTTGCTGGAGGGGGTACCGGGATTGGCCAAGACTTTGGCCATCAAGTCCCTGGCCCACACCATCGATGCCAAGTTTGCCAGGGTGCAGTTCACCCCCGATCTGCTCCCCGCCGACCTGATCGGGACCATGGTCTACAGCCAGAAAAAAGAGGAGTTCTCGGTAAGGAAAGGTCCCATCTTCGCCAACTTCATCCTGGCCGATGAAATCAACAGGGCCCCCGCCAAGGTACAGTCGGCCCTGCTCGAAGCCATGCAGGAACGCCAGATCACCATCGGTGATCAGACCTACCCCCTCGACAAACCCTTCCTGGTCATGGCCACCCAGAACCCCATCGAGCAGGAGGGAACCTACCCCCTTCCCGAGGCCCAGGTCGACCGTTTCATGCTCAAGGTGGTCATCCGCTATCCGAAAAAGGAGGAAGAAAGGCTCATCATCCAGCAGAACCTGCTCAAGAGCTTCCCTGAAACCGCCACCATCATGAAGCCCGCCGATATCATGAAGGCCCGTGATGTGGTCAAGGAGGTCTACATCGATGAGAAAATCCAGAAATACATCGTCGACATGGTCTTTGCCACCCGCGAACCGGCAGAATACAAGCTGGAGAAGTACCGCGACATGATCACCTGGGGGGCCTCCCCGCGTGCCAGCATCAGCCTGGCCCAGGCCGCCAAGGCCTACGCCTTCATCAAACGGAGAGGCTATGTCATCCCCGAGGATGTCCGTGCGGTCTGCCCCGACGTGATGCGCCACCGCATCGGCCTCAGCTACGAAGCCGAAGCCAACAACATCACCTCCGAGGAGATCATCACCGACATCCTCAATACCATCGAGGTCCCCTAAGCCGTCATTGACCGTAGACCGTTATATCTTACAGCGACGGCCCAGGCTCCGGCCAGACTGACGTTCAGATGGTGTCTAAAACTGAGACGAAGGCTGAGAAGAAGAGTGAGCCGGGAACTGAGTCGGAGGCGGTGACCGGCCCAACTTGAAATAACCCAGAAGCGTTTATAAACGACCTCACTCAGAATTCGAGATTCAGGATTCCAGACCCGGAATGCAGCACTCAGAATTCGAGATTCAGGATTCGAAACTCAGGATTCCAAATTCAGGACTTAAGATTCTTTTCATGGAAACCAGCGACCTGCT
>CAZYQN010000080.1:0-13005 GCA_964649955.1 uncultured Pirellulales bacterium
TCGTTGGAGATTTCCACGCCGTTCTTGGCGTTCTTGACGGATTCTTCGATCATATTGGCGGTGTTCTTGGCCGCTTCGGCAGACCGCATCGCCAGGTTGCGTACTTCTTCGGCCACCACGGCAAATCCTTTGCCTGCCTCGCCGGCCCGTGCGGCCTCAACCGCGGCGTTGAGGGCCAGCAGGTTGGTCTGGAAAGCGATTTCGTCGATAACCTTGATGATCTTGGCGGTCTGGTCGGAGGACTTTTGAATATCATCGATGGCCTGGCTCATCCGCTGCATGGAGTCGGCCCCGCTTTGCGCGGCGTTTCGGGCCTCGGCGGCCAGGGTGTTGGCCTGCTGGGCGTTGTCAGCGTTCTGCTTGGTCATCGAAGACATTTCTTCCAGACTGGAGGAGGTCTCTTCCAGTCCTGCCGCCTGCTCGGTCGCTCCTTCAGCCAGCGACTGCGAGGCTGCCGAGACCTGCCCGGAAGCCGAGGCCACCTGCTGGGCACCTTCGGTCAGACCGGCAATGATCTGATTGATCGGCTTGGTGATCGCCCGCGTAATGACCGCCCCCAATACGACCGCTAAAATGACACCGGCGATGGTTGCTGCCATTGATAAAACCTTTAGATATGTCGATTGGGCAACTGCTTGTTCGGCTCTTTCTGCGGCGATCTTATGGTTGATCTGAACGACATTATTAAGGCGGCCGAATGCCTGAGCCTGTAATTCGCGCGTACGTCCCATGGTGAGTTCAGAAATGCGGTTTTTTATTTTTTCAGCCTGAGTGGCCGATGCAATTAAATGCTCAAAATGCTTGAATATCTCGCAGGAAGCAGGCTGCATTGATGCTGAGAATAGTCTCTTGGCTTCTTCTCTATTCCCGGCTTCAACCGCTTTGCAAATCTGTCCGGTGGATTCATGAAAACGGGCGTGATGTTGCTGGATAGATGTAAGGACGGTTTTAATTTCCGAGTTTCGGCAGGAAAATTCCGCCAGCCATTTTCCAAAGTTACAGGTTGCCGGGTCGCTTCCGCTGTCAAATGTCTCTCCGGAATTAATCATACTGACAACTTTCAGTTCAAGTGCATAATGGTCGCCCCGGAACAACTGGATTTTGCTTAGTAATGCATCCGGATTGAGAATATCAATCTCATCCAGCTCGTGACTGAGTTTTAAAATCTCGTCATTTGCAGCCACCCATTCAGGCAGAATCTTTGAAAATTCGTTCCATTCCTGCATCTCTTCAGGCGTATGTGTTAGCGATTCATAAACAGTGCGGGCTTCTCCGTACTGTTTCCGTGCCTTTGCGATAAGGTCATATTGCTGTTGACGGAGTTCCTTTGTGTTTTCGCTGTTAAGCAGTGTGCGCATTGCCCCGACAAGTGTTTCCAATTCTACCTGCATCTTTAAAACAGTTTCAATGCCGGGTAGCCGCACTGCCCCAAGTTCATGAATGGATTGCTCGCTTTTAATCGCTCCATAGTAACCGACGACCCCGAGAATCAGTGTAATTCCCGCAATGATCATAAACGCAGTGATAAGCTTTGTTCTTAATTTCAGATTCTTAAACATGCCTTGCCCTTTCAAAATAAAACGTCCGTTCTTTAGCTTCTGTTTTGCTCCTGGTATTTGAATGGTATGTTTCTGCCGAGGGGTCTATCGAAAGGAAATAATGAAGGATTAATCGGTATATTTGCTTTAATTAAAGGAAATGGCTATTCACATACAGTAAAAATACCTATTTTCTTAAAAGAAATAATATTATGCGGGCGAAGATAAATATGCATTATGAATATACAAAAAGACGGGATACATAAACAAGAAGATGTTTTTTATAGGCCTGAATGAATTCCGTAACGCCAGTAAACTGTAGATGCGTTTATAAGAAAAATGATGATAAATCAATGCCGCAGCTGTTATTGGCTGAGATGAAAAAATTATCAAAAAAAATAAATGGCTGTCCGATAATCAATTTTGACCATTGAATTAACCGAGTCATATAAACGAACTCATCCTTTTTTTTTCTTGAGAATCTTCAGCAGATTGATGTGGTCATCCGTCCAGAGGGGGACCCGTTTCAGCTCGGCATAGGGAATGCTTTTTCGAATACGAAAAACGTCTTGATTAAAAATATCGCCGGTCCGGCTCAAAAGGATCCAGTCCGAAGCTAACGCCCCGGTTGAGGGATCTTCATAGCTTTCAATCCAGCAGCTTTTCAGCCCCAAATGTTCGGCCAGCTTCCAGACGACCGATTGCAGATCCAGATGCTGTGTAGAGATATGCACCGCCAGCACACCGCCCTCGGCCAGATGCGACAAATAAATGCCGAATGCCTCTGCCGTCAGCAGATGCACAGGAACCGCATCGCTGCTGAACGCATCCAGCACCAGCACGTCATAATTCCGGGCCGTTTCGTATTCCATACTCAACCGTGCATCGCCAATTACAACTTCTACATCAGCATCGCTGTCGCCCAGATAACTAAAATACTTCCTCGCCAGCCGTTGAACCTCGGGATTGATTTCATAAAAGCAGATATGGTCGCCCGGCTTACCGTAGGCGGCGATTGTCCCCACTCCCAGCCCCACAATACCGATACGCCGCGGCGTTTCACCCGGCCAATGACGCAGCAAAAGCCCGATGCCGCTGTCAGGACTGTAATACGCCGTCGGGATGAGTTCCTTATCGCTGCTTTGAAATTGCAGTCCGTGATAGGTTGTGCCATGCTGCATCAGACGCTTGTGCTGCTTCGGCTCATCCGGAGCTTCTTCAAGAACGGTCAGAATCCCGAAAAAATTGCGGGTGTTTTCAATGGTTTTCTGATTCTGCACCGGCCGCTGCGCCTGCACAAAAATCCCGCCGATCCCCGCAATGCACAATGCTGCTGCCCACCAGGGACGCCGTTTAGCCAACTCCGGTGAAACATTTTTCTGACACAGCAGCACAAACAGCACTGTCGCCAATAAGCCGATGTGAAGTTCGTGATACATCGTAAAAATAAACGGCGCAACAATCGCAACAAAGATCCCGCCCAGCGCTCCCCCTGCCGAAATCAACAGATAATACCCCGTCAAATGCCGGCTGTCAGGCCGCAGGCGATACACTTCGCCATGACAGAGCATACAGCCCGAAAACAGCATCACCGCATAGATTGTAATGATCGTGGCAACATGCATATCGGCGCTCTTACGGCCCACCCAGATATGCCCTAATAACCCGCCGATCAGAAGTGCCATATACAATCCCCGCCGATACCATCGCGGATGGTCAAAGCACAGGATGAACGACAATAGGTACAAACTCAGCGGCAGCACCCACAAAAACGGAATAACCGCAATATCCAATGTCAATTTATTGGTAACCGCCAGCAGTTCAACCGATGCCGCCATCGGCAGGGCCAGCCAGAAAAATCGATCCCGGCCGCTTGGCGCCCAATCCCTTGCAGACTTCAAAGAGCGGGTTTCATCAAAAGCCGGTTCATTTGCATTCTTATGCTTGACGGACGACCACACCCCCCATGCACAAACAATGATCAGCACCGCATACCCGTAAAAGCCCCACGACCAAAGCGCCGCAGTCGCCGCCCGCGTCAGCAAAGGCTCAAACACAAACGGAAAACTCGCCAGTGCCGCCAGGGACCCGACATTGCTCAGGGCGTAAAGCCGATACGGATTTCGGCCCGGCAGTGCTTTCGAAAACCAGCTCTGCACCAGCGGCGATGTTGCCGACAGTACAAAATACGCTGCCCCCACAGATACGCTGCATATCCACAAAATCTTGATGACCGGTATATCCTCCGGCGTCGGTTTCATCGTCTCGCCGGGTACCACTGCCAGTGTTGCCGCCGCCGCCAGTACCAGCCCGGAATGAATAATGGCCTGCCATTTGACCGCCAGACGGCTAAGAATATGAGCATAGGCATACCCGGCCAGCAAAAACACCTGAAAGAACAGCATACACGTCGTCCAGACCTCCGGCATCCCCCCAAACCACGGCAGAATGTACCGACCCAGCAGCGGCTGCACCTGAAACAGCAGAAACGCCGACAAAAAAATCGTCGTCCCCAGCAGTCCCGCCGCCCATCGTGTTGTCGCCAAATCAGATTTCATAAGAGGCCGGATTATACACCATCTCTTCTCTTCGGGCAATCCCGTTACAGCGTATTAAAGGGCGTTCTGTCGGTAAACCGATGCAAAAACAGTGTTTCAATACGGTCGCGCGTCGGAAACGTTGCAATAGACAGCAATATAAAAAAGAGGGCGGTTGCTGTATTGCACCAGTAAATAGGATTTTCGGCGATTTGGCCGAACAGTATACCCATAAGGCAAACAATTAGACCGAACATTGAAATCCCCTCAAAAATGGCCAAACGAATAATTGTGCCGGTAAAAATGGCTCGACTGCACTTATCCTCGACAGACAAATTCTGGGTAGAGAGATTTTTCCCGATGATCGCAATACCTCGCCGCCCGACCATCAGATTGTACAGGAGTTGCCCTCCGGCAAACCCTATGACAGCCATGATGATATGGACAAGAGTGAGCAAAAAGACAATCTCTCTCTGTCCATTCGGATTGTTCTGCATCTCTCCGTTTTGTCTGGAAAAGTAGAATATTGCTACTATCACGCCGAACGTCAATACTCCCATCGTAATCGCCAGTTGAATGATCTGCAATGTTCGCAGCCGTCCTCCATCCATCACGTTCATAAATATTTCTTGATCGATCTGAATTTGGCTATCCATTCCGGTTCTCCTTTTCCGCGTAAATAAACGTAGTCAAACGCCGCTTCAGCTTTTTAACGTCAATATCAAACCGGCTTAAGCCTTCAATGCCTCCCGCAGTTTCGGATGCACAGCCGGATTTGCGGCCGCGACTTGCCCCGGCAATCTGGCCGTGCCGCCGTCAAAGTCGCTCACAATGCCTCCCGCCTCGCGGACGATCAGCATCCCGGCGGCAATATCATAAACTTGCAGATTCAATTCCCAAAATCCGTCCAGCCGCCCGCAGGCCACATACGCCAGGTCAACCGCCGCCGACCCGTAGCGCCGCAGATCGCGGATCTTCGGCATCACTCGGCCAAGATAAATCAGATTGTTATGTTCAAGATTCACGCGCGTACACGCAAAGCCCGTCCCAAGCACGCAGTCGGCAAGGTGTGTTCGTTTGGAAACACCAATGGGCCGCCCGTTGAGCGTCGCCCCTTTGCCCGCCTCTGCCAAAAACAATTCCCCCAGCACCGGCGCATTGACAGCACCCAGGATGACTTCGCCGCAATACTCCAACGCCACTGAAATACTGTAAAACGGCTGGTCATGAACAAATGATGTCGTTCCGTCGATCGGGTCAATGATCCAGCGGTACTCGTCGCCCGCATGGCTGCCGCTTTCTTCGCCCAGAATTCCATGCGTCGGGTAAGAATGTTTGATCTGCCCGAGCAGATAGTTTTCAACTGCAACATCGGCCTCCGTCACAAGGTCTTTTTCGCTTTTTCGTGTGACCGTCAGACTGCTTAGTTTGCGTTTATAGTCCAGCGAAATCGCGCCGGCTTCGGTGATAATTCGGCTCAAAAAATCTTTCATCGTAGAACTATCCTCTTCTGAAAAATGTTATTTAAACCATAAGCATATACCAATCTGCAAATTTGGCAAGTATTTTCGCGGTTGTTTGAACGGCGGAAATTTCCTTGATATTTTAAGGGTTTTCGGGTATAATATCAGACGTCTTTGCCGCGCGGCAAAAAGACAAAAGGGGGAAAATTAAAAACAGCAGTTTTCAAAAATACATTGAATTCACCAATGTAAAATGTTTGTTGATCAAACAGAAGGAGAGCAGTATGTCTACACTCAGCATCGATCAGATTGACAGTGAAACATCACCCGTACAGGAAATCCTGGAACAATTGCGACGGCATCGTCCCCTCACACGCGACAGCCTTTGGGGATACCTGTATCTGTTTTTCAAAATGAAAGTCCCGAACCGTTGCCTCTGTCCGGGCCATTGCAGTCCGATGGATTACCTCTGGCACAGCTACAACGCGGACTTTTTACAGGCAAATACTGGCGACGGGGATTGTGTGGTCTGGGCCAATCGCGGCGGAGGAAAAACACAGCTTGCCGCCGCGGCAACCCTGCTGGAAGGTATTTTCAAGCCCGGCTGCCAGACGCGACTGCTGGCCGGTTCCTTCGATCAGGCACATCGTATGTACGATTATTTCACGGCATTTCTTCAAATGGGCTATGAGCCGCTCATCGATGGGCAATTGATGTCGCAATACTGCCGCTTCATCAATGGGTCAACGGTTGAAGTCCTGCCGCAGTCGGCCTCCGCGATCCGGGGCCGTCACATTCACAAGCTCCGTTGTGATGAAATAGAATTGTTCGATCCTGAACTGTATGCGGCAGCCCAGTTTGTGACCCGCAGCGAAGGAGCGCTGCGCGGCGCGATGGAAATATTCAGTACAATGCATCGCCCCTACGGCCTGATGCAGAAAGTAGTCCGGCAGGCTCAGGAAATCGAAATGCCCGTCTTTCGCTGGTGTATGTGGGAAGTCATCGAACCGTGTCCGCCGGAGCGAAGCTGCAGTCGCTGTCCCCTATGGAGCGATTGCGGCGGCAAAGCAAGAAAAGCCGCCGGCTATCTTTCGATTGATGACTGTATCAGTCAGATGCGCCGCTCCAGCCGGGCCGGTTTTGAAGCCGAAATGCTCTGCTTGCGGCCCAGTCTCGAAAATGCCGTGTTTGCCGAGTTTGATCCCCCGCTGCATGTATCGCCGGTTGCATATCACCCAAATCTGCCGCTGTTCCGTGCAATTGATTTCGGTTTTGTCAATCCCTTTGTATGCCTCTGGATTCAAACGGATGCACACGGACGGATCTATGTGGTGGATGAATATGTCCGGCGGCGCAGAACGATCGCCGAACACGCTCTCGAAATACTCAAACGCACGCCGTGTCCTGAATCGCAGGTAGCCGGTACATTTTGCGACCCCTCCGGTGCCGGGTGCAATGATGTTACCGGAACCAGTACCATTCGCGAGCTGGCCGCAGCGGGTGTCCGGGCCGCATACCGCAAGAGTGCTATTCTGGAGGGTATTGAAAAAATACGTGCTGCGCTCCGCTGCGGCGACGGACAGGCCCGCTTGGTAATTGACCCCAAATGCTCTGCGCTGATCGAGGCATTGCGGTGTTACCATTATCCTTCCGAGGCGAAAGGGACGTCGGAACTGCCTTATAAAGACGGCATCTACGATCATCCCATAGATGCATTGCGGTATTTCTTTGTCAATCGTGCCTCTTCGGCCCTGTCTGTGGCCAGATACTACTGAAGCCGGATGGATTAATGTTTTTCTGTTTGCGTTTGCCCGGTGCCAGGATATGATGATGTCTGTGCAGTACTGACCGATACCGTAAAATTGAATGGAGGTTCAAATGGTTACCGCAAAAAGGACGTTCTTTTTTCTGATGGGTAGCGGAATATTGATGCTGTTGAGTGTTTCGCCGGTATGCGGAGAAAGCGACTATACAGTGGATGCACTGCGATGTGAATACCGTGTCAATCCTTTCGGGATCGATGCGGCATCCCCCCGGCTCAGTTGGATGGCGACGGCCCCGGGACGCGGTCAAAAACAAACAGCCTACCAGATACTGGTGGCCTCATCTCCGGACAAATTAACCGCTTCGCAAGCCGACCTCTGGAACAGCGGCAAGGTTCAGTCGGATAGCTCAGCGCATATTGTTTATGCCGGAAAACCGCTTGTTTCCGAAATGCCCTGTTACTGGAAAGTGCGATGCTGGGACAAAGAGGACAATCCTTCGCCGTGGAGCCGAACCGCTGAATGGTCTGTGGGACTGCTCAACCCGTCAGAGTGGACGGCACAATGGATCGGTGCGGATAAACCGATTCAGGAAGGGCTGCCGATTTTTCGAAAGCTCTTTGCGATAGACAAACCGGTTCACAGAGCTTTCGTTTCCATCTGCGGGTTGGGACATTATGAATTATTTTTGAATCGCCGTCCGGTCAGCGATAATTTTCTCGATCCTGCCTGGTCAACCTATGAGAAAACCGTCTATTACACCACGTATGACATCACCGAGTTACTTGTCGAAGGTGACAATGTGTTTGGAGTAATGCTCAGCAAAGGGTTTTATAATACCGAAGGCGACCGGCGTATCCACGGCGTAAAGAGTAACCGCTCGTTGATGTTTATCGCGCAGGCAAAAATTATCTTTGAAGATGGCTCCAGCCGGCACATCGTGTCGAATGGAGACTGGAAAACCGTTCCGGGGCCGATTCTGCACGACGCCATTCTCGGCGGAACGGATTACGACGCACGGCGTTTGCCCGACCAATGGCTCTCAGCAGGATTTGACGACAGCAGCTGGCGCTCGGCAGACATCAAAGATGGACCCGGCGGGGTATTGCGGGCATCGCAGGCGCCGCCGATGCGGGTATTCGGAACCTTCAGGCCGGTCAAGATCGATCAGCCCGAACCGGGCGTCTTTGTCTATGATTTCGGGCAGAATGCTTCCGCCAAACCGCAGTTGTCGGTAACCGGCAAAGCAGGTCATGTCGTTCGCCTTATGCCTGCTGAACAGCGGCACGGGCAAACCGGAAGAACCAATGACGGCAGCGGTCGGGTCAATCAGGCCGGAGTAGGACAACCCAACTATTGGCAGTACACTCTTGCCGGAGGTGTAGATGAACTATGGACGCCCGCCTTCAACTATAGCGGTTATCAGTATATCGAAGTAACCGGTGCAGTTCCCGCAGGAACAGATAATCCGCTGGGACTTCCGGTTATCAATGAGCTTGTGTCGCTGCACGTGCGCAACGCCAGCCCTTTGGTCGGAACCTTTGAATGCTCCGAACCGCTGTTTAATCGAATTGATCGTTTGGTCGATTGGGCCGTCCGCAGCAACATGGCCCATGTTCTGACCGATTGCCCGCATCGCGAAAAACTGGGTTGGCTCGAAGTCAGTTATCTGATGGGGCCGTCCATTGCCTATAACTATGATATTGCAGCGTTTTATTCAAAAATTGCGCAGGATATTCGCCAGGCACAGGATCCGGATGGTACGATTTATACCGTCGCGCCGAATTATCCGGCGTTTGGCGGAGGTTTCCGGTATACTGCCGAATGGGGTGCCGCAGGTGTCTTGGTGCCCTGGCTGTTATATCAGTGGTATGGTGACAAACAGGCATTGGAAGATAATTTCTCAATGATGACCGGATTTGTCGAGGCGATGAATCGTACGGCCGACGGTTTTATTGCCGAAGGCGGATTGGGCGACTGGTATGATTACGAACAGGGAAAAGAACCCGGCGCCTCGCGATTTACTCCCACAGACCTGACCGCTACGGCGATCTTTTATCATTGCACTGAAGTGACCGCACAGGCCGCAGCAATTCTGAAACGAACAGATCAGCAGCTCCGGCTAAACGCGCTGGCTGAAAATATCAAGCAGGCATTTAACACAAAGTTTTTCAATGGTCGTGATGAATACAAAAACAACGGCAGTTGCCAGACGGCCAATGCGATGGCCCTGGTCTTTGACCTGACGCCGAAGGAACATCGTTTGGCGGTACTGGGAAAAATTGTTGAAGATATCCGCAGCAACAGCTATCAGCAAACATCCGGCGACATCGGGTTTCGCTATCTGCTGGAAGCATTAATGAATAATGGACGTTCCGATATAATTGAGAAAATGACCAGGCGTGAAACGCTCGGCAGTTACGGCGGTATCGTTAATCAGGGCTGGACATCAATGCCGGAGGCATGGGATATCAATCTCAATTCTTCACTGAATCACTGTATGCTTGGCCATATACAGCAATGGTTTTGGCAGGGTCTTGCAGGAATTCGTCCTGATCCTGAAGGTGTCGGATTCAAGAAAATTATCATTGAACCCAAAATTGTAGAAGGTATAGCTTCCGCCCGCGGGACCTACCAGTCAATGTATGGAATGATCGAAAGCAGCTGGCAGAAAAAAGAGGATCAGCTTGTGTTAAAAGTGTTAATTCCGGTCAATACCACGGCAGCAATTTATCTTCCGGAATGTAACATTGAAAAGATACGGGAAAACGGAAATTCTCTTTCTCAATCGCCCGGTCTTACGATTTTGAGAAACGAAAACAACCGTGTTGTTGTATCAGTAGGCTCCGGCCGCTACACTTTTACGCTTGACATACAGCCGTGATAAAAGCTGTAGGTCTTCAGTGTTACAGCATAAACGGATCGTAGAAGAATGGATCCAAGGGCATGGATTCAATCTCGTCCAGCGCCGACGGATAACTGAACTTTAGAATTGTCGGCTTGGCCAGACGCTTGTATTCTGCCATTGACATCCATACAGCCCGGTTATGTGAGCCGGCCTGAAAAACAATCTCTTTGTCGCGCGCCAGACTCCTGTCCATCAATGTCGGCAGGTTGTACATTAGCCCGATCGGGGCTTCAGCACCGAGGTCTGCATCGGCAAACAGTGATTGCATTTCTTCTTCGGTGGCCAGGCGAACCGTTTCGACATTAAGATGCTGTTCCAGGGCATAGAGACTGACTTTACGGTCTGCCGGCAGCACGCAAAGATAAAAGCGTTTGTCCGCCCGCACCAAAACAGGTTTAGCAACCTTGCGCGGAGTGACATGTTCGACTGCGGCCAATTGCCCGGCGGTGAAGACCGGTTTGTGTTCGGTGACTTTGAACGCGCAACCTTGTTCGTCAAGATATTCTAAGACTGACATACTGATCCTCCGTTCTTCGGGTTCATTGATCAACACCGAATATAACGAATCGCCGTCTGATGGTTCTGTAATTATCAGAGATAAGGGTATATGGGATACCGATAAGGCGGCGAACTGGTGGAAACGCCCTGATTGGCGATAAAGCTGGTGATGAGCATCAGGATTACGAGGATTCCGAGAATGACGACGGCCCAGAATCGCGGATCATGCACCCAATGTCCAAGATGTGATTTAACCGCAGGCCAATCGGGGAGATGCCAATGCGAAAAGTGGATATTGTGCATCTTCATAATCCAGCCTTTCAACTTTATAGTATTCATTCACTACTACGTGCCGGCGGGGGTCAAAGTTTGCCGAACAAGTAAAAAGCTGAGCGGCCGTACTATGATTGAATGTTATTCTTTCAGTCTATCCAATATTGACTTGGTATCGACGTACTGGGCGACTAATTCGTGCAGGCGGGCTACCTTATCCGTGTCATACGAGCGGATTTTAAAGCCCAAATCTTTCATTCGCGAGCTGACGGTGTAGGTATCTTCGTTGCTCAGCAGAATCGGGATGTTGCTGGATTTCATCAGCGGCTCGATCATCGGGTCGGGATCAAATCCGCCGGTGAGGATCAGGCCGCCGCCGGGATTTTCCTGCCGTGACAACACAAGAATCGAAACCAGAATATTATCAATGCGGTCGCCGGGCATAATGACCAGCGTATTTTCGCGGATGTGACGGATGACGTTTTGCGGCTCCATTGCGGCTACAACGGTGTGGTCGGCACGGTTGCTGAGGTGGTCATTGCCGCACAGGATACTGTAATTGAACTCTTCTGCCAGTTGGCCTACCGTAAACGTTGTCAACTGCGGTACATAGGGGATTGCACCGATAAGTTCCGTACCGAGCAGGCGGAGACCTTTGGAAACCGTATCCCGGACTTTGTCATATTTATCCTGCAGGACTTTGTTGAGAATGACCCCGAGTACATCGACATTATGCTGGCGGAAAAGGGCCAGACTCATAGCGATTTCATCAATGGGGCGGCCTATCCCGCCGGCAGTGACGATGATGACCTTGGCTCCGAGCAATTCTGCTACACGGGCATTGGACAGGCCGAAACAACTTCCAACGCCGGCGTGGCCGGTGCCTTCGATAATGACCATCGGATGGACTTGTTTGAGTGTTTCGTGGCAGCGGATGATCTCTTTTTCAAGCGGTTTGACATCCGGATTTTCGATGAATTTGCGGGTAAAACCCGGTTCAATGGCGATGGGGCTAAGATAGTACGGCTCATCGCGGAGGTTGAAGACCTGATGGACAAGGACGCCGTCTTCGTCGATGTTTTTGTCCTGATAGCGGACATAATGCTGGCCGACCGGCTTGCAATAGCCCGGATCGATGCCCAAATCGCGCAGAACCTGAATCAGGCCCAGGCTGACCGATGTTTTGCCGCAGTCCCGCAGTGTTGCGCCGATATAAAGTGGTTTCATGCCCATAGCTGTCCTCAAATTTCCATTTATACGTGCTATTGTCGGCGATAATCACCGAAAAATCAAGCGTTTCCCGTTTTAATTCATCTTTGGGCGTTTCAGGCGGTTGCACTTTGGTTCACATGCCGGAGCGGGTGGGGGACGGCGAGTTTGCCTGTGTCAGCAGATATTGCGGGTCTACTATGTTTTGGCGGTTTTTACGCATTTTCAAAATCCTGTCAAAACTGTGTTTGTGGCTTAATAATGAGGTATTTGATGTTTTTCAAGGGGCTAAAACTAAGCGCAACCGCGCGCAACTGAGCGCAAGTGGTATGCAACTGAGCGCAACTGAACACTACTCTATCGCAACTTGATACAACTTGCTATCTATTGAACAGTTCTAAGTTCGTAGTTCTTAGGTTGTAGGTCGGAGTTCGGAGATTCCTTCTTTTGTTTTCAAATAGCCCTGCTCTTTGAAGCTTTTGTGCTTCGGGGGTATTATACCATATTGTTTGATAAATATCAAATAGAAAATCAAAAGGCAAAATGCAAAATTAGTGAGGCGGCTTGGCCGGAGAATCATTAACGGGGCGGGCGTGCGTTTTCCAAAAATCTGACCGCGATGCGGGTGTAGAATTTTTCCTGAATCAACAGATTCCTCACGTGCGTTCGGAATGACAAGGCGGGCGGGGGCCGGGGGGAATGGTTGTAAGGACTCAAGACGGCGGAATTTTCTGAATTATTATTTTCACCACGAAGACAGGAAGAAACACGAAGAAGGAGGTTTGGTGATGAACGGTGAATCTCAGATAAATAAAG
>CAZYQN010000081.1:0-9823 GCA_964649955.1 uncultured Pirellulales bacterium
ATATAATCCATCGGCGTTTTTGGGGAAATTGGGTTTGTTTGGCGAATTTCTTGAAAGGAAGTTTCCTTTTCTATACCCCCTCGTCGCTGCGCGACACTGGCCCTTGGCAGGGGGAGAGCTTCTTGTGGGCGAACACATCGATTCGACCCTACGGTGTCGGGATCAGTTTGATGTGCGGGCGAGACGTCCGCGTTCCCATCGCTGTCGGCTTTTTGGCGGAGGGATTGGAGCTGGTGGAATTCTTTTCGGGTGGCGATGAGGCTGCGTTCGATGCGGCGTTCGTAGGCGGCTAAGCGGTCGAGGGCTTTGCTGTCTGAGAAGTCAGTGAGGATGGTTCTGCCGAGGATATATTCTTCCACGGCTTCGGGAGTGCTGAAGAGAGGCACCGGGGTGCCTGTGTTTGCAATCATGCGAGTCGTTTTGCAGGTCAGGACGTACAGGACGCCGGTCTGGGCGCGTTCGGCGAGGCTGAGACGCCAAGCAAGGGTGGCGATGCGGCCGACGAGCAGTGTTTCCATCTGGCCGACGGGGGCAAGCTCGGCACGCAGTTGGGAGCGGAAGGCCTCGAAGGCGCTACGGTCCTCTTCGGCGATGGCGAAACGGTCGGCGAGCAGGCCGTGCTGGAGGGCGTTGGCGGAAACCTTGGCTTTGCCGGCGGCCGTTTTGGGGCCGGTGGACTTTTGGGCGTTTTGACGGTTGGCTTCGATTTGGGCTTGCGTTGACATGATTTGCTTCTTCTTTTGAAATTGTATATTGGTTATTGTAGATTGAGTATTGTGTGGAATTTTCCTTCTTTTGTTTGCGGGCGAGACGCCCGCGTTCCCATTGGGATGTTTCCCTTGTGTGGTTTTCTCCTTCCACAGGTGCGTATTATACCATAATCAGGGCAAAAGGTAAAATGAAAAAGGCAAAAGTGTGGACAGCGCGGTGAGAAAAATTGTTGAAGTTTTGGGGCGGGTTCGAGATTGTTTTTGTGAAAAATGGAACAAAAATAAATTTTGATGTTTTTGGATGGAAAACTATAAAAATAATGCCGTTGGTGCTGATTTTCTCATGAAGCATTTGGATTTATAAAAGAACTTAAAATAGGTGCATATACATCATGTATTGATATTTTTGCGTCGTATTGCTTTTTTGCGTTGTTTTTTGTATCTTAAATTATTAATATAACTCATTATATTGAGAGAAAAGGGAGTTTAATCAGGTATTGCAGTAATAACAGAGAAGGATTGTGTCGATAAAATCATATATATCAAACTCTTTACTGTAAAAGACTTATGGCGAATATCCAAAAAAACTTTGTGAGTGTAGTAGCTTTAGGTAGTCAGAATCCGCAAATCTTGAATGAAGACTTTCTTAAGATCAACAAAATTGTACCGGTTAATCAACCGCTGTTTGACAAAAAGACGAATTTTATTTCTACACCACCGTTTTCAACTATTGCATTCGGTCCGGTAGAAATTTTAGTAGAGGAACAGAGATTTCAAATTCGTCAAGCTGGCCTTTCTGGTTGGGATGAAACTTATGTATTTGGCATTGCAGTTAATTACTATAAGATTTTGAAATACACACCAGTGAAAACTGTTGGATTAAATTTGAATTGCCAAATTGATTTTGAAAACGTCGAAGAAGCTGAGAAGTTTCAAGCACTACTTCTTCCTGAGAAAAGCAGAATCATAGAAATTATTTCTGAAAAGAATATAGACATCAGTCTCAGACTTCGTTATCCATATGCGGCCAATAGTCGAGCACTGTTAACTATCAGCGAATCAAGCTCGGATAAATTACAAAGGCAATTAAGTTTTAATTATGAGTTTGATTGCTTTAAGGGCAGCCAAACGGATTGGCCTATGGTTATAGCCAATTTGGAAAACACGAATAAATTGATAAACTATTTCAGTAGTATAATCGAAAAAATACGAAAGGCGATATAATGTCCCAAACTCTTTGCGCTAATTTGCGAGGTGGTTCTGGCTTGCTTGAAGAGTTGAATAAAGCTTTCAGTTCTGCTGGCATGAATGAATGCACACAGAATACATCAAGTGTAGTTTTTTATTATTTTGAGCCGCGCCTTCCAGAGATAAACAATGAATGTTCGACTACAGCAAGACAGGTTCGTTACCAGTTTTCGAAAGTCATTAATGACTTAACTACGGTAGAAGCCAAAGGAACAACAATTGCCGAAGAGTGGCCAGTGGCCTTAGAATTTAAAGGCTGGGCATCTGATGATTGTATTGAATTTTGTAATTCGCACGGATTGATTGATGATTTAAGAAAATGTAAAAGAGCGTTAAAGGAAATTTTTTCGAATATCAAGAAAACAACCGCTGGACTTGATTATTACCAAGAAGACGGGGTTAATGATGATGGATATGTTGTGTTAAGAGTTGAAATTGAATCTGATCGAGAAACTTATAGAAATGAATATAAATCGTGGGTAAATTGGACCGTAGAGCATTTAAGCGATGAGAGCAGAATGCTTATCACTGTTTCAGTCGATAGATTATAAGAATGGATCCGAGAGATTTTTTCAAAACAGCTGCTTATTTAAAAGACCAAAAAGACGAACACGATCTACGAACATCTATCAGTCGTTCTTACTATGCTGTCCATCTGCATATTTGCCAATTCATTTCAAAAACCTTTTTAGGTGGAAAGAAATTCACAAATAGTCCACACAAAAAAATAATTGCATGCTTGCAGTTTTGTGATGCCCCTGATATTAAAAAAATTGGCGTTAAACTTTCTAAATTACATACCTCTCGAAAAGCGGCTGATTACAACATGAACGAAATGATTACCGGAAAACAGTGTCTGGACGTTTACGATGATGCAACGGATTTATTGTCAGATTTTGAAAATACAATTGCTATAGATACAAATAGACAAAAGTTCGCACTCTCATCTCGGCAGCAAGCCAGGAATGAGAGAATTTTGCCTCAATAACATCACTCTTAGGACTGGGCGTTCTTGTGTTTTCAAGTTACAACATTAGTTTTCACGACCTTTAGGGTTTGTTCAAGGTGTTTTTTTGTGTTGGCTGTTTGATGTACAGTCAATGACAAAAAAAGTCTTTTTATAAAGGAGAGTCGCTATGAAGGTTGAGATTTTTACGCTTTGTGATGCGGCAACCGAGAGCGGCGGGAAACTGAATATATTAGGGTCGTTTGATACACTTTATTCCAACCAAGAACCCATTATTCATCCGGCTTGTGCTATTGCTCTAAAAATCCGGTTTTCCAAGATAGAATGTGGTCAGCATAGCATGAAAATGTGTTTCGTTGATATCGATGGTAAAAAGGTATTGCCAGATATGGAGGCTTCTTTAAGTGTAGAGATTAACCCTTGTGATGAAACTGTCTCAGCGAATCTCATCATAAATATGCAAGGGCTGAAGCTTCCAAGATTTGGAAAGTATTGCATGGATTTGGCCATTGATGGGAGAGAAGAAGATTCTCTGCCACTGTATGTAAAAAAAATACAAGAACCTGCGAAAAGTTAGTTCAACCCCGTACGGGGTGGGTTTGGTTTGTGGGATGTTTTCCACGGACTACGGCCTATCGGCCTCCCCCCGCGGCTATTGGTATTAGAAGCCCTACGGGCTTGTGGAAATTTTCGGTTTTAATGGATTCCCGCCTGCGCGGGAATGACACACTGAAAAACAGTGGTGGGCGAGGCCTACCCTACCGGCCCTTTAGGTGTTCACAGAATTCCCCTTTTACATTCGGACCTCATTTTGCTACAATAGTCCGATGCGATTGAAATTTATTACCTGTAAAGTGCTGCAAAAGGAGGCGTATTGGTGCGCCTCGCGGAGCAGCAACATCGTCGATATTGTGCTGATGCCGCAGGGGCTGCACAATACGCCGGACAAACTCCGCAGTGAGGTACAAAACGAGCTGAACAAAACCGTCGATGTCGCCGATCAGCCTTATGACGCCATCCTGCTGGGCTACGGGCTGTGCAGCAACGGCATTGTGGGTCTGACATCTCCGGTTCAGGTCGTTGCCCCGCGCGGACACGACTGTGTGACCCTGCTGCTGGGATCCAAAGAACGCTATCAAGCCTATTTTGACAGTCATCGGGGCGTGTATTGGTACAGTTCCGGCTGGATTGAAACCGGCACGATGCCCGGCAAGGATCGCTGCGAGCGTCTGCTGGCCGAGTACAGCGAAAAATACGGCCCTGACAATGCCCACTATCTGCTTGAGATGGAGCAGACCTGGATGAAAGAGTACAACTGGGCAACCTATATCGATTGGCATCTGCCCGGCAGCGATGAACAGAAAGAATATACCCGACGCTGCGGCGAATACCTCGGCTGGAACTACGATGTCCTCGAAGGTGATTCCGGCTTACTGCAGCGGATGCTGGATGGGCAGTGGAACGCGGATGAATTCCTGGTCGTTGCCCCGGGGCATTGCATCGCCGAAGACCTGACCTGTCCCCACCTGATTCGAGCACACAAGATATGAACATTCTAAATCAGGTCGTCACTCCTGTCTTGATCTTTCTGGTCGTTCTGGCAATCATCTATGTACTGGAAGCCGGCCTGCTGGTCAGATATGTATGGCGTAAACTACGACGAAAAGCCCCAATGCCGCTTCGCCGCTATCATCTACTCATCCATACCCTGGCCCTGCTGGGCCTATTGTGCATGGTGTACGGCAAATTCATCGAACCCTACTGGCCGCAGGTCAATACCATTCGACTTGAAACGCCGAAACTACAGCATACAGCATTACGCATCGTACAGATCTCCGACCTGCACTGTGATGTAAAGCCCCGCCTGGAAAATCGACTGCCCAAAATCATCAACAGCCTAAAACCCGACATCATCGTCTTTACCGGCGATGCCCTCAACACTCACCATGCGATAGGGCTATTCCAAAAGACATTGGCCGCGATGGAGGCCCCGCTGGGCAAATACGCGGTTCGCGGCAACTGGGATTATCAGTCGGGGACTAAGTTTTTTGACAACACCGGCTTTACGGAGCTGCCGCTTAAGGCGGTGCGGCTGGAAAAAGACGGCGAGGCGTTTATGCTCTGCGGCATCGCTTATCACAACGGGCGCATCAGCCAGCGTGCCCTCAATCAGCTTGATCCGAATACGTGGAACTGCCTGCTTTATCATAGCTCCACACTGTTGAGCTATCTCGAGGATGAACCTGTTGATTTGTACTTGTGCGGTCATACCCACGGCGGGCAGGTCGCTTTACCGTTCTATGGATCCCTGACCACTATTGCCCGGAATACCGGAGGATTCGAAGCAGGGCTTTACACCCTCGGTTCGATGGCCGTCTATGTCAACCGCGGTATTGGAATGGGAGGGCTTGGCCCGCGCGTTCGATTTTGTGCACGGCCGGAAATTACCGTTTTTGAAATTGTCCCCGCATCAGGCGGTACGGCAGCACCCGTTCCCTGCGAATTGACCCTGCCGGAACTATTGACCATCATCGGCGTAGGGGTTGGACTGGCGATGGATGCCTTTGCGGTCTCCGTCGTGTGCGGAGCGGTGTTTTGTCGATTGCGTATCCTTCACGCGGTACGGATGGCCGTGTTCTTCGGGGCCTTTCAGTCGCTGATGCCGCTTTTGGGTTTTATGGCCGGAAAATCGTTCGAAAGCTTTATCGGTATTTATGATCACTGGCTGGCCTTTACTCTGCTGGTCATTATCGGGGGAAAGATGATCTATGAGGCCTTTAAGATAGAAGAAGTGGAAAAAAAGCCTGCCGATCCCTCCGGTCTGCTGGCCCTGCTGGTTCTGAGCATCGCCACGAGCATCGATGCGCTGGCGGTGGGATTTACCCTGTCGCTGATTACCCATTCCATTGCGTTCGCCGTTAGTCTCATCGGCCTGATCACCTTTGTTTTGTCTTATGCCGGCTATGTCATCGGAAAGCGATTCGGCCATTTCTTCGAAAATAAAATCGAGATTCTCGGCGGTCTGATCCTTATCGCCATCGGCATAAAAATCCTGATCCAGCACCTTTGTTTCTGTTGACAACTGCGGCAGCATTCCTCTTATGGGGTCTTACTAATGTTTTCCGGGCCGACCAGATAGACCGGTTCGCCGGAGACGGTCAATTTGACGGTTTGGTTTTGCTGTCGAATCGGTAGCTTTTTGCCAAACATATCAAACGCTTCCGCAATCTGCCCTTGACAGTGAACGATAATATCTTCGGAGGCCCCGGCGGTCCAGATTGCCCACGCCGTCTTTCCGTCCGGCCGTTTCCAGGCGGGATACCGCAGTGTTCCGTTCTGCCACTGGTTTTTTAAGACGACAGAACCGACCGGCCGGGCGAGATTTAAGGCCTGCATGGCCCGATAGGCGGGCTTGGGGGTCAAGTCGCGATGTACGATACCGAAATTGTCTTCGTTGTAAAAGGGATCATTTTCGCGTGCCCGAAGATTATACCAGAACATCCGTTCGACTCCGCTGTGCAGTGCGATCAGATACGCACGCGTCAGCATCGCGGCCTGCTGATCTTCCAGCACTCCGCGATAGTCCACCTGAAACGCCGAGACAATCACAGCCCCTTTCAGATCGCTGTTTAAATCAAACAACGCCGCCGTCGTCCCTGTATAGTCCCCCTGCCGGGCCTGCAAAAGCGGAATGAATCGATCTCCCGGCTTGAGCAGTGCATCGGTCAAAAACCGTGTCGCTTCCGGGGCATGCTCGGTCAACCGAATCTGCCCGGCGAAAGGCTGCGGCACCGACAGGGACTTAATTGATTGCGGTATACCCTGCCGTGTCCACCACGCCTCCCATCCAAGATGCAGCCTCTGACGGTAAGTATTGCCTGCATCGCCGCGATGCCATTTGCCGTCTTCGGTTTGCCGCACCGTAAAATACAGCGGAACCCCCTGCCCGAAAATCAGCGTTCCTCCCTGACGAACATACTCTTCCATCGCATCAAAGAAGTCCGTCGGAAATCCTTCCTCCAGCGGCAAAAGCAAGGCGTTAAAAACCGCCGGCGACAGGTGTGCCATCCGGTCTATTTTCAGACGGACAATCCGGCCGTTACCCGGCAGCATCTTGAGCAGGGCCTCGTCGGGAATCGGTACACGCAAGGCATAGCCCGGATCATCAAATACCGCCAATGTCCAGTCTGTCCGTTCGGGGTCAGCCGTCTTTAATCCCGCACGTATGATATCGGCCAGCAGCGCCGTATCGGTTTGATGTGTCGGCCATCCGATTTCCGTGATCCAGACGGGCTTGTCGGCATCGCCGTATTGCGTCATAAGCTGTCGGAGCTTTTGCAGGTCATCTTTGAGCGGGGCCGCCTCCGGCGTCTGCGGATACCGATACGGGTGGACATTCATTATATCAAAATACGCCTGTCCGCCGGCTTTGTAAATTCCCTCGATGAACTCAAACGGAATTCCCGACAAGCCTCCCATCAGCACCTGCAGTTGAGGATCAATCGCCTTGATCTCCTCATAAGCCGCTTTCAGCAATATCGTATAATTGGCCGGATCAGGCTTTTCCGTCCAGAACTGCTCCAGGTCCGGCTCGTTCCATACTTCCCAGCAGCGCAGTCGATCTTTGTATCGACTAACGGTCTTTCGCACATACTCACGCCACAGATCCAAGTGCTTGTAGGCCGGCCTTGCCCATGCGACATCATACGCCAGAATCGGCAGGATCGTAATGCCTCCTTCTTCGGCCAAGCGAATTGTCTCATCGAACAACGTAAAATCCCACGGCCCGTTTTGTTGACGCTGTACCGTCGTCCAGTCAAAATCGGTTCGCGCCCAGCCAATCCCCGCCTCCCGCATCCGTCGAAATTCTTCCTGCGCCAACTGATGATCTCCATGCCGTGAGACGTGCGCACAAATCCCATACGGCGAGCTGTTTACCGGCTGTCCCTGCAACCTTGCGGCAAGCATCACTGCCATCAGCCCGCAAAACCCAACGAATCGGCATTTCATTGTCATCACTCCTGTGATCGTGCTTTCTTGTCGTACATTGTTTTGTTATTGCTTATGTATCCGGATGACGGGATTATCCATCGGAAGTAAACAGCTTTCCTGCCATGCCGTGTCTGCCGCTTCCAGACTGCGAGCAAAACCGTAATCAACGCCTTCGTATGCCGTTAACACGGCGGCTCCCCGCTCACCCCATCGTTCAAATTCCCCCGTTACAGTTGCTATATACCATCGATACGGAAATTCATGATCGCCGAGTATCGGGGCCGTCTTTGTTATATCGACATTATGAGCATTTTTCAAATGACATTCTGTAACTTTATAGGTTATATCCCGCGTGTAATAATGCTCCCCCCAGTACTGCGTTTTTTGCCGCCGGGTGTCCAAAAAAATCGTCCCCAGCTCGTCAGGATTCCACTTGCCCGGCACATATGCATCCAGGAACGTTAAATGAAACGTCGACTCCGGAAAGCGTTCGGCCAATCGCCGGGCTGCCGAATGAATCGCCCATGACCCGGCCGAATGGCCTACCAGATGAATATGCGTAAACGGCCGCTTCATTGCCAATATGCCCGCCGCCAGACGCGGCCCGGCCACATCCCGGGCATACTCGGCGGCCATTACAGAACTGACCACTACGGCCCCACCCTTCCAGTCAAACGATGCACAGACCCACTCATTGGGATCGACCCGCCGGTAAACCACCTGGCCCAATTGTCCCGGCCAGCCGGTTTGTCCTTTATCCAGCCAGCCGTGTACCGCAACGAATAACTTATCCGCCTGCGGATTTAGCCGATCCAAACCTTCGACCACAACATTCGGCTCAGAACCGACCGCCGGAGTCAAGAGAGTATGCTGGACCATAAAGATACCCTCATCGATGATCGCCATCGGGCCGTTTTCTGCACAGCAGACTCGCACCGGCGCCGACAGCAGATGCTCCAGTCCCGCCTTCTCGATCAGGCGCACTGTTTCCTGCCGTGCATCAAACTGGGCCGAACAGCCACACCCCGCTGCCAGTATGCCGGCTATTATCAATCGCCACATTTCTGCATCTCTTGATTTTGAATATCTGACACTTTATTACCGTCTTCAAAGAATCCCTTCTTTTTAAGGAACTGATAAACAAATGACACCCCAACAAGAATCAAGCCGGTGGTCAGAAAGGCCGCAATGCGGTATTCAATACGCAGTGTAATTGTATCCTTCAGAAAGATTTTGCCCAGCAGCACCGCAAATAAAATCAGCGACAGATATCGCACACCGCGTGCCCGGAACACAAAACCGCCTACCACCAGCACCGCCCCATAGACCGCCCACGTCACCGACATATACATTTGCGCTGAAAACCGCCAGTCCTCCACCGGCCCGGCAAAGGTATTACGACACGACCAGAAGTAATACACCTCCTGACTGAGCAGTATCCAGACCAGGGTCAATCCCGCCAGCAGCAGCGCCGAAGACACCGACGTCCATTGCGGGTCGGCTGTTGCCGCCCGGTAAACCAGCCATGCCCCTGTCAGCATTGCCGCAACAAAAACCGCTGCAATTGCAAACGGAAGATTGAAAAATACCGTAAACGCCGCAGTGTGAACATCCGCCATTGCATAGACAACCACCACCGCACCCAGCAATCCGGCCAGTACGCCCAGACTTCGCACCAGAACCCCCGCCGGCGGCAGCGGCCTTAGCAAAAACATAATTACCACAAACGCCATCACCAGAATCATCCCCAGAAGGAAATTCGCATCCCCTGCAGGCCCCGTCACATGCCAGCGGCAATGGGCATCCCATTCCATTGCCCACCCGGCCGCCCCCAGCAGAATCCCCACTGCGTAATAAACCTGTGCCATAATCCGGCCTTCTGCCCGGCAGGGAATCTTTACCAGTC
>CAZYQN010000081.1:9923-12056 GCA_964649955.1 uncultured Pirellulales bacterium
TAATAAACCTGTGCCATAATCCGGCCTTCTGCCCGGCAGGGAATCTTTACCAGTCGCCACAATCCCTGTCCGGCCAAGAGCATCGCCGCAACAATTATCCACGCCGTAAACGGAAGATTCGCCATAAACCGGAATGTCCCGTTCGTATGCAGCGGTATGGACGTAAGCAGAATAAAAGCCGAAGCAATCGCACTCAGGATTGCCAGCCGATGAAGCCAAATCCGTCCGGATCCCAGGCCTGCAGCCAGTAATAAAATCCCATACACCGCCCAGCTTATCGCCACGGTGTAAACCGCCGAGGCTTGCCACTGTGCTATCGGCTGAATGTATTCATTACGGCAATACCAGTACCAATACCCCTGCTCGGCCAAGAGCATAAACACCACCGCCAGCCCCAAAAGTCCCATCCCGGCAACCACTTGTTTCTTGTAGGGTGCATCGTCTGCGGTACGACGCATCCACCAGGCTGCCAAAAGAATCACCGCCGCATAACCGCACGCAACTGCAAACGGCCTGTTTGCAAAAAGCCGGAATGCATCATAATAAACATTCATCATCGCGATAAGAGTAAAGATCGAACCGAAAAATGCCGTCAGCATTCCCACAGTTCGAACCAAGCCGCCTTTTGGACTCAATGGCCGAGCCAGCAGCGCTGCCATCAAAACAGCGGCAATTACCATTATTCCCAGTAAAAGAGCCGCCTGACCCTCTTGTCTATTTTCAATGGAACGATCGCAATACGTCATCCACTCCAGTGTACACCCCAGCGCCGTCAGCAGAACACCCGCCGCATAATAAGCCTGAGTCGTAAAACGCCCCTCTTCGTCCTGTGCCTCTGACATACACCGCCACATCGCATGACAGACCAACAGCGCCGCACACACAAACACCCATGTCCCGAACGGCGCATTATAGACGATGCGAAATGCCTCTGCCCCGTGCAGCGGTAAGTGATAAAATAATCCCACCGCCGCAATTGCTCCGACAACAAACGCCATCGCTTTCGTCCACAGGCTGCGATAACGGATACCGATGAACGTCAATGCAACCGCCTCAACCGACCAGCTTAAAAGTGTCGGATTTAAGGCGCTGAAATACAGCGGTATCGCCGTTGTCACTAACGCCGTCCCCAGTACACCCAGTGCCGCCTGCAGCTTTCGATCCTCACGGCAGCGCACCAGCACCACGCCCAGCAATGCCAGATGCACCAGTCCGACTATTGCGGCAGCCAAAGCCTGCGCTTGCTGATGCTCGGCATACAGAATCCGCCACAGGTAATAAAACACCGCCGCACTATTGGCCACCACCAATCCGACGTCTTCGGACCGTGCGGCAACTTTTCGCACCAATCCGTAGAGAATCGGCTGTACAAGGAATAGTACTCCGAATACTCCCAGCCATGTCAGCGTCAACGTCATTTGGCCGGATGTATAAAATTTCTCGAACCATCCCGTGTAGAGCAGATACGTACCGACCATCGCAATCCAGTTGACCGCACGCCATCGGCGGAACATCGCACATCCCACTGCACCTACCGCCAACGCCAACAAATAAGAAAACAGCGGAATCGCCAGATTCTGCCCCGACGAGATGACCCACGGACTCAAGTACCCGCCCAGCAGCGATAAAAATGCAATGATCACCTCATTTAAGACAACCGCATAGGTCATTGCCCCTGCCGTAATCGCTATCGCCAGCATAAACGCTGCTGAGGTATCGATAAGCATATACACCCGACTGGCACTGAACACCGCCGTATAGAGCAGCACAAAGCCCATCGCCGAAACACCCTTGGCCACAATCTCATAACTCCTCCGCCGCGTAAGCTCACCGATAATCAACGCCGCTGCCCCGCCTGCAGCAACAATGCAGACGCGAGCTGTCGGGCCGAAGTAGGCATTCACATAGATATACTTCAGGAAAAAGGCCACCCCGACAATGACCGTGATCACACCGGCAACCAGGGCAACGATCGTGCCGATCATCTGCTCCAGACCGACTCGCGGTATTTTCAGCTTTTCTATGACAGGCTTGACTGTCGGCAGCGGCAGCGGAACCTTGCTCACCGTTGGAACCGGCTCATGGGGAACAACAGGAACGACAGGTTTCGGCGGAACCGGTACAGGTTTTTCC
>CAZYQN010000082.1:0-5459 GCA_964649955.1 uncultured Pirellulales bacterium
AGCCTGCGGTGTGTGGAACGGATTTGTGACCCGGAGCGGCCTGTGGATGCGGATCGGCTTTTGGTGCTGACATTTACGGATGCGGCGGCTGAAGAGATGCGGGCACGTATCGGACAAACGCTGCGGCAGGCGGCACGACAGCAGTGTAACGGGCGGCTTCGGCAACAGGCCATGCTGCTGGACGGAGCGTATATCAGCACGATTCACGCGTTCTGCAAGCGGACGCTAACGGAGTTTTTTCACGCTGCGGGGGTTGATCCGGCGTTCGGAATCCTTGACGCCGATGAGCAGCGACTGCTTAAATCGGAGGTCCTGGTTGAAACGCTGGAGGCGGCATGGCGGGAACCGCAATTGGGTGAGGCACTGCGAACGCTGTTTGCGGGTCGGCGGACTCAGCCGGGAACAGGCAGTTTTGTCGACCGGATCATACCGCTGAGTGCATTTTTGGACAGCGTGGCCGGGCGCGAGGCGTTTTATGAGCGGGCACGACGGATCAATGATGCACAAGATGACGCCTATGCCGCCCTGCTGCGTCAGCAAGGGCAGATCGTGTGTGAAATGCTGGAGCGAATCCGCCAGCGGCTGGAGTATGCACTGGCGCTGGATGCGCATTTTTGCGGTGGAGCGTTTATCAGCAACAGGATACGCCAGACGTATCTGCCGGAGATCGAGACGTGCGGCATTTTGGCTAAACAAGGACGTTTGGACCGGTGTGCAGAAAGCATCAAGAACGCCGATTTCGGACGTTTTCCCAATAAGCCTAAAGCGCTTGACAAAGAAATCGCAGAGTATATCAAATCGCCGGCGGCGAAGGCGAAAGAAGACTTTGCTGCGCTTGCGCAATTTGCAGTGTTGAATAAGGCGTATGACGCTCAACTGGCGGGCGCTGTTACGCTGCAAAGCCGGACATTGCTGGAACTGCTGGGGCGGTTTGATGAGGCCTATACAGCGGCCAAGGGGAGCCGGAAGGTGCTGGACTTTGCGGACCTGGAGCACCGGACGCTTTTGCTGCTGGAAAAGGACGCTTCTGCGGCGGCGGTACTGCGGGAACGCTTTGAATTCGTGTTTGTAGATGAGTACCAGGACATCAATATGGTGCAGCAGCGGATACTGGACGCGCTGAGTCGTGGGGATAATGTATTTGCAGTCGGGGACGTCAAGCAGAGTATTTATGCTTTTCGCCAGAGCCGGCCGGAGATATTTCTGGGGCGGCTGGCAACAGCGACCGACCAGCTGAGGGATACTGACAAACCGCTACGGGTGGATATGAGGGAGAATTTCCGGTCGCGACGTGAGGTGCTTGAATTTGTCAATGCTGTTTTCGGGCGAATTATGACCGAAGGCGCAGCCGGGATGCACTATGACGAGCGGGCTACATTGAAAGCACAGTTTGACTATGCACCGTTTACTGCGGGCCATCCGGTGGAACTTTATATTCTGGATGAAGACAGCGACAGAGAGAATACGGAGGATGAAGAGAGCAATGAGGCGGATACAAACGGCGGTGATGAATCGCCGACAGAAATAATCGATGCGACGCAACGGCAGGCGGCGTTTATCGCACGGCGGATTCGTCAGATGGTCGGGGCGGACAGCGGGAACGCGGAGTTTACGGTGTATGATCGCTCCACCGGGGGTTATCGAGATGTGCGATACGGCGATATTGTGATTTTGATGCGGTCTCAATCGCATAAGGCCAATACCTATGTAGAGATGCTGCGGCTGGCGCAGATACCGGTCAATGCGCAAAGTGCATGCGGTTATTTTGAAACGACTGAAATAACGGATTGCGTGAATCTTCTTAAGACGCTGGACAATCCGTGCGGGGATATCGAGCTGGCCGCGACGCTGCGAAGTCCTTTGTTCGGATTTGACGATACGGGATTGGCCAAGATACGCTTTTTTACACACGACGGTTCCGCAACACAAATACCCTTTTATCGAGCGGCCGTTCAGTATGCCCAAAGCGGGCCGGATGAGGATTTGCGAAAGACACTTGGGTCGGCACTGGGGCGATTGGAAAAGTGGCGGCAAGCGGCGCAACGGGGAAGCCTGGCAGCGATGCTGGATGATGTGTTTCGTCAAACAAGACTGCTGTCGTTTTATGCCGCTCTGCCGAACGGATCTGTACGGCGTGCCAATCTGCTGAAGCTGCTTGACCGGGCGATTCAGTTTGAACAGTTCCGTACGTCACGACCGGGGATGGGGCTGGCGCGTTTTGTGGAGTTTCTTGAGAAACTGCGACAGGAAGAACAGGACTGGGCACCGGGCCAGCCGGACAGCCTTGAAGATGCCGTGCGTATTATGAGTGTGCATAAAAGCAAGGGGCTTGAATTTCCGGTGGTATTTGCGGCAGAACTCAATACGCCGTTTAATCTGTCCGATGAACGGGGAGAGTGCCTGATTAACGAGGAGACGATTGGGCTGCAAATTGCGGTCGAGGGGGGACGGTTCCGGCTCAGTTCGCCGGCCCATCAAGTATTGGCCGAGCGCAAACGGCGGCAGACCACCGCCGAGGAAATGCGTATTTTATATGTGATGCTGACGCGGGCGCGGGAAAAGCTGATCCTGACTGCCTCGCGAAAGGAGAAATACTGTCGCCAGAGGCTGATTGAGTGCGCGTTGATGCGTGATACGGTGACTGACTGGAAGCTGATGGAAGCCCGGAGCCATCTGGACTGGGTACTGGCGGCTTTAGCTGATGAGGCGACGCTGCACAGGCTGTATGCGACAGGGTTTGAAGAGGCCGTGAAGGAACGGAATCTGTTTTTCGCAGATCGCATCGGACGTCAACAGTTGGATACATTGACAGAAGCGATGCTGAAAAGCAAGCGGTCGCTCAAGAGTGTTACCGAAAAGCCGATGCTGTCTGCCAAACAAGAGGCGGGGTATTCCGCAGCATTTGCAAAACTGGAAGCGACGCTCGGACAGCGGTATCCCTTCGAGGAAAGCTGTAGCTTGTGCGCCAAGTATTCAGTCAGTGCACTGACGCATCGCGACGATGAATTTTCGACGGTGGATGTATCGGGAGCTTTTGAGGCTATGCCTTCGGCGGCAATGTCGGCACCGGCGTCTGGCGATGGTGTTGATCGGCGTTTGACAGGATCGGCGACCCATTTGGTCTTTGAGCATTTACCGCTGAACGGGTCGATAACAGCAGAGACTGTACGGCAAACACTGGAGGGACTTGTTCGTGAGGGTATCATTTCTGAGACAATCGCCCGGCATATCGACAGCGAGGGGATAGCGGCGTATTTTGCGACCGAACCTGGGCAAATCGCCCTTTCAGAGAGAAATAACATCCTGCGCGAGTGGCCGTTTACGTTTGGAGTGGATGCGGCTGAACTAGGAGCCGCGCAGGCCGGTGAAACCGTCATCGTTCAGGGCATTGTCGATTTGATTATATCAACGGATCAAGGATTGATCACTGCGGATTTCAAGACCGACCGCATTACAGACGAGGCAGCTTTGCAAAATCGTATTGCCCGTTATCGTCAGCCTCTGGGCTGGTATGCACGGGCGGCGTCGGCAATCCTTAAACAGCCGGTGATTTCAAGCTGGCTGTATTTTTGCGACTGCCGAAAGGCAGTTCAAGTGTCTTAGACCATGCCCGACGATTGTTCTATACCATTTCACGTCGAGACAACAAGACGACTGACTACTACAAAAAAGATAGTCAAGCCGGAGATGTCAACAATCGTTGACAAAGCGGGACTGGTCACTACTGCAGGATCCAATTTCAATGCGACAGCGCACAGCGGCAACAGTGCTCCGATGAGAGTGGCCGTCAATACCTGTAAAGCCAGTGCTACCGCTACAGCTATGCCCAATTCGGCCATCGTTACTCCGGCCGGCATTCCACCGCTATCGGCAAAGAAAACAAGACGGCCAAATGCTACCAAGCCCATTACGCAGGCCAGCGGCAATGCTACTTGAAATTCTTTAAACAGCACACGCAGAATATCACGCGATGAAATTTCACGTAAGGCAAGGGCCCGTATCACCAGCGTCGCCGACTGACTTCCGGTATTTCCGCCTGTACCGCCGATCATAGGCATAAATGTCGCCAGTACGGCAAATTGAATAAGCATTGCTTCATACTGCTGGATAATCAGACCTGTCAGGACACTTATAATGCCGAGGATAATAATCCAGCCGGAACGATTCCGGAAATGCCGCCAAGCGGGAATTTTCAAATAGGGTGTGGTTTCGTGCTCGCCCGTAATAGCCATCAGTTTTTCGATATCTTCGGTCTGTTCCTGCCGAATAATGTCCATCGCATCGTCGTGTGTAACAATGCCCACAATCACATCATTGTCATCAACAATGGGAATCGCAATCAAGTCATATTTTTCGATTTTGCGGGCAACACTTTCCTGGTCTTCGTTAACACAGGCCTTGATGATGTCGGTGTGCATCAGGTCACGAATATGACGTCCGGGACGGGCAACAATGATATCTTTGAGAGAGACAAATCCAATCAGTTTACGAGCGTCATTAACAACGTAGATATAATAAATGGTTTCTTTGTCTGGGGCCTGAGCACGAAGCTGTTCGATCGCCTGAGCGGTATCCATATCCGGCTTGAGTACGGCGTAATCGGTACTCATAACAGAACCGGCAGTTTCTTCTTCATACTGGGCAAGTTTGCGGATGTCTTCGCGTTCAGCTTTGGCAACCAGAGGAAGGAGCTCATTCCGTACCGATTCATCGAGTTTCTGGACCAGATCGGCCCGGTCATCAGCAGGCATTTCTTCCAGCAGACTGGCCATTTGGCGGCGGTTCTGACCGGTAGCCAATTCGACCTGGCAATCCAGATCAAAATGAGAAAAAATCAACGCCCGCCGCTGAGGGTCGAGCATATGGAGAATCGCCCATATTTCATCCGGTTCAAGGCATTCGATCAATTCGGCAATCGTTCCGGGATGCGTCTGACGGCACAAATCCTGAATGGAGGCCGTATCGTTGGTTTCAATCAACTCCCTCAGTTCCGGGATCAGTAATGGATTTTTCATAGGTCTGCCTTACTTGTACGATTTAAATGAGCAACAGAGGCAAACCTTTTAAATACCAACAGGTTACATGGGATTGCCCTGCTGACCCGAACGGCCTGACGAGCCAGGATCGTCACTGTTTTCGGGAGGTTCCACAATTCGCGGCCCCTGCTCATTCATAACCGGTTGATATTTTACTTGCTTTTGGTTCATGCTGTTGAATGTAACAAGCGATATAGGCGGGGGCAAAATAAATCTACATTTTTTAACGTGTTTTTTTGCTTTTTTTATAATTTTTTATATAATCGGCCTGTGTTTTCAGGTGGAATCAGACTTAAAACCAAGGATGATATTTATGCATTTTCGTACTATTGTAACGCTTACAGGGCTTTTGGCCGTCGTATTTACACCCGGCTGCGGAGGGAAAAAAAAGGGGAAATTTACTGAAGAACAGATGCAAACGAT
>CAZYQN010000082.1:5559-11956 GCA_964649955.1 uncultured Pirellulales bacterium
AAAGCCGTCGAACAGGAGATAAACCGGTTTGTGGCCAGTTTCGGAAATAACTATGCACTGGCGGAGGCGGATATTCGCAAAATGGGATTGGATTGGCGGACATTCCGGGAGTATCAAAAGAAATTGATCATGACGCACTCCTATCTATCGAGCAAGCTTACTGAAAAACCGAGGTTTACGCATAGCGAAATGACGGCGTATTATGATAAAGTTCGGGATGAACAATTCTGCAAGACAGGAATTCTGGAATTTCACGCTATTGATATTCTTCCCAAACTCCTGAACCCCGACCAGATCGGTGATGGACAGACAGTGTCGGCAGCCGGATTGGACCTGGCAAGAACAATTGTAGTGAAAGCACGGGCGGGAGAGGACTTTTCTGCCCTGGCAAAAAAATATTCGCACGGGCCGCTGGCAAGTACAGGAGGCAAATGGCTTCCTGTAACAATCGGAGCCGACACATTGCCGGAACCGTATGATGTACTGGAGGAGGCGGCATTGAAGATGGAAGCCGGGCAGGTGAGTGACCCTATCGTCAATGCCGACCACATTTTTATATTAAAACTGGATCGCAAGGAACTTGGGGGATGTAAATCGTTTGTGGAGGTGCAGCCCCTTATTGAACAGCAATTATTGTTTCAGTTCCGGCAAAAGCAGTATGACGCCTATATCACGGAGTTAATCAAACAAGCCGATATGGCAGAAATGGAGCGATTTACGGAATTCTGCGCCATTACGGCATACGACCGTTGGAAGAAGGCGGGTTAAGTTATGGCGGGGATTGCTCACGGGATCGACCTGGTGGATTTCGAGCGGATCGAGCAGATGCTCCAGCAGCATGGTGACCGATTTTTGGACCGTGTTTTTACGGCCCGGGAACGAGCGGATGCCGAGGCCGTCAAAAATCGTACTGAGAAGCTGGCAGGTCGGTTTGCGGCCAAAGAGGCGGTCATGAAACTGGTGGGAACCGGCTGGCGGGACGGCGTAGCCTGGACCGATATTGAAACCGTCAACAACGCACTGGGGCAGCCTATTGTCTCTCTTTCGGGAAAGGTCAAGGAGTTGGCAGAGACGATGGGTATTGGGCCGATCACGCTGAGCATTACCCATACCGGCAATTTTGCAATGGCTTCGGCAGTGGCCCTTTTAATTCCGGGATAATTCTCCTTTGTCTATGCATAGTGGACAGGGTCGGTCAAGCCGGCTTCCTGAAAGCCCTTAAGCCGGAGCCGGCAGGAATCGCAATGGCCGCAGGGACGGCCGGACACAGGATCATAGCAACTGTGAGTTAAGGAATAATCGACTCCAAGCTTGACGCCCATACGAATAATCTGGGCTTTTGTCATTTCGATGATAGGGGTTTGTATGCAGTAAGTACCTTGCCCCTGAACCGCCTTGGCCGTGGCAAGATTGGCCATTGTTTCAAAAGCGCGAATGAAAGCCGGGCGACAGTCCGGATAACCGCTGTAATCAACAGCATTTACGCCGATAAAAATATCCCAAACACCAAGTACCTCGGCCCAGGCAAGGGCATAACTGAGGAACACGGTGTTACGGGCAGGCACGTAAGTAATTGGTATTTCAGTGGTTATACCTTCCCTGTCTTTGGGTACGGCCAAATGATCGTCGGTTAAAGCGGATCCGCCGAAGGCCGCCAGATCCACTGAAACAACCTTATGTGCTTTCACAGAAAGGGATTGCGCAACTTTTTGGGCAGCCTCGATCTCGCAGGTATGACGCTGTCCATAACGAAAGGTAATCGCATAACAGTCATATCCCGAATATTTTGCAATCGCTAGGGTGGTCGCCGAATCCAAGCCGCCGCTAAGCAGAATTATCGCTGATTTTGATGGCATTTTCATCGAATTCCTTGAAAAAAGACAATCCGGTCATTAAGATACAGCGAAGTTACATCGCCATTATGACGTTAGTTATATCAAAAAATGAGGTTATTTCAACGAAACGGAAGACATTATGAGCGAAAAACCGTCTCTGGAACTCTTTGATAATCCCCGGCCAAGCAGAGATTACACGATTACCATTTGCTGTCCGGAGTTTACCAGTGTATGTCCGAAGACCGGTCAGCCGGATTTTGGGGAAATTTTAATCGAATATATTCCCGATGCCCATTGCATTGAACTGAAAAGTCTGAAATACTATATGCAGAGTTTTCGCAATCAGGGTATCTTTTATGAGCGTCTGACCAATGATATTCTGGATGACCTTGTGGCCGCTTGCAGCCCGCGATGGATGCGAGTAACGTCCCAATTTACGCCCCGGGGCGGCATTACCACAGATGTGCGCGTTGATTATTCCAAAGAAGTGTAAGATCGAACGCTAATCGAGGGAACAAACATGACGATCAGCTTTCACTGCGAATCGTGTAAGAAAAAAATCAAAGCTCCTGATGAAACCGGCGGCAAATGGGGAAAATGTCCCTACTGCAAGCATCGGTGTTATATCCCCCTGCCGAAATCAGAAGATGAGCCTGAATTGAGGCTTATGCCGATTGACGCAGCGGATGAAACCCAAGTGGACAATTTAATGCGTCAGACTTACGAACTGACACAGGAAATATTGCATGAACGCCAGCCAATCGACGACGGGCCGGGAGATGATCTGAACGCACAGAAGGCAATCGAAAAGGATATTATAAAAAAAAGCATTTTATATATCCGGCAGATGGCTGACGGAGAATTGGTACAAGCGGAAAAAACTCTGGAATCGCTCAAACGTCACAAGAAGCCTTCTCTTCGCGTTCTCAGTGCGATGGCGCGTGCCGAACGGCCGGAACCGGAGCTTTCAGACATTGCTGACGGAGTGTTACAGGGGCTGATCCGCGATGTATCGGCCAAATTAGGCTCATAAGATACAGAAAAAATACTCTTTGTGTTACTGGTCGGAGTGGGCAACCGCAGCAACCAGTGCATAGACATTTCGAGCACCGGCGAGTTTGAGAACTTTAGCACATTCGTTGAGGGTAGCGCCGCTGGTGGTAATATCATCGACGAGACACACTGTTTTCCCCGCAAAACGATGTCCGCGACGGACGGCAAAGGCGTTTTTTACATTGGTTCGACGTTGGGTATCAGTCAGTGTCCATTGACGGCGTGTATAACGGGTGCGAACCAACTCGGCACTGATTCGGGCAGGACCGGCAGACAGTCCGCGGGACAAGTAAAGGGCCTGATTGTAACCGCGTTCAAGACGACGACGCCAATGAAGGGGGACGGGGACAAAATAATCAATCTTTCCGGCAACTCCGCTGACAGCAAGAGCATCGGCCATCATCCGACTGATTCGTGCAGCATATTCAGTATGCCGGTGAAACTTAAAGGCGAGAATCAGGTTTCGTAATGCTGTTTCATAAACGCCGGCACGTACAATACCATCAAAAGCAAATTCCTCATCCTGACAGGCTCCGCAACGGCCATTGATGATCCCAAAAGGGCTTATTGAACGGCCACAGCGGCGACAATAATCGGCGGCAACATTTTGTGCAAGCTGCTGCCAGCAATTTGGACAGAGACCCTCATCAGAATGGCAGATTGAGGTTTGACAAATAATACAATACGGAGGAAAAAGCAAGTAGTCCACGCCGCCAAGACAATGGAGTATAATGTTCCGGAAATATTCAGCCGCATGAAAAAAAGGTATAAACATTACTGTAATATACGACGCAGAGTATGAAATTAAAAGAAAAAAACATGCGGTTCGAAACGCCTTATCGCAAATCAAACAGGCTGTTGTTGTCTGGTCCGAACCAGCCGAGGGCCTGTCGGGCAGATTCGTCATCGTCCATTACGGCATGCGTTATATACGGCGCAGATAAATCCATTGTTTCGCTTGAAACATGTCCGTCAACCCAGCAGACATTGGTAAAACCACGATGCCGGAAATGAATTGACGGATTTGGCCGGCCGCCTATGTCCTGCGAATCAGACGCCTGGGGAAATTCTCGAAGTGTCTGAACATACCACTCCCAAAACGGAGGGTGTGCAAATGAATACTCGATAAAGACAGTCTGGCCGTCCGGTAATAGTTGGCGAAACGCCGTATCGGCAAACATTACCGTCGATCCCGGTGAGCAGGCATCTGACAGACGGGCACTATAATGAGAACCATCTCCAAAGCCGTAGAGATCGGAGCGTCCCCCGACATATTCATCATTATAACCATAACCGCCGCAGCCGGCTTCGAAATTGGCGGAATGCTGGCCGGGATCGATGTGGTAGTCTCTAAATGACGGGCATCGTTTGACAGCCCCGCCGTCCAGATATGAAGCCAAAGGACCCGTGTAAGCGTCAAAGGCCTCATTAACGCTTTTTCTGGTGCCGTGCCATCGGTGAAGATTTTTACCGAAGATGTCTGTTGCGGCCCGAACATAATAATCGTTATTATTTCCTGCGTAACAGGAATTCGCCAATCCCAACTGCCGAATGTTGGACGCACAAACCGCCCGATGAGCCTGATCTTTGGCCGCCCGCAAAGCCGGTGTGACAATCGCTGTCAGGATCGCGATGACGGCAATTACCACAAGCAACTCAAGCAGAGTGAAGGCTTTGACTCGTCGAGTAAAAGTAAATGTAACTGTCGGATTCATCATTTTGGATATCGCGATACTTCGTAGAGCCAATCGGCTGTTATCAACAATAAATCATTTTCGTCGATATATCCATTTTCATCAAAATCGCCCTGAGGCCAATTGCCATACGCTTTCCAGCGGGCGGCCAGCCGGACGAAATCGAGCATATCCACCCGTCCATCAGAATCGGCGTCACCGTAAAGCTGGTCAATTACCCCGATCGCTTCAAGATCAAATCCGCCGGAACCCCACGTAACCCATGCATCATGGATACCGTGATCTTGGGTGTAATAGGTACCGCCAAGGCCGGTAGCGGGATCAATGGTGTTGGGATCGATAACCGATGCAGCGGCATCTTTAAAAAAACCACTGCCGGGGATATCGACGATTCGGATATACCGGATGTTATTTAAGTCAACCTTGCCACTGAGAACTTCAGGACTATTTGCAATCACACTCAGATTGAACGGTGTTCCCCATGAACGCTGATAGGCATTGACATGTTTGCCCGCCAGATTATACACTTGGCTGGGATCGACGGTTCCATAGGCTCCTGTGCCGCCATTTTCCGCTACCGGCTGTGTCAATGAAACGGACGGAAATCGGACGAACACAACGCCATCGGTGGAAACTTCTACAAAAGCCAGCTCAGCAAATATTTGGCCGGATACGCCTGCGCCGCCACCGGAGATGAAGCCATTCTCAAAAACAGAAAAATCGGGGCCGGGACCATTCTGAACCGGTGTTTCGAAAGTCAACGTGATTTGGCCCGGCTGAATTTTATAAGGATCGTCAAAAGCAAGGGCTTGATTGGCAGCAAATGCAACATTATTCGGGTCAAGCAATGCCAACTGCATTGCATGTAGATCACCGAGAACGCAAACGTGGAAATTGTCACCGGTGACTGCCCCCAAGGCCTCGAGAGGCTTGCGCCAGGTCGAAGGAACACCGCCATAGTAGGCGTACTTTTCGTTACCGATAAAGCTTGGCAGAGCGGCAGGAGCAGGGATGTAATTCAGATACCCGCTTGCCCAGCCTTTGAAAACCGGATTGACAAAGTTTTCGTTGGGATCATAAGATGGCTGCTCATCATTGTCACCGGGAGGACAAACGCCGCGACCAGACGGTCCGACAAAACCGGCAATACCGGCATCCGATGCCAATAGATTGGCGTTTTCCATTGCGGAAGAGTAGGGACCGGCGAAGGTCTTTCCTTCCGGGGCATTGTATGCCGGGCAAGTTGCGGCAAGGACAATCGCAGCAAAGGATAAAAAAGCATTCTTATACATAAGTCTCTCCTGTTGGATGACTGCGGCCGGCCACAGTCAATAAGGGTCCGGCCGCCGCATCCAAGGTGATTATGAACTCCGTTTCCACCGCCGTTTAATGCCTGCCATGGCACCTCCCAAGGCCAACAGTATCAATGTTGCCGGTTCGGGAATTATATAGGTAATCTCAGTTATGGGGCCGCCAAATCCGAATGAACCATAGAGCGGGTCACCGGCCAAGAAGTTGCCTTCGATGGCCAGTGGGCCGAACCACGGCCAGCCGAAGTCAGGCCCGACCGCCAAAACATCATAATTGTAACCATCGCCTGAAATGCCGTTCCACATTCCCAGAACGGACTGAGAACCGTTGTACGTGAAAAAGACATTTCCCGCAGCATCCACGGCCAAGCCGTTGGCACCACCACCCAAATCGGCCAATTTCTCGCCGTCCGCCAGCGTCAAAAATGTATCGGACTGACCGGCGTTAAGGTCGTTAATCGCACCGGCAACCTGCTCCGCCGTCCAGCGATAGAGCGCAGGGCTG
>CAZYQN010000083.1:0-11938 GCA_964649955.1 uncultured Pirellulales bacterium
CGGAGGCGTTTGAAACGTTTGCCCAAACACACTTACAGCAGGGTGCACTGGAATCGTTTTTGGATATTGAAGCGGAAACCCGCATCGGCGATTTTAATGAGCGGGTGATGAAGGAACTGCAAAGCTTAGAGCCGTTCGGGCAGGGCAATCCGCGGCCGCTGTTTGCGACGCGCGGTGTACGGCTGATTGCTCCGCCGCGGCGGGTCGGGACACGCAACGACCATTTGCAGCTTTCCATTGCCGACGCCAGCGGGGCGGTGCGATGCATCGGTTTCGGGATGGGGGCTTTGGAAAAGAAACTCGTTGAGACTGACACCTTCAGTGT
Source organism: uncultured Pirellulales bacterium (assembly GCA_964649955.1). Lineage (GTDB taxonomy): Bacteria > Planctomycetota > Phycisphaerae > Sedimentisphaerales > Anaerohalosphaeraceae > T3Sed10-213. Next base: position 326 of record CAZYQN010000083.1, read on the forward strand.
TGCCTATGAGCCGCAGCATAATACTTACAACGGCAAAACAATGGTGCAATTTGTCTTAAGTGATATTCAATTCGATTAGCACTTACGGTTTTTGAGCGCGTACCCACAGCAAACGCTGGCCGGAGGTTGGGATTTCCGAGCCGTCGGTGAAATGTCTGTAAGTATCATCCCGAGGTCCCCGCTTTGCCATGCGATAGCTCAGAACGTTAAGGCGGCCAAGGAGCGTATCGTGCAGTTTTTCTTCCGTCAGTGTTTGCGGTTCACAGACAGAGGCATCTTCTTCAAGATTGAAAGATGCGATGAACTGGCCAGTGGTTTTCAGAATGCGAAGCAGTTCCGTACACATAACGTTCAGATTATCCACATGGTCCAGGGCATTGATCGTAAAGAGGATATCCACGGAGGCATCAGGCAGGGGAATGGTATTTTCCGATGACTGAACGTACGTCATGTTTTGTTTGTCGATTCCCAGGAGCCGGTATTTGTCAACGAGGACATCGATGCCGATACGCTGTCTGGCATTGGCTGCCCAGCAGAGACTGCCGCGCGGGCCGCAGCCGAAATCGGCGATGACTTTATCAGCAGTAAACCGGTCGTTTACTTCGCCGGCCATATTGAGCATCAGCTGATAGTACCAATTGTTTTGAAAACTTCCTCCTTCCTGCTGCAGTTTTGTGTACCAATAGTAGAACTCGGCAGTGTGTTTGACGCCGGGGATGGATAAGTACCCGGCCCATTTGAGTAGATAGGACCGCAGGGGGCTTGGAATATGTTTTAAATACAGCATTGTTCGTCAGTCGGGCTGCTCCTTATTTGTTTTTGTTGTCATGTCGGCTTGTCTATTTTATCAACTTCGGGTGAGCTTTCAAGGATTCTTCGCATGTGAAACGTGTTTGTAACCGTGCGCAACTGAGCGCAACATAGCGCAACTGAACACAACTGAGCGCAACATGACACAACTTGTATGCAACTTATATTCAACCGAACACAACTGTATGATTTGTAACATTATTATTTAAAAATACTTACAGGAGAAACCACTGAATTCCATGCACGAAACGTGAACCAGTTCGTAGTTCGGAGTTTTTTGGACACAGATTTGCACGGATTTTAGACAAGATTTACAGGTTTTTTAGACGGGATTAACGGGATATACAAGATATTTTGCTTAGTTGGTGTTTTCTTCTTTTGTTGTCAAATAGCCATGCTCCGGAAGCTTTGGTGCTTCGGGGCGGTATTATACCGGAAAGTTTTATAAAAAGCAAACAAATAATTAACGGTATATAGCTGACTGTCAATTTTGCGAAGGCCCCCTGTCAGAGCTGCAAGTTTATAATGTATGGAAATATTAAGGAAAGCATCGTTTGGACATTATTCTGTATATATCGCAATGTCATACTGTTATACGCTTTTTTTCAATGAGAAGAGTATCCTGATTTTTACCGAGTCTGCGTTTTTCCTGTTGACATTTGTTTGGGGCAAGTGCTATTGTGTAAAGTTAGTCGGTGGCTCTTTCTGCGAATTGCATCTAACTTATGACACGCTAATTTGTATTACTTTGTCAAGCCTCATTGTTGAATTTTGAATCGTTGCATATGGTCACAGCCATATAATTTAGTTCAGGAGGTATAACCTGAAAAGGGCATGTCATTCACTTTATGAAGTGTTAATGAAACTATAAAAAAAAGCGATTACCCTTATTGTTGTTATAAATTGAAAGGGGGTGCAGAACAAGACCCAATTCTAAAATCTCAGCGATCACACTGTATCATCATAACGGGCAACAAGAACATGAAATCCATGTTATGGAGGTGTTCAATGGCTAACCTTCAAAAAGATATAACTGCTCTTCACGATCCCGGCAAAATCAAAGACGCAGGGCTTGCCAGCTCACCTTATGTTTTGCGAAAGGTCTTTGCGGCGGATCCGATCATCAGGCGGCTGATTACCGCCGGGGAAGAGGTAATGCCGTTAATTTCAAAGGAGATGCGCAAGTCAGGGCGTCTTCATGAGATTACCCTTGCGGCATTCGCCTTTGTTGTCGAGAATGTCAACGCAGAAGCTGCACCGCAGATACTGGGGGTGCTGTTTAGAAAGTCTATGGAGAAACCGGGGCCATTTTTTGTTCATTTTGCGGCGCACGCAATCCGTTCCGGACTCCGACTTCCGATTAAACCTCTTGAGATCACATATTCGCATGCCGAACTAACCGAAACAAAGAACATGGTGCACTAAAGGAGGTCAATATGCCGCGCATTACAGGTATTAAAACATCGGCGGGTGTGGAACTCCAGCAAGTTTGGGATTGGGGCGGTGATGTAACTGAAGAAACCGACCCTTCCCTCATCCCTCTTGTTCAGTATTACACACATTTTAACCTGACAAAAGAGCAGTTGGGACGGACGGGGAGATACAACTGTTGGGGTTTTACGTTCCTGCCGCGTCGTTACTGGATCAACAGTTCCGCCGACGTCGATCAAATCCTCAAGGATAACTGCATACCGGTGATGCAGGGATTGGTCCGACCCGGTGATGTTGTCCGTTATCGCGACTCACACAATGTTACCACCCATACCGGACGGGTTTGGGAGGTAGATTCTGCGGGTAACTGTATCAAGGTACGCAGTAAATGGGGTTCAACAGGTGAATATATCCATACTACTCTCAATGTACCTTCTATCTATGGTACAAATCTTGCCTATTTCCGTCAGATTAAGCCATTATCAGGCATTGGCGATCTCTGGATTCGGGATGCCGGCAATGACACCGGCCAGCAATACAGCTACTCATTGTGGGAAAGCCCGGATATTCTTGTCGATGCACCGCCTTATGGATCGGTTGACGTGAATCCGGTCTTTGGACAAGTCAACCGCGTTTGGGCAGTAGTGCATAATCGCAGCAATGCCGGCATTCCCAAAATGCGGGTGCGCTACTATTGGGCTGATCCGCACGTGGGTTTTGCTCCGTCAAATTGGAAGTTGATCCCTGCTGCACGCGGTCATCCGAACCCGACACGTTCCTTTTCAGTCCCGGCCAACTCAAGTGTTCAGGCCCCTTATGTTCAGTGGGTCCCCAAGCCGGTGCCCGGAGTCGCACATCCTGCACATCAGTGTCTTCTCGCTATCGCTTATGTCAATGACGACCCCAAGGACTCCTCCAATCCCGATCCCCTGGTTTACCCCTTCATCATTCAATGGGAAAACAATATTGCTGCCCGTAACATGCATATCGTTGCTTTAAGGAGAGGGGCTAATATTAGACTGCAACTGGCAATCGGTTTGCCATTCGACGGGATTAAAAGTCTAAATACAGACCTGCGGATTCGTCTGTCTTTTGTGCCTCGTTTGCCAGTTTTTGGGTATCCGCCAAAGGTTGTACGACCTCAGGTACGCGTAACAGCGGGAGACCGAAAAACCATTACTCTGTCTGATACCAAGGAGATATCGCCTTTTGATAAGATATGGGGTCCGGACGTAAAACCGAGAGACATTGATGCGGAGCTTTTAGCTGCCCGGGGCAAAGACACTTTCCTGCCACAACTAAAAGAAAAAACAGTCGCATGGAAACTGATCAAGGGGATTTCTTTGTTTTCCAAGAAGTCTGTTCCGCTTGAGGTGGAAATCACTGCCCCCGATGAATCCCGGTCAGGTGACAACTTTTACCTGCGTATGGAACAAGAGGTGCAAGGCGAAGTAACAGGTTGTTACACCGTTGTTGTCAGCATTGTATAATTAAAAGAACAATTTGGCCTCTTTTCGGCAAACAATAGTAAATAAGAAAGGGCAGGCATAATGACCTGCCCTTGAGAATAACGTTATCGTTTTACGCGGGCGTTGCCTTGCCAGATGCTCCAGACCTGTTCTTCGTCTGCGGGTTGGGCGTAGTCGGTGAGCATGGTAGTGGCCAAGGCGCCGGTGGCCCAGCCGAACTGTGGCCACTTTGCAGGTTCCCAGCCTTTTAGGATGGCGTAGAGCATTCCCCCGACGAAGCCATCGCCGCCGCCGATGCGGTCCATGACGGTGATTTCACGTGGTTCGATGATGTGCCAGTTATTGCCTTCGGCCATTATCGCACCCCAGAGGTGGCAGTTGGCGCTGACGACCTGGCGGAGGGTAGTGCCGTAGCACTGGGCATTGGGGAAGGATTTCTTGACGCAGTTGATCATGCCTTTGAAACTTTCGATCTTGGCGGCGATGTCCTTGCCGCCCGCTTCGGGGCCTGCGATGCCAAGGCAAAGCTGGAAGTCTTCTTCGTTACCGACGAGGATATCCGATGCGGCGGCGATTTCTTTGAAGATGGCACTCAGTTCGGCCTCACGGCCTTTCCAGAAGGAGGCGCGGTAGTTGAGGTCAAAGGAGATGCGTGTGCCGAATTTTTTGGCGGCGCGTGCCAGCTCAAGGCAGAACTTGCCGGTGTCGGGGGAGAGGGCGGCGATCAGGCCGGACAGGTGGACGATCTGGACGCCTTCTTTGCCGAAAAGGCGGTCCAAGTCGAAGTCTTTGACGTTGAGGGTGCGGCCGACTTCGCCAGCGCGGTCGTTGTGGACACGCGGGCCGCGTGAACCGAAGCCGCTGTCGGCCAGGTTGAACTGATGGCGGTAGCCCCAGGGACCGCCTTGTTCGACTTCTTTGCCTTCATAGTCCATGTGGCGGGCGGCGAGGTCGTCTTTGATAAAGCGGGCGATAGGACTGTCTTTGACAAAGGTGGTCAGAACTTTGACGGGCAGACCGAGATAGGAAGCGACACTGGCGACGTTGGTTTCGGCGCTGGTGGCCTGCATGATGAGGGTACGGCCGCAATGCATCGGCTGGCCGTCAGTGGGGGTCAGACGCACGCCCATGCTGGTGGGGACGACGAGGCTGTATTTACAGTCTTTTTTAAGCTGAATACTCACGGGAAAATCCTTTCAAGTGTATGTATATCTTTATTTTTGGTATTCGATAGCTCACGACGTGAGATATTTTACAGTGCCGAGGTTCGAGTATCAACGATTTTTTGTATTGAGTCATTGTTTTCAGTATTATTGAGTGAGTTTTGCAGAAAAGGCCCCTTGTTTGCCGATAGATATTAATCAGTTATCAGTTTACAGTTAGGTGTTGTTAATGGATTATAACTTGAATTATTATAAGACGTTGCAAGAGAAGGTTTCTGGAAGGAATTTGTGAAACACGGACAATTATATAAGATTGCGATCGAGGGTATTTTGCTGTGCGTGTGTGTGCTTTTGCTGTGCAGCATTGTGAGTTTTAATTTGGGTGACAAGCCGAGTGAATATGTCTGGCCGCACAATGAGCCGGTGCGAAATCTGTGTGGGCAGGCGGGGGCATTTGCGGCGTATTATGTGCTGTATTACTTTGGGCCGGGGGTGTTTGTGGGGCTTTTGGGGGTGGTGGTGGCGCTGTTTTCACATTTGGCAGGCAAGCCATTGACGCAGCCGGTGCTGCGGGCGATCGGATTGATCCTTGTGACGGCGGCGGTTTCGACGTCGTGGTATTTGATGTGGCCGGATAGTTCGTCGACCTCGCCGCTGTATCGGGCAGTCTTCGGGCGAATTTATGCGGGCGGGGATTTTCCGTGGGGTAACGGGGGAATTCTGGGAGTTTCGGCGGGGACTTTTTTGCCGAAGCATCTGGCGATGCTGGGGACGTGGATTGTGCTGCTGTGCAGTCTGATTGTGGGGGCGATCCTGGCGGCGGATACGGTTGTGCTGACACTGGTACGGTGGTTCGGGGTGGGGGTGCTGAAGTTTTTCGGGCTGGCGGGGCCTGCTTTGTCGGCAGCCAAAGAGCAGTCACATGCTTTGGGAGATATCTGGACACGGCTGAGTCAAAAGCAGAAGTCGCAGGCCAAATCGTTCTCGGATGTGGTTCGTGAGTATCGCGAAAAAACTCTTCATGCGGCGGCGACCGCGGAGGCTGAACCTGCTGTTCAGGCAGCGGTCAAGACAGCTCCTGTTGTTGCGGAAGAAGAAGAGCATGAGATTGAGGAAAAACCCGAGACACCCAAGAAAGTCAAACCGCTGATAAAACCTGCGGTGGCGGCCCCCAAGCCGATGCCGGTCAAGCCCAAGGAAAAAGAGGCGTCTGCACCGCCGAAGAGTTACGAAGATTATCAGCTTCCGCCGCTTGAGCTGCTTAAGGAGCCGGAGACGGGTTTTTCGTCGATACAGGAGCGGATGGTTGAAGAAAAGGCCCATATGCTTGAGTCGCTGCTGGAGGAATTCGGCATTAATGCGCAGGTGGTCAATGCTGAGGCCGGCCCGGCAATCACGATGTATGAGCTGGAGTTGGCGGCGGGGGTGAAGGTCAGCCAGATCTCGACGCTGGCCAATGATATTGCACGAGCCGTCAGTTCCAGTTCGGGATCGGTGCGTGTGGTGGCACCGCTGGCGGGTAAGCATACCATCGGAATTGAAGTGCCCAACAGTGAGCGTGAGACGGTGCGTCTGAAAGATCTGGTGGTGCGCGGTGAATCGATGGCGGCAAAGATGCAGATACCGCTGTATTTGGGCAAGAGTTCATCCGGCGAGGTGCTGGTGTCGGACCTGGCGGCAATGCCGCATTTACTGATTGCCGGCACAACCGGTTCGGGCAAGAGCGTATGCATCAACAGCATCATCATCAGTGTTTTGCTTTCCCGCCGACCTGACGAAATCAAGATGATTCTGATCGACCCGAAGATGGTGGAAATGGCGGCGTTTGAGTCGATTCCGCATTTGATGTGCCCGACGGTGACGGAGATGAACCGTGCCGAGCAAATCTTGCAGTGGGCGACAGAGAAGATGGATGAGCGGTATGAACTGCTTGCGGAAGCGAAGGTGCGAAATATTGCATCGTATAATTTGCTGACGCCGGAGGAATTGATTGAGCGGTTCAGTCCTGCGACGCCGGAAGAAGAAGCCAAAATCCCCAAGAAGCTGCCGCATATTGTTATCATTATTGATGAGCTTGCCGATTTGATGATGACGGCGGCTAAAGAAATTGAGGCGTATATCGTGCGTATCGCCCAGAAGAGCCGTGCCGTGGGGATTCACCTGGTGCTGGCGACGCAGCGGCCGCAGGCAACGGTGGTGACGGGGCTGATCAAGTCAAATATGCCGTCGCGTATTGCGTTCCGTGTGGCGGGGCGTATGGACAGCCGGATCATTCTCGATCAGAACGGCGCCGAGACGCTGCTGGGGCAGGGGGATATGCTGTTTCTAAAGCCCGGGACCAGCGAACTGGTGCGGTCGCAGGGGGCGTATCTGGATGACGATGAGATTCGCGGTGTGGTTAAATTCCTCAAGGATGTGGCACAGCCGCAATACCATCCTGAATTGATGCAGTTGAATACGGTCGATCTGGGAGGCGGGCAGAAAGATGAATTATTTGATGATGCAGTACGCGTGGTGCTGGAGAGCAAACGCGGCAGCGTATCGCTCCTGCAGCGGCGGCTGAGCATCGGGTATGCACGGGCAAGCCGAATCATCGAGATGATGGCGGCGGCGGGAATTTTGGGGGATTATAAAGGAAGCCAGGCCCGCGAGGTGACGATGACGCTGGATGAATATGAGGCTTTGCGCAAGAATATGCTGGCCGATGAAGTGGCCGGCTATGCCGATCTGACGCATGAACGGGGGACTGACCAAGAAGAGGACTATGACAGCCCTGTTGAAGAAGTAGAAGATGAAGAGGAAGTTGAAGAGGGTGAGGATGAAGAGGAGGAAGAACAGGAAGAAGAAGAGGATGAAAAATAAACAGTCGATAAAAAAATCAGCGATGTTCCGAGCGGGACTGGCAGGGATTGTTGTTCTTTTAGCGATGGGCGGCTGTTCGATCAATGATGAGCCGCGTCCGCGATTGGGAAGCTATGCGACCTCGACGCCGGGGACGAACTTTCTTGATCTGTCGACGTTGGGCGAGCATAAATATTATGACGGGCTGTTTGAGAAAAACGGCATTGTCTATACCTGTGAGGGAGGACATATCGACATTGCTCATCTCAGGATAGGAGCCGATTACACACGGTATCTTTATCGGAGGACCAAACAGGAAATTTTGCAGGGAGACCGTCATTTCAGTTTTAAGCTGAATGTCGAGCCGTCACGGTATTATGTCTGCCTGACCTATCCTAAGCATTGGAAAACGCTGCCGGAGGAGGATCGCGAACGTATTGCTGACGAAGTGGCGATGGAGCTGGGGCGGTATTTTACGTTTACGATGGTGACCTGGCACGAGGTGCTGACCTTTTTCGGGTATAAGTCAATGGCGTTTGTGCCGGAGTTTCCCTCGGCGTTTTCATGGGAGGATACCTACTCTAATCTTTTGGGGATTCACCTGGCGACGGCTGCATTGCAGGATAAAGAACGCGGATATGATGCGGCGATGACGGCTCTGCTGAAAGCGGAGATGGAGAGCCTGGGGATACAGCCGGCTGTGACTGCAAGAGCTGCGGCGGAAAAAATGCGGGGAGTGTGGTTTGAAGGAAATATCTTTGTCACAATGAAGGTCCGAAATATGGATATCGGGCTGGGGGACGGGACCGTGACGCCGATGCTGGTGCCGGGAGTTTGCGAAGGGGCGCTGCCGCGTTCATACCCGGTGCCGACCATCGGTTCCCTTGCCAAGTATGGTTTCACGATGACGCTTCAGGTGGAACCGCAGGAATTTGAGAAAGGGCAGATTCTAAAAGTCGTGTGCCCAGACGGAGACTGCAAACGTATTCTGATGCCGATGGATTTGCCGTTATTTATGGATTTTCTTGAAAAACAGGCCACCCAAATGGGCTGTGAAGTTGTCAAGTAATCTCGGGAGGGGACCGCAGGCGGGCATTGTTGAAAATCCTGTTTTTGTCCTATTCTTGCCGGGCTTGTGAGTCGATAGAATAAAGAGGGTATATTCTTGTTTCTATCGGAGAGTTCAGGATGCAAATGACGGCAGAACAGGTTGCAGTAATGCAGGAAGAAACCAAAAAATGTCCGTTTTGTGCGGAACGCATTCAGAAAGAAGCCATTAAGTGCCGATATTGTGGGGAATTTCTGACGGCCCGGCCAACTCCGGTAGCGGTGTCGCCGGCAAAGACAGGCGGCAAGTGGTATCATTCAACGTCAGTGATCATTTTTGCGCTGCTGACCCTGGGACCGCTGGCGCTGCCGCTGGTATGGATTCATCCCCGGTACAGTCTTATCAATAAAACCATTGTAACCGTCGGGGTTATCATTCTGTCAATAATGCTGTGCTATGCGACAGCGTTGGCCTATCGCAACCTTATCGAGCAAATTCATACGCTGGGATTATAGTTTTGCAGATTACTATTCAATCCAAGTCACACACCTGCGAATCGCTTTTGACGATGATGGTATTTGAGCGGGGGAATGATTCTATTCAACAGGTTTTTCTTCGAGTCGGGGGCTTGAACGGCGATAAGCATTGTCCTGTTCGATGGCGGCGAGGAAGTCCTCTTCGGTCATCGTTTTAACGTGTCCGTCCGCAAATGCGACATTTCTCATGCCGTTCGGATGGTTGTTTTGTCGGTCATATGCAAGAATCATATAGGCCGAGTCATAATCCCTTAGATCATTGCCCCGGTACACATAGTCGCTGTATTGGGTATGCGGGCAAACCGCAGGGCACTGGAACATCTCATCCGGCCAGGGCGTTTCAAGAAAGTTTTCCGCAGCGAGACTTTCAAGGGTTGACGGAAATCGGCCGTTAAAATCATTGGCGTACATGACCACTGAAGTCGCAATCGATTTTAGTCGCGAGGAACAAGCGGTTAGGCGGTTTTGATGATAGACCCACATCAGTTCGGGCGGGAGTGGGGGTTGCCAGCACGTCATCCAATTTTCGGCTATATAATAAAAGTCTATGAAATCGGTATGTCCGTCGGGGTAGATGTCTGCATCCGGAATATCCCGTCTGTAGTCCCATTGGAGCCAGTGTTCGGCAAGCCAGATCAAATCGGCGAAGTCCGTAAAACTATTTCCGGACAGGTCACCGGAATAGATACCTGGCCGCGGAAGGGTTTTGGCGCCAGTTTGGAAATGAATTTCATGGCTATATTCACAGTACAAATGTTTGCCGTCGAGCCAGCAGTTCTGGGCCTCATGCTGCCAGGCGGTTAAGAATCGGCCGTCTGCGTTCATGGCAACGTCTGGCTTGTGCTGCTTTCCATAAACAAACAGATTGACGCTAAACTCGTCCTGTGTCGGCAGGCCGTTAGGGTCGTAAGTCCTGCCGCAAATGCCATCATCGTCGCCATCGGCGTTTTCGCTTTGCCAGACAATCACAAAGTTGCCACTGTCGGTCAACGAGACGGAGGGTTTTTCCTGTCGTCCGGTCTGGAAGGTGTTGACAGGGAAAGCGTCTGTTTGAGGAATGGTATTGGAATTGAAGATTTGGGCATAAATATCTGTTTGTGCGGCATCGGAGGAACGTGCGTCCCACGCAATCACAAGATTACGGTCTCGATTCATAGACACGGCAACAGCGGGAGTATTTACTAAGTTTTGCGCGACCCATACGGCGGTTGTTTTCGGAGTTCCATCGGGAGTGTATTGACGGAAGGCGACATTGTATGTTGACGAGCCGCTCGGTTTGGCCGACCAGGCAACGGTAAATACGCCGTTGGGATCAACCGCGGCGGCGGGAGAAAAGTTGTCGCCTGAGGATGAAGCGGCAAATTCCGCACTGAGCGGCGAGCCGGAAACGTCAAAGAATCGGCCCGATACGGTTCGACTGCCCTCTGTTCCACTGGACCAGACCACCAAAAACCGGCCGTGCGCATCAATCGCAATTGCCGGTTGGTATTGATTGCCGGCAGTGATGCTGTTGACTGCAATCTCCGGGGTCAGCGGATTGATGTTGGGATCAAAGACCCTGGCCTTAACGCCTTCGCTGTCGCTGTCGCTGCTTGTCCAGGCGACGACAACAGCATTGTTATTGAGTGCGATATCAGGATCAATATTGTGTCCGTTATGGGTGGCGTCTAACCTGTAAAAAGATAATGTGTGAGCAAGGTTGTCGAAGTAATGAAATTGGGCATAAATGCATTCCTCGTCGGCCTCTTCATTGTCGTGGCCATTAAATACGGAAATAAAATTAGGAGAGTTTGGTACTGCGGCTACGGCTGGATTCTCTGTGCCGTCATCTGTAGCAGCTGCGGCAGTGGCGACAATGAATGCAATCCCAATGCTGTGTATCAGATGTTTGTACATCACGTTTTATTACCCTTCATAAATACAAGACATACCGAATCAATATTCAGGTACGCTGGAAATCCTCCTTATAAAACAATAATTATAATAAGCTGTGGCACTTTTGTTTCCATATTTTTATTATCTTTTTTTTACGTTTGAGGAAAGCCTGCCATTCAAGACGGTTTCATCGTGTGGTGGATATATCTGTAAGGCTTTTATATATAAGGGGATAAATGTATTTTAAGAAGCGTCTTTTGACTGTTTATTGGGTAATCATGGCGAAAAAGTGTGAATTTGGGCTTGCATTTTTTCGATAAATGCGTATTCTACAATGCTTTCTCATTGGTTGAGATGTTCAATTGCAGCGTCATTAACGGTAACAGGAAGGTTTGATTTTTTATGATTAAAGTGAAGTCACGAGCGGGCGAGAGTATTCA
>CAZYQN010000084.1:0-10946 GCA_964649955.1 uncultured Pirellulales bacterium
ATGGCATGCAAGAGGTCGTGAGTTCGAATCTCATTGGCTCCATTGGTTTTAAGTTAAGCATACATAAATACTTGCGATTATCTGCCTTGGGTGCAGCGCGGCCATAACCCTCATTAAAAAGCAGTAGTACTGCTCTTTTTTGAAAGGGAAATGACCGTAAATGCACAAATTTTTTAATAACTCCAAGACTCCTGTCCTCGGCAAAAATACATCTGACAACTTATGCCAGTGAATTCTGGGGCCGGTACAGCAAGGAAAGTCAGTTTGGCAGCCATGGCTTTGCTCAGAGGTAAAGCTTTGATCGCCTTTACAAAAAACAGTGTTTACTCTCTTCTGTCAAGAGTGAGATAAAAGCGGCAAAATGCCGCAATGCCCGTAGCCGTAATTGCTTCCGGGTTCAGAAAGACGCCGACTGACTGCCCGTATATAAATCTTTAATCTGTGCCTCTGACAGTGCAATATTGAAGATATAAACGTCATCCATAAGACCTGCAAAAAAGGAATTTATCCCGCTAATATCCACCCCGATTTTCACTTCATTGGCTCCGGATGTATTAACGGGACACGACAGCACTCCTCCTGCCGATTCGCGAACCCCATCAACATACAAAACCGCTTCACTGATATCCGGTGAACCGTCGTTGGCAAGCACAACCGCTACATGATGCCAGGCCCCATCGTTGATCGACGTCGTTCCGTAGCAATATCCATTGGAAATTTCCGTTCGGAATGTACCATCGTCGTTAACCCGAAGAGTCCATTTTTGGCCGACCTGCGTTGAACCCCAATTCAGAATTTGTGAGCCGGCCTTGGTAGTCTTGATCCAGGCAGCACAGGTACGGCTGGCCATGCCGGTGATCCCGTTGTAGCCGTGAACCCGGACATAATCATTCGCACCGTCGAAACTTAAAGCACCGTTCACTATGCCTGAAGACCAGACCGGACCGTTAACAAGTAAGCCGTTCCGCTGATAAATCGAATCATCTTCAGCGGTAGTCCCGCTTGTTTCATCAAATCGCAGATAAAGCTGCAGCGTCTCATCTCCCTGCCAGTTGCGTGCCAGGATGGAAAAGTCCAAACCGGTAACAGCCGCATCGTCATCTAAATCAGCCCCGCCGCAGCCGGGAATATCCTCACAATCCACCATCAGCCATTGAGATGCAAAGCCAAGCAAATCGTCCATTCCCTGGGTACCGGAATATATATTGCTCACTGTAATTCTCATCTCTGCGGTATCATAGAGCCCCCCGGTATCGGTAACACGAACTGTAAATACATTTTCGCCCGTATTCGAATTCAATGGAATCCCCGAAAACGTACCATCCGGGAACACGGTCAGCCAATCGGGACCGTAATCTTTGCTGAAGGTTAGAACGTCGCCTTCAGGATCCTCTGCATCATCGGCCAGTGTGCTGCTGTAAAGAGTTCTCTCGACTGCCACGGCAGCAAGGACGGGGTTTACAAGGAAGGCGGGAGGTTCATTGGCGTGACTCCAGACTTGCGCCTCCCAAATACTGAACCAACCGCTGCCGGCACTATTGTTGCCCGTCATTGTAATTTTGATATGACGGCCGCTGACGGGAGATATCGCCCTTTCCCAATAGCCGCTGGTCATACTGGTAATGCCGCTGAAGACCTGAACTCCATCGATTTCTATCTTAATGGGATACGTACGGGTGTGTCCCTGGTAAAATCTCAACCGGATATTTTCAACCTCACACACTTGACCAAGATCGTAATTAATCCATGCATTCGCAACAGTCCCGTCATTACACCATCGCGTCTTTCGGTTACGGTCATACGAGTTGACAGCCGGGTTGCCCGTCTGTTCCGATCCGGCACTCGAACCGGCGATCTCCAGTGGTGCAGTGATGAACTGAGCCGGCTGACCGGAAGTAATCAGGGTGGCAATTTCTTCTCTACTCAATGCATAGTCGGCGATGACAACAGTATCGAGCATTCCGTCAAACAAAGGATCAGCAGACCACTGACTTTTACCGAGATAGTTGATTGCCGGCTGGAAGTCGGAAGGATTGATCGTCATGGCAGTATTTGACGCCTCGGGCGAGCCGTTAACATAAAGTGTCCCGGTATTACCGTTCAACGTAACGGCAATATGGACCCATTGCCCCGTAGCCAACCGGGTCGTCTCGATCTTTTGTTCGTTAGCACCGTTTCCCGACGTAGTAATAGCAAAACGCAGGGTGTTGTCGCCGGATGCGGGGGTCAGAAACATATACTGTGTTGTATTGTTCCCGAAATCAAGGATGCGCTGCCACAGATCGCCGCCGTTCCAATAGACCCATGCGGCAAAGGTGAAGTCGGTTTCTTCTCCCATGTGCGTCGGGAGTACCAGATAATCGTCAACGCCGTCCAGGACCAGAGCATTGCCGCCGGGGCTTACCGTTCTCTTGGGGGCTCCGTAAAACAGCGGATTGTTGCCGTTGCCGGAACAATCTCGGAAATGTTCATCGAACGTATAGATGGCATTGGCGCTTTTTCCGGAACCGCAAACTTCCTGCACATATCCGACGGGAGAAACCTGATCGCGGTAAACAATACCGGCCTCCGTCGGCCAGCCGTCATCCCACTCAACACGCCGACAGTCTTCCACCCAATTATAAATGGCATACCGCTCAACCCAGGGGGTATTGTCAAGCATATTGATCATAGCCCTGACGGCGGCGGCCTGCTGGGCGTAGGTCGGATCGCTGCATCCGGTCCAATTTGCGCCGTTATTCCACTCCGTGATCCAGATAGGACGATTTGTTTGATCGTAAACCGCCTTAAGATAGTTATACATTTGTGTTGCCGCCCCGGACGGATTGGCGGGATCATAGCACCAATAGTAATGAACCGCGACAAAATCAACCCGTAAATCGGCGGCGTCGGCCTGCTGTATGAACGGATATAACCAACTGCTTCGCCCCCCGTCGGTCGTTGCTGGCGAACCCACACGCAGCCCCGTACCGAGCAGATCAGGCCATGACCAGATGGCATCGCCCACGGTAATATTGGCTTGGTTTGTGCTGTCAGGCTCATTGTAGCCCAGAAGATGGCTGGCTCCGCGGGTCTGCCAGTTCTGTCCCATACTGGGCCACCATCGATTCTGTCGGATAGGAACATACTCCTTGTCCAATGTGGAGTTCTGATCGAGATTCCAGTTATACCACCATTTGACGTTGAGGTTGGAGCCGATGTTGCCGCCGATCCCTTTTTTACTGGTCCAGCGCCAGGGGAAAACCCTGATGAAATTAATCTTGTCATTGAGCTTGGTCGGCAGTACTCCGATCTCCAGGTCGCAGTCCTGAGCCACATAGTTTTTGCTGTAGCCGGTACCGTTCTCAGTCTGTGCAAATGTCGCCGTATAGCCCCTCTTTAAAATAAAGGAACTGATCGACGAAGCCATCGTCCCCAACGAACTGGTATTGTAGGCCGTGTATTGACTTAAGTAAGTGGAGTTTCCCTGAAAATTGTCTCCGGTAAACACCTGCAGCGGCTGAAAGGTCGATGAGTGAGGAATAACAACTGCTCCGGCGGCGTATTCCACGATCCGCACATTGGTATTCAGCACTGCATTCGAGCCATTTACACGAATCTGGCTCAGGTAGGTGGAATTGACCACAGACGGCCTGATATTTTCCAGAAAGAAAAAGGAGTCCGGCGAGTTGAGATGGATGGTGCAGCCGGATATAGGGGTCGTGGAGCTGGTAATATGCAGTTCCGAAACGCCGCTCATAGTCACGACAGTATCGGCCAAACTGCTATAGGCGTGTATGCCGTCAGTAATAGCGATGTCGGCCTTGACTGAAAGCGGCAATAAAAAAAGAAGTGTCCAAAAAGCCGTTAGCTTAACCCCCGGATAGTGACTAAGGTCATTTTTCTTCGGATACTTGGTATTTCGCATTATTCGGCTCTCTGTTCGAAAATTCGCTTAATAAGATGGTGCAATTTGCCTGCCCGCCTGAATCGACCTTTACCATAGAAACGGTAAAGGAACACTGTTTCATAACATATTGTCTATTGTACCAAAAACCCTGTCGCAGTGTTAAGAAAAAACATCCATGCACTCTGTCTTTTAAAAGAAATTGCGTAAAAACCCTGGTTATTTCGTATCGCTCTTGATTTTTGTCCTCATGCACATATCGACCATCTCATCGATTTGCTGCTGTATCTTGTCCAAATTTTGGTCACGGAGAGAGTTCTCGATAAGAGCGGCTTTTTCGGTATAAACTGCAAAACCTGCAAATCCTCCCAACCCTTTCAAGGCGTGCACCTTGAATGCCAACTCTTTAAGATCATTCTTCTCAAACGCCTGACGGATCTCTTCGATGCGGCCGGGTAGATTGCCGACAAACGTTTCGATTGTTTTATGATAATCCGGATCGCCCTGCAAAAAGGAGGTAATCTCATATCCCTCTTCGGCTTGTCGTATTTGCTGAACTTTTGCCAGACTCCGCCAGATTTTCTGTTCCAGCAGCTTACGGCTGATTGGCTTGCTCAGGTAGTCGTCACATCCGCACTCCAGGGCTGCCAGTTCGTCATCCTTTTGATTGGACGCCGTCATGGCGATAATCGGCACAGATAAATTGAGACTGTCGGTACGAATCTGCCGTGTCGCTTCAAGCCCGTTCATCTCCGGCATCTGAATATCCATCAGTACAAGATCATATTTTTCCTTCCGGCACAGTGTTACGGCCTGACGGCCCGAACTGCACAGAATGGGATGATAGTCGAGTTTGGACAGAATAATTTTCAGAAGTTCTCGATTTTCTTCAACATCGTCCACGATCAATATTCGGACTGCCTGCTCTTTGTTTTCATTCTGAATGTTTTGATTCGACTCCTGCATAGATGTTATCTCCTGAGTGGATGATGTTTGTTTCGGGGCAGCTGTCTCAACAAAAAGCAGGAGAACGCCTTTAAGCATTGTACCCTCATAAAACGGTTGAGACGTTAAAGAATAACCTATCGAATGCCAATTGATATGAATTGATGACGGTTCTTTCCTGCACGATTCAGAATAGCCGCAAATCAGTCTGTCGATGGTATCAGAGGATTCCAGTGACAAAAGCTCAGTCAATTTGTGGCGATGGGGTTGAGGCTGACTGATTTCAAAGCGATTTAAAAACCGTGAATTGGCCTGGATAATCCGCCCTTGCCGGTCCACCAGAACCAGCGGGCAGGGAACTATTTCCGCAACGCATAAATCTTTCATATGCGGACAGAAAGAGCCGTTTTGTGTGGTTTTCAGAAATTCCTGATTCAGCAATCCGCTCAAGAGACCGCAAACCTGTCCTTTTTCATCCTTGACCGCAATTTTAGAAACAAGGTAAGTACGCGAAAACCCGTTATGGATAAGTGTCTGAGGTATAAAGAGCAGCTCAATATCTTTATTCATCACCTCCATGTCAAGCGGCAGTCCATTCTGCTGGGATTCGAATAAATCCGTTCGGACGGAGGTAAGTCCCTCTTCCATTTTCTTAAGACCTTTGATGTGTGCATATTCCGGGTTATATCCCATTAACCGGCCTTCGCTGTCTTTCCAGTACAGCCCCATCGGAACAGCATTCATGAGTCCGCGATACAATTTGATTTGACGCTCTAACTCCTGCTGGGTCTGCCGGCTCTTCATTGATAAATAATGCAGTTCTTCGGTGACACGGCCCAGCGATGTATGCTGCTCACTCAAAATGTGCCGGCGGAAGTGACGGCAATACATCAGCCAAATCAAAAAAACCGCCGTAAAGAGACAGATCATCCCAATTTGAATATTGCGAGCATGCTCCACAACTGCCGTTCTGATGGATTCGTCCTCATGAATGGCGGCAATCGACCAGCCGGGCAGTATGGCATTGACCGGCCAGTGACCGATCAGTAAATCGTTAGCTGCCGATGAACCCTGACCGTATCCGGAAATTATGCCTATTCCGCTTCGCCCTTTTTGCACATTGTCGAGAAGATGATGGGGCAACAATTCGCCGGCTGCATTGGACAGGAGTACGGTTTTCTCCTGCATAACAGTCAACATCTTACCTTCCCCGTTGATCAGACAAGTTCTGATATCCCGGGTAAATGTTTCCTCCTGCAGCCTTTTAAGCAGCCGGATAACAGGTATCCGTAAGATCATCGCTCCTTTGAATATCTCCCCTTCTGACACAGGACAGAACATAACAACGCACGGCGTATCCGATGTCATATCCATAACAACAGAAATATCGTTTTGACCGGTATTATCCTGCTGACAGGCAGCCAGCAGCGGAGCATAGGTGAACACATCCGCTGCGGTGTCTTGTCCGTAGTGCTGAATAACAGCGCCCTGAGGATCCGTTCGGTCAATAGACAGAATAAGTGCACCCCAGCAGTCGACAAGAGTTGACATTCCGCTGTCCGATCCTCCGCGAAGACTCCAGGAGTCTTTCAATTGAGCGGTTGCGGCGCACAGTTGTCGCGAAAGCAACTCAAATAGATCGTTGAAATGGTGTTGTTTGGCCTGTGCCAGTTGCAGCAGATTTTTCTGGGTTCGAAGGGTCAGCTTGCTTTTAAACTGCTGGATATTGATCTGTCCCAGCAGGAGCAGATACACCAATACCCCCAGGCAAATCAGACCGATCCAAATTGTCTTTGCGGGGCGAAATTTCATCTCATTTTCCCGAAACACACAAAATGCGGCCACTCCGCATCCAGAGCGTAATCGGCAAAAATCACCTTCCGCTTAATCGACATCTTTCCAAAAGCTTTGAATAAAGTCCCGGCCTTAGTACCCTGATTATCAGACCTAAGCTGAAAGATTTATGCCGTTTCTTAGAACGCGGCAATGTTCCGCAAACCTGAATCGTCTAAAATGCCGATATAACAAATAGATTGTCAATAAGCCCTTTTTTGATTAAAATATACCATATTAGATATGTCGATTATAGAGCTGTATTGTCATATTTTAGAAAGGATTTATTTATGCTGTTATTGTATTTCATCCGTTTTCTGTTTTTTATCACTGCTACGGCATTTCTGCTGGTCGGCCTCAATGAAACAGCTCGCGAAACCCCGGATGTTCATGTTTTCATTATCGGTCTTGCGCTGACGGTTTTGGCAATTGCGGTGGAATGGCTGACCCCCAAAAAATCGCTGTCGGCTCTGGCCGGCGTCTTTTTCGGCCTCCTGATTGGAATGTTTGTCAGTTGGGGATTCAGTCGTATTATCGAAATGGTTAACCTGATTTACTTCGAACTGGACCAAAAAACACTGAACATGATGATATGGTTTGTGGGTACCTGTGTTTGCTATCTGTGCATCAGTATCGTACTTCGGACCAAAGACGACTTTCGAACGATCATCCCGTATATTGAATTCTCCCGGCAGACCAAAGGCCTTCGTCCGCTGGTGCTGGATACCTCCGTCATTATTGACGGCCGTATTGCCGACATCGCACAGACCAAACTTTTCGACGCCCCGCTGATTGTGCCCCGATTTGTACTTAATGAGTTGCAATTGGTGGCTGACTCCGGCGACAAGATAAAACGCAATCGCGGCCGTCGCGGGCTGGATATGCTCAACAAGCTGCAGAACAGTACAGCGGTGGAAGTCAAAATCGACGACACCCCCCCGCCCGGCGTAGAAGTGAATACCGAAGTCGACCAAAAATTGATCGCCTTCAGCAAGAACTGCGACGGAAGGCTGGTGACCAACGATTTCAACCTAAATAAAGTTGCCTCACTTCGCGGTGTTGATGTTATCAATATCAACGAGTTGGCCAACGCCCTAAAAACTGTCACCCTGCCGGGTGAATCGATGCAGGTTAAGATTCTGCGTCCCGGCGAAGAATCCACCCAAGGTGTGGGCTACCTCGAAGACGGTACAATGGTCGTTGTGGAGAATGCCAGCGGTCGTATCGGGCAATCGGTTACATTCGTTGTAACCAGTGCGCTTCAAACTTCCGCCGGACGGATGATTTTCGGAAAATGCGAGAACGGAGCACCAGCTTCCGTTCCGAACAGCAATTCGTCCGATCGCGGGGGAACATTTCGCCGTCAGCCAAGCCATTAACGGAACATTATGAACAGCACAGAGAAGCCTTCGCTGATGTTCGAGACGTTCCCCAATCGTACGGACACCGACAGCCTGAAATGGTCACGCTACCGCGGCAAAGATATTTTGCCGATGTGGGTTGCGGATATGGATTTCGTCTCCGCGTCTCAGATTACAGAAGCACTGGAACAGCGTGTACAGCACGGGGTATTCGGTTACGCCATTGCACGCCCTGCCGACTATGAAGCTGTTATTCATTGGGTTCATCAACAGCACGGCTGGGGGATTCAAAAAGAATGGATTGTATGGCTGCCGGGGCTGGTCCCTGCTTTAAATGCGGCCTGCCGAACACTGACAGATCCCGGCCAGGAAGTGCTGAGTGTAACGCCGGTCTATCCGCCGTTTTTATCTGCCCCGGCATTATCCGGCCGGCAAATTGTAACCTGCCCGCTTATCCGCGAAAATAACCGTTATTCTTTTGATCTTGATGCAATAGCCAAGACGGTAACTTCCAAGACCCGGCTGATGCTGCTGTGCTCTCCGCACAATCCGGTCGGACGCGTCTGGACACGTCAAGAGTTGGAAGCAATCGGTCAATTCTGCCTGGAACGCGACATTCTCATTTGCTCGGATGAAATCCATTGCGACCTTGTGCTGGATGAGAATTGCCGGCACATTCCCACCGCGACGCTTTCGCCGGAGATCGCAGATCGAACGATTACTTTAATGTCACCGGCTAAGACCTTTAATTTGCCGGGATTAAACTGCGGGTTTGCCATTATTCCGAATGAAGCCCTTCGCCGCCGGTTTGTCCGCGGAACACAAGGAATATTGCCGCATGTTAATATTATGGGTTATACAGCCTGCCGGGCGGCTTTTACGCAATGCAACGATTGGCATCGGCAGCTTATCGCCACGCTGCGGGAGAACAGCCGTTATTTGTATGAGTCCATCAATGCGATACCGGGGCTGTCGATGGGGCCGGTCGAGGCGACATATCTGGCGTGGATTGACACGCGCGAGCTGAAGGTTGATAATGCCGTCAAATGGTTCGAGCAGGCCGGAGTCGGTGTTTCGGATGGAGCGGATTTTGACGGGGCAGGCTTTATCCGGATGAATTTCGGCTGTCCGAAAAGCCTTTTGAAAAAGGCTGTTGAACGCATTCAAACCGCACTTAACTGCTGAAAGAACAATGACCTCCGAACAAAAACAAGAACGCTATGAACGGCTCATCGGCCAGCTTAAGGAATTTTTTAAGATTACGCCGGATCCGATTGCAAGGATGGCAACAGCGGCATCGCTATTGTCGCATAAGATGGGACATTTTTACTGGATCGGATTTTACCGGCTGATTGACGGGCAGTTATTAGTCGGGCCGTATCAAGGGACGCTGGCGTGTCAGAAACTGGCGACGGGCAAGGGAGTGTGCTGGGCGTGTGTGGAACGCGGGGAAGCGATTGTTGTGGGGGATGTGCATCAGTTTCCGGGGCATATTGCGTGCGATACGCGCAGTAAATCAGAAGTCGTTGTGCCCTGCCGGGACAAAGACGGGACAATTGCGGCGGTACTTGACGCCGACAGCGATAAACTCAATACCTTTGATGATATTGATGCCGTAAACCTGGGGCAAATCGCTGCTATGATTTACCAAGGCTAAGCTTTTTTTATCATTTTCTCCTTCTCAAATACTTTTTTCCATCATTTAATCCGTGTGTTTGTGCATTCTGCTACAGGTCAGTACGTTCTGACACTGGCCTTTTTCGAATGCCGAGAGGTTGGAAAGTGTTGTCTGGGCAATAGATGTAACGGCATTGTGGGTAAAAAAGGCCTGATGGCCTGTGACGATGACATTGGGAAACATCAACAGTCGAGCAAAGACATCATCCTGAATGATCTGATCGGATAAATCGTCAAAGAACAAATCACCTTCTTCCTCATAGACGTCCAGGCCAAGATAGCCAATACGCTGACTTTTGAGGCCGTCAATGACAGCTTGCGTATCAATGAGGGCGCCACGGCTGGTATTGATGAGCATGACACAATCCTGCATTTTTTCTATCGCGGGCGCGTCAATCAAATGGTAGGTCTGCGGCACAAGCGGACAGTGCAGCGTGATGATATAACAGGTTTTGTATATCTCGTCGAGTGTCACGTATTTTACGCCGAAGGACTGGCAGACGGGGTTGGGGTTAAGATCGTATGCGTAGAGATCACAACCAAAGCCGTGGAGGATTCGGGCGACAATCTCGCCGATTTTTCCGGTGCCGACGATACCTACCGGCGTGTCATGCATATCAAAACCCATAAGGCCTTCGATGGAAAAATTGCCTTCGCGTACCCGCTGATGGGCACGGTGGATACGGCGGTTAAGGGCAAGCATCAGGCCAACAGTATGCTCAGCGACGGCATACGGGGAATAGGCCGGGACTCGCACAACAGACAGGCCAAGGGTCTCGGCAGCTTTAAGGTCCACATTGTTAAAGCCTGCACAGCGAAGTGCGACAAGCCGAACCCCCTGCTCTTTGAGACGGGTCAGAACGGGGGCATCGGCAGCGTCGTTGACGAAGATGCAGACGGCATCAAAACCGGCGGCGAGATGGGCGGTTTCATCGGAGAGACGCGGCTCAAAAAAAGTAAGATCGTGGCCGAACTTTTTGTTGGCGTGCCTGAAGAAACGCTCTGTATAGGGTTTATTGTTAAATACTGCCATTTTCAGCATTGCAGTGTCCTTTCAAAGGTGTCTTTTATACACTTTTACTCCAAAATCCGCAGAATGTTCGCGGCAGTCGTTTATTGAAGAGTTTCGGCTTCTTTCAGGGTTCGGTGCACATGATTTGGGTATTTGGGGTCTACTATGTTTTGGCGGTTTTTGCGTATTTTAAAAATCCGGTTAAAAATGCGTTTTTGATTTAATAATGGGG
>CAZYQN010000085.1:0-10896 GCA_964649955.1 uncultured Pirellulales bacterium
TATGTGTACCGGTCTATTGCGGGGGTATGTCCGGGATGTTCCGGCAGACCCGAATACTGATCCCAACACTGCCTCTGCCGGAGTATTAACCGCATCTCTGGATAATCCCAACGCTGCCTATTTAATCTTTGATGCAGGGGATGGTTCCATCATCGATGCAATGCAAAACATCGGCGCACTCAATGTGCGTGTACGTTCCGACAGCAATCCTGTAACGACTCAGGATTGGGACTGGTGCGATATTGTCATTATCGGGGCCAACAGCGGTTCCGATACGATTACGGGGCTGGATACGGACGATATTGAATCCCGGATCACGGGGCGCGTGATACTGTCCGGCCATGATGCGGATCTGCACGCTTCCGATTCGTATTCCGGCGATCCCCAATGGGCCGCCCAGATGTTCCTTATCCAATCGATCAATTATGTGTTCGAAGGGGCAGGAAAAGGGCTGATCGGGTTTGGAGATGCCAGTGCGGCGTTTGAGTGGGCGCCGGAGTCGTGGGAGTTGGCCTGTACGAAGGGATTAAATGAAGAAACCGTAATTTCGTTTACCGAAGAAGGGTTAGCCTCCGGCATTTACAATGATCTTACGCCGAGTTTAATGTCCGACTGGGCGGTGTCCTTTCATGTTCGTTTTGACCGTTATTCGCAGGGCTTCTTTCCTTTTGAAACAGGATATTTCAATGGACAGGAAGGAACTGTAACCATCGGGTGTCCTGTGAATCCGATGGGCGTTGAGCTGTACAAATACGATGACATTGCCGACGGGAACTGTGTTACTGTTGACAGTGCCATTGAATACACGATTGAATGGCACAATACGACCGGGCAGACGTTTTATGATGCTTATATCAGAGACGTTTTTCCGGTCGGCGTTGATTATCCGGTTTCTTATACGTTTGACCCGAATACGTTTACGATGGTGTCGTCCGACCCCGGCTATGATGGAGCGACGCATACATACATTTATCCTATCGGGACACTGGTTCCGGACGATTCGGACAGTATCCAACTGACGGTAACGGTCAATGAAAACGCGGCGCCGGGGATGTATTTGCATAACACAGCAGAATTGTGGGGGACGGTGTATGACGCCAACGGTCTGAATCCGGCTGAACGTCTTCTGGCAACGGCCTATGAGGACACATTGGCATGCTGCTGGGATACGAACGGGATTCTTTATGTAGATCAGAATGCGCCGGCCGGCGGCAACGGGACGAGTTGGGAACTGGCGTACAACGATTTGCAGGATGCCCTGACTCGTGCCAGAGAGACGGAATGCACGTTTGATTATATGATCTATGTTGCTCAGGGGACTTATGCACCGGAGGATACGCCGGAGGAAGGGTTTGTGCTGCCGGAGGGGGTGTCGCTGTATGGCGGGTTTAAAACAGGAGGATGTGATTTCAGCGAGCGAAATCCGAAGCGATACGAGACTATTTTGACGGGTTTGATTGATGAGGCAACAATCGCAGACAATGTTGTTACTATGGGCGATGAAACTTTGCTGGATGGTTTCACGGTAACAATGGGGTTAGCAAGTGCGATTTCAGGGAATAGCGTAGATTTTTCTATCGAACGGTGCACAATTAAAGATAATTTTCAATTGGGTATAAATGCAACTAACGGCAATGTTGCGGTTCAGTGGTGCACAATCAAAAGTAACGGCACTACGGGCATTCAGCATACCGGCGAAGAAAATAGTCTGACGGTGGATAATTCATGGTTGCTCAGGAATGGTGAGCATGGAATTTTTTGTTTGCATTCTACACCTTTCGTAAAGAATTCGATTATCTCCGAAAGTTCCTTGGTGGAACAGGGGCGACAAGGTATTCGCATGGAAAAACCTACTCATCAGCCAAAACTCCTTAACCTGACCATCGCAAATAACAAAGCACAAGCCATCTACTTTGAAGATGATGGCGATGCAGAGGGCGACCCGAATAATCTTGACTATCCTGATTTACAGAATTCGATCCTGTATTTCAATAACAACAATAACAGCCAGATTACGGGCTTCAATCCCGACCTACACGCTAACTTCTGCTGCATTCAGGACTGTAATACCATTGACACGACCAACATAAAAGATGAGCCAATATTTGCTTATACCGTTGACCCGAACGGGGTGCCTGACCCGAATAACTATCATCTGTCGGTCGAGTCGCCTTGTATTGACAGCGGCAATCCGTTTTTGAGCTATACAGGGCAGGTGGATATTGACGGGGAAGGACTTGACCGCAAGTACGGCAGTTATGTGGATATCGGGGCCGATGAGGTGTATGACTGTGATGATGATTACCTTTCGGAAATCGATGTCCATAACGACATGGATTGGGATGCAGACGGAATCGTCAATCTCAATGAGTTCGTGAAGTTTTCACGTGCATGGCTTAGTCGAGACCCCAATGAATATACCGACCCCAACCTTGTTGACCCCAATGCGATTGCAAACTGGAACCCGACCTGTAATCTGGTTGATACGGGCAACAGCCAATATGTTATTGATCTGGCGGATTTGTGCGTATTTCTTGAGGACTGGCTGTGGGTGGCATGCTGGAAGCTGGACGAAATAAACGCTGCTGCTGTGACTGCACAGCCTGAAACTCTAATGGCCCAGTCATTTTCAGCGTTGCGGAGTCTTTCGGCAAGTTCATTGGACGCAACTGCCGAAACAGTCGAAGTTGAGCCGGAAGTTTCTGCGGGAACTCTTGTTCAGATTCTTGGATTTCTGAACGAAGCGGAAACTGGAATGCCCGATAATATAGAGGCCATTGAGGCCGTCAGGGCAATTTTAGTCGAGCAACTCAGTGCTATGTTGAGCAATGAGGAGCAATAGCCCCTTGACAATATCGGAGAAATCTGATAGGATAATAGAAAATGCAGACCGGAGGTTTTTATGATGAAAAGAATATTGCCGTGCTCTATAGTGCTTTGTTGCGTCTGTTCCTGTTTAGCAAGTCTTGCAGACGACCCTGAAACTGCTGATGGGATTTTGTCAACTGGTGAGTATGCGACTGTTTCTCTTGAGAACAGCCAAAAGCTGATTGTCATGGGCGGAGGGTCCGCTGTTATAGACGCTTGGGATAACAGCCGACTTGAAATTCATTCAACATCGCTTCCACTCGGATTAGATGTTGGCGGTGTTTATGACATCCACCTGAATGACAACAGCACGCTTTTGTTCTGCGGCGGTGCAACACAGTCGTTAAAAGTGTATAAGAATGCTTCTGCATTACTTACCGGCGGTACTATCAATTACATTACCATTTACCATTATGGCACTATGACCAGCAAAGTTACTATTGACTGTCAGGACGGATGGGAGTGGCTGTATACGTCGGGCAAGATTTCCGGCATCAGAGGCTTATGGGATGACGGAACAGCGTTTCAAATTGCATTTTCAAACCCGGGCAGTATTTTTCCGGACACGTATAATTTTGTCCATGTCATTCCCGAACCGGCGACGCTTTGTTTATTCGGGATTGGCGGATTATTGTTGAGACGAAGAAAGTAATAGACATTTCAAACACAGAAGCCGGGTGCGAAATACATCCGGCTTTTTTATGTTCTCGCGTGCGTGGCTTAGTCGAGACCCCAATGAATTTTCCGACCCCAACCTTGTTGATCCCAATGCAATTGCAAACTGGAATCCACTCTGTAATCTGGTCGAGTCGGGCAATAGCCAATATGTTATTGATCTGGCGGACTTGTGTGTATCCCTTGACGACTGGCTGTGGGTGGCCTGTTGGAAATTAGATGAGCTAAACGCTGCTTCTGCAAGTGCGCAGTCTGAAAGCCTAATGACCAAATCATTTTCAGCGTTGCGGAGTCTTTCGGAAAGTTCGTTGGAAACAACTATCGAAACGGCTGAAGCTCAGCAAGAAATTACTGTGGAAACGCTGGTTCAGATTATCGGTTTTATGAATGAAGCGGAAACAGAAATGCCCGATAATATGGATGCCATTGAGGCTGTCAGGGCGATTTTGATTGAGCAACTCAATGTTCTTGTCAATGATGAAGATCAGTAGCCCCTTGACAATATCGGAGAAATTTGATAGGATAATAGAAAATGCAGTTGGAGATAATACGATGATGAAAAGAATACTGCCGTGTATGTTATTGCTCGTGTTTGGGGTGTGTCCCTGTCTTGCCAGTCTTGCCACCGCCGATGAGGCCGCTGATGGGTACTTAACTATTGGAGAATATGATGCCACCGGTCCTTCTCTTGAGAACAATGAAAAACTTATTGTTAATGGTGGCGGAGCGGATGTTATTGATGCATGGGATTATAGCCGCATTGAGATATTCTCTACTTCCCTGCCCTTGAGTCTTTATCCGGGTGGCGGTGTCTATGACATCCACCTGAACGACAACAGCACGCTTTTGTTCAGCGGGGGTGCGACACAGTCCTTGAAGATTGGTGAGGATGCCACAGCGGTTCTCACCGGCGGAACTATCAACTACATTACCATTTACCATCGTCCAGTAGATTCGTGCTTTGTAACGATAGACTGTCAAGACGGTTGGGAGTGGCTTTATACCTCCGGCAAGATTACCGGCATAAAAGGGCTTTGGAATGATAGAACCTCGTTTCAGATTACGTTATCGAATGTCGGCGGTGCATGGCCGCTGACGGCTGAGTATGTCCATGTCATTCCCGAACCGGCAACTCTGACGCTGTTGAGTGTTGGGGGATTGTTGTTGAGACGAAGGAAGTAATAGACATTTCAAACACAGAAGCCGGGTGCGAAAACATCCGGCTTTTTTTATACATTCGCGGGTACGGCGATTATTACTCGGGGCAGAGTGCGGTGTTGGGGTTATTGCACTGGAGCCACGAGGCGGCTAAGGTTACAAGATCGTAGAGGTCGATCGCGCAATCGCCGGTGAGGTCACCTTGCAGGCCGCACTCGTAGATCGTAAACGCGGCATTGCTGATATCGTACACTGTCGGATTGGCGAGATTGGTGATTTTAATGCGGCATTGCTGAGACTCGACAAACGGCACGAGCCACAGATAGCTGCCGGAATTGCCGATATTGGGGGGGTAGACCTCCGACCATGTGAGGCCGTTATCTGTTGTGAATGCAATTTGAACACCGCCGACGGTTCCGGTTGAATTCCATGTAATTTCGTAGTCGGCGCCGCCGGGGATGGTTTGTCCGCCGTTGGGGGTCAGCAATGTCAATGTGGAGGTCAAGGCGACCACATTCCGTAACGAAGACAGGTCTTGTATGCCCCATTGGTTGGGTGAGCCGAATGTGCTTAACTCCTTTCCGCCGTCGTAATCCTGCGAGGCGGCGATTGTGGCGGCTGTGGGGACTGTTTCGAGTTTAAACACTTCGTTGCCGCCGATCCCGGTTTGCGGGCTGATGCCTTCGCCGGCCGGGCCGAAAATAACGGTATTGGAGGCGTTTCGGATTCGGAGCTGCCAGTTGGAACTGCCGACAGGAAAGCTTGAGGCTTCGATATACAGTCCATCGGCTGAATCGTTTGCCTGGACGTTAATCCACCAATCTCCTGCCGCGGGGTCATAGCTGATATCGCTGGGCAGGTCTTCTGAGATGGTGATAATCGTTCCGCTGCGTATGTCAGCCCAGATGCTGTGGCTGGTCAGTTCGAGACTTTCATCCAGAAGGCCATCCTCGTAAATATCGAACACCCATCTGCGCATATCGAGATGGTCGGTGATCACTACCAGTTCAAACCAGTCACCGCCGTTTCCGATGACTCTGCCGAAGTAAGAATCGGATGCTCTTCCTCCATCTTCGTCAGCGAAAGCAGTTCCTCCTCCCAGGAATGTGTCCGGGGAGACGGCGTTGTATTCATTAAGAATTACATGGGCGGCAAAGGTACTTGGTGCAAGCGTTAAAATTGAAGAAAGAATCAGGCGTTTTGCGATATTAAACATTTTTGTACCCCTTTTTCTACGGGACATATCTTGTCGGCAACAGAACCATAAATCCACCCCAAAAGTTATGTATTATTATACAGAAATATACCGATTTGTCAAGACTTTTGAGGAAGGGGAAGATAGGCAAGAAGATAGCCATAAGGGTTTAAGCTAATGTGACAAAATCCATCTTGCTATTGGGGGTGAATTTTTTTATAGTCATACGCTGGTTTTATTAAGGATATAAAAATGACGGAACAGAATGAAGCGGTAAATAACGGTCCAGAGCGACTGGATTTTGTGCGGCAGATTGTGGCCGATGACTGCAAAAGCGGCAAGTGGGACAAGCGGGTGCATACGCGGTTTCCGCCGGAGCCGAACGGGTATCTGCATATCGGTCATGCCAAGAGCATCTGTCTGAATTTCGGGATTGCGTCGGAGTTCGGGGGCAAATGCAACCTGCGGTTTGACGATACCAATCCTTGCAAGGAGGAGCAGGAGTACGTCGATTCAATCATCAATGATGTGCGCTGGCTGGGGTGGGACTGGGAGGACCGGCTGTTTTTCGGGTCGGATTATTTTGAGCAGATGTATCAATGGGCGGTGCAATTGGTCAAGAAGGGCAAGGCGTATGTGTGCGATCTGACGGCGGAAGAGACGCGGCAGTATCGCGGCACGCTGACGGAGCCGGGCAGGGAAAGTCCGTATCGCAATCGCAGCGCGGAGGAAAATCTTGATTTGTTGACGCGGATGCGGGCGGGAGAATTTCCGGACGGGTCTCGGACGCTCAAGGCCAAGATTGATATGTCGCATCCGAACATTAATATGCGCGATCCGGTGATGTATCGGATTCTTCATGCATCACATCATCGTACCAATGATACGTGGTGCATTTATCCGATGTACGACTGGGCGCACGGGCTGGAAGATTCGGTCGAACGGATCACGCATTCGATCTGCACGCTGGAGTTTGAGAATCACAGGCCGTTGTATGACTGGTTTCTGGATGAGTTGGGGATTTATCATCCGCAGCAGATCGAGTTTGCGCGGCTGAATCTGACGTATACCGTGATGAGCAAACGGAAACTGCTGAAGCTTGTGCAGGAGAAATTTGTGCGGGGGTGGGATGACCCGCGAATGCCGACGATCTGCGGATTGCGCCGCCGAGGGTTTTCGCCGGAGGCGATCCGCAACTTCTGCAAGGTGATCGGGGTGAATAAATTCAACAGCACAGTGGATTATGCGCTGCTGGAGCATTGTGTGCGTGAAGACCTGAACCGTACGTCGCCGCGTGTGATGGCGGTGCTGCGGCCGCTGAAGGTCGTGCTGACCAACTATCCCGACGGGCAGGTTGAGTGGATGGATGCAGTGAATAATCCCGAGGATCCGAATGCCGGAACGCGGAAGGTACCGTTCTCCAAGGTGGTTTACATTGAGCAGGAAGATTTTATGGAAGAGCCGCCGAAGAAATTTTTCCGGCTGTCTCCGGGGCGCGAGGTGCGGCTGCGGTATGCGTATTTCATCCGATGTGAAAAAGTCATCAAAGATGCCGCGGGGAATGTTGTTGAGCTGCATTGTACGTATGACCCGACGACGCGCGGCGGCGATGCGGCGGATGGCCGCAAGGTCAAAGCGACACTGCATTGGGTGGCGGCCGAGCAAGCGGTCGAGGCTGAGGTGCGGCTGTATGAGCATCTGTTTGATAAAGAGAATCCGGATGATGTGGAAGAGGGACAGGATTTTACGACGGGAATCAATCCCGGTTCGCTGGAGGTGCTGACGGGGTGCAAGGCAGAGCCTTCGCTGAAGGAGACGGAGCCGCTGAAGCGGTATCAATTTGAGCGGATGGGATACTTCTGTACCGATCCGGACAGCACGGCCGAGAAGCTTGTTTTTAACCGGACGGTATCGCTGAAGGATACGTGGGCCAAAATTCAGCAGAAGCAGCAGGATTAAGACCTCCATAAAAAACAAACACCGTCGGGACATGTGCGATTGCTCCGGCGGTGTTTTTGTATTTAGGAGTCAGTGTACGATCAGTAGTCCTGAAAGCCAGCCATCCAGGCGGGCCATTTATCGCGAGTAGCGCCTCCGGCGCGTGTCCAGGGGCCGCTGGTGTTGTAGAGCCGATGCCATTTGAATGTCCAGAGTTGTTTGAGTCCTACTGTTTCAACAGCACCATCCAGAAAGGCGACGTTCTGGCGTTCGTTGTGACGGTCCTGAATAAATCGGGCCATTGTCCCGACGCCCCAAGCGGAGTTGCGTGCCGGCGGCGGGGCGTCTGTCGGTTCGGGCCAGCCGTCGATCCATTGTGCATCCAGAATGATAGGAATTTCCGAGGCATTCGGGACGGTCATTGTCCGCCAGTATTTTTGGCGCTGATTTGCATCCGAGACCCATTCGTCGGGTTTGTCTTCAATCCATCCATTTACGCCGTAGCTACCGTAATCATCGCGTTCTTTGAAGAAATTGGGCTGATAACCCCACGCGGCAAAAGGCTGTTTGTCGCGGCCCGGGCCGGGGGTTGAGCCGTCAATTTCGGTGACGACGGCGGTGGCGGTCGGACAGCAGCGAATGTCAGCGACGTTGCCGTAATAGATTCGGGCGGCATCCATCCACCAATTGCTTTTGGTTGCTTCGCCAGCCCAGCCCTGGTTAAATTTTTCGTCGTTGTTCTGGCCGTACATCTTGAAAACGATGTGCCATTGACGGAGATTGCTTTTGCAGACAACCGTTTGGGCTTTTTGTTTGGCCAGACGTAATGAGGGCATAACAATACTTAACAACAGTGCGATGACAGCAATGACAACCAACAGTTCAATCAGTGTGAAAGCTTGTTTTTTGGGCTGTATAAACATACAAATTCCCCACACTCTAACCCCACGGCTTGTGCTCCCGAAGCCTAATGCAGCTTGTGCCGCATATATAAACTATCCTGATACGGCAAATCGATGTGTTTTATTTTGTTTTTCTGTAAATTTTTGTCCCGTCGATCCGGAGTTTTTCGCCGGAAAATAATTCAAACTCTCTATTCCACTTCAACGACCACATATTTTCCAGTTTGATATTTTCTGCGTGACCATCCAGAAAGGAAACATTTGCATTGCCCCAGTGGCGGCTGAGCATTAATCTCCTCATATGATTATTGACGGGGCTATCCGTACCAGTATCCCGGGTTGGAGATTGTTCCAGGTCGAGAGCAGCGGGGACTGTGTCTGTATGTTTGGGCCAGGCATCAACCCACAGGCAATCGAAAAACACCGGGACTGTTGCCGAGCCGGCTGCATTAAGGGTGCTGGGATATGCAAATTTACCAAGATTTGCAACTGATTCTATCCAGCCGAAATCAGCGGGATTAGGATAGGAATACAGCCAGCCGTTTAACCCATAGGAACCATGTTCAGGCTCGGGAACTCCGGCAGTCCACGTCCAGGCCTGCCTTGAGGATCCCCAAGTTGTTGCTGCGACGGTTTCATCGATAAGCGTTGTAGAGCAATAACGTACTTTATTGATATCCCCAATCTGGTCAGCCAATTGGTTTAAATATAGTCCTGACAGGTAGCTGAATAGCCGACCTTCGGTCTGCTCTGTGTACAAACGAAGGGCTATTCCCAAAGACCGGACATTGGCCCGGCAGGAGAGATTCTGGGCTTTTTCTTTTGCCAGACGAAGTGCCGGAACAATAATTGACAGAAGGAGTGCGATAATTGCAATAACGACCAAGAGTTCGATAAGTGTAAAGCCGTGCTTCCTTTGGTTTGCCATAAAAAGACTCCTTTTTGTAGTATATTTCATTTGTCTGTTTCGGTCGTATCAGTGAAAATATGGATTGCTTTGAAACGTCCGATACATAGCTATATATCTTGACCCGAGACTTTTTGTCCCTCAATTTTGAAAATATGCCCAAAATTTCGTGAAAATAGTATTTTGTCGAACGGTTTTTATTTTGTATTTTTTACTTGAAGCGGCTGCGGCTGCTCAAATTAATCAAGTGTAATGGGGGAAAAGCGAACTACGGCGGCGGAAGTGTGGCAACAGGTTAAGCACAGGAGATTTCAAGCTAAAACAGGTTCCATACCTCGTTTCGCCTAAGTCCGGGCCGGTTTGGCCCATTGCCGGCCCGGACACGCCTTAACTCACCGATGTGTAATTCCCAATTTTATGCAGGAGATTGTTGAATCATTTCCAAAGTTCACAGTTTAATGTTGTTTTTTTTCAACATTAGCGATTATCGGGCTTATTGAGGTGTTCGAGAACTTATTAAGTCCTGTTCACTGTGCTGATGCCGTTATTGGGTGTTTGAAATAATCAACCCGTCTGTATAGATTGTCTGCTGAATGAGAGAGGGATGAATTTGAAAAATATACATAAGTCACTTTAAATAATAAAGATAGAGTTCATTTTATGAGGACTCTAAGGATGGATTTAGTATTGGCACAGTGATTGCTAAATAATCATTTCACCTAAGAGGGTGATGAGAACAAAAATTCCATGGAGGTGGACGAGGGTGATGCTTAGGGCCGGACCGGAGAAGCCGGCCCTATTTTTTTGCGCTATTTTTTCTTATAGGAATTTTGTTGCTTCGAATTAATAATGTTGATGTTGGCAGCACTCTTCGCAATATTTATTCCACAGATGATAGATATTGCCTGAATGCTTCTTTCGGGGACACTTTACAGCCTTTTGACCATTCAATAAACTCAGTGATATCGACACGTCGGTTGGCACTTTCGCAATTATAAATATAGCTCTGAGGTTTATTCAGTATTTTCCCCAGTTGACGCTGAGTTAAACCTGCCCTTTCCCGTAATTCACGAAGGAATTCAGGAAGTGGGCGATATTTTAGATTATGTTGAGATTTAATCGCCATAAATGGCAATATAGTGATTTTGTGGTTGACACGAGTTCAGTGTCACCTAAAATGATTGCGTCTATGGAGATCGCATTGTTTCCTCTCAGGGCTGCGCAATCAGGGCTTTTTGTTGAGAGGAGGAATC
>CAZYQN010000086.1:0-10137 GCA_964649955.1 uncultured Pirellulales bacterium
TGCGGGCGGGACGGGCGCGTTCCCGGTGGGCCGATGATACCATTTCAGTTAACCGTTAGCAGTTGAATTGATTCGTTCGTAGTTTTTAGTTGTCATTTCTCAGTTAAAAGGTTTTGGGCTTGGTGGTTTTGTCAGTTGGACTGCCAGTACTGGACGAAGGCGGCCAAGTCGTTGATGTCGATAGTTTTGTCCGGGCGGTCGGCCAGGTCGCAGGCGGGGTTCCAATTATCGTCCTTGGGGGTGGATTGCCACGATTCGGCCAGCATGGCGAAATCCACGATGTTGACTATGCCGTCCCGGTTGAGATCTGCCTGGAGAATGCAGACGGTATCGAGCAGGCCGTAATAGGTGCCGTCGGCATAGTAAGCGTGCTGGGTGAGCGTCAGTTCGGTGTTGTTGATGTCGATTTTGGTGTAGCTGTTGACGCAACCGCCGACGAAGGGGCCGATGTTGTGGGCGCCGCCGACGGTCATATGGGGCCATTGGGCGACGATGGGTTCGACGGTGTCGAGATAGCTTCCGCAGCCGGTGATGACGTAATAGATGCCGTCAAGACTGCCGCGGGCGTATTCATGTACGTGGCCGCTGAAACAGATATGAACATTGTACTGTTTCATCAGGGGGACCAGGTATGTTCTAAGGGTTTGGCTGCCGTCCACCCATCGCTCGGAATAGGGGGGGACGTGAATGAATACGAATCTCCAGGCGGCGTTTTGGGCGTCATCGGAGGCGAGGTCCTGTTGGAGCCAGTCGAGCGGGAGGGAACTGATCGAGCCGTCATCGGGCAGGGTGTTGTTGATGCACTGGTTGTAATCAATGCAGGTAAAGTGTGCATTGGCGTAGTTGAAGGAGAAGCTGAGCATTCCGGGGTTCTGGATGGCTTTGCGGGCGACACTGGCCTGCGGCTCATCGTGGTTGCCGAATGCGACGAAGACGGGGTTTTTACGGGCGAAGATATCGCACAGGTATTTTCGGAAAGGATTGGCGAAATAGGAATAACTTGAGTCCTGTACGATATCGCCGACAGCAACGCCGAAATCCACCGCGGCAGTCATATCGGAAAACATTGCGAGGCTGGCGGCGGGGTTGACCGTTTCACGCTGGCTGTCGCCCCAGACGGCAAATGTGAAGGGCGTTTGTGTGTCGTCGGGTGCGGTGCGGAAGGTGGCGTCCGGAGCTGTTGTGGAGCCGCTGTGTGCCCGGAAATGATATTGGGCCGCGGGGGACAGGCCGGAGATCCTAACCTTACAAATGTATACGCCTGCGGCGGCGTTGATGCAAAGGCCTTGGGTTTGGCTGCCGTAAGAGGCGGTCAGACCCCACTGGACTGTCGGAGAAACAAGGCGGTCGGTTTCCCATGCGATGGTGATGGCGTCCGGGCTTACGTTCTGGAGGTAGGGTTGGGATTTGAAGACGCCGGGGGCGTTTCCGGTGATGGTAATCGGGTACGCATCAGACCATGGGCTAAGGCAGCCGTTTATATCGCGGGCGCGAGTTCTTACTGAGTAGGTTCCCGGGAGCTGCCAGCGATGGGAAACGATGTAATTGGCGCCGGAAGGGCGAACTTCGGACCAAATCAAAGAATCCTCGCCCCAATCCACTTGATAGGTGACCTGGTCGGCCTCCGGGTCAACGGCGTTGAACATAAATGCAATGTCGTTATCGATGAGGGCGGATGTCGAGGAGGATTTTATCGAGGGTGTTTGGGGAGGCAGGCTGCCTGCGGGCGCGAGGGCATATTCCCATACAAAGTCGTCGCCGAAGGCATCGCACTCTTTGCCGGTCAGTCGCTGTGTCAGGAAGCTGAAGCGGGCCGTGCGCGTTCCGGATGGAAGGAGAAGGCCATCGGAATCGGGCAGGTTTACCGAGAGCCAATCGTGTGACGGGGGGCCTTGTATCCAGCCGCTGTCGGAGGATGTCAAGAGGGTATTATTGCTGTCAAGGTATTCGACAAGGATGCGGCCCTGGTCCTGGTTGGCGCCGCCGAGACAGCCTCCGGCTTTGGCGATGACAATGCCGCTGTCGATTTCGGAGGCCAGGAAGGTCAGATCGATGGTTTGGGTGATACGGCCGGAAGAAGAACGGCCGGAGGTAAAATAATAAGCGCCTGTATGAGGAAAGTGCCAATCCGTTCGGTCGGATGCCTGCCAATCGCAGCCATCGATGATGGTCCAGCTTGTTAAGCTGTCCTGACCTGAAGGATTTGACAAAAGATTGAGACCGGCGTATTCTGCGGCGGCGGTCTGGAGAACGGGATTAAAAGGATCGCCGAGGGTAAGCGCCTGCTGGTCGGTCAAGGCCTGTCCCCAGAGCGCGGCACAGGTGCAGTGGAGCGGATAGTCTTCTCCGCTCTCGTCAGCGAAAAATAAAAGCGTTGCATCAAGTGCAAATCGTCCGTCCAGCGGCTGGGCGGTGCCTTCCAGCCATTTTACGCCGTTGACGTAAATCCTGTAGAAGCTTTGGTTGCTGACGGAGATTACGACTCGAGACCATGTTTCGCTCGGCAGGGTATTGGCGGTGTAACCTGTTGCAGAGACGCCGATTGTCTGATTGGTAGAGATAAAACAATCACCATCATTGGAATT
Organism: uncultured Pirellulales bacterium; assembly: GCA_964649955.1. Lineage (GTDB taxonomy): Bacteria > Planctomycetota > Phycisphaerae > Sedimentisphaerales > Anaerohalosphaeraceae > T3Sed10-213. The sequence goes on from CAZYQN010000086.1 coordinate 2,586, forward strand.
GGAGGTGTTGGTTTGGAAAAGCGAGACCCACTTTCCTGCGCTTGAGGCGGGGAGTTTGACGTCCAGCAGAAGGGTCCATTGGTTTACGCTGGTTCCGCCTCCGTTGGATGCAAGGCCGTGTGTACAAATGTAATAGCTGCCGATCCCGTCGGCAACGGCACCGTCGCCGGTATAGAGTCCGGAGACGGCGGTATGGGTTCCGACTTCGAGCAAATTCGGGCCGAGGGTGCTTTTGCCTAACGCGGCGGGGTCGTCGAAGAGCCACAAGCCGTCAGGTTGCGGATAGGCTGCCAAGGCGAAGCCGCCCAGTATCAAGATGTAAAATAACGTTGTTTTCAAGTTCCCTTCTCCCAAAATTTATGTAGAACAAACGTTTGTGTTTATATTATACGAAATAGGGCATTAAATGTCAACATCCTTTGGAGGTGTTTACATTTTTCTGAAATAAGGATGTGCCGTAATTTTTTAGATAACGAATTCGGGGGGGTGTGCGTCGTATTTAGACGGATGGCACAGAGGTGTATAAGATTGAGCATTACTTCTTTTAAGATAAGCTTTTATGAAAAGACCAACAACACAATGCGATGCGGTCGGGCTGGTGCGAACGATCCTGCAGGATGCTGTAAAAAACGGGGCCAGTGATATCCACTTTGAGCCGACCAGCGGAAGTCTGGTGGTGAAATTCCGATTGGACGGGGCACTGAAAATCATCGAGACATTGCCCAAAACTGCCTGTGAGAGTGTTATTGCCCGCCTAAAGGTGCTGGGGGGGCTGCTCACTTATCGCAATGATATTCCGCAGGAGGGGCGCATCGAAAACAGCGGCGATTGGGCGGATGGGGCCGTGACGGATATGCGGCTGGCGGTGTTTCCGACGATCTATGGTCAGCGGGCGGTGGTGCGGCTGTTTTTTGAAAATGCAGGGCTGATGGAACTGGATAAATTGGGACTGAATGCTGCAATCGAAGAATCACTGAAGGCGTTTGCGGCGGGAAGTCAGGGGGTACTATTGCTGACCGGGCCGGCCGGCAGCGGCAAGAGCACGACATTGGCGGCGATGCTGCGGTATATTCTGCGGACGTGTCCGGGCAAGAGTATTGTGGCACTAGAGGATCCGGTGGAGCGCGGGATTGAAGGAGTGACGCAAGTTCAGATCGAACCGCACGGGGAACTGACGTTTCCGGTGGCGCTGCGGTCACTGCTGCGGCAGGATCCGGAGGTGCTGATGCTCGGCGAGATTCGCGATGCAGAGACGGCGCGGATGGTCATCGAGGCGGGGCTGACGGGGCATCTGCTGATGAGTACGCTGCACAGCGGTTCGTGCAGCGGGGCGCTGCTGCGGCTTTTGGAGATGGGGATCGAGCCGTATCAGGTAACGTCGGCGATCTCGGCGATTCTGAATCAGCGTCTGGTGCGGCGGCTGTGCGAAAAATGCAAACGCCGTGATGAAACAACAGGGCGATATGAGGCGGTCGGGTGTGAGGCGTGTGTGAATACAGGCTATCACGGGCGGATGCTGCTGGCGGAGCGTGTGGAGCTGGACGGGCCGCTGCGGAAGGCGATTTTGCAGCGGGCAGACCTTGAGACACTGGATGCACTGCTGGCGGAGCGGGGGCATATGAATCTGGTGCAGGATGGACGGCGATTGATTGCACAGGGAGTGACGACGGAGTCGGAATTGGAACGGGTGTGCGGCGAATGCTGATGTAAAAGGAATACTCCATGTATAAACTATTGCAAATTTATTGTTTGGTAACGGTGATTTCGGGGTCGTCGGTCTTTGCAGCGAAGATAGAAGCGCTTCGTGACATGCCTTCTCAGGTACAGGATTTGGCTAATGCCGGCGAGCAGGATCCGAATGTGCCGGAGGATGTGTTTGCCCAAGGGGTTATTGCGGTTGAGGCGGCTGCGCCGGTGGTGTCGGTGATGTCGGCGGCGACGGAAGTGCCGGAGTTTAAGTATCGGCTGACCTATCGGGCCACTGAATTCAACGACGGCGAATCGTGGATATTCTATCAGAAATATTTTGTTTCCGATCCCAACCATCCGGAGCGTGAACCGGATGCGGCGTTTTTGCGTGAACAGCTTGCTTTGTCCCTGGATGAAATGGATATTGAAAAGGTTGAGAGTCATTTGAATATCTGTGCCGGCAAGCTTGACTTACTGGAGCAGGCGGTGCGCTGCCGGACTATCGTTTGGCCGCAATTCCAACACTATCGAGTATCTTCCTCCTGGAGACGGGAGACTTCATATGATTACGATTCGCCTATAGTGCCTGAACATCTGGTTTTGAAGATTGAAGATATTCCGACACTACTGAAACAACTGGACGCGGCGGGACTGCTGCTGGCGGCCAAGGCCCGATATCATATTGGACGGGGGGAGTATGAGCAAGCCTGCCGCTGGCTGCGAGCCGGGCTGGCACAGGCCCGACAGATGACGAGTAATACCCATGCACTGTTTGCGATGGCGGGGGCGGTCAATGTAGGACGGATATTGGGGCAGATCGAGGCGTGGATACAGAAGCCGGGGTCGCCGAGTCTGTTTCGCTCCCTAAGCGATCTGCCGCGACCGTTGGCTGCTTTTACCACTATTGATGAGTCGAAACAGTCTGATGATTTCAGCTCTTTTGATACATTGGATTATCAGCCCGAGATTTTGTCACAATCGCCGTTGATCGTTCGCAACCTCGAACGGCTGGCTGCGGCGCTGCAGTGTGTCGAAGCTATCCGACTTCATGCGGCGCTTTACGAGGGGCGGATTCCGGAAACGCTGACGGAGATTACGGATGTCCGTGTGCCGCTGGATCCTGTTACACGGCAGCCATTTCTATATGAGCGGCGGGGTGAGGTGTTTACGTTGTTTTCGGAAGATAAAGACAATGGGCGTTGGGTGGAGATTGAATACCGGATTCACCGGACACCGCAACCTGATCGGTTCGGGATGCCGGGAATGCCAATGTTTTAATAAAAAGGATTTTACTATGGCCTTATTTGCGTATCAATCGGTAACGGAGTCGGGACGGCTGATGACGGGGACGGTGGAAGCGTCCAGCCCCGAACAGGCTGAGCAGATGCTGCACGACATGCGGCTGCATATCAACTCCGTTGAGAAGGTCAAGGACAGGCCGTCACAAACGGCAGCGGTCGGGAAAAATGAGTTTTTGCTGTTTAATCAACAGTTAGCGTCACTGACACAGGCGGGCATTCCGCTGGAGCGAGGACTGCGCGAACTGGCGGCGGATGCCGGCTCCGGAAAGATGACCCGATTGATCAATGAGATCACCGACGAGCTGGAACGCGGCGTGCCGCTGGATGAGGCGGTTGAAAAACGGAAGGCCAACTTTCCACCGCTGTACAGTCAGATTCTTAAGGCAGGGCTTGAGAGCGGACGGCTCGGCGAGATGCTGACCAATCTGAACCGGCATCTGGAGGCGGAACTCCAGACCCGTCGTATTATTGTTGAATCGGTCTGTTATCCGGCCGTCGTGCTGGCCTTGATGGCGGTGATCTTGACCTTTCTGATGGTTTTTATCGTGCCGACGTTTAGTGAGGTTCTCCAAGATATGAGCGACGGCAAGGCCCGTTTGCCGGTTTTGACACAAACTATTCTTACGTTTTCGAGTTATATCTGGCATTTCTGGGCTGTGATAGGAATTGGTGTGGTCGGGGCAGTGTTGGGTTGGAAGAGTCTGTCAGCAACCGCAGGGGGGCGTCGGATGCGTGAGAACGTTCTCCTGAACATACCCCTGGTGGGACGGGTTTGTGAGAGCGGCTTGATGGCACAGTTGGCTGAGGCGATGGCGGTGCTGACGTCGGCGGGATGTACGCTGCCACTAACGGTGCGTTTGGCAGGGCAATCCAGCCGCAGCGAACTGATCAAAGGGGACTGCGACCTTTTGGCGGGACAGATTGAGCAGGGGCAGGGTATCTTTGAAGGCGGTATGGGGTGTCGTCTTATCCCGCGACTTTATCTTTATGCCATCCAGCTTGCCACACAGCGGAATGAATTGTATGAGAGCCTGACGAATCTAGGGCAGATGTATGCCCAGCAGACGATTGCACGTCAGGGCCGTACGCGGGCGCTGCTGATGCCGATGATGATCATTTTTATCGGCGGTATTGTAGGAGTGGTTGTTCTTGCGATGTTTTTACCCATGGTAACCATGATACAGGTGCTGATGTAAGATGTACACGACTATTGTAATACTGATTGCGATAACGGCGATTGGCGGCTGTCTGGCGCTGGCGTGGAAAAAACCCGGCTGGGCAATGGGTTTGCTGATACTCACGGTCGGAGCGCCGCTGATCGCGGGAGCGATTCTGATCGAGACTCGCGAATACTCGCCGGATGGTCCAATTTTGATTATCACGGGCATTCTGATCTTTTTGATGACCGTACTTCTGATTTATTTCAAACGTCAATCCGACATCGATCAGGAGCCGTGGTATAAGATTATCAGCCGCTTTCTTTTTACGATTATTGCCGGTATTTTATTTCTGGCTTTTTTGACATTGATCTTTCAGATATTCGGGCCGATCCTCTTTATCCTGTTTTTGGTTTTGGTGTTTCGATTCAAACAGACGCGGCGCTACAGCCTGGCCCTGAACGTTCTTTCGACGATTTCAACGGCAATGCGTCAAAATCTTCCGCTGCCGATGGCCCTGGAAACCGCCGGGTTCGGCCGTAAAGACCCGGCATCGCGGATATTTCGGCAGACAGCAAAATATCTCTGTGAGGGCCATTCGCTCAGTGAATCGCTCAAGCGAGCGTATCAAAAATGTCCGACGGAGATACTTGCGACCCTGAGTGCCGCTGAGGCGATGAATCAGCTTCCGCAAGCGATTGCGGCTTTGGAACAGGATAGTATTGACGCTGTTAATGGATTTGAAAAAGTCCGGCCGGTCCATCCTGCGTACCCGCTGATTGTAGGTGCAATGGCGTGTTTTATGGTTTTCGGATTGTGCATTTTTATTATACCGACATTTGCCGAGATTGTGAACGATGTCACCGGAGGACAAGGGCACTTGCCCGCTTCTACGCAATTGCTGCTGTCTGTTACTCAAGAAATACTGCATTATGGGATTTTTGTATTAACAGGATTGGTTTTGGGGATTTGCCTGATCGTGACATTTTTTATTTATAAGCGTCGGCCGGAGAAACCGCGACTGATGAGTCGATTAAAAGATTGGGTCAAATGGCATACCCCGGTCGTGCATCATTTCGAGCGGCTGCTTTCACTGCAGCGAACGATTCAAACGCTGCGAGTGGGGATTTGTGCGGGGTATTCGTTTGATACGATCGTACGGCAGACGCTGAGATTGGATGTGAATGCCTGTTTTCGGGCCAAACTGCAGCATTGGCTAAGACATATTGAGACCGGCCACCCGATTGCCGACAGTGCTGCGTTTTGCGGTTTGGGACAGCCGCTGGCGTGGGCGCTGGACGAGAAGGTCAATAAGGACAATGTGCCGCAGCTTTTGGAGATGCTTGAGGAGGTCTATCGCAACCGTTATCACTATCGTTTGAATGTCATTCATTCGATTTTCTGGCCGTTTGTTATCGTTGGTTTGGGCAGCGGTATCGGCTTTGTGGTTTTTTCAGTGTTTTCGGCGATAGTGAGTATGATTACCTGCTATATGATGGATTATTCGATGCCCTAATATTCGTCTAAGATGTCAAATGCGAAAAGCATATAAACGTTGAAGAGCGGGAGTTATTCAGGATGAAAATGAAAAGGCGACAATGCGGCTGGCTGATGATCGAGGTGCTGGTGACGATTTCGATACTTCTAATGCTGGCCGGAGCCTTAGGTGCTGTTGTGTTCTCGGCCGGAAAAGCGAACCGGAAACTGTGGGCTTTGCAGCAGGCTCAGGCGGCGGTTGAGGCGCAACTGGATTGTATGAGCCGTGCTGCGGTGCCGCTGCCCGCGGAAGAGTTTGAACGGCTCTGGCCGGGGTTTTCCTATACGATTGAGACCGTAGCCGGCTCAGGTCCGACAGAGGGACTGGAACGTGTCGAGGTTACAGTTACGGGCCGGATACACAACCGACTCATCAGTGTTACCGGGCAACGCTATATCTCCAAACGAAAGTCATAACGATGCGAAATAAAAAAGCTTACATGCTCAACGAATTGATTCTCATCATTACAATCGTCAGTATTATTCTACTGCTGTCGGTTGAGCCTGTGCGGATTTTCTTCCGAGGTATTCTTGGTACGAATCGAGCGTATGACCGGCAGAGTCAATTGGAGTTGCTGTTTGATCAGCTTCGGATCGATACTGAAAAGGCATCTTTTGCGTTTGTTCAAGGTGCGGATAATCGTCTTGGAGGTGATTTGCTGTATCTGTCCAGTCCGGACGGCGTGGCCTGTTATCAGTTTGCCAACGGTGAGGCGATGTGTATCAAGGGGGATAGATCGCAGGTATGGCCGCTGCCGAAAGTTGAATTTGAATGGCGGCTGCTGCCGCTGCCCGGTGAAGTGCAGGCATTGGCAGTGACTACGCAGCAGCGTTATGAGCGGCGAAAAGAAGGTCAGCCCGCGTTTCGCGGTTCACAGGTGTTCGTGGTTAATTTGAGCAATGCCCTTGAGGGAGAAGAACAATAATGCGATGCAAACAAAGACAACGGGGATTTGTACTGCTGATGGCAGTGGCTATGATTCCACTGTTCGGGTTTGCGGTTTTGCTGACAACGGCTCAGACGGGGCAACTGGCCCGCAGGCTCAAACACATGGAACGACAGGCGGAGAAGAAGACTCTGCTGCTAAGCGCCGAGGCGTGGGTGGAGGCAAACCGGGATAAGGTGAAGGCGTTAGGGGCGGGGGAGAGTATTGCTGTGCCGATTTCGGATGTTGTGTCATGTCCGGCAGTTTGCACCATTGCGGGTATTGCCGGCGAAGAAGGGGCGATTCTGTGGACGCTTACTTTGAATATTGAACAGCCGAATCGAGCGATCGAAATAACGAAAGAGATTGGAGAATAAGAAGTAAATCCATTTTTTCAATAATCACATATAAATCGAATTTTATAATTTTTTTTAAAAAAAGATTGACATTTCTTGTGACAATGTGCATTTTTATATCAGCATTGTGCATTGGTGCTCAGGGCAACAACAGGGCTGCACAAGGGCTAGCAAAAAAATGAGAATGGAGAATTTGGAAAAATGAAGGACATCTTTTAGAGTTATCCAACTTCGGGAGCAATTTTCTTTTTTCTAAGTCCTCGCAAAGGCTGAATAGAGAAGGTCTGTTCAGCGGGAAAGGAGTTTGCGGATGCGGTCTGTTTTCACATTCATTCATCGGGCAGTTCTTGTATTCATTTTCGGTCTCTGCTGTGTTTCTGTATTTGGAGAGGAAGCGGCGTTGTCCGAACAGATACAGGCCCAACTGAAAGCCGCCGAGGACATTAAAAAGTCCGGCGACAGTGAAGGAGCGAAAGGGGCATACACTGACATTATTAAAGCCTGCCCCAATACAGCGGAGGCTGTTAAAGCGTATCAAGAAGCGGCTATTCTTTGTATTCAGTCCAAACAGCTTAATGAGGCCGATG
>CAZYQN010000087.1:0-6826 GCA_964649955.1 uncultured Pirellulales bacterium
GCCGACTGAATGCCCACAAGATATTGCGATAACACGATCCGCCGCTCCAGCTCGCGCCATCGTTCATCCTTGCTCTCAGACAGATCGATCGCACCGCCCGAGGTCCAGTACGTTTCCCAATGCGCCGCCGCCTTCTGCCGGATCGTCTCAAAATCATCCGCCGCGTCGTCATCCGCCGATGGCATAAACGTTACCGAAAACGTCAGTGTCCCGCCATCCTCCGGCCCGTACAGCAAAAATTCATGCCGATCGGCCCTGACCAGTTTGCCGTTATGATGCACCCGACAAAAATAGGACAGGCTGTCCACCGTTCGCGAAATCATCGTTGATCCGGCTTCTTCTTTTAAGATGTGCGTCTGATGTTTGCTTGGTTTTGTCCAGTCTGCCGGATCATTGCCCCACGCGGCGGAAGGATACGGAAAACGCAGCGACACCTTTACCCGCCCCGTCTTCAATAGCCCCGAACTGATCGCTGCCGCCGCACAATCCCGCTCCGGGTGACAGACCGTCTGAACTTCAACAGCCTGACCACCCACGGAAAAACGGCTCACCAGTCGCCCTTCCCACAAAACAAGTGTCTGGTCAATGTCCTTAAGCGCATCGATGTCGATTTGCTCTCCGTCTTCATTGGCAAGCACCAGCCCGATTTGCCCAAGATGCGTCTGATGCGGATTGGCCCGCAGATACAATGCGGCCGGTGAACCGCTGGTGATGTTGTAATCGACCTTTCGCCCGTACGTCTCAGCCTGAACAAATGTATCCGAAAGTTTATACCCCTCCGTATTTTCAAACCGATTCCATCCCCACTCGGCCATCGTCGTCAGCGGAATTGTCTTTTCATAGTACGCCGGAAAACTTTGCAGCCCCGTAATGTCGGCCGTAAACGTAAACCGACCGTTACCCACCGACAGCGGGCTTAGTGCATCAGCCGCCCTCAGCGTGACATTATGCCGCCCCGCCAGTGCCTTGCGATCGATTTTCTCGGATTCGGCCCCTGCGGAACCCAGTGTGATTAAACAAAACATCAAAGCGACCCGGGTCTTCATTGTTCAGCCTCCGGTTTTTATAAAGAATCAATCGACAATCGTCATTAGTCAATAAAAAATGAGTGGGTCTGTAAGCCGAGTTCTGTACCCCCAAAGGGGCGGCGGTCATTACACTGGACCGGCCGTTGCCGACCGGCTCTGCCGAAAGGTCTCCCCGACGGCACGCAACCTACCCGCTGTGAAACGTCCGGGCCGGACACACAGCTTCTTGGTCTTGCAGGCGGTGGGGTTTGCCATGCCGTCGCCGTTACCGGCGACGCGGTGCGCTCTTACCGCACCATTTCACCCTTACCTGTGCCCCGAAGGGCCATCGGCGGTGTCTTTTCTGTGGCACTGTCCCGCGGGTCGCCCCGGGCGGCCGTTAGCCGCCACCGTGCCCTGTCCTGCTCGGACTTTCCTCCGGATATCTTACAATCCGGCGACCGCCCGACCCACTCAATGCTACTACTATACCCGCATTCCGGCCAAACCTCAAATGCTATCCCACGGCAGGGCGTAGTCATGGTCGCTGATTCGCTCGAACCGCGGGCAGGGAGCAATAACCAGCCCCGGTGCGATTCGCTGCTGCGGATAGGTCTTGCGAAAGGCGGTGATACCGGAGGTGTCTTTTCGAGACGGATTTGTGGTCAGCTTGATTTCAATGGGAAACAAAATACCATCCCGTTCAAGAATCAGATCGACCTCCGGCCCGCTGTGAACGCGCCAATGGTAAAAACGCGGCGCCGTCGCCAGCGCGCCGCAGTGTTTGCGAATCTGTCCGACAACAGCGGTTTCAAACAATGCTCCCGTCAGGGGATGGCCGCTTAGAGCTTTCGGCGACGTGATCATCTGTAAATGACAGACCAGCCCGGTATCGGCCATATACCCTTTAGGCCTTCCGCTGATGCGTTTGATGGTGTTGCCGCTGTAAGGAAAGACATCCTGCCATTGAAACGTTGCCGTCAGGGTCGATACCCAGCGTTTGGCGGTCTGCGTCGTAATCCCAAGGTCGCGTCCAAGCTGGCTGTAATTGATCTCTTGTGCGGTGAGAGCGCCAACCAGTTGTACGAATCGGCCAAACTGCTGCCAGTCTAAAACATCATGAATCACTCGCGCATCGCGTTCAATATAAGTCTGCAGATACCCTCGGTAAAAATCCGGTATCATCTCGTGCCCCAAAGTGTTCGCTTCCGGAAACCAGCCTGTCCACAAGTGTTCATACAGTGTTTTCTGAGGGACCAAACGTTCCGGGGCATTCCGAATCAGCAGATCGGTATCCTCCAGCCAACGCTCCAGCCATGAAGGTCTGTCTGCCTGTGTCCCAATCTCGGATAGGCTGAATCCCTCGAGCGTCAAAAAAACCGCACGTCCGGCCAGACTTTCAGAGATCGTCTTGAGAACACTCCACTGCTGAGAACCAGTCAGCAGATACATCCCTGGCCGACGATTCTGATCCACCCGCCGTTTAATGGCCGAAACCAACTCACCGGCATATTGTATCTCGTCCAGGATCAAGGGAGCCGGGTGGTTATCCAAAAAGATATCCGGCTCTTGACGGGCCGCCCCGATATCGATGGACGGATCAAAGAGCACCGCCTCTAAATCAGGAAAGACATGCTTCAGTAAGGTACTTTTGCCGACTTGACGGGCACCCGAAACAACAACGACAGGAAATGTCGCAAATAATTTCTTCAGACGATTTGTAATTATTCTATTCTTGTACATTTTAGTCTTTCTTTCAGAATAAATGATATTCTATGATGTCGTCATAAATTATCAAACAAAATAAATAAAAAACCATGATATTTAATGATGTCATCATAAAATATCATATAAATTAAAAAAATCCGGATATATTTAGTGCTTGTATTTTTCCTCGATCATATTTGGTGTCCGTCTCCCTTTCTTTTCGTTTGGACTAAAGAATTGACTTAAAGGATGTTTTGACTCTGAAACATTTTTACGATGGATTTTCCGTAACAGTTATCCAGCCGGCCGGTCTATACTGGAACAGAACCAAAATAGATAGCTGCACTCTACAGGAAAGGGAGATAGTATGGTTTGGGAATACAAAACGATCAAATTGGCAGCGACGGGCTTTTGGGTAGGCGGCAATATTGACCCGCTCCAACTGGACCAAATGATGAACGAACTGGGCCAACAGGGCTGGGAGCTGGCCGCAGCGGTGGATACCAATAAAGTATACGGCGAAACCAAAGACATCGTGGTTATCTTCAAACGACCCAAAGGGTAGCCATTGCATGCAATCCTGCAAAATCCGCAAAAAACGCAGAGGATAGCCAAACAGAACACCCTTCGCGTCCCATAATAAGCATGTAAATAATACAGCTATTTGGCCTCGTTTCTATCAAAAAAACCGCATTGTTGCAACCTCACATTTTCACTGCAAAATGTGACACCGAAGACCGAAAAAAACAACGCAGTGAAAACTTCATAAGTCTATATTTCAGGATAACATAAAGTTTCACCGATCGCTTTTCCTTGAGTTTTTTTCATCAAAAGAGTATACTACGCGTGTGGTTAAGGTTATGGCTTCGGTCATGGGGGGTTCAAACGGTTCTGAAAGTACTTATTTCGGAGAGATGAAAATGGCTCGATTCTATTACAGCTTGTGGGTCCCGTTTTTTGCTACAAAGAAGAAAATTCTGTTGCTCGCCATCGCCAGCTTTATGGCGCTGTGCTGAGCCTTGCCAAAACATAAGACACCGCTAAATGGAGTTTAGCATCAACGCCGGGCCTTTACCCCCGGCGTTTTTATTTGCGCCCCGAATCACACCCCGTCAATCTCCGAGCGAATCTCATTAAGCAGATTGATCGCCTCAATCGGCGTTACTATGCTTTAAGTGCATTGATTAGCAGCGTATTTAAAGTCGATTTTGTCTGGGTGGCTATCGTAATTGCCTTTTGAGCTTCGGCTAAGCTGACGGGTTCATCCTCGCCGGGATAACGGGCCGATATCGCATAGGCCGTCAATGTCTCGGCTTGGGATAGAGAATCCATCCAATCTGAATGTTTTCGGCACAATTCCAGCAAGGCGGAAATATTGTGCGTATAAGGGAAATCCTGCCGATGATAAACCAGAAACGCCTTTATATATTTTTCAACACATTGCTGAGCATGATAAGCAATCAGCCGATAAGGACAGCCCGATTCCATACGTAAGGCATACTCGGCCAACCGTAGGTCTTCATCCGCATACTCAATCCATTGGCGAACCTTTTGCGCGATGTCCTTATCAGTTGCGCTCATAGAGGACAATTCCTTCTTGGGATGCCGGGCGAGCGATAGTGCCGGGGATGTCTTTATCACGTTCAAACTCCTCCGGCCGCATGACCAGTATATCGCGGGCGATTCCCAGCCCCGCCAGCGAGCGGTCCATCTGCAGCATCAGCTCACGACGGCTGCCGGAAAAAGGACAAACCACCAGCAAATCCACATCGCTGTGAGCGTCTGCCTGCCCCCGTGCCTGCGACCCAAACAGAATAATCCGCACCGGATGAAACCCTTCAACCAGCCGGTTGCGAACCGAATTGAGCAACGCCTGTGAAACCATAATGTCTGAATTATACCCCTTTACCTAATACTTGACAATATTCAAATTTCACACCGCGACTTGTTCACAATCTTCGGATCAACAGATTTATCCTTCCTATATTGCCTAAGCATCCGGAAAAACATCACCCAAATAACAAAGCTTCCCACAAACACCACCACTTGTCGCCACCGATCATTTGACTCCACGACTGCCTCGTAAACATTCGGTTGTATTGCAAGTAGGCTCTCTAACACAGGAATTATAAATTGTTTGGACTTCGGTGGATGATATTGATTTTCCGTGGGGTGGGGGTCAACAACCAATTCATAAAATTGGCCCGCTTTTGACTCTATGGCAATTTCTGAAAAGTTGATGTCATCCCAGTCATACTTGATTTTGATTGTCTGGCCATTCTTTAGATGAAATCTTCTGGTTTTAACTGCGGGAAAAGCAGGAAAGGCTGTTATATAAATCGGCAATTGTCTTTTTCTTCCCTCTATGCCGACAGTGCCAATAGGTGTAAACCAAACGTCCTGCCCGGACTGATTCTCTATCTTAATACTTGTGATAAAAGCAAGTTGCATTGGATTGATGATATTAAGCAATAGAAGACCGCATAGAGGTAGAAGAAGCCCCGTTACAATAATACCTATCAGCAATACTACTCTCTGTATCTTCACCGATGATTCCTTTCTTATTGTACAACCTTTATTTATCCTTCTATTTCCTTCTGGATTTCGGCCAGCAAGTTGATCGCCTCGATGGGGGTCAGGGTGTTGATATTCAGGCCGGAGAGCTTTTCGAGCACCGATTTATGCCGCTCGACAAACAGCAGTTCATCCTCCGACACCGTCTTATGCCGCGCCAATTGATCTCCCGCCGCCTCTTTGGCAAACGTACTTTCCAAATCCTTCAGAATTTCACCGCTGCGGGCAATAATCGACTTCGGCAGTCCGGCCAGCTTGGCCACATGAATCCCATAGCTCTTGTCCGTTCCCCCCGCGATGATCTTATGCAGAAACACCACCTGCCCCGCCCATTCGCGCACCGCCACATTCAGATTCTTGACATTCGCCAAAAGCTGTCCCAGCTCCGTCAGCTCATGATAGTGCGTCGCAAACAGCGTCCGGCATTTCAGCTCATTGGCCAAATGCTCCGTAATCGCCCATGCCAGCGACAGCCCGTCATACGTACTGGTCCCGCGTCCCACCTCATCGAGAATCACCAGACTCTTTTCCGTGGCATTATTAAGGATATTGGCCGTCTCGGTCATCTCCACCATAAACGTACTTTGCCCGCGTGCCAGCTCATCCGATGCCCCCACCCGCGTAAAGATGCGATCCGCCGCCCCGATCCGCGCCTCCTTGGCCGGAATAAACGACCCCGTCTGTGCCAGCAGCACCAGCAGCGCCGCCTGCCGGATATACGTACTCTTGCCCGCCATATTCGGCCCCGTGATAATCGCGATATCCTTGCCGTCGCTGCTCAGCGTTACATCGTTCGGCACAAACTCCGCCCCCAGCATCTGTGCCAGCACCGGGTGCTTGCCCTCGATGATCATTAAGTCTTTCCCTTCGGTGATTACCGGCCGCACATAATGATTCTGCCGCGCCAGATGCGCCAGCCCCGCCAGACAATCGCACGCCGCAATCGCTTCCGCCAGCGCCTGAATCCGTGACGTATAACAGGCACACTCCGCCCGCACCTGCTCAAACAGCTCCTGCTCCAGCACAATCGCCTTTTCCGCCGCCCCCAGTGCCTGCTCTTCATACTGCTTGAGCTCATCGGTGATATACCGCTCGGCATTCTTGACCGTCTGCTTGCGAACAAAATCCGCCGGCACCTTGTCGGCGTGACTGTGCCCCAGCTCGATGTAATACCCGAAAACCTTATTGAATCCCACCCTCAGCTTGTCGATCCCCGTCCGTTCAATTTGCCGCCGCTGATACTCCGCCAGCCAGCTCTGTCCGTCTTTGGAAATCGACCGCAGTTTGTCCAGCCCCGCATCAAATCCGCTCCGTATCACACCCCCATCCCGCAAATGCGACGGCGGCTCCGGCTCAATCGCCCGCTCCAGCAGCTCCGCCAGCTCATCCATACTGTCGCACCGCCCGCACAGCTCTTTGAGCATCGCCGCACCGCACGCCCCCAGCATCTCGCGCATCGCCGGAATCGCCCGCAGCGTCACACACAGCGCCACCAAATCCTTCGGCATCGCCCGGCACGTACTGACCCGCGCAACAAT
>CAZYQN010000087.1:6926-9815 GCA_964649955.1 uncultured Pirellulales bacterium
GACCGCAGCGACGTCGGATCGATCTGCAAATACCGGCTCGGCCTCACCAGCCGCAGCGCCGTAATATGCCCCAGCGCCGTCTTCTGCGTCTCTTGCAGATACTCCAGAATCGCCCCCGCCGCCCTCACCCCCTCAAACGCATCATCAATCCCGAATCCCTCCAGCGTCTGCGTCTGAAAATGTTTCAGTAGTTTTTCCCGTGCCGTGTACGGATCAAAGTACCACCCCGGCCGCTCTGTCATCACCGCCCCCGTCAACTGCCGGATCAACGCCGCCAGCTTCTTTTGCTCGGCCTCAAACAGCTCTCCCCGGCACTCCGCCAGCAGCACCTCGCGCGGCGACAATCGCAAAAGTTCTTCCAGTACCGCCGTCTCCGCCAGCGCCTGCACAAAAAAATGTCCCGTCGAAATATCCACCCACGCCAGCGCCGCCCCTTTTCGCCCCAGGCTCACCGCCGCCAGAAAATTATCCTCCCGGGCATTCAGCAGTATATCATCCGTCAGCGTCCCCGGCGTAATCACCCGCACCACATCGCGTTTGACCACCCCTTTGGCCTGCTTGGGGTCCTCGATCTGCTCGCACACCGCGACCTTGTACCCCGCCTGCAGCATCTTCTTAAGGTACCCGTCCACCGCATGATACGGCAGCCCCGCCAGCGGCACCGGATTCTCGCTGTTCTTATTCCGGCTGGTCAGCGTCAACCCCAACACGCGCGAACACGTGTGTGCATCCTCATAAAAGGTCTCGTAAAAATCGCCCATCCGGAAAAACAGCACCGCATCCGCATACTTCTGCTTGAAATGGTGAAACTGCTTCATCGCCGGCGATAGAGTATCGTCTAATTTAGCCATAGCCCGCGATTATACCGCCCCCGCCCGTTTTCTCAACCGCCCTCCTCCCATTTTCACCCAAGATTCAACAATCGACAAACAAGAGTCAGTGATCAATAGCGGGAGTGTAATTGCCTGTTGCTGCGCAGCTATGTCTCGCTGTAACCGTAAGTTACGCATTGACTCGGGAGAATCTACGGCTCTTAAGGGGTAGTTTACCGGCACACCCGGAAACCGATATGAGGCCATCCCGAAGGATCGTAGTAGGACTCGTACGAGAGTTGGCAGTACAGGGAATTGAGATTCCAGCTTCCCCCGCAGATGGCGCTGAGATTGGCGCTGCTGTGGTCTCTGGCCCACTCAAACACATTTCCCGCCATATCTGCCATCCCGTAGCCGTATTCTCCAAACGCACCGACAATAGTGGTGCCGTGAGGATGAGTGGAGCCTAAATAGTTGGCCTTGGTATTATTAATGGTCGTGCCGCATCCGTAAGTGTAAGTGCCCTTATAGTCGGCCACCGCTTTCCATTCCCACGCCATCGGCAATCGGAAGTCGTAGTAATTGCAGAATGCCATTGCTCCGTACCAGCTTGCATAAGTGACAGGATGGTTTTCAAAACCCATGTCAATAACGAATACGCTTCCGGTGTAATGAATCCGTGCCGCTCCGCCGTTTGTTGCCCCATCGAAAACGAAACCGGCCCCGTCAAGCAGGTAATAAGCCGTGCCGACATAATCCGCCCCGAGATTGGAGCCGTTGGCCCCATACACCGTAGTACCGCTCACGGCAATGTCCCCCGATGCCAGGGCCGTATTTAAAAACTCGCAGTATTGAGCGTTTGTCGTCTCATACTTGCTCATCTGGCCGACGTATCCTTCGCCGCTGAAGCCTCTGTCGTCAACAAAGACCCAGGTCATATCAAGTACAGGAACCGGCGCAGGACCTCCCGAGATAGTTAGGTTTACCGCCTCGCCGATCAGACTGTTTTCGCCGCCTATTGGGCATTGACTGATGATAGACCCTTCGGCGACCGTGGCGCTGAATGCTTTTGACACAGTTCCCATAACCAGCCCGACATTCGCCAGTGCGGCCTGTGCATGTGCCTGACTCATCCCCGAAACATCGGGAACAACAGTCAGTGTGCCGAGCCGAACGGCGTCTATCCAGGCACAGTCCTCGCCGGCGCTGTCTGAGCTGTCCTTGCCGTAAGACCACCGGAAGGTATGCACCCCGGCGCTGAAGCTGAAAACCTGCCGCGTCCATTCCTGCGAGCCTGACCATGCATCCTGAAGGATGTCATCGATATAAAAGTGCAGAAAATCGTAGCCTTTTTCACTGGACACCTTCACATAAAAACAAATCGCATCAGAAGGGGTATCCAGTGTTATTTCAAGTGTCGAGATCTGACTGTCAGAAATGGCTCCCGATTGGACGGCATAAGTGCCTTCGTAAACCGGCGAGGACACAATGACCCACCCCGAATCGCCGGACTGCTGCCAGGCATAGCGGCTGAAATCACCGGTCTCAAAGCCTTCAAAGAAGGCGTCCGGCTCAACACCCTGCGTGAGCCATTGACCTGCCATGTCGCTCAGGTCTTCGGTACCGTAAGCCCCCATCCAGTCAGAGGCAAGCACATAAAAATCACCGAAGTTTACACGACAATCTCCTGTTATATCCATAGAAGGGCACGCTGCAAAACAGCACACCCCGAAACACAACATAAGGAATACAGCTGGAATGGTCATCGCCAATGTCTTCATAGTCTTATTCCCGTTGAAAAATTGCATCTTCTCCCTATCACCCGGCCTGAACCGGGCGCCGAAAAACGAGCCGCCTGGAAAGAAATTATTCACGAAAGGAAAGCAGAGAAAGTGATGCAACCGACCGTTGAGTTCTGTCCCTCACCTCTCCTTTCATCACAAAAGTACTGCCTCCGCCGTACAAAAAACCGCATACACGATTAAGCGACTTGATTATACAAGATTCAGAAGTAAAAAGCAACCCTGTACCCCAAATTCACATATATCCAGACTATAAAGACCCCAAAAATCATTAA
>CAZYQN010000088.1:0-3013 GCA_964649955.1 uncultured Pirellulales bacterium
TGTTTTCAAATAGCCCTGTTTCTGAAAGCTCTTGTGCTTCGGGGGGTATTATACCATATTGTTTGATAAATATCAAAAAGAAAAGAATAAGAACTCAAGAACACAAGAACCCAGGGACTCAAGAACAAGGAATTCTCTGAATTATTATTTTTACCACGAAGATACGAAGAATGAGGTTTGTTGATGAACGGCGAATTTCAATAATGAAAATATTTACGTCTGTAGGCATATAAGAATGGAGGTGATGGGGGCGGGCGTGCGTTTTCCAAAAATCTGGCCGCGATGCGGGTGTAGAATTTTTCCTGAATCAACAGATTCCTCACGTGCGTTCGGAATGACAAGGCGGGCGGGGGCGCGGGAGAATGGATGTAAGGACCCAAGACTGTGGAATGTTCTAAATTATTATTTTTACCACGAAGCTAGGAAGAAACACGAAGAATGAGGTTTGTTGATGAACGGCCAATCACAAACAAAAATTAAAAAAGATCAATTATGCTTCTTCAGACTTTCATAGTGATTTATTGTATTCACAAAAAAGCTTTCTGCCTATATTCTAACTTACTTATTTTAAATTGTTTAAGTTATTGGCCAGATTTTAAATTTTAGGTGAAAAAATTGTTTTCTTAAAAAAAAACATCGGGTACACTTACTTTTTTCTTGACATAACGAAGTTGTTATGAGATAATTAAACTGGTAGGTTTAGGAGAAGAAGGTCCCCCCAAAAATTCCCCTAAAATCCTGGAGTGATATGATGAAAAGATTATTTTTTTGAGAGGAAAAAAAGATGAAACGAACTATTATCCCCGCCGTAATTTTTTGCAGTTTCTGTTATTGTACAGAATTAGCCAAAGGATTTACTATCCTGGAAAGTGGGTACATATCTGAAACATATGCAACATTCACGAATCCAAGTTTAAATGCTACGTGGGGTATGGCTTTTGACGGGGAGGGGAATTTATACATTACACAAAGAGGCACGACTGAGCTTGAATATACTGATGGTTCAATTTATAAAATTACCTCAGATAGGATGGTTAGTAAATGGGTAGATACTATTACCGGACCAAGGGATATTGTATGGACTGGGGGGACTTCCTACGGAGACACTCTTTTTGTGGCCGAATCAAACACCAGAGATATCTTAGGTATCACATTGATGGGCAATATTACTACTTTTTCTGATTGCATTTCCGAATATCCACATGCTTTGGGCATTGACAGAACAGGAAACTATAGTTGGGGCCTTTATACAGCAACACGCGGTACCGATCGTATTTTGAAGATTGAACCAGATGGTTCCACATCAATATTCAGTTATTTCCCTACAACAATCGAGGGTGGCCCAACAGATTTAATTTTTGATATTACGGGTAATTATGATAATTTAATGTATCTTGCAATTGCAGACGAGGTAACTTTGAACGGAATCTACAAGGTTGCCCCAGATGGTAATGCGACCGTATTCGCCCCTGAAATAACAGATGCTTTAGCTTTGTCGATTGATGAAAATGGCTCGATGTTTAATGGGGATTTATTTGTTGTAGGCAGCACAGATAGCTGGAAGAGAGATATATTCAGAATAACACCCTCAGGAGAATCATCTCTGTTTATTCAGGGTCTCTACTCAAATTCTGCTTGCATCCAGTTTGGGTCTGACGGCGCTTTATATGTTGCAGACCGTTTGGGTGACGAGATGATTATAACCAAAGTTTCTGTAATTCCTGAACCTTCTACAATGTCTTTGTTTATTTGGGGGATAGCCCTCGTAAAAAGTCGAAAAAAATATATTAAAAAATATTTGTGCATTTGTTCTTAGATTGATTATAACTAACATATGTCGATAATCCTGGAACATCCAAATGCAAAGGTCAAAATTGATGAATTATCCGAGGGAAGACGGATTATTCATATTACGTCGGATAATTTAACAAAACATCCTTATGTACGACTTGAGACTAATTATTCGATAGAACTCATTCAGAAAATACTTGATGTAAAAGGCCCCTTGACATTATGCGATGAAATTCGTCGAGAGGAAGATCCTTATTACACTCGCGTATGCTTAGAACAAGACCTATTAGCTTATCGTTCTGAACAAGATTTTGCACATAAACGCATTCTGGATTTCGGTTGCGGCGGCGGTGCTTCATCAATTATTTTAGCAAAAATGTTTCCGACTGCCCAAATCGTCGGAATCGATATATCAGACAAATTAATATCCCTCGCTACTTTTAGAGCAAGTCAATTCAATTTAAAAAACATCTCATTCATCTGTTCCAAAAGCGGCACCGAATTACCCCCGAATCTCCCGAACTTTGACTATATCGTACTCAGCGCAGTTCTTGAACATCTTTTACCAGAGGAAAGAATAACCATTCTGTCTCAGTTGTGGTCATTGTTAAAACATAAAAGCTTACTCTTTATTAATCAAACACCCTATCGTTATTTTCCATTTGAAGGACATACGACACGCTTGCCGTTTATTAATTATCTTCCCGATAAAGCAGCACATTTGTATGCAATAACATTTTCAAAGCGAGTACCCTCCAGTGAAAGCTGGGCGACTCTCTTAAGACGAGGTATACGCGGGAGCCATTCGAAACAAATTTTAAGAATTTTGACAAACGCAGATCAAACAGCCAAACCAGAAATTCTAACGCCTACACGGCTTGGCTATAGAGATAGAATTGATGTGTGGTATAATGGATATGCCGTCAGCATCGCAAAAAAATATCCAAACGTTAAAAGAATCCAGCTGATACTGAAATATTTTTCTAAAATAATTTATTTAGTCTCCGGAATCATTTTTTTGCCGACAATATCCTTGGCAATAGAAAAAAAAGAAAAACTATGAATCCGAGAATTCTCTGCACCCTGACAAGGCTAAATAATGACACCCGCTGCGCGGGCTTTTTTAGGCGGAGAAGACCCCCTCGGCCGCTTCGCGTCCACTCCCCGTTGAAATAAGGTGGAGAGCTAAGGGGGGGCGTGGGTCCGGTTTTCCCCATTCTTA
>CAZYQN010000088.1:3113-6132 GCA_964649955.1 uncultured Pirellulales bacterium
TTGAAATAAGGTGGAGAGCTAAGGGGGGGCGTGGGTCCGGTTTTCCCCATTCTTACGAATGGGGCACCATTATGCCGCCTCCTGCGGAGGCTCATCGATTGATTAGCGATGAATGACGATTGACTCTTGAAGTGGAACGCCTTCGCCGGGCTAATTATTATTGCACCTTAGTCTGCGTAATACAGTAGAGCGACTTTTTGCCTTTTAAATACAGGTTATCGCCGACGACGGCCGGGGAACACTCGAACCCATCGTCGAGTGTATTGACGGCCAGCATTTTAAGTTCATCGCCGGTGTTATCCAGTACACAGGTCACGCCGTTGCGACCGGCAAAATAGACCCGGCCGGCCGCACCGACGGGCGAGGCATAGATGCCGCGAATTCCATTTAAATTCTGCTTTGTGTAATACGGGGCCCCGGTTTTGGCGTTGTAGCAATAGACGGTTGCATTGTTGCCGGACAGGACATAGACCTTTTCGCCATAGAGCAGCGGCGAAGGCACATAGGGTGTCGCTTCATTGATTTCCCAGGCCACCGCATCGGTGCCGGTCAGATCGCCGGAATGGCCGAGTCTGATCGCCGAGAGCTTGGCACCGCGGAAACCGCTGGTACAGAAGACCATTCCAAACCCCAGAACCGGTGTGGGGACGATACAGTCGGTCTGGCCACCGCATTCCCAGAGAATCTCGCCGGAAGCGGCATCATAGCTGCGGATGCGATTTCTTCCGTTGACGACCACCTGCATTTTGCCATCAACCTGTACTGCAATCGGTGTTGTCCACGATGTTATCTCGTCCCGATCTTTCCGCCAGCAAATGTCGCCGGAGTCTTTATTCAGAGCGACAATGAACGATTGATCTTCATGGTCTCTTAATACCACCAGCTTGTCATCAACAAGCAGAGGCGAGTTGCCCTCGCCAAAACCATTGTAAATCCGCATTTTGCCAAGGTCTTTTTGCCATTTGATCCGGCCGTCCGGCGTCAGGCAATAGATACCTCGCGACCCGAAATCCGCCCAGAGGAGAGCGCCGTCTGTAACGGGAGAAAAAGACACAAAACCGTGATCGCCGTGGTGTCCTTCGTGGGGCACAACCTGACAGACCTGCGTTTGCCAGAGTGTTTTGCCGGTATGACGATCCAGGCAGACGACGTTAAACCGGTAGAGATCGGACGGGCCGCGTCCGCTGCTGCGCTGCTGGCTGCCTTCCTCCTGACGGGGCTGCGAGGGGACCAGTGCAGCAGGCTGTTTTTCAATCCAGACGGCAGTCTGGAAAAACAGTTTATCGCCCCAGATGACAGGGGATGAATTGGAACCGTCGCCTTCGAGGGCAACTTTCCATTTAATGTTTTCCGTTTCGCTCCAGGTCAGGGGAGGTGTACCGTCGGGAGAGATGCCCATCATATCCGGGCCGCGCCATGTGGGCCAATTGGCGGGGACAGCCATTGTATACCCCGCCGAAAGCAGAAAAAAGAAAATACATACGGGTGATAAAATACTCGTCGAGTCAGCTTCTTTTTTCATCTCTTTTATTCTCCCTCTTCATCTTTTTGTCTTCTATTCATCTTTAGCGACGGCGGCGCAGCGTGTGCAGAGATCGGGAGCGGCGGAGTTTTGGCCGACGGAGGGCCAGAAGTTCCAGCAGCGCTGGCACTTGGCGTGGCTGCTTTTTCGGGCCTTGACGGCGAATGCGTCACCCTTTTCGATTTTGACTTCGCTGACGATACACAATGCGGCAAAGGTTTCGGCGCCGATCTGCTCAACGGCCTTGAGCATTGCTTCGTCGAGGGTGACGATGCTGACGGTTGCTTCCTGATTGGAGCCGATGGTTTGATCCTTGCGGAGGCCTTCGAGGACTTTGAGGACTTCGTCACGCAGGGTCATCACTGATTCCCACAGGGGTGCGTTTGCGGCCGGATTGAAGGCGGGATCCGCTTTGGGCATCGAGGCCAGATGCACGGTGT
This sequence comes from uncultured Pirellulales bacterium, assembly GCA_964649955.1. GTDB lineage: Bacteria > Planctomycetota > Phycisphaerae > Sedimentisphaerales > Anaerohalosphaeraceae > T3Sed10-213. The sequence continues at coordinate 5,076 of CAZYQN010000088.1, forward strand.
CAACGTTTTCGCTTTTGTGCGGGACAGCCGCCCAGGCTTCTTCGGCGGTGTGGACCAAAACAGGAGCAAGCATCCGGATGAGGGCGTCGAGGATTTGATACATTGCGGTCTGGCCGGAACGGCGTGAGGCACTGTCGGCAGCATCGCAATACATACGATCCTTGAGGACGTCCATATAGATGCTGCTCATCTCGACGGTACAGAAGTTATAGATCAGCGAGAAGACGCGGTGGAACATAAAGTTTTCGTAGGCATCGCGGACGCGGCTGATGAGTTCTTGCAGTTTGTCGATGGCCCAGCGGTCGATGACGTTCATATCGCCATAGGCTACGGACATCTGCGACGGAACGAAATCGTTGATGTTGCTGAGCAGATACCTCAGGGTGTTGCGAATCTTGCGGTAGGCATCCTGCAGGCGGCCGATGAGGTCATCGGAACAACGCATATCTTCCTGATAGTTGACGGAGGCGACCCACAGGCGGAGGATGTCGGCGCCGTATTTTTCGATTTCCTGGAGGGCGCTGACGTAGTTGCCTGCGGACTTGGACTGCTTCATCCCTTTGTCGTCAACGGTAAAGCCGTGAGTCAGGACGGTTTTGAACGGGGCCTTGCCGGTAGCGCCCAGCGCGGGCAGCAGGGAGAGCTGGAACCAGCCGCGATGCTGGTCGGAGCCTTCGAGGTAGAGATCAACGGGGACGGGCTGGCCGGCCATTTCGATGACACTGTGCCAACTGCAGCCGGACTCGAACCAAACGTCGAAGATGTTTTCTTCTTTTTTAAGATCGTCCCAGGAAAAGCCTGCGGGAAGGACGAAGTTTTCGCCGAGGATTTCTTTCGGAGAATCGGTAAACCAACTGTTGGAGCCTTTCTGGCCGATGTAGCGGGCAACGGCGAGGGCGGATTCTTTGGTCAGCAGCGCCTGGCCATTGCTGTTGACGAACGCCGGGATGGGAAGGCCCCACGACCGCTGGCGACTGATGCACCAATCGGGACGCGATTCAAGCATTCCCTGAATGCGTTTTTCGCCCCAGGCGGGAACCCATTTGACCTGCTTGAT
>CAZYQN010000088.1:6232-9600 GCA_964649955.1 uncultured Pirellulales bacterium
TAGGTACCGTCGTCTTTGACGGGGGAATAGACGGCCAGACCGTTGTTCATGCCTGCGATGTAATCGTCTGTGCCGTGGCCGGGTGCGATGTGGACGATGCCGGTGCCGTCTTCGGTGGTCACAAAATCAGCGTTGATGGCAAACCAGGCGTCTTTTTCAGTCGGGTTAGCTTCGACATACGGATGGACATAGCGGAGGCCCTTGAGTTCAGCGCCGAGTTTTGACGGGCTGACGGAGTAAGTACCCTCGGCAAGACCGGCAGCGGCGATGACCGCCTCGAGACGGGACTTGGCGACGATAGAGGTAAACTTGCGGCCGTCCTTTTGATACGTCAGGCCGACATATTCCAATTGCGGATGGAGCGCAACGGCCAGGTTGGCCACAAGCGTCCAGGGGGTGGTCGTCCAAATCATAAAACAGACCTGCGCGCCGTCGTCAGCGGCAAGGCCCATACTGCGGGCTTTGGCGGCGGAGGCGTCGTCCATCGGAAAGTTGACAAAGATGCTGGCGGAGCTGATGTCTTTGTATTCCAGCTCGGCATCGGCCAATGCGGTTTCACAGCCGACGGACCAGTGGATGGGCTTGAGCTGTTTATAGACAAGACCGTTGCCGACCAGTTCGGCGAAGATTTCGAGGATGCCCTGCTCATATTTTGGCTTGAGGGTCAGATAGGGATTTTCGAAATCACCGAAGACGCCGAGTGATTTAAATTGATTGGTCTGAAGTTTGACGTATTTGGAGGCGTATTTTTGGCATTCTTTACGGATTTCGGGCTTGGACATGGTTTTGGCCTTGTCGCCCAGTTCGGCCATAACTTTGACCTCGATGGGCAGGCCGTGGCAGTCCCAGCCGGGGACGTAGGGCGCCTGAAAGCCGCACATGGTTTTATATTTGACGACAAAGTCCTTGAGGACCTTGTTGATAACGTGGCCCATGTGGATATCGCCGTTGGCATAGGGCGGGCCGTCGTGAAGAATGTACATCGGGGCGCCGCTGCGGGCGGTCTGGATTTTGGTATAGATAGCGTCTTTGTCCCAGGCTTTACGCTGCTGGGGTTCGCGCTGAGTGAGATTGGCCTTCATCGCAAAGCTGGTTTGCGGCAGGTTCAGGGTATCCCGGTAACTCTTTTCTTTTTTCTCTGTATCAGACATAATTCATCCTTTTAGGTAAACTCAAAAGAGTTATGGTAGTTTTATCGTCCTTTGCTGTCAAGTCTGCGTTTAAAAAGGGAGAAATGAATCTTTTTGAGAGAATGCATCGACAACGAAAACGGGATGTGTATAATAACAGACTCAACCTGCCGGAGTTATGGAGATGGCAGGACACCTTGAACAATCAGTATCAGGAGACAAAAAATGGCTCGAATCAGTGCAGCAGCAGTACTATGTGCGGTCATCCTCTTGGCGGGATGCCAAACCGGCCAAAAAATGTCGGGGAAATGTGACGGCTGGATCAATATGTTTGACGGCAAGAGCCTTGACGGCTGGAAGGTCAATGAGAGTCCGGAAACATTCCGTGTTCAGGACGGAGCGATCGTGGTCAGGGGCAACCGGAGTCACCTGTTCTATGTCGGCCCGACAGGCGATGCCACCTTCAAGAATTTCGAATGGAAGGCAGATGTAATGACCAAGCCCAACTCCAACTCGGGAATGTATTTCCACACCGCGTTTCAGAAGGAAGGCTGGCCGGACAAGGGGTATGAGGTGCAGGTCAACAACAGTCACGGCGACTGGCGACGGACGGGCGGTTTGTATGCGGTGTCCGATATCAAGGAGGCCCCTGCCAAGGATAACGAATGGTTTACCCAGCATATCATCGTCAAGGACAAACATATTGTTGTGATGGTCAACGGCGTGGTGCTGGTCGATTATACGGAGCCGGACGGCGTCAGCGAGACGGGGTATCCGGGAATGCCGGGGCGGAAGATTTCCAGCGGGACGTTTGCCCTGCAGGGACATGATCCGGGCAGCGAAGTGCACTTTAAGAATATCATGGTCAAGCCCCTGCCGTAAGCAGTGTACCGAAACATAATAAGCCTGCTTGCAGTTTTCTGTGGGCAGGCTTTTTTTGTTTGGGATTGACATCATAAATCCTGACAACTCCAGTAACATCACCGGATAAGGCAGCAGATGAAAAATTACAGTTGATGCTGAATGGCTCAATGCAGAAAAAGGAGTATAAGATGAAGAGAATCGATCGGCGCAGTTTTTTTAAGACTGTGGGGAGGGTGGCTGTTTGCGGCGGGCTTATTACGACAAATCGTTTAACGGCAAGTGCCAATCCGCCGTCACAAAATCGTACCCTTAACAAAAACAACGAATCCTGGTCGCTCGTTATCCTTCCCGATACACAAAATTATTCTAATAAATATCCCGGCTTGTTCTGTCTTCAAACCCGGTGGATCCTCGACAATAAGGATCGATACAACATTGTGTATGTCCTTCAGAATGGCGATGTCACCGACAACAACATTCCGATCCAATGGGAACGGGCCAGCCGGGCAATGGGTCAGCTCGATGGAAAAGTGCCGTATGCTTTGTCGCTGGGGAACCATGACTTCGGACACAACGGCAGCACGAATGACCGCAGCACACTGGCAAACGATTATTTCCCCCCTTCACGGTTCAAAGGCCTTCGGACCTTCGGCGGTGTCATGGAGGCCAACAAAATCGACAACACGTATCATATCTTCAAGGCCGCCGGAGATGACTATCTTCTCTTGTGCCTTGAATTCGGCCCCCGAAATGAAACGCTGGAATGGGCGAACACTGTAATCACAAAACACCCCCATCACAAAGCCATCATCATGACACATGCTTATCTGTATTCCGATTCGACCCGGTACGACTGGCCGAAATATGGAAATACGCAGGAATGGAATCCGCACAATTATCCGATAGCCAAAATGGATACTACCACTGTCAACGACGGCCAGGAGATGTGGGATAAACTGGTCAAAAAGCACCCCAACATTTTTATGACCATCAACGGGCATGTTCTCAACGACGGTCTTGGATACCTTGTCAGCCAGGGTGAAGGCGGCAACAACGTGCATCAAATGCTTGTAAATTTCCAGATGCTTGACGTCGGCGGCGGAGCCTGGCTGAGAATACTGAACTTTCAGGCAGACGGTAAAACGGTAAACGTTGAAGATTATTCTCCGCTGTATGAAACTTTCAATACCGAACCGGAAAACCAATTTCTAATCAACCTCTGAAAAAGGAGAACTCCCTTTTGCAGGGACGGCAGGGTGCAGGTTTTGTGCGGCCGTTTCTTTTGTTATAACGGCGACGTAATGTATGCTTCTCTTTTAAAAGGCCGCTGACATTGATCATCGCTACCGGGTTATCCATCCCCGGGCCGTAGAT
>CAZYQN010000089.1:0-9119 GCA_964649955.1 uncultured Pirellulales bacterium
GTCAAAATCACAGTGGCAATTCGGGCGGGGCGTTGCTATAATACGGGCCGTGTTTGCGGTTAACGATTAGATTTATCCTGAAACGATTAAGCCATAAGGAATGACAGAGCGCTATGCGGTACAGTCAAACATTGATTCCGACAGTGAAAGAAGTTCCCGCGGATGCGGAGATTATCAGCCATCAGCTTATGATCCGGGCCGGCCTGATGCGAAAACTGGCCAGCGGCACGTATATTTATCTGCCCGCCGGACAGCGGATGATGCAGAAGGTCATGCGGATCGTCCGGCAGGAAATGGATGCCACCGGCGCGCAGGAGATCGTCATGCCGGTCGTTCAGCCGATGGAACTGTGGCAGCGGACGGGACGCGATATCGACTACGGCGAAACGCTCGGCAAATTCACGGACCGGCACGGCCGGGGCAACGTGCTCTCGCCGACCGCCGAGGAAGGGTTTACCTATCTGGCCTCCTGCGAGATCAAATCGTACAAGCAGCTTCCGATGAATCTGTACCAGATCAATACCAAGTACCGCGACGAGTTTCGCCCGCGGTTCGGCGTGCTGCGGTCGCGCGAATTCATGATGAAGGATGCCTACAGCTTTCACGCCAGCGAAGAGTGTCTGCATAAGACCTATATGGATATGTACAATGCGTATCGGCGGGTGTTTTCACGATGCGGGCTGGACTATGTCATTGTGCAGGCCGAGTCCGGCGAGATGGGCGGTTCCGGGTCGCACCAGTTTACCGTGCCGTGCGATAACGGCGAGGACGTCATTGTCTATACCGCCGACAATCAATTGGCCTGGAATATTGAAAAGGCGCCGGTCGATGCGCTGCATAAACAGCTTCCGGTGGAGGTCGGGCCGGTGGAGTTGTTCCATACCCCCAGGGCCGGCAAGATCGATGATGCCTGTGCCTATATGAAGGTCAAGCCCTGTCAGCTCATCAAGACGCTGATCTACAAGAGCGGCGAGGATTTGATCCTGGCGCTGGTGCGCGGCGACCATGAGGTCAATCCGGAAAAGCTGACACGCCTGATGGGCGGGGCGCATATCGAGATGGCCGATGAGGCGTCGATTGTGGCGTTGACCGGGGCGGCGGTAGGGTTTGCCGGGCCGGTGGGGCTGTGTGATAAAGTTGCCCAGGTGTTTGTCGATTACGGCGTCGCGGCGATGGCGGTCGGGGCAACCGGGGCCAACAAGACCGACTACCATATCATGAATGTTGTGCCCGGACGGGATTTCCCGCTGCGCGGCGACAATATCAGTATCGTCGATGTGCGAAACGCCGTCGAAGGCGATACCTACGAAGGCAAGAAGCTCCTGTTTAAGCGCGGCATCGAAGTCGGCCAGGTCTTCAAACTCGGCACCAAGTACAGTGCCAAACTGGAAGCGACGTATCTTGACGCCGACGGCGTCGGCAAGCCCGCGTTGATGGGCTGCTACGGCATCGGCATCAACCGCATCATCGCGTCGGCGATTGAAAACGGTTACGATGAGAACGGGATGATCCTGCCTATTTCGATTGCCCCGTGGGAGGTGATTGTAACTCCGGCGGCTCCCGATGAGCCTGTGGTTCAGGCCGCCGAGGCATTGTATAAGACGCTGAGCGAAAACGGTATTGAAGTCCTCTTGGACGACCGCGATCTGCGGGCGGGCGTGAAGTTCAAAGACGCCGACCTTTTGGGCATTCCTATTCGTGTAACCGTCGGTAAAAAAACGCTGGCTGAGGGCAACGTCGAGCTGAAACTCCGCACTGAAAAAGAAGCAAAACTTCTGCCCCTGGCGGGTGCGGCCAATACCGTTACATCATTGGTGGCAGAGATGAAGGCGGCCCTGAATCGAATATCCTGAACAATTAGTGCAGGGTGTTATGATTGTCGTCTTTTTGGATTGCTCCGCGGTGGCCGTGCATCTTTAAAAAGCCTTTTGACCCGATAACGGCAGCGGAGACAATGATAACGATCACATAAACCACCAGTGCGTACCGCGTGCGGATTTGGCTCATCGTCAGGCCGATCAAGGCGTACAGTCCGGCCAGGGCGTAACAGATGGCAACGGTCTTTTTGAGGGGAATGCCGCGGTCGATGAGTTGGTCATAGATATGGCCGCGGTCGGAAACCATCAGCGGACGTTTGTTGACAAGTCGCCGCACTAAAGCCGTGGCGGTATCGAGAATCGGCAGGCCGAAGATGACAATGGAGGCCATCCACCAGCGCGGCACCTTTTCAGCAAACAGGATCATCAATGACGCCGTAATAAAACCCAGCAGCATACTGCCCGCATCGCCCATAAATATTTTGGCCGGATGTCGATTGAACGGGAGAAATCCCAGAACCCCTCCGACTAAACTAAGGCAGATAATAATTCGAACCGGGTCGCCCGCTTCGCTCATATCCCAGGTCGCAAGATGCATAGCCAAAAGAAGCATCCCGAGTGTGATAATCGCCGTAACTCCGCCGCACAGTCCGTCCAGGCCGTCCAGAAGATTAAGCGAGTTGGACGCGCCCAATACAAAAAAGACGACCAAAGAGACCCCCAGCGAAAAATGCAAGGGTTCGGGAATTGTCAGCCCGAAGGGAATCATAAAGTAGCTCAGATCCGGCAGGATGCCGACAAGGATAAGAGCGCCGGAAGCGATAAACTGGCCGAGCAGCTTTTGCCACGGACGAAGATCAAGGAGGTCATCGACCAATCCGACAAAGCAGGCAATTGCCGCACCCGCCAAAATTCCCAACAGCCACGACAGGGCGGTGCTGAATTTTTCGCAGTCCTGGATGAGAGCGATCCCCGATAGAATCCCGACGGTCAGCCCTACAAGAATGCCGATGCCGCCCAGATAGGCGACCGGTTCTTTGTGGGTTTTAACATACGCGTCCGGTCTATCGACGATACCCAAATGGATAGCGATTTTTTTACACAGCCACGTTGCCGCCAGTGCAAAAACCCAGGAACTGACCAACACCGGCCAGAAACGAAATGTCCAGCTCAACGGCCTTTCCGGGCCGACAAAGTGATCAAAAATCATGTAATAAAACCTCCTGAATGATTTATCGGATAAGGATTATATCATCTGAAAGTCACCATGTCCAGAATCCCCTTATGCGAACTGAAAGTTCTTGCAAAATTGAGTTCATCTGGCGTACAATTATGCCGAAAATAGGAGGGTAAGGAAGTTTTTTGCGACCTTTTTTATGAATGTATTGCTGACTTCAGTAGGGCGACGCGGGTATCTGGTTCGCTATTTTAAAGAAGCACTGGGTCCCGACGGTCACGTATGGGGAGCGGATAACAGCCGCTATGCTCCGGCGTTTTCTTATTGCGACCATCGCGTCATTGTGCCCGAAATCACCCATACCGACTATCTTGATCATCTCTTGGCGCTGTGTACTTCGCGTCAGATTGACATTTTGATCCCTTTAATTGACCCTGAACTTGAGATATTATCGGGCTTTCGGGAGGAATTTGAACGACGCGGTATTTTACTGCTGCTTTCACGCCGGCAAACCATTGAAATCGCCTCAGATAAATATCTGACTTGGCAGTTTGCCCAGCAGCAGGGAATCACAATGCCCAAAACGTATATTACGGTCAAGGATGCCCTGGATCATATTGCCTCTGAGACAGTATCCTGGCCGCTGCTGGTCAAACCCCGTCGCGGCAGTGCATCCATGAATCTGACCTACTGCACGGACAAGATTCAGCTTGAAGGGGCTTTCGATGCATGTCCGGCTCCGATGATTCAGGAAGTGGTCAAGGGGGCCGAATACGGATTTGATTTATTTTCCGATATGGACGGTCGTCCGATAAGCGTCTTCTGTAAACGAAAACTGTCAATGCGGGCTGGCGAAACAGACAAAGCGGTCAGTACCAACAATCCAACCCTCATTGCATTTGGAGAAGAATTGCTCAAAAAGCTTCCGCTGATCGGGCCGGCGGATGTAGATATTATCGTAGACAAAGAAGGCCCAAAATTGCTCGAAATAAACCCTCGCTTTGGCGGCGGTTATCCCTGCTCACACTTGGCAGGGGCGGCATTCCCGCAAAAAATTATGGCCATGCGAAAAGGCCAACAGCTTACTCCGGATATCGGTACCTGTCCGGATGGCATCTGTATGCTCAAGCAGGATGAAATTATCCAGCCCGACTGGAACGGCCTGAAAAGCTGAACCGCTCAAAGGCTCCACAGTTAAATACCAAGAAAATTATCATAAACATTTGCGGCTGCTGATCCAGTTGACGGCCTGAGCCTGGAAAGTTCAAACTGCTCGCCCATTCTCATCTGCCCCTGAGGAATCCGAAACTTCCTCTTGTTCAGGATATATCTCTGTCCGATATCAGCATCGACTTACCCACAAACGGAATGCCTCATCCCTATGTATTCCATGGTCTACTTGACTTTTTCATTTGCATTGTTATAATAAAAATCAGTGTGTTTTTAAGTAAGAGTACTTTTATGGCGGAGGGTATGATGAAAGCTTTATTTTTGTGCGCATTTTTAATTTCAGTGGCCCCATGTCTTGTATTTGCCGAAGATCCCGATTATGGAAATGATCCTGCCTCTGCATATACAATTCCTGCCGATGGCTCGGTAACGTGGGGAGAATTAGGCAGCGGAGATTATGACTGGTTTTCGTTTGCATGTCCGGGCAATACCCGTTTTAGAATTACATTCAGCAATGGCGAGGGGAACTGGAAGCTTATTCGTTTTTATCAGGCCAATGAATTCGGTGATCCGGTCGAAGTTGCTGCATGGTGGCAGGGCGGCGTGGGAAGTGCTTACCGCACTGTTTATATAGAAGCTGCAAGACTATGCTATCTTCGTGTGGAAAATGAGGCGGGTTCATATAATGTGAAAGTGGAAACGCTTGGGAGCAATCCGGCGGATAGTTATGGAGATGATTGCAGTTCAGCGTCCACCATTATTGTTGATGCACCGGAAATTCTTGGAACATTGGATCACAGTGACCCACTGAGCTACGATCATGATTGGTTTGTTTTTTCAACACAGCCTTTACATACATATCATATCCGCCTGTGGTATCTGGACAACTGCAATGTCTGGTTCAGTACTTACAATGATACCTGCAATACACAAATCTACGGCGGAACTACGGATATGACCCTGACGTCCTGGTATGGCGAAGACTATAAAATTTATGTAGAGGGTGATGCTGCTCGTGCAGGCAACCTCTATTGGCTTGAAGTAACCGATATTGGAACCTACCCGGATGATCACGAAAATACGTGGGATGTCAGCACCTCTGTACCTGTTGATGGTACTACGATTGAGGCGATGATTAACTACAACGCCACGGTTTACAGCGATATTGACTGGTTTACATTCACGCCGCAGGCACATTCAAAGTATGAGATAACTTTTGCCAATGGGGAGAGTAACTGGAAACTCCTTCGTGTTTATCAGGCCAATGCTTTCGGCGATCCGGTTGAAATCGATGCATGGTGGCAGGGTGGCGTATCGGAAGGTTTTCATACATTATTCTTTGAATATGAACGCCCCTGTTACCTGAAATTTGATAATGAAGGCGGACGGTACAGTTTTAATGTCAAGTATATCGAGACTGTAGTTTCGGATACCTATTCCGATTCATGTGATAGTCCGACAGTAATTGCCGCTGATGGGCAGGAAGTGGTGGGCACACTGGACCATACAATTCCTTATGATAATGACTGGTTTGTCTTCCACACGCAGCCGTTGCATACTTATCAGATTCAAATCGGCTACTTGAACAACTGCAATGTCTGGTTTGAGCTTTTTAACGCCCACTGTGGAAATATCTATGGCGGAACAACCAATATTACCGTAACTTCCTGGAAAGGCGAGGATTATAAAATCCACGTCACCGGCGACACCGCACGAGTCGGTAACTATTATATGCTTACGGTAACGGATATCGGAACATACACCGATGATCATGGCAATATCTCAGATGAAGCAACATTGATTCCCAAAGACAACACTCCTGTTGCGGGATCGATCAACTATACGTCCACTATCGGTTCAGATCTTGACTGGATGACTTTTATTGCAGGCCGGGAAGGGGACTATCAATTTACCCTTCAGAATACCGTTAATAACTGGAAACTGATGAGAATTTATTATGAGGATGAGGCAGGGAATGTGTATGAATTGGCTGCTTTCTGGGTTGGCGGAATTACAAGCGTTACAAATACTTATCATTTATTGCCGAGACGGCATTTTGTGAGAATTGAAAGTGATCTTGGTGAGTATTTTGTCCGCGTACTCTCTCCGGAACCTCGTTGCGGTGATCTGGATCATCCTTACCCCCCCGGGGATACCAACAAAGACTGCTATGTGGATATTCGCGACCTGGCGGTGATGGCTTCTTCGTGGCTGGAGTGTACCAGTCCGCAGTCGCCGTGTAATTATCAGCCTTGATTTACAGCAGGCATAAATGCCTATTTCCGGGCCGGGGTCTTCCAATCGATGCCCCGGCTCGTTTCTTTTAAAGGGAAATCTGCATAGGAGAATAGGGACGATTTAGTGAAATGGGTTGGGAAGCCGGAAACATGCAATAAAATATCGAAAATGTGCCTTGCTAACCCTAAAAACAGAGTAAAAAAGTGAATTTTTGGGTTGCTTTTTTCGGTTTTTTTTGTAAAGTGTTCAATTCTCCGGGTCGGTGCCCGAGTGGCTAAAGGGGATGGACTGTAAATCCATTGGCTAGCGCCTGCGCTGGTTCGAATCCAGCCCGGCCCACGTAAGAGCCGTTGTCAGCAACCTGACAGCGGCTCTTTTTCTTTGCCGTATCAGAGTTTTTCTGTCAGCCGTAATGAGCGTTTTTATCTTTTACCCTACATCGCCCGGTCTTTAGCTTCGAAATCTTATCATCATATATCAACAACCCTTAGAATGTCTTTTTTGCAATTTTTCATAAGGCGATTGTTGAAATCCAAAAAGACCATGTTACAATTGATATTACAGCGTTTGAAATAGGTGCCTCAGAGCGAGAGGGCAAGAAGGTGGACGCGATAGTACAGACAACAAGAAGGTATTGTCAGGGCCGGCAGGCAGGGGCCGAATACTACAATGACTGCGAGAACTTTCAGGCATACCCTGTCTTTGGCGGCACCATCGACGAAGTGCTGGTCATGGGCTTTAAGCTTAGTTCGTCCTGGTTCAATCTTTACTACGGCCACGACCACCTGTACAGTCCTGTGGTGTTTTACGGGCCGAGCGGAGTGGTTTTGGAACGTTACGAGTATGACGCCTACGGCAAGGTGCAGATTATGGCACCGGACTTCTCATCGCGAATCAAGTCACTCTACGACAACCCCTACACCTTCACCGGCCGGGAACTGGACAGCCTCGACAACAACACCCTGCATCTGATGTACTACCGCGCCCGCTCTTACGACCCGCAAACCGGACGGTTTATGCAAAGAGATCCTTTTGGGGTGAATCCGGCAGGTTCATTCCGAAATCCATTTCATGTCCATAAACAATATCACGATAGTTCAAATATTTATGAGTATGTTACATCAAATAGTATGAATTCAAAGGATGCTTTCGGTTTGTATTCGAATCCAGGTGGTTGGTTTCCACCGCCGGGAACTTTTCCTCCTGTGAGTGATCCCGGTTCGCGCCCCTTACCCAATAAAGATAATACGGCTTGCTGTAAGATCAATGTTGGCGTAATGGCATTCGGAAAAAAAATAGGAAGTGCATGCACTCAGGTTTCAATAAATTCAAATGGTTTTGCGCCAAATTTTGCCTGTAAGTGCCGTTTTAAAAATCAAAATAACACACAGGTTTATAGCGCCCATGCGGGCGAATGTTGCTGGTGTACTGTTTCATTAAAGACAGCTCCATTTCCAATACTCGGGCATTATTTTATCCAAATAGATTGTGATGGAAAACAAAGCTGGATATCAGACACGTATCCCAAAAATGATGACTCTATGACGCCTTATCCAGCAACAGGTGACAAGATGGGATACCCCGAATGGTCTTGGAGGACTTTGAGTTCATTCAAAACAAGTTGCGACAATGCTGATAGCTTTAAATCGGTTCTCGAAAGAGATGTATGGGATTGGTCCGGGACTATTTGTACAGGTGATGGCAATTGCTTTCAATATGCGCTGCCCATGTTTTTATCTCTTTCAAATATGTGTCCTTAGGGAGTTGCTATGCCTTTGTTTTCAAGAAACACAAAATGGTTCATACTTGTTAGTCTGATAATTACGTGCGGCATAATCCTCTCTGATTTATATGTCGCACTGTACCGAGAAAGCTTGAGTATACACCAAGTAACTGAAGCTTATGTGAGTTATATAAAAATAAAAAAGTCATCGCCAATGCGTGAGGAGTGTCTTCTTGAATTTGGAGTTGACCACAGGTCGTTTTCACAATTTAATATCAAATGGGGTCTTAGGTTAGAGGATATTAATGAAAAAGATGGAAAGTTATATGATCACAATCATAACCGATTTGTGTTTGCGACAGGCTACTTTAATCGAATACTTCAAAAACAATACGAACAGTGTTCACATCAGATTTATGATGCATTGAAACAGATATATCTATACCAGGAAAATGAAACGGGGTCAGACGTTTTATCCGACCAACAAAAAGATTGAACACAGCCGGTAGGATGGGTAAATTTGTTTTTTAATTTACCCATGCGGATATTGGTATTTTTTGTCATTCCAATGACACGATAACGCCATGACAAATTATCGCAGAAAATTTGTTGAGGGTGGATACTATTTTTTTACGGTTGTCACGTATGACAGACGTAAATTTTTATGTCACTCTTTGGCACGAAATATTCTTCATCAGGTTTTTGAAGAAGTTCGCACCAAACATCCCTTTAATGTTGCAGCAATGGTTTTATTGCCCGAGCATTTGCATTGTCTGTGGAAATTACCGGATCACGATGCGGATTTTTCTATCCGCTGGCGGCTTATCAAGTCGAAATTTTCAACGCAATACATTGGAAGAAAAGGCTTGGAATACGAGCAATCCCCGTCAAGGCAGAAAAAGGGTGAGCGAGGGATTTGGCAAAGAAGATTCTGGGAACATCGGATTCGCGACCGGAAAGATTTGCAGCGTCATGTGGATTATATCCATTATAA
>CAZYQN010000090.1:0-9010 GCA_964649955.1 uncultured Pirellulales bacterium
CGCCATTTGTAGATGAGCAGGCCTTCCATGCCGACGGGGCCGCGGGCGTGCAGCTTGCCGGTGCTGATGCCGACCTCAGCACCGAGGCCGAACCGGAATCCGTCGGCGAAGCGAGTGCTGGCGTTCCAGAAGACATCGGCCGAATCGACGCGATCCATAAATCGCATCGCGATCTGACGGTCGGCGGTAATAATGGCGTCGGTGTGGCAGGAGCCGTAGGTGTTAATGTGCTCGATGGCCGCATCCAGCGACTCGACCACACGAATCGACAGGATCGCGTCCAGATATTCGGTTTTCCAGTCCTGCTCGGTCGCGGTATCGCAGGCGATGAACTGTCGCGTCTTGTCGCAGCCGCGCAGTTGACAGTGTTTGACGTCCATCACCGATTTGAGCTTGGGCAGAAAGGCCGCAGCGATGTGTTCATGCACCAGCAGTGTCTCGGCGGCGTTGCAGACGGCGACGTACTGGCACTTGGAATCGACTGTCAGCCGCACGGCCATCTCGACGTCGGCGGCCGCATCGACATAGACGTGGCAGATCCCGTCGGCGTGGCCCATCACGGGGATGGTCGTATTGTTCATAATGTGGCGGACGAATTCGTTGCTGCCGCGGGGGATAATCAGGTCGATGTCTTTGTCGAGCTTGAGCATTTGGGCCACGTCGTCGCGGGTTTCCATTAGCCCCAGCCAGCTGTCGGGGATGCCGACGGAGATTGCGGCTTGTGCGATAATGTCAGCCAGGATGCGGTTGGTGCGGGAGGCCTCGGAGCCACCTTTGAGCAGGACGGCGTTGCCGCTTTTGAGGCAGAGGGAGGAAATCTGGACGAGGGCATCGGGACGGGATTCGAAGATAACCCCGATGACACCGATGGGACAGGTGACTTTGTAGAGTTCCAGGTCGGTGTCCAGTTCGGTGGATGTCAGGGTCTTGCCGACGGGGTCTTTGATGGCCATGAGGCTGTCCAGGCCGGCACAGGCTTCGTCGATCTTGCTTTGGTCGAACTTGAGGCGTTTAAGCAGAGGGGCGGCCAGATTGTCGTGTTGGGCCTGCTCGAGGTCGGCTTGATTGGCTTGTGTGATAGCTTCGGTATTGATGGTCAGAGCCTTTCGAATGGCCTCAAGAGCGGCATTTTTCAGGTCTGCCGGGGCTGCCGCCAGCAGCGTCGAGGCCTGCCGTGCCTGTCGGGCGGTCTGGTCTATGGTTATCATTATTATCTCCCGATATATCTTGAAAGCCTTTTTCTTAAACGACTTAGTTTATCCGATGGAGGGGATGGTTTCCAGTGTTTTTGTGCGGAAATTGGCGCCAGAAGAGGTGGGAGTCAGCAGAACAGTGAAATCCGGTGTAAAACTTTTGGACTATAGGCTTGCAAGCGGTCAACGAGGGGTATATAATACCTGCCCATATTATAATGCGGGCGTAGCTTAATGGTAAAGCCCCAGCCTTCCAAGCTGGCCATGTCGGTTCGATTCCGATCGCCCGCTGTTTGCCTCCTGCGGACAGCACCTTCCACCAGTTTCCTAACGTGCGCATTTTCCAACGGTTACGGCGATTTTGAAGGAGATTTTCCACATCGTATATTCCTCAAAAATGTCAGCAAATGACCGCAAATGTCCCCGAAGGTACGCATTCTTTTCTAATTTACTGCAAGCGCAGCTTCGAGTTTTGCTGTCGGTTCGCCCCTGTTGCGTCAGCTGGGCCGGCCGGTTTTGGATTGACGATTCGCGGTTAATGAAGGACGATTACGGGCTTTTTGGTGATTGGAGTTTTGAATGGGTGAGTATTTTGAAATTCCAAGAAACAGTGGTTTTGGGCCTGAAAAGCGGTTATAGTAAATCAGTGCTTGTAAGGTGTTTAGTTTTTGAAAAGGATTTAGCCGTGTCCAAGCCAGATGACCGCCTGCGTGAAGAACTTGAAAACCGTATTCGGTTTGAGACCCTTATTTCGGATATATCAGCTCGTTTCGTGAGACTACCCTGCGACACCGTTGACCGTGAGATCGAGCGTGCCCTGAAGCAGATTCTGGATTTCTTTGAGGTGGACCGATGCGGGCTGCTGGGGGTGCATAAGGACCAAAGGTTTGTCGGGGTGACCCACGCGTGCTATGCCGAAGGTATCGAGCAGGTCTGCAAGGAAATCAATCTGGCCGAGTTATTCCCCTGGTCATACGATACACTGGTTATAAAGGGCTTGCCTGTAAAAGTGGAGCGAATAACACAGTTACCGCCTGAAGCCGAACATGATTACCAATCCTGGTTAGCCATGGGCGTGAAATCCAACCTGGCGATCCCCATGTTCAGCGCACACGGCATTCAACATCTGATCGTGATGCATTCCGTTCGCAAAGAGCGGGATTGGCCCCAGGGATATATTTCGCGACTATGCCTTTTGGGCGAGATTTTTGTCAATGCACTGGAACGTCGAAAGGCGGACCAGGCCCTTGGCGCAAGTGAATATCGTCTGAACCTGGCTGCCGAATCCGCCGGCGCCGGATTGTGGTCCCTGGAGCCCGAAAGCGGGGTCTTCTGGCTGACGGATCAAACCCGGTCATTGTTCGGTTTCCCTCCAGACAAAGTAATTACGGTTAAGGATTTTCTTGAGGTCGTTCACCCTGATGACCGCGAGCAGACATCCCACACGATTGTTCAAGCCCGTCAGTTAAATGAAGAAACCGTTGTTGAATACCGTATCATTCGCTCCGACGGCGATGTCCGCTGGATGATATCACGCGGGCGGTTTCATTCCGGCGACGGCGAGGAGGCCAATCGCTTAATGGGCGTCTCCGTCGATATTACCGAGCGCAAACGCACTGAAAAACGATTGGAAGAACAGTTGGGTTTTGAGCGATTGCTGGCCGACATTTCGGGACGGTTCATTGCGCTATCCAGCGATCAAATTGACGGCCAGATCAAACTTACTCAGAAAAGTATCTGTGACTATCTGGACATCGATGCCTGTGTACTCTGGCAAATGCCCCCGGATCAACACGGTATGATGTTTTTGACACATTTCTACGCCCCCCCCGATATTCCATCGGTGTCAGATGTTGTGGATGGGAAAAAGAATTTTCCGTGGTCTCTGGAAATGCTGCTGAAAGGTCAGACCCTTTGGCTGCCCCGTTTGGCGGATGCTCCCCCTGAGGCGCATCGTGATATTGAATCCAGTCAACGCTTTGGCATTAAATCAAGACTGACTTTTCCGCTGTCTGCGGGAGGTGTTGTGTTCGGGGCGTTAAGTTTCATCATGATGCGGGAAGAGCGCAACTGGTCGGAAGACGTTCGAAGCAGAATGCGGCTTATTGCAGAGATTTTTGCCAATGCGTTGATCCGCCAACACAGCGAACAAAAACTGCTGGCAAGTAAAGAGTCTTTGCGTGTGTTTACAAGAAAGCTGTTGACCATTCAGGAAGAGGAGCGTCGCCGTCTGGCGCGTGAGCTGCACGATGATTTCACTCAGCGACTGGCGGTATTGGCGATGGAGTTGTCGCATCTGGAGGCCGTTGCGAAGGCTTCAAAACAAGCGATTGACCCCACACTTATCGGTATCCGCGAGGAGATTGTTCAACTTTCGGCGGATATTCACGATATCTCACGGCAGCTCCACCCGTCGATCATCGAGGATCTTGGACTAGGACTGGCGATGCAATCGGAGTGCAGCAACTTTGCCCGACGGACGGGTATTGCCATCGACTTTCGGCAGACGGATATTCCCCGAACGCTTCCTCTGGATATTGCCGTCGCCTTGTTTCGGATTACACAGGAGGCGCTTCGGAATATTCAGAAGCATGCACAGGCCAAAGAAGCAGAGGTTTACCTGATTGGCGAGAAGGATCGTGTCACATTGACCATACACGATTCGGGGACGGGGTTCGATGCCGCGATTGACCGAAAAACGCATGGGCTGGGGTTGTTTAGTATGCAGGAACGTGTACAATTGGTGCGCGGCGTTTTTTCCATCCACTCGGCGCCCGGTCAGGGAACACAAATAAGCATCATTGTTCCATTGAAAGGTATGGAAAATGGATAAGACAAGAATACTGCTGGCCGATGATCATCGGATCGTCCTGGAGGGGCTGAAAAAACTTCTGGCAGCGGACTATGACGTGATCGGCCAGGCCGAAGACGGGCATTCGCTTATCCAGGAGGCCCTGCGGCTCAGGCCCGATGTCATTATTGCCGATATCAGTATGCCGTCATTAAACGGGATTGATGCGGTACAGCAGATTCGAAAAGAGGGACTGAAACCCAAGGTGATATTTTTGACCATGCACAATGATGCCCTGTATGCCAAAGAGGCGCTGGATAAGGGGGCATCGGGCTTTGTGTTGAAACATTCTGCGCCGGCTGAGCTGATATTGGCCGTTCAGGAGGCCCTGCGAGGCAACACCTATATCAGCCCGGCCATTTCCCAGGATTTGCTGGATATTTACAAAGGAAACAAGAAGGGCCGTGACGGCGTTTTGAACACGCTCACACTGCGGCAGAGGGAAGTACTGCAATTGCTCGCAGAGGGCAAATCCGCCAAAGAAGTCGCGGCGGCGATGAACATTACCCCGCGTACTGCAGAATTTCATAAGTACAATATTATGAAGCAGTTAGGTATAAAATCAAATGCCGAGATAATTCACTTTGCCATCAAACACGGCATTGTCTCCATCTGAATTCACCTGTTAGTTATTCATTAAAAAACTGGCAATATTACCAGTAGTGTCAATCATTTCTTTGTTCTACCATTGCAGACGCGTGGATTTTAATCGGCCGTGGTCGTGTTTTCTGCTGCGCTTTCGTGGAAAATCGGATTCGGCGTCAAGCGAGACGAATTTGCGGTGTGCTGTAAATTATTATTGTTGGCGGTTTGGCCGATGCGTCGTGTTAAGAAAAAACAATTTGGATCAACGAAAATCAAGGAGAGCCGGTATGAATCGGAACCTTAAAAACCGATGGCTGTTACTTGCGTTTTTATGCAGTGTCATTTCCATTTGGTCGATGGCACAAGGCCCGGTGGATGAGGCCCGGGATGACGGCTGGCCGCGAGCGTTTGAAACACCCGAGTACACGATCATACTCCACCAGCCCCAAATTGATCAGTGGCCGAATTTTGATCGCATCACATTTCGTGCCGCATTTTCGATGTCTCCAAAAGGCCAAGAGAAACGCGCTTATGGGGTTGTTTTTGTCAGTGCCGCAACCGCGATCTCCAAGACGGACAAACTGGTACTGATCACGGACCGCAAGATTGAGAAAGTCGTCTTTCCCGATCTGGCGGCTGCGGACGCAGAACGGCTCGCCTCTGTTATCAAGGCGATCTTGCCGCCCGACACCGCCATTACTGTTTCCCTGGATCGCATCGTTGCCCAGATGGATGTCAGTCAGGTGACGGTTCGCCCTGTGGAGGTGAACCTTGCCCCCCCGACAATCATTGCCAGCGACAAGCCGGCTGTAATTGTCATCTTTATGGGCAAGCCCCGATTCAAACCGGTAACCGGCAGTGATCTGATGTTTGCCATCAACACCAACTGGGATGTGTTTCTGTATCCCGGTTCCTCAAAATATTATCTGCTGCACGATACGTCCTGGCTTGTCACAGAGAACCTCGAAAAGGGGCCTTGGACTGCAACCACGACTGTCCCGGTTTCGCTGAGCAAGCTGCCTGCGGACGACAACTGGAGCGATGTTCGGGCAGCGCTCCCCGCCACAGCCATTAAGGACATACCGGTTGTGTTTGTCTCCACTGAACCGGCCGAACTGATTGTAACCCAAGGGTCTCCGGAACTGGAACCGATTGCCGGAACCAAACTGATGCTTGTTGCCAACACCGACAGCGACCTGTTTTACAACACCGCTGACAAGCAGTATTATCTGATGACCGCGGGACGCTGGTTCAAGGCGGGTGCACTGGCTGGACCGTGGGTCTCCGCCAGCGCAGCGCTGCCGGAAGACTTCAAAAAGATTCCCGATGACTCGGAAGTCGGGGATGTTTTAGCGGCTGTCCCCGGAACCAACGCGGCCAACGAGGCGGTGATTCTGGCATCCGTGCCGCAGAAGGCCACGATTAACCGAACCGAGGTTACGGTCAATGTTATCTATGACGGCGCGCCCCAATTCAAGCCTATTGAAACGACCACGGTTCAGTATGCTTACAACACACCGTTCAATGTGTTCCTGGTTGACGGCAAGTATTACTGCTGTCACAACGCGGTGTGGTTTGTGTCGCCCCAGCCCACGGGTGTATGGGTGGTCTGCGATGCTGTGCCGAAGGCGATCTATACGATCCCGCCGACCAGTCCCAAGTACAATGTGACCTATGTGACGATCTATGAGTCAACTCCCACAACCGTCGTGACGGGATATACGGCCGGCTACAGCGGTGAGACGGTCGCTGCGACCGGGGTTGTGATGTTCGGTCTGGGGCTGGCCATTGGTGCTGCGATTGCGGACGACGATGATTGCTGCTGGCACTACCACTATCCCCCTTACTTCTATTCGTACGGTTGCGGTGCACGCTACTACGGTCCATGCGGCGGCTATGTTGCCGCGGGGAGAGTGTATGGCCCCTACGGCGGAGCAGGGCGTTACGCTGCCTATAATCCCAGCACCGGTGTGTACTCGCGAGGTGCGGCTGTCTATGGCCCCAACGGGGCGGCCGGTTACCGCACGGCTTACAATCCATCGACAGGAAATGCGGGCTACAGGGCCGGTGGCGGCAATGCGTATAGTTCCTGGGGACGCGCCGGGGTTACCAACGGCGAAGACTGGGTCCGGGGCGGCTATCGGTCCGGCCCGGCCGGGTCCGTCGGGGCAATCCAGGGTTCCGGCGGTGCGGAGGCCGTTCACTTCGAGGGAAGATTCAATAATGGCACCACCGTGGCTCGCAGCGAGGATGGCGACATTTATGCGGGTAAGGACGGAAATGTCTATAAAAAGACGGATGACGGCTGGCAGCAGCAGAGCGGAAACTACGCTCGTTCGACCACAACCGCCGGTTTGGCCCAGACGCCGGCCTCACGCCCAACCGTACAACAGACGCCGGCTGCGCGCCCAACCGCAGACACAACCCTCTCCCGTCCGACCCCTTCGACGACCAGCGCGTTACCACAACAGGCTGGAAACCTGCAGCGTGAAGCGGCCGCTCGGGATCGCGGTGAGATAAGTGCCTCGCGCACACAGCAATTCCAGCGAAGCGGAGGAGTGTCTGCACCGAGAGTCAGCGGCGGTGTGCGGCGGCGGTAATGCCGCATTACAGGAGAACGTTTGTTGGGCAGTTCTGCGTTAATCCAAATACTGCAAAATTCTGAGATAGGCGGTGTATGTGATACAGCACTGTGTTGTATTGGCGGATAAGCACCAAGGTATGCTCGAGGGGATTCGAGGGTTGCTTGAGTCCGTGTTTGAGACCGTTGTGATGGTGGCCAATGATACGTCACTTTTTGAGGCGCTGGATAAAATTCATCCCGATATGGCAGTGGTGGATTTGTCCTTGCCGGCGTCAGGAGAAACCCACATCACACGCCGCATCAGGGCACGCTATCCGGACATGAAATTGATTATTTTGAGTGTTCACGATGATGCCGCCGTTGCCGAGAGTGTATTGTCGGCGGGCGCTGCGGGATTTGTTCTCAAGCGGTCGGCCGGCGAAGATATCCTAGCTGCAGTTGACAGCATAAACGAAAACAAGGTCTTTGTTTCTCCTGAAGTCAAGGATAGGCGATGACGGCATTCGAAAAAAATATAATAGCGAGAAGGATATAAAAAATCAGGGAAATGTCTGTCGCGTACAAGAAAAGGATAGAATTATGAAAGTTAATACTGTTTCCAAAGGGTTGCTGTTTTGGGCTGTGACTCTGGCGGCGACATTCTTTTCAGCGTGCAGCTTACCCCGAAATCCGGTTCCGTTGGCTCAGATATCCGACGGTCAGCCGGTCGGCTTTCCATCTGTTCGTTATTGGGAATCAGAGTATCGCCCCGATGTCAGGGCAGGGCAAGATAAATACTCTGATTGCAGTGTCCTGGCGCTGTCCGGCGGCGGGGCCAACGGCGCCTTCGGCTCAGGTTTTTTGAGCGGATGGACGGCATCGGGAACGCGACCCCATTTCAGGGTTGTAACCGGTATCAGCACGGGATCTTTGACCGCTCCGCTCGCATTCCTAGGGTCTGAGTATGATAAAAAGCTTGAAGAGTATTACACCACGGTCAAGACGCGAGATATTTTAGACGTGCAGGGGATATTGGGGTTCGGCTTTCTTCCGGTTCTACTGGGAGAATCCTATGCCAGCACGAAACCGCTCCAGCGTTTAATTGAACAATTGGTTGATCAAGCCGTTCTGGATGCCGTTGCTGCCGAGCATGCCAAAGGCCGAAGACTGTATATCGGCACCACCAATCTGGATGCTCAACGGCTAATGGTATGGGATATGGGGCGGATCGCCGGCAGCGGTCATCCCGATGCACTGAAAATGTTCCGCAAAGTGATGCTGGCCTCGGCCTCGATTCCGGGGGCGTTTCCGCCGGTATATTTTGACGTTGAAGCGGACGGCAGGAAATACGACGAAATGCATGTGGACGGCGGCGTGATTACGGAAGTATTCGGTTATGGAAAGTTATTCAGTGCGCAGACCTACAATGCTGAAACAGACGGCCCGTGCAGTATTTATGTCATTCGCAATGGAATGCTCGACACCGAACCGATGCAGGTGCCGCGACGGGTTCTGAAAATCGGTATTCGTTCTTTCGGCACCTTGATGAAGGCGCACTCGTGGGAAGATATGTTTCGTATGTACTTTATCGCATTGGAAACCAATGTTGACTATAATTATGTCTCTCTGCCCCATGGTTATGAGTCGCACGGCAAAGAAATGTTTGACCCGGTTGAGATGAAGCGGCTGTTCGATCTGGGCTTTAACATGGCCAAAAACGGCTACAACTGGAACAAAGTACCGCCTCCGATGAGAGCGCCCTCCGAAGATCAATGGCTCTGGACGCCTGCCTTTGAAAATTAGATCGAGAATTGATTT
>CAZYQN010000091.1:0-9001 GCA_964649955.1 uncultured Pirellulales bacterium
TCTGTCTGTCGGGAAAGGTTTTTCAGGCTCTCAGGAGCTTGCTCCGTGGGGGTGGGAAAAATCTTGACCGTAAGGGCGCAGCCCGGCAAACCGCTTTAAAATCCGTGTTAATCTGTGTCTGAACATCCTCTATATCCTGTTAATCCCGTCCAAAAAATCAGTGTATTCAGCGTAATTCGCGTTTAAATTTCGGTGTCTTTCTGTGTGTTCAGTGGTAAAAATCTAAATCTCTGTGTCCTCGGTTTCATCTGTGGCAAAAATATATCCGGTATGTCCCGTTAATCCCATAAAAACCTACGAACTACGAACAACGAACTTAGAACTGTTCAGTAGATAACAAGTTGCGTCAAGTTACTCCACACTTGCGCGCAGTTGCATACCAGTTGTGTCAAGTTGCGCTATGTTGCGCTCGGTTGCGCGACCCTAAAAAACACAAAAAACCTCATTATTAAATCAAAAACACCACTTTTAACCCGATTTTGAAAATGCGCAAAAACTGCCAAAACATAGTAGATACACAATATCTTGCACAGACATCGCCTCTTTATATTCTCGAGTTTTTATATCTTTTACCTATAAGGCTCTTTCTCTTCGATTTTGTTAAAAAAATAAAGATTCTTTTGAATTTCCACCCCGATTTGAGGTAACATAAATAGAGTTATAAGCGTCATACCCTATTGAACGAAAACAAAAATCGAGGTGTTATGGCCGTTAACTCTGCCAGCTTGCAGCTTACGTGGGATATTGCTCTGATTCAGTCTGTGGACCAGAGCCAGCGGTGGATTCTCTCGGCAATGCAGGCCAACGGCCCGGCCCTCGTCAAACTGCTCTGGCGGATACTCGGCAACAACGACGATGTCTGCGATGCGTATCAGGATGTCTTCGTACGGCTGGCCAACCTTTCTCCCGAACAGAAGCCGCGTAATATCCGCGCCTACCTGTTCCGCACCGCAGCCAATGTCGCTGTTTCGATGCTCCGCCGCGAAAAGTTGCATAAAGATTCGATGTCACACCTGCGGCAGAAAGACTACAGGACCCAGCCCGCAGACCCGGCAATGGAGCTGGATGCCCGCCTTATGCAGCAGCGGCTGCGCCAGGCCATTGCCCGATTGCCAGACTATCTCGGCGATGTGATCGTATTGCGGGATTTGGGCGAAATGCCCTACGATGACGTGGCAAAAACACTTGGAATCACCCAGGCCGCCGCAAGAGTCTATCGGCACAAGGCCGTACAACTTCTTGCTTTGTGGATGGCAAAATAATCGGGATACATAGGTGACGTATGAATAATGTACAACATACAGAACAATGCAAACAGATGCGATCAGCGCCGGACAGTTTGTGGGCAAGTCTTAAACAACGGCTTTTCAGCCGGTGTTCAGAGCATATCGCAAGCTGCCCGCGCTGCCAGAAGCGCCTTGCTGCCGCCAATCGTGTTGAAATGACACTTTCCCTGATGCGGATGCAGCCGCAAGCGATGGATTTATTGGCCAAAGCCAATACCGCCGCACTCAAATATCTGACCCGCACAGTGCGGTTTTCACCGTGCGCCGATCAACTGCGTACCGCCGTTCATAAGCCGAACCGGCTTGAAAAAGCCAGCCCCCTGCTGGAGCGTCTGCTGAACGTCGCTGCATGCCTGTTTATCATCCTGATGATTCGCGTCGGCCTCAAAAACAGAATGCTTGAAATTCAGGATCAGGGCACAAAAGTTATGGAAAATTATTACGCCCGAAACCTCGACGCGAAACTCTTTGAAGACGTCTTCGGCCAGCCCCCCAACCTCAATGCCTGATTCCGTAGGCTTGTTGGCGATAACCTGTTTTGACTGATAAGAAGTAAGGAGGAGTTTATTGTCAGGGGAAACTATTCCCCGTATCTTTACACCTAAGCCCCCCCCACAAAATGAGGCCATTACAATTTCATCCGAATTTGCCTTGTTTTTTAATGATTTTCACCGTATTTTTCGATACTTCTTTAGCGGTTGAATACGGACTGATAGAAACTTGACTGAAAACAACAAGGATTTATGAAAAAGCAAACGCTGCGTTTCACGTTATGGATACTGGCTTCCGCAGTCTTACCCCTTCTTCAAAGCGGTTGCACCCCGACGCATAAGCCTTCTCCCATAGCACCAATTCTTACCCCACAGCACTTTACAGTTAAAACGCTGGGCTATTCGATTGAAAATCGTCCTATCGATCTGTATCTGGCCGGAACCGGCTCGGAGACAATCTTTATTTTTTCGGGAATTCACGGCAATGAACAGGCCGGGATATCACTGGTACATCGACTGATGGATAGGTTGCGTCAGAAAAGCGAACTCTTGGAAGGGCGTAAAATCCTGATCATTCCGATCGCCAATCCCGATGGAGTAGCGCGGAATACCCGCGGAAATGCACGGGGAATTGATCTGAACCGTAATTTTACGGCGGATAACCGAGAAAACAGTAAAATCTTCGGAGAATATGCGCTTTCCGAGCCGGAATCGACGCTTTTATATAACCTTTTACAAACCTATCGCCCAAATCGTATCGTCAGTATCCACCAGCCTTTAGATTGCATTGATTACGACGGCCCGGCGGAAGGTCTGGCCAATCATATGGCGGCTTATTGCCCCCTTCCCGTTAAAAAACTCGGCGCAAGACCAGGCTCCTTCGGTGCTTACGCCGGAGAGACCCTTTCTATACCCATCATTACGATGGAACTTTTGCGATCGGATGACCGGTTGACTGCCGACCAACTGTGGCAAAAATATGGCATGGCCCTGTTAGCTTCCATCACCTATCCTAATATTCCATATTAAACACCTACTAATGCTTGTATTTGTGATTCAACAAATTATTTATTAAATTTTAACAGAATGTCCGATTGCGTCCGTATATAATGCAACGACCAATATTATTACGGAAAAAAAGGATTGGGATTATGATAAAATATGGATTTATATTCGGAATGTCATTCCTGTTCGGTTTGACAGCGGCATCGACAACACAACAGGTAACAGAAACATCTGCTGTGTGTACAGGTCCTACACTGCAACTGAATTACACTCCCTCCGAGCAGCTCCAAAATACCGTTGATGCGTTTATGTATTTTGTCCCTCTAAACTCTCTGTCCGCGGTCAGCACAGAAACCGATCCCAATACCAGCTTTGCCGCGGGAATTATCAATTGGAATCGCAAAGACTTTCGAAACAATACATTTACGTTAACCTGTGATTTTGAAATCACAGGTTCAGGTCTTTATAAAGTGGTATATGATCCCGGCGAAATGATTAATCTGGTTGCCCGCAAGCATCGCAAAGATAAAAAATTGACAGGACTTCTGGACTGGATTCAATTTGACGGAGCCTGCAAAGGCCGTATCGAAGCTAAAGGAAAAAATCAAGGAAAAGACACATTTATTGAAGAAGTAGTCATCAGTTTTAATCGTGACGGCCAACGAAGTCCTGTAACAATTGCAATTTATGACATTCCCCGTGTTGATAAACGGTTCGATTACAGCAATCGCCAGAACAGCACCCTCGCACGTGTCAATACACTGACTTTCCGGCGCAGCGAAGACGATCCCCGGATGAATGTAGAGATTGCCACGGTGTCTAAACCCCAGGAAACGGAAGGCTTTTTCAGTTCTCTAACGGCTATGTTTGCCAACCTGTTGCTCTCAGCTCAACCTGTTTCAGCAGTCGGTAATGATACAATGCTCGATTTCGGTCTGGCCCTTTATCACAAGAAACCCGAATTTACGTTTCCTGTCGCTGAGGCACTTCGGCCCTCATTGGCAAGCGCTCAGGTTTCAGCATTCTGAACGGCAGTAATGATACGTACAACCTCCACCATCTGCGCCACATCGTGAACACGCACGATAGATGTACCTTTCATGGCCGCAATTGCAACAGCCGCAGCGGTTCCGATAAGACGGTCTTCGGGATTTTCTTTTCCGGTAAGCTGACCGATAAAACGTTTCCGGCTGGGGCCGACCATAAGGCGGTAGCCTAACGAAGCAAAGACATCCAGACGTTTGAGCAGGCACAGATTATGCTCGGTGGTCTTGCCGAAACCAATGCCGGGATCAAGAATAATCATTTTTCGGTCGATGCCCATTACCTCGGCATATTTGGCCCGTTCCATCATAAACTCCAGCACCTCGGCTACAACATCATCATAATGAGGAGCCTGCTGCATCGTTTCAGGTGTGCCCTGCATATGCATCAGCACAACCGGAACGCGGCGCCGAACAGCCAATTGAACCATCGCCGTATCTTCCAAAGCCGTAATATCATTGAGGACTGAAGCTCCTGCATCCAGAGCGGCTTCTGCTACAACAGCATCCCGCGAATCAATGCTGATGGGTACTTTCACCTCCTTGTGCAGTTGCTCGATGACCGGAACAGCACGGCGAATCTGCTCTTCAATCGAAACCGGCTCAGCACCGGGGCGTGTCGATTCGGGGCCGACATCCAGAAGCGCAGCCCCCTGCCGCACCATTTCTATGCCGCGGGCAACCGCTTTTTCGACATCCACATATTTGCCCCCGTCACTAAAGGAATCGGGCGTAACATTAAGCACACCCATTACCCGGCAACCGGCAGAAAAATCCAAACGGCCCATAGGCCACTCAAGACAAACAGGCGGAGTTTTCATAACAGCCTCCTTATTTGAAAGCCAATACCGCCGAGGATTTCAGCCAGCCGTGCTTGTCCGGCGGGGACGACAACGACGGTATTCTGGAATTCGCGGCGTTCGGGATATTCTTTGCGCAACCGATCAAAGAAGGCTCCCCGCTGTGATTCGGGCTGACTTAAGATTTCGCGGGTATTGAAGTCGTCGCGGTTGATGACATAGACCTGCTGAACGGTATCGTGGATAATACGCTCAAGCGGAGCCTTCAGTTGTTCGTGGGTAATGGCAATCTGCGGTACTTTCGGAGCCGGGAGAAAATCGGCCTCTGTATGCGAAGGGGCCAGATGAAAGTATTTACACGCAGCGCGATAAATCATCAAAAGTCCCGAGACCTTGCCATCGAACGAATACCCTGCAATGTGCGGGGTGGATAAGTCCACTTTACGCAACAATTCGGGATCAATGTTCGGTTCATTTTCCCAGACATCCAGCACCACGCCTTGCAGCCTGCCTTCGGCCATAGCCTGTTTGAGGGCAGCCGTATCGTGAACACCGCCGCGGGAAGAATTGAGAAAAACCGCTCCCTTTTTCAGTGAGGAAAAAAAATCCGCCCCGGCCAGATGATATGATTTGTCAATGCCCTCTTTGCTCAGCGGTGTGTGGAAGGTAATGAAATCACAATCGAGCAATTCGCTGAGAGGACGGTATTTTGCATCACCGGTTTTGCGCTGCAGAGGCGGGTCGTTAAGCACGACGCGCAGGCCCAGAGCGGCACATTTCTTTGCGACACGGGAGCCGACATTGCCGACGCCGACGACACCGATGGATTTTCCGGCTACCTCAAATTTATACTTTTTGCCAAGGGCCAGCAGTGCAGCAACGATATATTCAGCAACACTGTTGGCATTGGAACCGGGGGCAGAGGCAAAACCAATGCCTCGTTGGGCCAGATAAGCGGTATCTACGTGCTCAATCCCTATCGTTGCGGTGGCTACGAATTTGATACGGCTGTTTTTGAGCAACGTCTGGTTGACATGGGTCACGCTGCGTACCAGCAGCATATCAGCATCGGCCACCTGTTCAGGGGTCAACTGACGGCCCGGACAGGTTTGGACCTGCCCGATGGATGAAAAACACTCTTTAACAAACGGTATATTCTGATCAGCAACTATCTTCATCAAAAAGCCTTATTTGAATATTCATTTTCCAAGGATAGAACCTCCTGAAAGAATATCACAAAACAGGGCAAGTGGCAACGGCTTTAAACCAGGTATAAAAAAATGTGCCGTCGGAGGCATCCGACAGGGAGATGTCGCGGCAGCCCTGTTCGAAAATCTCTTCGCTGACAAGTTTATCCTTTAGAATCTGCTGGCGGGCAGAGCGGACCATCGGAACGATAATATGGTTGACCATACCGTCACGGAGGGCGGGGTTGAGACGATCCGCATAGAGCCAGGCAGGCCTGCAGGACTGAACCTTAAAACCGGCTGCCGTCAGAAGGGGCATAAGACGGCGCCCGATGAGCGGGTCGTGGCCGTGAGCCTGCTGGGCAGCAATAAGGCCCGCCCACGCCTGACGGCCGGCTGGGGTTTCCGGATGCCAAAAACACGAGCCGTGATCGCCTTCGATAACGGTCAATGTGCCGTCTGGCTTAAGTACCCGTTTGAGTTCTGTCAGCGCTGTCACCGGATCGTTCAGATGTTCCAGTACGAAACAGACAAAGATGTGGTCAAAGGATGCATCGGCGAATCTGAGCCGGTTAATATCCGCCTGCTCGAAGGTCACATTTTCAAAACCGCCCAAGGTCTTGAGGCGGCGTGCCCGGGCCAGCGAATCTTCGGAGATATCAATACAGGTAAAGTGTGCGGCGGGACTGCGTTTCAGGAGCAGACGTGTCTGGGCACCGACGCCGCAGCCGGCTTCAAGCACTTTTACGCCGGGGGGAAAGGCAGTGTCTGAATGGAGGATGTCTTCCAGTATCTCGGCCTGCTCATAGAGCCGCTGAGTTTCCCGATCCGAGTAACCGTGCACATAAGCCATAGATTTTTATTCCTTATACAAATATCTTTGACAACCGCCTGCTCATAGAGTTACTTTATATCATCAAAGTGCTGTGTCCGCAACTCTGTAAAGCCATGCAAATTTTGTTTTCTTTTCAGGCTGCATGAGGTATAAGTAAATTCGATAAAACAGATATTCGCTGAGGTATAAACAATGAGTGTCGGGCTATTGAGTATTGTAATACAGCTTCACGCAATTGCATCGCTGAAAGATAAACGAAAGATTGTCAAAAGCGTTGTCGAGCGTCTTCGCAGCCGGTTTAACTGTTCGGCAGCGGAACTTGACGCTCAGGACAGCAAGCTGGTTGCGCGACTCGGTGTCGCTGTTATTGCCAATGAGGGCGGATTTGTCAACCGCCAACTGGATACCATTATCGCCTTCATCCAGCAGGACGGGCGCTTTTATGTCGGACGTGTGCATCGGGAGATTTTTTCCTCGGATGACGACTTTCCGCTGATGTAATCGGATGCTTACTTTATTGTTTGATACTCCACTATCGCCGCACCGGGTTTATCGGCGATGCAGACTGTCAGGCCTTTTTCCATCAACTCCCGGCCGGACAGCGTTGACGGCGTTGGACTGTCGAAATTCGTTACACGATACTGTGCAGCAGGATCAAGTCCTTTCAAGAAGAACGTCGTTGAGTCCGCCTGACATTCACTGCGGCGAAAAGCCTGCACTATTCCGCCTCCTTGTTCCGGACGGTCAAACTGCCAGGCAATCCACCGGTCACGCGTCAGTGAATACGGCGTCAGCGGATAGTAGTCACCCAAGAGCATATACGGCGCAACCCTGCGGCATTCCTCATACACTTTTTTCTGCACTTCAATTCCGGCAGCTATCATTCCAAACGACGCCATATAGAAACTGCGGTAAGCATAAGGCTCCTGAAATCTGCATCCGGAGCCTTGAAACGGCAGCCAAAAGGAAAGTCCATAAGTCAGCCCATGATTGCCCTCGATAACACTGTTCATTTCCGGAAATTCAAAATCACTGCGCAACAAAGGCACGGCCCGCCGCATCGTTTCCAGATCGTTGCGCCGTCCGCCGGAGGCACAGGAATCGATACTCAGGCCCGGATTTCGCCGTCTCAACTCATCCCAGAATGTCAGATGCCCCTGTATGTATAAATTCTCGGTCATCCCCTGTCGATCGGGTGCATCATGTCGACGCCATGCCGGCAGCGGCCCTTCGCCGTTCATATCTTCACGATACCAGCTAATGCCCTGAGCTTTTATCATAGCGTCAATGTGATTGATAAGCCAGTTTAGGGCGGCCGGGTTGCCTTCATCCAGCAAGGCCCCATGGGAAGTCCCCGGCAAGAGCCATTCAGGATGGTTTTTGCCCAGCCATGACTCCGGATCGCCGACCCGCTCGGGTTCAAACCAGAGCAGGAACTTGATACCATGTTGGCCGATTCGATCGCTGAATGTCCTGAAGCCCTCGGGGTATTTGGTCGGATCAATTTCCCAGGTTCCGGTATTCAGCCAGGCCGGACCGCCCATTTTGGAGTTCGGACCATAGGGACCGCCGGCGCTGGGATACCAGGTATAATCGCCGCCGGCATCACGCCAGCAAACATCGGGCTTTGCACCGGCCTGGACTAATGCTTCGATACCGGGTATTTCTTCCTGTCCGCCGCCGCACTGGATTTGTATGATAGGCGGCTGCGGTTGGCCGTTCACGCGAGGAATCGTATGGGCAATATACCATCGCCGCCATAGATTCTGGGCACGCACGACATCGGTTCCCTGCCAAAAAAGTATCGCACTCAATGGCGTGCGAATCTCTTCGCCGGGCTTAAGATACAAATGCGTCAACTCCTGACCGGCACGTACGCTTAGGCCGTTCGACGCGTCCCGGGTGAAGGAACATGCCCACTGTCCGGGCCAGCCAACCGCCATAATGACGCCGAAATCAGGAGTCTGCACATTAAAGTACGGCCAGCCCTGCGGCCCATCACAGGATTTTCCGGAATAAGGAGGAGGAGCAAAGCATTTGACCGCATTTGCTTCCAGTGAGGTCGTATAAGGCTCATAACTGTTCGCTGCACAGGAATCGCCCTGGATGCCGTTTAAAATAAATTCACCCTCTTGGCCCCGCTGAAAAATGATATCCAATCCCTGAATCTCTTTTAGAACAGGAGTATTTTCCGTGCCGCCGTTTTTCAAATACACCGTCCATTCAATCGCCGGAAAATCACTGTAATCGACGACTTGGCAACGGATTTCCAACCCGCTCTTACCTTCGGTCCAGGCAATGCTATGCTGTGTGCGTGCGTCATCAAGTTTCTTGCTTTGGATCGTTTTCGGCCA
>CAZYQN010000092.1:0-8960 GCA_964649955.1 uncultured Pirellulales bacterium
TGGTCAAGCAGGCAACGGGAGTTCCCATCCTCAATGAAAGCATCAATGGTCTTTCAAATGTGCGGGGGACCATTGCAATGGCAAGGACCTATCAACCTCACTCTGCGACGACGGAATTTTACATCAACCATCAGGACAATAATTATCTGGACTTTGGTGCGATTGCTTATAACGGAAGCATTGCCTATTACAATGCAGGCTACTGTGTATTCGGCAAAGTGATCAATGGGATGGAGGTCGTAGATGCAATTGCTTCGGTGCCTACAACAACTGTCGGCAGCATGGCCAATGTGCCCCAAAACAATGTCATCATTCAATCGGCAGCTATGACGGTCGAGGTTCCAGTCTGCGCCGAACCCTTAGAGGGTGATATCAACAAAGACTGCACGGTAGATCTTCAGGATTTGCTGCTCATGGCACGAAACTGGATGGTCAGCAATGAAGTATCGCCTGAATAGCTTACTGATTGTACGATGAAAGACCTGTCAACCGATGACAGTCTTTCATTTATCCAAAACTAAAAACATTGTTTACGATAAAGGTCTATCTCCTTATCCCGCCTGATCCGCTGGGGATCAGGCGGGTGGGCCCCTTCGGAGGACATTCCTGTGGGTACCCATGAGAAGGTTGCTATAGGGTAAAGCCGCACTCGCATTGCACCATGCATAATCGCCATTCCGAATGGAGCTATGCATCTCAAGTTGTATTAGGGTTACATTGTCCGGTCAGCCCTGAGCGGCGTAAATCACGCCTACCTCGGGATTATCCGTTATCTGTTTGAATCGGCCAGAATACGGCATCTCCGTTCTCTCCCCACACAGCGGTTTTTCCGTTGCTGTCTGTTCCCGGCACCCCGCCGTTATCCGTAAAATCCAGACCCACACTGTACAGCGTAAATCCATCAGCGGTCTTCTTGTACACCAGCGGCGCATCGGCAAAAGGATCCATCGGCAGATTGACAAGCATCCCCTCCCGCACCAATACTTCCAGCGACGCAGGCCATCCATTCCGTACTTTGTGGCAGTGAAAGATCCCCAGCAGCGTCAGCGTCGCAACGCTATCGGCTTGGTTCCGATAGGATCGCACATAGACTTTTTCCAGACTCGGCATCAAAATCTTAAACAGCACATTATCGCCGGCAAGCTCTTCGATGCGTTCATTCATATCGATCTTCTGTTTATGGAGAGTGCCGGGCGTTTGAAGTTTCAAGTTGTCCATTGCCTCATAAAAACGGCCCGCGTCTGCAAGCGTCTGCTCCCGGTCAGGATGTGTAAACAAAACATGAAACAGGGTTTTAGTCGTCTTCCCATACCCCTCAAAACCCAGCCCATGTTTCCCGACGCGCTGAAGATAAAGATGACTCTTGCCAAGACGTGTCTGTGTAAAAGACCGCTGTATCTCGTCATAGAAAAATATTTTTTCACTCTCATAATTCACGGCAAAAGACTCAGCAAGTACAAGTTTTCCGAATCGCTCCAGTGCCGCCTTACTCGTCTCCGCATCGATGGCCTCAGGATGATCCTTCAGCAGCAGCCGAATCGTGCCGGTTGAAGCGCCTTCAACAGCCATGGCAACAAGCTGCTCGATTAAAGTATTGTTTTGACCGCGGACATGCTGACCGAATGAATAAGCCTCAAATACCGAATCAAACGCTTTTTGCATATCGCCCTTTTCAGCGGCAAACAAAGCCTGCCAGCAATACAATCGGGCCAGATGGCGGTAGGATGTAAGATGCGGCAATAACACATCAAACATCGCCGTATTGTCTTTGACTTCTGTTCTATACACTTGCCAGTAATAGGGCTTTTGATTGCCCTGTCGAACCAAATCAAGGGTCGCCTGATTGTCCGCAATCCATTTTATAAGAACTTCACGATCTTTGGAAGTCACCGTCGAAAGACTTCGCATTGAAAAATCAAATTCCTTTTCCGAACATTCAACATAGCGGTCTGTAGCCTGCTTATAGTACGGCCAGGCGTTTTGATTCTCATCGGCAAGCGGACGTACCTGGCGATTCAAAACCTCCAGATAATTCGTAGTGATAATCGGTTTGCCGGCAAAAAACCATCCGGCATAAAGAACTAAAAGCACAAACAGTACCCCCGCCGCCTGAAAAAAGCGGGTAACCGCTGTCCGCCAGAACGGCCGGCAGCGTTTTTTGGCCCGGCGAAGCAGTGTCCCCAGCAGCTTGCCGTCGCCGAATTCCTGAATGAGCGCCCGCGCACAGGCATTCCGTTCCTCTTCGCTCGAACAGTCGGATAAAGCATCGACAAAATGATCCACCAGTTCCTGCCGTACCTCCTGTCGAATGACACGGCGATACCCCATGTGACCGATAACAACGCCGATGTATTCCTTCACAAACACCGGCAACTCCGTATGCTCTGTATTTTTCACAAGAGCCTCCTTTGGATTAAGCCATGCTCAGACCTTCAAATCCGAAAACAAAATTTACGCCGCGCTGCAGTGCAAGCCATTGTTCTTTTTGAGCATCCAGCTCCGTTTTACCTTTGGACGTAATGGAATAATAACGCCGCTTGCGATTGCCTTCATTATCTTCCCACTCCGCTGCCACAAGCCCCTTGGACTCCAGATTGTACAGCAAGGGATACAGAGTTCCCCGCCCCAGCGAAAACACCCCTTTGCTTCGCTGTTCAATCGCTTCACTGAGTTCATAGCCGTACATCCGGCCGCGCGACAGAATTTCAAGCACCACAACCGGAGCGACACCTTTAAGCAGTTCTCGTTCAAATCGCATTGTAATTTCTCCTGTAATTAGGTCTCCCTTGCTTTACACTGCATATTATGTTTCACATACTATGTACTGTCAAGTATAAATTGATTTTTATCATAATTTTTTTAAAAATTTTTAAAGCATTACAATGTCTTCTTTCTCGGAAATATCAGTAATAAACGGATATTCATCAGGAATTGCTAAAATTGAGGCTTTACTTTTTCGGACTTTGGCTATAATAGCGGCGTTTTAATTGCGTAAGGATGCGCCTGTGTCAAGAAAGAAACATAAGTCCAAACGGACCTCCAGCCAACTGGTCTCGTTCCTTCCGGATTCCTATCTGGATAGAACCAGCCGCCCGATTTACGCCCTGACCTATCTGCTGGGATTTATGCTATTCTATGAAATCGGAACTTTTTTGGTACATCCTGAAACATTGACTCAGTCGCTTGCTCAGCCGCAGGTGCGTGTGGTAGCATTCGTCTGGGTGCAGAATTTGCTCGAATTTGTAGGCTTCAGCCCCCGAATGACGTGGGTTGCCGCTCCTTTTGTGGTAATGTTTATCTTGGTAGCCCTCCAGATTACCTCAAAAACAAAATGGCAGGTGCATCTGGCCGATTTTATTCCAATGACTCTGGAATGCATCTTTCTGGCCGTTCCGCTGATCGTCCTCAGCCTGCTGTTAAACCGCAACGGCCAATCGACCCCGCCCGCCGCTGCCGCCTTGATCTCCCTTCAGGAAGTCATCTCCCCCGTCACCAACCGGATACTGATGGTAGATATCATTACCGGAATCGGTGCTGGCATCTACGAAGAATTGATCTTCCGGCTGATTCTTATTTGCATTTTAATGATGCTGTTTCAGGACATGCTCGGCATGCAAAAAAACAACGCTATTTTCTTTTCAGTACTGATTTCAGCCGTGTTGTTCAGCGCCCATCACCATTTCTTTTTCGCTAGCGGACGCTTTTTTAAAGGTGACCCATTCACGATGGGAAAATTCGTCTTTCGTGCAATGGCAGGGGTCTATTTTGCCGCCTTGTATGCGGTCCGCGGATTCGGCATTACTGCCGGCACACACGCATTTTATAACATCCTTGCAGCAGTACTGAAAATGTTGGTATTTTTTGTCCGTCCGGTCTAAAACTTAAAAAAATTTTAAGTTTTTTTTCACTCGTTTAATGCTTGCATTCAACGGACTTGCAGAATAATCGTCCGATAAGCCAAACCAACCCGCACTTTCAGTACTGTCGCGGGGGTTGATTTCATCAAGCCTTTTGCTTTATAATAACTTACATAAAAGCACAGAAACGTCTTATCGTCTCCAATTGGACAGGACAGGCTTATGGAATCACCAAAGAGCAACTTAGCGGTCAGTGAGTTGGCCTTCTCTCTTTATCAGCGTCCGCTGCATCCGGAACTCTTTTCGATATATGCAAAACGACACGTAAAAACGGATCTTTATGAGACCTTGATTTGGGCAACCGGCGGCTCACACGTTGTCACCGTATTCGTCGGCGATGTCTGCCTCAGCGAGCTGATAAGCTCCCCCGGACAGCTCCTTCCCAAACGCGGCCTGATCGAGCGATTCCAGTTTCGCGGCCAGCGCACTCATAAGTGCACACTCAACCGCGGCCTAAGCTATATGACCGATTTCCAGATTGAGAAGATGAGCCCCAATCTCTACCGACAAAGCCACTACGACCTGGAACGGTTTGCCCGCAATCGGGGGATGTTTGTAACATTTCCGGAACTGGCGGTCGGCGGTTTAGAACCGTTTAGTTATGTTGACTTCGAGGCCCGCCGCAATGAACTGCATATCCATGCGTTTCATGCGTATCCGGATCAGTTGACAATGATTAAAACACAATCACTCTTTGATTTGCATCAATAAGAAACTGAACACTTAGTAGCATAAATTTTATCGCTGGAGCTGGTGAGCGCGTTCCTGGAGGATATCCATCTTGCTGCGAATTTCCGCCGCCATGCGGCTGTTCGGAAACCCCTGGACGATTTCTTTACCCGTTTCAAATGCCTTGCGCCAATTCTTTTCCGTAACCGCCACGGAAAAATCCACACCCAGATTATGCAGCTTGGTTTTGTAAACCGATGCCGCCGATTCCTGCAGCGCCAGGGCTTCCGCTGGCGTCAGATAGAGATCAAGTTCTTTAAGTATCTCAAGACCTCGATCTGTATCTTTGTTGCGAATCGCCTGGTCCCAATCCGCCAGCAATTCACGTTTATGCTGATCCTTGCGTTCACGAAGCCTGCCAGGCATAGTCCTGGCTTTATCCGAATAGGGAAATGTTTTAATTAATGTTTCAATTTGAACCGCTGCCTGTGCCCACAGACACTGATCAAGGAGTTCTTCAATATGACTGATGATTTGATTGATACGCCCTTCTTCGGTGGCGCTGCGATATTTCTCAGCCATTCGTTTCAGGCGTAAAGCAAGGGCGCTGTATTTGGGCTGCTCAGCCATGGTCTGGATCATAGCCTCGGCGCTTTCGAAATCATGCTGATGCAGTTTGTTCAGAGTGGCCTCGCCAAGTTCCATCTGCTCGCCATCCCGGAAAACGATTTCTTTGGCCGTGTCACTGAGCCGAACCCCCTGGGAAATCTGGAACATCAAATTGCTCTGCCGTGTCATCATCTCGGTAGAATTATCCAGTTTCTCCCCTGCGGTTTTCAGGCTTCGCACAGCCTCAAACATCAGCAAAAGAACAGCAAAAACCGCATAGACCAGCGATAACGTAAACAGACCGATGCCCGCCGTAAGTAGGATTGTCCCCGTGGTTCCCCAAGAGCTGCCCATGCACCAGCCTGCCCCGGCCACAACCACAGACAGGAAAACGAGCAGTGCAAACAAGAAATGCCATCCGAACCGCCAGAACGAGCTGTCTTTTCGAGTCTTAAGAAAGTACATCATGCGTCTCCTTACACAAAATCAGGCTGATAGAAGGCGGCTCAGCCCTATTGTACTGTATTATCGCTCTGATATTTATAATATCAAGATAGACTGGTTTTGTCAATGGGTTTCAGTACATAAAGATGGGATGGGCGGCAAAGAGTTTTGACCGGATCAGTCGTCTTTTCCTTCCAGCCAGACTTCACTCATTTTGAGTAAAAATTCGCCGTCAACGATGTTTTCCGGTGCATTGGGGTCCGTCACAAAAAGATTGCACGGTATATTCGGGTCGGAAATGACATTAGGATCATTGCAGTCTGCCAGCCATGATTTTGCCAGGATTTCAAAGTCAAAAAAGTCAACACTGCAATCCTGATTTAAATCCCCAAAGCCTGGAATACCCGCACAAATACGGAAATTGTCAAGTGCCAGATAACTTTTAAAACTACGGTCCAGGATATCACGGACTTCGCAATACAGATAATACTGGCCGCACGTGTCTTCTGTAAAGCGGTGATAAAATGACTGCCAACCCTCAGTGGATTGAAAATCACCCAGATCTTCAATACAAATTGACAGTAAAACCAACGGGCGCAAACCGTTATTGGGATCAATCGGCATCAGCGTTATAGTGCCAATGTCATTAAACGGCCGGTAGTCGCACGTTCCGAAAAAATAGCTCCCAGTGAGTATATCGCCCGGACAAGCGGTAATAGTCTGCTGTATGCTGGAAAATTCTATGCGCGGGTCACTGCCGATACCTTCTGCATCCCCTGTGGACAACAATACAAACTGATTGCCCTCAACCGGAGCCGGAATTGTCCAGGACACAGTTTGGCCATACTCCGGGTACGGAATAAAGGATGAATGCAGACAGGCATAATTAAGCGTTTCCCAGTGCAATGGATAAAACAATGGGGGTACAAACCAATGGTTAACCCGATTAGGGTCCGGATCAGCGGCGTTAAAGCCACCATTTTGCAGTTGTCCTAATGAGAAAACACAACAACTGCTTATCAATAGTGATATACAGAGGGCGCGCGAAAACATATCTTAATAATTCCCGAATGAATAACTACACCCCATTATCGGCACGCTTTTCTGCAAGTATAATATAAATAATAGCTTAAAAATTAAAATTCCCGGCGTTCCAAGTGTCCTAAACCAACCTGCTTCCATGGGGCAATAAAAAGCAGCCGGCCACCCTTCTTCACTGGGCTATAATATATGAATGTATTCTACTAAATTAGGACGACCTTGTGGTCAAAAATGTTTCAAAAAATATTAAATTGGGTAAAAATTCGGGAATCAAGCAAAGATTGCTAAGGTGCGGTTAATATTATTTCGGGACGTTGTGATGTTTTTTTTCAACGTC
This sequence comes from uncultured Pirellulales bacterium, assembly GCA_964649955.1. Classification (GTDB taxonomy): domain Bacteria; phylum Planctomycetota; class Phycisphaerae; order Sedimentisphaerales; family Anaerohalosphaeraceae; genus T3Sed10-213. The sequence continues at coordinate 7,018 of CAZYQN010000092.1, forward strand.
TCCTTAATTCCTTTTGATTTATAAGGTTAAGGCAATTTCAGTCGGCTCGAATGTTGACTCTATTCAACCGTCCGGACTATGCGGTACAAAACTCACACACAGCATTGATTTTTAACCCCTTTTTTGACAGAAGATTAAGACGTTTTTATGTCGTTATTGACACCGTATTATTCAGACTATCAAAACGGTATACATTTTGCTCAATTAACCTCAATATTTTAGTTTTTTCCGGAGGGAAGAATGATGGAAGAGGCGACATTTGAAAAAAAATTGGCCGACTTGATTGAAGAACTGCAGCGATTGCCGGTCCCGGCCGGTCCCAAATTGGTCGCCTTTGCACGTCAAAGCAAGGCCTACCAAGAAAAGCTGACTAAAAGCGTCGAGAGTTTACAAGATTCACTTGATTATCTTCGGGTGAGTATGAAATATTTGTTGTTTGACCTGGAGGCAACACGCCGGGAAAACGCAAGCTTAAAGCGGCTGCTGGAAGACAGAGAATAAGGTTGAGCCGGGTTGGCTGAAACTTATTTAGAAAAGGGAGGATGTCATTTCATCGGGTGTTTTTGTATGCGCCCTATCGACATTGCTCAGCCGGTCGAGTATAATCCATCCCCATGATTGACGGATACTCCACGCAGACGATTCTGATTGCCTTCGGGCTAACGCTTTTTGCCGGGCTTTCGACAGGTATCGGCAGTGCTGTTGCTTATTTTGCCCGTCACACCAACGTTCGCTTTTTATCTTTGGCGCTGGGTTTTTCAGCCGGCGTTATGATTTATATTTCGCTGGTTGAAATCTTTCACAAGGCTTTGGTTGATCTTCAGGCCGTGCTTGGTAACCGTGGCGGATACTGGGCGACAGTAGGTGCGTTTTTCGGGGGTATGGCTCTGATTGCTTTGATTGACAAGCTGGTGCCTTCTTATGAAAACCCGCATGAGCCGCACACGGCCGAAGAGATGCAGGACAAGGCCGCCGCGGCCAAGCAGAAAAAACTGCATCGTATGGGCCTAATGACCGCGTTGGCGATCGCTGTTCACAATTTTCCCGAAGGGTTGGCGACATTTGCGGCGGCGTTGAAAGACCCGCATTTGGGGATTGCCATCGCCGTGGCTATTGCTATTCACAATATTCCCGAAGGGATAGCCGTGTCGATACCAATTTTTTATGCCACGGGCAACCGCAAAAAGGCGTTTGGTTATTCATTCCTTTCGGGTCTGTCTGAGCCGCTGGGGGCTTTGGTCGGATTCGGGCTGCTGTTTGCTTTTTTCAATGAGGTCGTCTTTGGCCTGTTGTTCGCGTCGGTGGCGGGAATTATGGTTTTTATCTCGCTGGATGAGCTGCTGCCGGCGGCTCGCGAGTACGGCGAGCATCACCTGTCAATTTACGGGCTGGTAGCCGGGATGGCCGTAATGGCCGCAAGTCTGGCGATGTTTGCATAGGGCGCAATACGAATCGTACTGAATCAAACTCAACTGAACAGGATAGCCTGTATTCATGTACATCTGGGTCTACTATATTTTGTTGGTTTTTTCGAGTTTTCAAAATCGGGTTAAAAGTGCGTTTTTGATTTAATAATGGGGTTTTGGGGGATTTTCAGGGTCGCGCAACTGCGCGCAACTGAACACAACTTGGCGCAACTGGTATGCAACTGAGCGCAACTCTATCGCTACTGGACGCTACATCGCGGTTTTACAACGGAAAACACGTATTTTAGACAAGATTAACGCGGATTAACACTGATTTTAGAGCGGTTTGCAGGGCTGCGCCTTCACGGGCACGTTTTTTCCACCCTCACGGAGCAAACTCATGTCGGCCGGAAAACCTTTCCCGACAGACGGATGTCTGGGGCAAACCGCCGGTATTCTAAATTGCCGGGGGTTTCTTCTTTTGTTTTCAAATAGCCCTGTTTCTGAAAGCTCTTGTGCTTCGGGGGGTATTATACC
>CAZYQN010000093.1:0-1586 GCA_964649955.1 uncultured Pirellulales bacterium
GTCAGTGTCTGGTTCTGGCTGGACAAGAACCGCGGTGTCAGCGAAGTGCAAACAATGATCGGGTATGCCATCGCCCTTGAGCTGCTGGTGATCGCCCTGCTGATGCTGCACGATAAGAAAAAGTGACGGCCCTGCCGATGACGATAGGAAAGAAAATATTGATCTGGCTGCCGACGCCGCTGGGCGATTCGATTTGTTCAACGCCTGCGCTGCGTGCATTTCGAGACCATTTTACCGGCGCCTCTATCACCTTTCTGGCCGCTCCGTTTACGCAAGCAATCCTGTCGCCAACGGCATTTGCCGACGGCTGGCTGACGCCCGCCAAGGGTTTTTTTGCACTGGTTAAGCAGCTTCGAGAAGAATCGTTTGATACGGTCATCCTGATGAAAAATTCGTTCGGCTCGGCGCTGACGGTACGGCTGGCCGGGATCCGGCGTCGTATCGGGTATGCACGGGACGGACGGTCGCTGCTTTTGACAGACCGGATTATGCCCGTTATGGATTCGGGGGGAAAATTTAAACCGGTTTCATCGGTAGAGTATTATCTTGCGATGGCCGAGATGCTGGGGGCCAGGCTTGTTTCGCGTCTGCCGGAGCTGGAGGTTGCACCTGCGGATCAGAAGGCGATTGCCGCGATGTTTCCTGACTTACAAGACCGCCGCAGACCGCTTGTCATCCTTGTACCGGGCGGGGCATTCGGGCCGAGCAAGCTGTGGCCGCCGGAGCGTTTTGCAGCGTGCGCGACATCGCTGATCGAACGCACCCATGCGCAGGTCATCATATCGGTTGCACCGACGGCAGCGGAAATGCAGGCGGCGGAGGCGATTGTCTCGCTGTGCCGACATCCATTGATCCATCTGGGCAAAACGCCGCTGACAGGGGGACAGCTTAAAGCCCTGTTCAGTCGAGCCGCCCTTGTTCTGACCAATGATACAGGGCCGCGGCATATTGCTATTGCGTTGGGCAGAAAGGTCGTCACGCTGTTCGGACCGAACAATCCGGCGTGGACGCAAACGGCGTATCCGGACGAGATTCGCATTATCGGCAAGGGGCCGTGCGTGCCGTGCGACAAGCCCATCTGCAAGGCGACCGAGCATTTCTGTATGGAGTCGATTACGGTTCCGCAGGTGCTTGAGGCGGTGGAACGATTGCTGCCGGGAGGACGCGATGAATAAATTGCCCTGCCATGAGATTTCGCCGGGTTTTTTTGCCGATCCGGAATTTGTACCGGCGCTGACGGCGATGGGACTGACGACGATGGACAGTGTGTTTGCATTTGATCGGTGTGAAGATGTTAATGCCAAAGGATTGGCTCGGCATCGTTCGCGAGTCTGCTTTCGGCTGAAACCGGGCGGGCCGATGGTCTATCTGAAACGTTATACCCATACGCCTGTCCTGCGGCAGTTGGCCAACTGGATCGATCATCGCCGCCGCTGCTGTACCAGCGTTTATGACGGCCACCGCACCGAAGAACTGGACGCTGTCGGTGTGGCCGTACCCCATACCCTGGCCTATGGCTATGAATGGGATGGTCTTTTTGAACGGCGAAGTTTTATTATGATCCTTGAAATTCCCAATGCTGTCTC
>CAZYQN010000093.1:1686-8117 GCA_964649955.1 uncultured Pirellulales bacterium
GCCTGATTTCACGGTCCGACCGGCTTCGGTTCTATCTGTCTTACCGGCAGAAAAAAAAATTGACGTTTCTGGATAAATATTTTATAAGTCAGGTCAAGCGTAAGGCCGGACAGATCGCCGTTCGCGACCGCAAAAAAGGTAAAACCGTTCCCTTTGAATCCTGAGATCGGATTGTGTACGAATGAAGATTGCGTTGGTGATTGAACGATTTAATATTGCCCTTGGCGGGGCTGAGCGATCCGTTTATGAGATCGCCGAACAGCTCCGTAAGATGGGGCAGGAGGTTACTATTCTTGCCTCAGTCTCGCCCGCCCAAGCTGAGGGTGTTATGTCGCTATGTGGCGACAATCCCAACAAACGGGTCTCCTTCAGGGTGTATCGCAATGCCCTGGAACAGCATATCGCGGCGGTTCCTTATGACATTATTCACAGCACGCTGCCGCTGAATTGTGCAGATGTCTATCAGCCTCTCGGCGGATCCTACATTGAAACTTACATCCGAAATGCCGCTTCCTATTCAAACAGGTTAATCTCCGCATTCAAAAAAACAACGTATTTTTTTAACGCCAAACGAATGCAATACCTTCGAGCTGAAGCCGACTTGTGCAGAAACAGCCAGGCTGTTGTTGCAGCATTATCCCATTATGTGCGGGATCAGTACAAGCGGCATTTTCATCTGCCGGATGATCGGATTGCCATGACGCCCAACGGCGTCGGAACGGATTTGGCAATCGACGCCGAACAGAGCCGGCGCTGCTATGGAGAGGTTGCTGCAAAACTCGGCATTCAAAAGGAGAACACGACAATCCTGCTTTTCGGGGCGAATAATTTTCGCCTGAAAGGATTGCATGATCTTCTGACCGCGATAGCGGCCTTCAAGCGACAAACCCCATCACGACGGCTGGTGCTGATCGCCGCCGGGTCCGGCAAACAGGAAAAATATCGTGCGCTGGCAAAACGACTGAACATTGAAAATGATGTCTATTTTACCGGCTACACAAACGCTATTCAAAATTATCTGGCTATCTGTGATGTCGCTGTACTGCCGAGTTATTATGATCCCTGCTCACGGTTTATATTAGAGGGGTTGGCCATTGAGAAGCCCGTTATTACCACCCGCTACAATGGTGCCTCTGAGTTTTATCAGCATTACCGACATGGCATCATTTTGGATGAACCGAATAATATTGAGCTGTTTGTCAAAGGACTGGATTTTGTTTCGCTACCCGAAAACCGGATCAAGATGTCTGAGGCAATACGGCAGGACGCTCTGCTGGAGTCTTTGTCGATTGAAACGCATTGCACGGCCTTGATGAATCTCTATCAAACGATTTATAACAGAAAACAAAACTTGAAATGATAACGCCCCTTTTACTTACGATTTTTGCGTATCTGCTCGGTTCGATACCGTTCGGCCTGCTGATTGCCCGTGCACACGGGATTGATTTGCGAACCGTCGGCTCCGGCAATATCGGAGCCACCAATGTCTCTCGCGCGCTGGGGCGAAAATGGGCTTATGTGTGTTTTGTGCTGGATGTGCTGAAGGGGCTGACCCCGATGCTGTTGGCGCGATGGTTGGACGTTGTGTCCGATGAGCCGGGGACGCGTGAGCTGTTTGTGTGGCTTTTGGCCGGGTGTGCGGCGGTGTGCGGGCATATTTTCCCGATTTATCTGAAATTCAGGGGCGGCAAAGGCGTGGCGACCAGTTTGGGAGTTGTGCTGGGCGTCTGGCCGTATTTTACGCTGTGCGGGATTGCCGTGTTTGCCGTATGGGGCGTGTGTGTGCTGATCTGGCGATATGTATCGCTGGCGTCGATTCTGGCGGCAGTCAGTTTTCCAATCATCTTCGGCGTTTTGACGGGCGTGCTTGAACGCTGGCAGTTTTTTCAACTGTGGCCGTTATTTGTGATTGCAACGGTAATGCCGATTTTGGTTATCGCCCGGCACACTGAAAATATCAAACGGCTGCTGGCAGGGTCAGAAAGCAAGATACTTCAGAAGAAATAACGGCTTTCAATGTGCTTTTTTTGTTTTGCGATTTTCCGGCAGCGGGCGCATCCGCGATACAATCGCCAGCGTAACGGCACCGATGAGCATCAGGTAGATGCAAATGTTTTGTGAAATCGTGCCGCCCTGATAAAGCATCCACCATGTATATTCAAATGGATTGTCATCTCGCAGGGCCTCCAGACCGAAACGCATCATTCCATAGGTCATCAGAACGAGACCGAGGATCATTCCGGGTTTTCGCAAACCGATGCGGCACCAAAGAGCGTAAAAAATCGCTGTCAGCAGAAAGGCATTCAGACTCGAATAAAGCTGCGTCGGGTGCACCGGCAGGCAACGATACGGACCTTGTGTAACGGCGATTTTTTGTTCTTCGGTCAGGCGTTCTTTAGGTTTGAGTGAGGCGTCGTACTTGTCTGCCTCGGACGCTTCGATCCAACTGCCCTGCCGATCCAGCCAGCCGAAATATTCCGTGGGCAACACAAGTCGGGGCTGCTCTCGAAGGCGTGCCTTATTGGGAAAGACCTGGCTATAATACGGCAGGCTTTCATAGGGAAATCGTACCGCCCAAGGGACCTCTGAGGGTCTGCCGTGACAGCAACCGTTCAGGAAACAGCCGATGCGTCCGAAGGCCAATCCGAGCATCAGTCCTACCGCCAATACATCAAAATACAGTCTGAAGGGCAACTTTTTGACACGCAGGTAAATCAGCAGAAAACCGATTGCGGCCAAGACACCGCCGAGAAATTCAAAGCCCCAGCCGGAAAAGACAGCCCGCCAGTTGCCTTTGAATTGGTCAGCGTGGTGAAAGACATAAAACAGTTTTGAACCCACGATGCCAGCCACCAGCGCATAGAGTGCGGCGTTGGTGATCCACTCGGGATTCTGACCAACTTTTTTCATCATCCGGCGCATCAGCACCGACGCCAGCAAAAAACCGATGACTATCATCGTGCCATAGCTTTTGACGGTAACGTGCAGAAAAGGGATTTCGAAAATCTCCGGATGCATCGGTCAGTGCTTTAAGAGTTGAAAGTTATTCTGTTCATCGCAGGCGATGACGTTCGGATTGAGTGTTTTCATCTCGTCGGGGGTGTAATAGGCGAAGTTCATGATAATGACAACATCGCCGGGGCTGAAGTGCCGTGCAGCGGCGCCGAGAACGACGATGTCTTTGCTGCCGGCCGGAGCGGGGACGACATAGGTCTCGACCCTTTCGCCATTGGTGACGTTGGCCACCAGCACTTCTTCATAGATGCCTATGCCCGCGGCTTTCAGCATCTCACTATCGATACCAATACTGCCGGGATAGTCGATTTTCGTCTGGGTTACACGTGCCCGATGAATCTTGCCTTTTAGTGCTTTTACAAACATTCTGCATTATTCCCACAAATGTTAAGAAATATCCAAAACCTGCATTATACACACTTTTACAGGGTATTCAAGTCCAATAGACAATTATCAATCAAACGGGTTGCGCCAATAAAGACCGCCAATGCCACTAATGTGTGCGGACCGAGAATCGAGACCTGTTCAAGTGTATCTGCATCTACTATACTTATATAATCAATGTGTCCGTCGTTTTTCTCGATGATTTCCCGCATAGGGTCAATCAGCATATGGACATCACGGCAACCCTTAGCAACCTCCTGCCGGCACCGTTGGAGAGCCTGATTCAGACAGACCGCCCGGCGGCGTTCGTCGGGGGACAGGTACCTATTTCGGCTACTCAACGCCAAGCCATCCGGCTCGCGGACAATCGGGCAGACGCAGATTTCAAGCGGCATGTTGAGGTCGGTGACCATCCGACGAATAACGATGACCTGCTGAACATCTTTTTGGCCAAAATAGGCAATGTCGGGGGTGATGATATTGAAAAATTTTGTGCAGACCGTCGTTACACCACGGAAATGGCCCGGTCGGCTTGCCCCGCAGAGACCGTCGGTCAGTTTTTCGACCTCCACCCACGCCTGCTGAGGATGCGGGTACATTTCTTCAGGTGCCGGTGCAAAGATGAGGTCAGCACCCAACTGTGTGCAATAGGCCGTATCCTGCTGGAAGGTTCGGGGGTATTTGGCAAGGTCTTCGCTCGGGCCGAACTGGGTGGGATTGACAAAGATGGTGACGATGACAAAACCACAGTCCTGCACAGCCCGCTCGATGAGCGATCCGTGACCGGCATGCAAGGCACCCATTGTCGGCACCAGTCCGATGCGCTTTCCGTCGTGACGCGCGGCGGCGATGATTTTTCGAACTTCCGCAATGGTCGATACAATTTTCATTTGTTTTTACGCTGTCAAATAATGCCGCAATTGTGCGGCCCACTCGATTACTTGTTCCTGATGCACACATGCCTGAGCATTCAAACGCACGAGCGGACAAGTTGTCCAATCGGCATAGAGGGCCTCGTACTTTTGCCTCAATTCGTCCAGAAACGCCGTCTCGATCTGCTGCTCATAGGGACGGTTACGCCGGTGAATCCGGTCCAGACACTGCTGGACGCTATCATCCAGATAGATCGCCAGCACGGGTTCTGCAACCTCCTGAGTCACGCAGGAAAAATGCTTTTTGTATAACTCCAGATCGTCGGCCTCGAGCCAGCTTGAGGCATAGATCAGGGCTTTGTCGAACACATAGTCGCTGACATAGCGACTACCGGGCTTAAGCCGATCACGTCGAAGCTGGGTGGCACTGCTGGACAAGAAAAACAGCTCTGAATCCAGTGCCATATCCTTGCGGCCAGCATAAACCTCTGCCAAATACGGATTGTCGTCATATTTTTCGACAATCAGCTTTGCATTCAGGCATTCTGCCAGACGCGATGCCAGCGTCGTTTTGCCGACCCCGATCAGGCCGGCAATCGAAATCAACTGCGGCCGGGCGGCATCTATAAAAAAATCACGTCCATTCAACCGGCGGTACAATTCCGCAACCGATTGACGCAAGACCGGATGTATCAGGTCCGGCTCCAGCTCGCACAAACCGCGAAGCACAAACGAACGCAGATGCATTCCGGGATGCGGAATCGTCAGTTCGGACGTTACGATCACCTGCCGGTCGAACAGGAGCAAATCCAAATCAATCGTTCGGGGCTGCCAGCGTTCGGCACGGACACGCCCCAGTCGATCTTCAATGTCCCGCATCAGCAACAGCAAGGCCCCGGCCTCCAGCGATGTTTCGAGTGCGGCAACGGCATTCACATAGTCCGGCTGCTGGGCACTTCCCAGCGGTACTGTTTCATAGAATGTACTGGTTCGGGCGACACGCACCGCCGGATGCGCATTGAGGGCATCCAGTGCCGCATGCAGGTTCGCGTTCCTGTCGCCAAGATTGGAACCTAATCCGATAAAGACCATCCCTGCCATGACACCCTAAATTCAAAATCCCGTTACTTTAACCAACTGCATCCCTTAGAGGGTCGCAAATCTCTTCATTGCTTCCGCCACCCGATCCGGGTGATTAAATGCACTGAGGCGGAAATAGCCTTCGCCGGCGGCGCCAAAGCCTGCGCCGGGCGTACCCACTACATGGGCTTTCGTCAGCAATTGGTCAAAGAACTCCCACGAACCGACGCCGTTGGGGGTCTTGAGCCAGACATAGGGGGCATGCACACCGCCATACACCGCATAGCCCAGCTTTGTCAATGACTGACGGATGGTTTTTGCGTTGGCCATATACAGATCGATAATCCGGCGGACCTGCCGCTGCCCTTCGGGCGTATAGACAGCCGCGGCTGCGGCCTGAGTAACATAGCTGACGCCGTTAAATTTGGTACAGTGCCGACGATTCCAGATGCTGTGTAAGGCAACGGCGGTTCCGTCTTTTTTATAGGCAACCACATCTTTAGGCACAACCGTAAATGCACAACGAAGGCCGGTAAATCCGGCGGTTTTGGAGTAGCTTCGAAATTCGATAGCGACTTTGCGCGCCCCGTCGATTTCATAGATCGAATGCGGGATGCTGTCATCCTGAATGAATGCTTCGTAGGCCGCATCGAACAGGATGAGCGCCTTATTCTTAATCGCGTAGTCCACCCATTTTTTGAGCTGTCCCTTTGTCGCCACTGCTCCGGTCGGGTTATTCGGATAGCACAGATAGATCACATCGACCGGTTGGGTCGGCAGGTCGGCAACGAAGTTGTTTTCGGCCGTACAGGGCATATAGACGATATTGCCGTAGCGACCGGCGGAGTCGGCATCGCCGGTACGTCCGGCCATCACATTGGTATCGACATAGACCGGATACACCGGGTCAGTGACCGCTATGGTGTTATCCAGCGAAAAGATTTCCTGCAGGTTACCGGTATCGCACTTGGCGCCATCGCTGACAAAAATCTCGTCGGGAGCAATCTCGGCGCGGCGCGATTTATAATCATGCAAGGCAATCGCCTCACGCAGAAATCCATAGCCCTGCTCGGGGCCGTA
>CAZYQN010000094.1:0-7914 GCA_964649955.1 uncultured Pirellulales bacterium
CAGTGCCTTTAAGGGGTGGTATGCGTTAAACGATGCAAATCTGCGGGAAGACGGTTTTATATACAGCCTTTAATCAGGCGAAGGGAAAAGGCCCGGCCGTGAGCGCTAGCGAACGGCCGGGCCTTTTAGACTTGATATAATAACAATAAAAGGAAGTACCTGTGCAAACCTGTCATCAAGAGCTTGTCTTTGTCCCTAAAAAATGTCGGTTGCCGTGGTGTCCGACGTGCGGTATCTCGTTTTGGGGCAAGGTACGATCAAAGTTAAAACCGCATTTACATCTATACAAGCGTGCAAGGCTGTTTACGCTGACGGTGGATCCGAAAAACTTTTCCAGCGGGGAACGCGCCTACTGGATAATTGAAAAAGAGCAGCAGTACATCAAACGGCTGCTTCGTCTGATTGGCTTTAAGAAAGCGTTTAAGGTCTTGGCGTTTCATAAGCGTAAACCTTCGCGTCCGGATGGGAATGAATGGCCGCACTGGCATGTGGTGGTGGATATGGCCGATGTCGGCAGGATTGATTTGAGAAGGATTTGGAGCCTGTGGCGGGATAAGTGGAAAGTCGGCGGTCTGGATTTGCAGGTCAATCGCAAGTGCCGTAACGCCACACAGGCCGTCAATTACGCCATTAGCTACTGTCAGCACCAATCCGGCGTGGTGGCCGAATGGGTCAAGGATTCAGAGCGGGCACCCCGGGCCTATGAGGTGTACGGCCAGTTACGCACGGCCGTCAAAAACCATGAAAAGCAAGAGACCGAGCAAGCGGAAGCGGATAACCTACCCGAGAGTATCGAGGAAGAAGCGTTTGAAACGTCTGTCAAACGGGATATTACTTATGTCGGTGATAGACTGAATCATTGTGACGATGGATCCGTTGTTCTGCTCAAGACCACTTATGGCCATGAGGCCCATTATGAATATGTCTCGAATCTGCCCTACTCGGAAGGTCAGATTGCCCTTGCCGGTAAATTGATGTACGTCGATGTCAAGCGGCAGATTATTAAAGATGATTACGGGGCGCGGCTGCATTTGTATCTTCCGATAGAGAGCCGGGATGACCCTCAAAAAGTTGTCGAAACCTTGTTGCGGGGACTGAATCAATTACCGATTGAAACGATACCGATATGATGACAGAAACCTTTGACTACCCTTATGCGTTTTTCATGTACTTTATGACCTCAGGTCTGGTGTTTTCGATGTTCATTCATTATGCGATTGTTTTTGCGGCCAATCTTCAACTGATCAAAAAAATCTCCGGCTTATTTAACGTTTAATCGAACAGCGTGTTCGATGTTTGTTTTATCATTTTATGGAAAGGAGTATTGTATGAACAGGATCAAGAAAAAGGGGGTGCTGTTGGGACTGGGGCTGGCTGTTACGGCAGGATATGCCGGGGCGGCGTTGCCGGATACCGGCTGTGATGTCAGCGGTTTGATCACCGATGGGATTACGGCAATGGGGGCGGTGGCGGCGGTGGCGGTCGGCGGCTATGTAGCCTTCAAGATCGTCAAGAAAGCCCTGTCCTGGGTCGGTCGGGCCATGGGATAAGGAGTGCCCTGAGATGACCGTAGCGATAGAATTGGCCATTGTGCCTCTGGCGGAGTTGATACAAGACTTTTTCGGATTGGTCGGACCCGTTCTGGGCATAGCGATAGCCGGTTCTATCGCTTTCCTCTTTCTGAGAACATCCCTTCGATGGTTTAAGATACTATGAATTACATTCCCGATCCCAACGCGATTGAGTTGCTGGATGTGTATTACGAGTTGTGCCGGATAGAGTTTATTGGAACGGTTGCGGCAATTTCCACGGCATTTATGACAGGCATTCTGATATGGAGTTTAGTGATAAGGGCTAAAAATGAAAAAACGATATGGTAGTCTTCTGGTACTAGGGCTGTTGGCGTCAAGGCTTGTTTCGGCGGGAGCAGAGACGCCGTATTTGTCGCTGAACGGTGTGGGGTCCTGCACCGTTCCGTTTGGATATATTTCCGCGGTAAGTCCTTATGCTACGACCTTTACTGATCCGCGATTATGTGTCATTGCAGGCACCTATAATATAATTTCCACCGGGGAACCTTATGGCTACTATTCTCCGGGTTACATTGACGGACAGACGGGTTTGTTTGTGTCCTCCATTCAATGGATTGATTATTCGGCGTTAAAAGAATGGTATGTATGGGCCAAAGCGCCCTCCGGCACCTATGCGAGTTCATCGCAATGCGCAACGGAGTTACTGGACGACCTGATTGCTCATCTGAATGAAACTCCCGAAACAGACCCTGATAAATTATATGAATTCTTTTTCCCGGTAAATCCGCCGTTAGAAAGTCGTCTTCCTTTGGATGCGGATTTAGATGAGGATGGTCGTCCGGATTACTACGACCTTGAGTGCCCCTATTATGATGAATATCTGGAATTCTGTCAGGCCAATGGGATAGCTGCCGGTGATTTGCAGGACTACATGTATTATTATCAGATGGAGTTGTCCGATTACTATATGCTGCGTCTGAATACCGTTGATACGGATGGAGACGGATTTTCCGACGGGTACGAGCTTATCCACGGAACCAATCATCAGGATGGAACCAGTTATCCGTTAGGGCGTCCGGATGTGGGAACCACAACGCAGGTGATGGGCGGTGTGGACAGCGATCAGCCGTGGCGTTTTGAGCGGTATATGGACTCCGATTGGTCAAAGGGGCATGTCTATGATATGGGATATGACCCGTTTGGAGACACGTCTATCGAGGTCATCAATGGGGACTTTGTCGGGCCTCCGGACTGGTACGCTTTGGATTCGTCAGGAGACGGTCTATCGAATTATGATAAGATACAGGCCGGGCAAAATCCTTATGAATTCAATTTTCAACCGGGATTTGTGTATGTCTATGATGAAAATGGCGGGTACTGGACCTATTACGGCGGTGTTACCGACGGGGATTTTCCCGACTGGACGAAGCCTCCGACATATGAAGACTGGCTTGAGGAATATGAAAACTATCATACGGGAGAATACCTCTATAATCCTTCCGAGTTTGCCTTTGAAGATAGCCAGTACGATACGATTTTCAATAAATTCAATAAAATCAAGGTGGATTTTGACGATGTGCGTCCTGCGGTGGAACGGGATTACCGAGTGACCTTCAATATCCCGATCCCCGGCGGTCGCAGTACGCCGGTGGCAATAGCGGTTGTGCCGGATGCGTCGTTGCCGGGCGGAGCGGCCCTTGAAAATCTCCGTTTGATGATCCGCGGGATGACCGCGGTTGTTATCTCATATTTATTCGTTCGTCACGTCTGGCTGGTCATACGTCAATATTAAAGGGTGGGTTATGAAGACGTTTTATCTTATAGCGGATTCGACAGAACCGTCGTGGTGGGAATCCATCATTATGAGTGCATTGGAGGCCTTCTGGAATTGGCTTCTGGAAACCGTGGATACGGTGTTTCAGACGGTTCTGGATTATCTGTTAGCCGCCGTTCCCGATGACTATGCGGCCAATGCCTCGGCCTTCAGGCACTATATTGAAGTCGCCAATTCATGGATTGCTCTGGATTACGGCTTTACGATGCTGGGGGTGTTTTATACGTTTTTGGCGGTGTTTGTGGTCTTGAAACTTGTCCTTAAACTGATTCCGACAGTGGGCTAATTATGGCAACCGTAGTGTTGACAACAGGAGTGGCCGGGACGGGCAAGTCCTATCGGCGCGCAGCGGTCGAGATATTCAATTTCCTGCTGGATGGCGGCGGAGTGCACTGGTCGAATTTTCCCTTCTACCCGGATAAAATCGCCCGGGAATGTGCCTCGCGGACCGGCAGGCCTGCCGAATCCTACCTGAAACGGATTAAGCTGATTCCCAAGGCGGAATTGGATGCTTGGGAACGGTCGTTTGAACGCTCCCAGTCTACCCTTTGCCGGGGGCCGTTTACCTATTTTAAGCCGATCCCGTGGCAGATATGGGAGTCGGGGGAGCTAACTAAGATTCCTCACGGCTGGGCCGGTAAAGACTTTCCCGAAACGGTCGTTCGCTTTGCCTCGGACGGCGGCGAACTGATGGCCGGGATCAATCTGGTCGGCGCCCATATCGCAATCGATGAATGTCATAATTTCTGCAAGGCCTCCGGTTCTACCCCGAAACATCAACGGGAAATGTGGGGCCAGTGGCTCGGTGAAATCCGCCATATCGGAGCTACTGTAGAATTCCTGACCCAATCGCCGCATAAACTGGCCGAAGAGATTGTCAAGGAAGCGGAGGTTCGTATTGACCTGTTGAATGTTGAATCGGAGCGGGACCCGTTTTTCAAGATTCCAATGGCGGACTGGTACGAATTGAAGGCGGGTCTTGTCACCGGCGAGTATGAAGCAAAAGTTCAGTTATTGGAACGCCGCTGCGTAGAAGGCCGTTGGATTAAACATTATTCGGAGTTCTTTCGCCGCGATCCGTTTTACTTTCAGTTTTATAATTCCTACAACAAACCACAGGCCGGGGGCGTGAATGCTCCTTCAAAGGTCTATGAATTCCAAAAACGCACCCAAAAGTCGCTTCTGCTGTGGTTTTTGAAACGAAATTGCTGGCCGGTGTCCTCTCGGATTGCCATAGCCATGCTTGTTGTCTGGCTGTGCTTTTGGGGCGGCGGGCGTTTTTTATTCAACCGCTTTGTCGGCATGATTCAGGGGGTCACGGTGGCGAATTCTGCACCCAAAGAAGTGAAACCCGCTGAACAGGTACAGCCCAAACCTGTAACGGATCCTCCTCAGTTACCGCATTCCCCGACGTCTCGGACGGTCAGAGGTTATCTGCCCGATCAGGTACGTCCCTTGTCTTCTGACTTGCGTACCGGCCCTGTAGTCTTGCCGCCGGAGCGTGAGGTTGTGAAGTATTCGATTCGCATGTTGACCCCCAAGGGTGTCGTTTTTTCAGATCGAAACGCCTATTCAATCGGCGATATCATTGAGACAGGCCCGTTAAAAGGGGAACAGATTCATGAGATTGACTATCTCCGCCGTCGTATCCGAACCTCCAAGCGGGTCCTTCTGCTCGGGGATGTGATTGAACAGGTCAAAGAGTTGCCGGTATCCTCGATAGAGAAAGAGCAAAGCAAATGATAAAAACCAGCCTGATAATGATTCCTATAGGCCTGCTGCTGATGGCAGGCTGTCAACTGTCGGAAGGCCCTGAGGCTCAACCGGCGTTTATAGATTATTACCAGCGGCAGAAAACCAAAGAAATCGGGAAAGAACATCCCGATTCTCGCGATAGTAAAATGCTGACGATTTCTACACAGGATATGCCGCTGACAGAGTTTTTGCGGTGGCTCAGCAATGCCGCAGAAATCAGTGTGGTCTGTGCCGAATCCATCGATACCAAACCCGTGACAGTCGATATCGTCCGGCAAGGGGTCGATGGCATTTTAAGTGTGGTGGCCCGTCGCTTGGGGGTTCAGGTCACTCGCACCGCCAACGTTTATTATTTGGGGGCCTTAAGTCCGGAAGACAGGGGGGTGCTGGTTCGTCGTGTTTCCCGTCTGAGCGGACAGGAACTGATTGACAGCATCTCGACCCTGTTGTCTGAACACGGCCGGGTTGCCGGATATGAAGATGGTCTTGTCATCGTCGGCGATAAAGTTGAAATCCTCCAACGGGTCTGTGAGCTTATCGAAGGGGTCGAAAACGCTCCGGCGGAGTCGTGGTTCGTACAGATTTATTTGTTGAGTTTTCACGATGAAGAATTATTGAGCTATGGCGTTGATCTGTCTTTGGATGCCTCGATAGAGGCGGGGTTGTTTAAGGCACAAACAGCCCCAAACGGGTTCCTGGCGGCGGCGATTTCGGCAAGTCAGGATAACAAATTGGTCACGCTGGTTTCCAATCCGTTTTTTGTTATTGCTGACGGGTCAACGGCCTCTTATGTCAGCGGCCAGAATGTGCCGATCCCCAAAAAAGCCGTCAGCGATGCCGGGACCGTAACAACCACCGGCTATGATTATCAACAGACCGGATTGCAGTTTAAAGTGTCCTTGCGGCAGGTTCAGGCCCAAAAAGCCTCAATCTCGCTGTATTTTGAATCTTCTACCATTGTTGATTATGTTGAGGTTGCACCGATTACGCTGGCAGAAAAGTTTGAAGCCACCTTAACCGTTCACGCCTCACAGTCCTATCTGGCCGGTTCTGTGAAAACCTGCCAAAAGGCGGACAGAACAGCAGGATTATTCAGTCAATCAAAAAACAAAACCGGTGATACCCTGCAAATCTGGTGTAAAGCATACAAGATCGATTAACTCAGGTACACCATTAAAAGGAGCCTCTCGTGCACTATCCGGAAATTATGACCGAAGCGGAGCTTGTTCAATTTTTACGAATCCCCGAAATCAGCAAAGCTTCCAATTACAGCTACGTTATTGAAAACCTCAAACGCATGCATAATCTGCCGTGCATTCATATTTGTCGTCAACCTTTATATCCGCTGGAAATGATAAAAAAATGGGTCAAAGAAAAAACAATTTAAGCTATAAAGGGATTGAAAAAATGTCCGTTTCGGGGTATATTATGAGCCGGGTTAATTCGAGTCTAATCGGCGTCATGAGTCAGAAAGGAATGACTCTATGAGAAAAGAAACAACGCTGGTTACACTCTGGGAAAGGCCGTCTTACGACGGCTTGGGCTTTACATACTACCTGCTCTATACCGATGAGGATGGAAAACGGCGGCAGAAATCGCTGGGCCACTCCGACAGGCGAAAAGCGGAACGGGAAAGAGCAACATTCGAGCGTCATCTTCGAATGGGAAATGTAGAACTCGGCTCTTTGACATTAAAAGAATTTACAAGGGACAGCCTTGAACGGACGGGTCATCAAATCCGCGAGAGCACACGCCACGAGTACAATGCGGCGATGAAGGATTTTATCAGTAAAATCGGGAACATGGATTTCAAACGAGTAACGCTGGCCCATGGCGAACGTTATCGGCAAGTGTGTCTTGATAAAGGAAATTCTCCCGCAACGGTAACTAAAAAACTAAAGCATCTTAAGCGTCTGTTCCAACTCGCCGTTAATCGACAACAACTTGACGAAAATCCCTTCCGGTATATTGACACCCCGAAAGTACGGAAAAAGAAAATCCGCGTGTATTCTGAACAGGAATGTCAAAACATCCTGAAAGCTGCCCATCGCTACAGTGTGGAATGGGACCTTGCCTATCGGCCTCAGTGGGACTTGCTGATTATTGTTGCGTTGGCAACGGGAATGAGACGGGCAGAACTGCTTAATTGTACCTGGGGCGATATTGATTTTGAAAACCAAGTAGTCCATATTACTCCCAAAGAGGATACAAAGCAGACATGGCGTTGGGATATTAAAGATTCTGACGAGCGAACACTTCCTTTGACTGATCAAGTTGCTCAACGGCTTGCGGATCACCAAAGCAGGCAGCCGGAAGGTTATCCCTACGTGTTTGTACCCATTGCCCGATATGACGTGATTCAGTCGCTCCGGGCTCAAGGAAAATGGAAATACTCGGATTCTCGGCTTAAAGTTGTCAATAATTTTACTCCGCAATTTGAGAAAATCCTTGAGACGGCGAACGTTAAAACGGGGAAATTTCACGACCTTAGACGTACTGCAATTACCAACTGGTTTGCCAACGGGATGAGTGAAAATGATGTCATGGTACTGGCCGGTCATTCAAATTTTGCTACCACACATGATTTTTACTTGGCGGTAGCGGATGACTTAGTGGATAGGGCCAGACGAGCTTCGGCCAATAGCATCAATGCTAATTTGTTGCAAATGTGTTGCAGTAGTGTTTAAGACTTCAAAAAAGAAAAACTCAAAGGATTGTAAACCTTTGATTTTTAATTACTTACGACAATGGGCAGGGCCGGAGTTGAACCGGCGACACACGGATTTTCAGTCC
>CAZYQN010000095.1:0-7803 GCA_964649955.1 uncultured Pirellulales bacterium
TATCCCGCCCAATCCCGCTTGTGCCCCCAAGGTCCAATTCAAGTGTAACGTAACAATAGCCCCCTCTTTCCACCCATAAATACCTTCCCGCCGTTGTACTTTTCAGCCTCACACACAAATTGATAAAAGTCCAATTAAGACAGATACACAAAGCACAAGTGCTGTAAACACACTCTCACGCATTGTGCAGGGACAGGATTTCCTCACAAACGGATTCAACAAAAAGGCAGGAGCCGCCTTTGGCCCCTGCCCTCTGTTTACGTTCTAAATGACCATTGTCTGCCGGTTAGTTACTGGCATCAAGCAGCCAGTCTTGTGCCATTATCGAAAGATCGATCAGATTAACATTACAGTCCAGGTTGATATCTTCCACATTGGTCAGATTGTGAGGCAGACAGATTTTAACGGTTTGATCATTTTTAACCAGGAAGAAATCTCCGAATTCCTCAGAAGAAGGGGCGGATGCGTTAATGGTTCCGCGATAGAAACGGATTTGATAGACTGCTGTTGCGGCACCGGCAGGAATATCCCACTCATATTTGTGCCATCCATTGTTGTAGGATGACATATTGTACCAATCTCTGTAGATGTTATAGGAGCCGCCTTTTTCATCATCGATCCTTATGTCGGCGGTACTGGTGCAGTCTCTCTGATAGACCCAATAACCGAATTTGTCAAACTTTGAGAAATCTACAATTTCAGGCAAAGTGAAGGTGATACCGATAGCCCACCCGCCATAACTTGTGTCATAGGACCACACAAGTGTCTGATCATTGGGATCAAAAAGTGCCTCTGGATTGTTATTCGGTGTCGGGTTGGGCTGAAGTTCTATAGTACCCACAGCCCAAGTGCCATCGCCGCCGGCCCACGGAAGTACATATTTGTAAACATTCGGATCGCCGGTAGGACTCCAGTCGTCTTGATCCAAATAAACCCACGGCTCCGTCACATAGTCAGATGTATCTTCGAGCCACTTAACAGCCATCTGCACAAGATCACCTTCGTTAACAGCCAGATCATCGTTTAGATCTGTCAATAAATCGCGAACAACAAAGTACCAGGTTGGGCCGACAACAGGCGAACCCGCATAGGTTGGAGTCACACGCCAATAATAACCGGTTGACGGTGTCAAATGAATTCCAAGACCTTCATAAACATCAAAGCGGGTCAAGTCTCCTGTGAGAGCAACCGGAATTGCGTCTGAAAGATCCGGCTGCATACCAACTTCAATAACGGCAGAGTCCGGTGTCTCAGCAAAACGCCATTCCAGAATGGGATCCCAGGACATATTCTCAGTGCCCATAGCAGGACTCGGATTGTAGGGCTTACCGGCGAGATCGTCAATGAAACCCTGCAATACCTGTGCATCACTGAATGGCCTGCTGTATACCTTCAAGTCATCAACTCTGCCTGTAAAAGGCTGGCTTTCCCCACTGACATTCCCAACAGACAATGCGTTATGCAGGGTAAATGTTTTTCCGGTATATTCTCTGACTTTCACACCATTGATATACCAGTTGACAACCTTGGCAATACTGTCATACGACAATACATGGCACTGCCAGCCGCCTCGCAGATAGCTGGAATCATTCGGAGTCGCCTTATAATCGCCATCATAGAAACCCCAGATATAACGGTTAAAATTGTACCTGCCGAATTCAAATATTTCCCAGCCGTCGGGGCCGGCTCCGTTGCCAAGAATGGTTTCCCATCCGCCGCCGATTTGGGGATCGCTATAGTCCCAAAAACCGATCGTCCAATTTCCGCCTGTAGCGACATCAGGGATCGGAATTGAAATCGGTTCATCCCCATAGAATTCCGCCGCCGCCCCGCCGCCGATAACACCCTCAGCAAAATGCGGATTGTCTCGTGTGCCGTCATTGGAGCCGACCATATCGGTCAGATTGTCATCAAACGGCCAATAACCGACAAGCCCCCCCGTAGTAAAGCTGATGGCAGTTTCACTGACCTGTGCCCCCTGGTGCAGACTGACAACTTTGCATTGGTAAGTAGTGCTGTCCGAAAGCAATCCGGGCTGCCATTGTGTTTCGGTAACAGTCGCTGTCGGAGTTGCAGGCAGCGTTTCTCCAAAATACACAGCGTATCCATCAATATAAGTTGCACCCTCCGCATCACCCATCCAGGTGATCATCAAATCGGTTGCAACTCCTGTCGAACCGTCTGAGGGTTGCAGTTCCGCAACATCACCCCCGGTCGCAAACAGCATAATATCGCCTGTAATCGGAACCGTGTTAGCATCATCGGCAACATCGATGCGCCAATAATACTGAGTACCCGGGTCCAGTGGCAGCGCAGGTGCATAAAACAGTTCGGTGGTCGTTGCGACGGGTACGGTCGGAATATTCGGGTCAATGCTTGGATCAACCTCTTTCGGATTGGTCGAAAGATAGACATCAAAGCTCGGGGTACCTGTTGCCTTGAATACTTCCCAGCTCAGTTGAACATCTTGGCCGACTCGCGTTGCACCCATTGCAGGACTGATATATTCAACATACACATGATTGGGAATCTCTTCAATAATAAAGGCCGTCAACGGCGCACGGCCGGCATCTTTAACCGTTGATACGCTCAGGTTGCCTGATAAATTACTCACCTTGACATAATTTCCATAAACGATACCGTCGCTTTCCACCCATCCGGTGCCATCCGTTACTCGGCCATGCGCCGGAAATGGACCGCCGAAAAGAACTGTTCCGTTAACGGTCAGTGAACCATGGGTGTAGTTCCCGTTTTGATCCGAGGTAAATAAAATATAGGCATTGTAATTGGCAAACGGAATACTGGAAACAACGAAACTGGGACCATCGTCACCGTCATCCAGATAACCAACCGCCAGCTTTGCTTCGTCTGAACTGGTGCCGTCGTCGTTATACCAGGTGTTTTTTGATTCCCAGGAGACATCCGCTGCGGTAGGCACACCGTATTTGTCCATCAAGTTATACATTGTGCCGACAGGAACGTTTGCGCCGGTGTTATTCCAGTATGAACTGTTTGTTTTGAGCGGACCGATCAATTGTCCGCCGTCAAAAACCTGGTTGGTGTTTTCAGCGAAATTCATCGAGATAAGATTAACGGCAAAGCTTGGAATGGATAAAAAAAGTACCGCAATTGAAATGAAACAGAATAGGCTTTTCTTTGTTTTCATTGTTTTCTCCTTATTTCACTTAGTGTAAAAATGAAACCTCCCTAACGACTGTAATAAAGTGTAGCTACATATCTGGTTTTTTCATCGTCTTCTCCTTTCGTAATTCTGCCTTATCGCCGTCAAATCGGCTGTATGTGTTTTTATGGATTGCTTAAGAAAACACTCAAAAGGAAGGGGGGTCGAAATGCATTTCGATAAAAGACGTGAATTGAAACCGCTGGTGAGTTGAATCGGTATAGCATACCTTGCCGCACGGACACGGCTTCCCCCAAAATCGTTCTGGACGTGCCGAACACCCCGCTCCACAAACGCCGTTGTATCCATAGCGAATAGCAACCAAAAACATTTTCTGCTATGGCGAGAAAATGCTATTGTCTGCTTGAGAAGATTCACCCGCCTTTTCCCTTACCAAAGAAATGGAGAGCTTCAATTCAATATTTCAATACGAAGTTATCTGACAAATCCCGCAAAAATCAATTCGCTCATGTCCTTTGCTTTCGGAACAAGTCAAAACAGTAATCTTGAAGTTTTGGATGCTCTGCAAAATAAAAAATCCACACCCCGCAATCCCCTGGATTGACGGCTGTGGGTCTCAATTTTTCCCGACAAACTCGCCCTATTCTCCCCATATTCATTCTCCTTAATTATCGGACTATTATAGCCAACCGAAAACCAAAGAGCAATGCAAGAAGTGAAGTAATTCGAGAAATATTTGAACGTTTTATCTGTCTATTCTTCTGCTTTTCAGTAGGAGTATTCTCTGATAGACCAACAAATATCAAGAGTTAATCGCCTATTGCCGCACATCACCACAATTCAACTTCGGCATTGAGCCGAACAATACATATAACACTTCGAAAATTTACCCGCCCTACGAACATCTTAAGTCGCTAAACGTTGTCGCCTATCAATCTGTCACCTCCATCTCAAAAACCTGTCTTATCTCTGCGCCCCTCAACGCCTTGTGGTAGATTCGAACATCATCCATAAAGCCTTTAAAAAACCGGCCGGTAGCCTTAGTGTAAACACCGATCACCACATTCTGATCAGCAGCAGTGTTAATAGAGGCATCCAATACTCCGGCAATGGTCTCCTGCTGCCCATCCACATACAGCAATACCTCCGAGATTTTGGGCGTTCCGTCACTGTTCAAAACCACGGCTATATGATGCCAATCGCCATCATTAATCGCAGTATCACCATATAGATATCCTCCCTGCACCTCGGCACGCAAGGCGCCCGTTTCATTGACTCGAACAATCCATTTACTCCCTGTGCTAATATTACCCCAGGAAATAATTTCCCCCGAAGCCTTGGTCGTCTTGATCCACGCCATACACGTGCGGCTGGACAGACCGGTAACACCTTTATAGTCGAGTATCTCGACATAATCATTCACGCCGTCAAATTCCAGGGCGCCGTTGTGTTTTCCGGACGGTGTCCATACAGGACCGTTCATCAAAATACCATCTCGTAAATATTTCGAAGAATCCGGGGCTGTATTTCCTGTCACCTCATCCAGTTTCCAATGCCCCTGCAGCGTAACGTCAATATAAGGTAACCAATGAGAAGCCAAGACGGCAAAGTCAGCCAAGTCAACATAACCGGAACTGTCGATGTCTGCGCCGTTGCAGAAACCATTGACCAATGTGCAGTTTTCCATGAGCCATTGCTGAACAAAAGCATCAAGGTCTTGGATATCAACGCCATACAAACCGGCAATATCGCCCGCCCCGTAATCCGGCTTTCAATATCCTCGGTATCAATCCCGGCAGGCGCATAAAAAATCCGCCTGTGGAGCAGAAGGAGGAAGAAGTCGGTGAAACTTCTTAGGGCTAACAACCACAGGCGGCAGAAGGAGCTAAAAATAGGTTACTGTTTTCTCTTGCGCAACAGCAATCCGCCAACACCCAACAACGTCAGCGTCGCCGGTTCGGGAATCACATTGACATTCATCCAGACTGGATCAGCGCCGAAAGCTTCGCCGTTGCTTGTAAAGCGAATCGTAAAATCGGAGCCATCCTTCCACAAGCCTGTAATGCCAACAATTTTGTTGGATGCACCATACAGCCACGACCAGCCGGTTTGACAATAGATATTGATATGCTCTGAGGTAGCGTACTGGAAACTGGTAATACCGTCAATGCGTCCGCCATAAAGATTGGCGGTAGCATTTTTGTAGAGAATAATTTCTTCTGTTAAGCCGCCATAGTAATCCATGTGACTGTTCTTATCAAGGACAATATCCATTATCCCGCCTTTACCAAGTCCCAAAGGAGTGCTTGTTGAATGCACTTCAAGGCATGCGGAATTCCAAACCTCTATGATAACTGCCCCCCCCCCATCAACAACAAGCAGACCGCTGAGCCAATCAACTCCGCCTTCGTACTCCCCGGCAGAGATCAAACCATCGTCATAGCTTGCGTAGGTCGTTGGCAGACAAAGAGCAAACAACAGAAACGTGATTATACTTTTCATCATTTTTCTCCATTCTTTAGTTTTGGTTATTATACAATATTAGCTCTCCTAAGTCAAGTTTTATTTTGTCTGGATAGTCGCTATCTCCAGTTCAGACAAACTGTTATAAACCGACTCCATGAACCGATTCCAGTCGTCGGAATTGATTTCCTGCTGAATATCCGGCTCATCTTTCCAGAGTTGTTCAAGCTGGATAATGATTTCAGCCAAATCAACGGCCTGCTCTATGGGGGATTTTTCTTCAACAGCCTCTGTTTCAAAAGACAATGTTTCAACCCCGGCCAGCATCATGCTTGCTTCGCTACTATAGACGGATTGTTCCGATAATATTGCCTCTGCTTTCCAGCAGGCTATCCACAGCCACGGCGATTCTTCCACCCACAACACCAAATCCGCTAAATCTACTTGATAAGCACTGCCGCCGGTTGTTGTCAGATTACACTTGTGCTTCCACTCATACCAGTCCTCCGACAAATTCGGGTCCGCCAGATTTGGATCAGCTACCCACGCCGGATCATTGGGGTCATGTGCCAGCCATGCACGAGAAAGCAAGTTAAACTCGTGTAAATTGACCAAGCCGTCAGCATTCAGGTCATAGAGATTGGCTGTATCTTCACAATCGATCTCATAAGCTCCGATATCAACCCTTGTTCCCAATACCCTGACTCTGCTGTCCATATCCACCTGATTGTCATAACTCATCGCTGGGTTGCCTGCATCCTTGCATGGCGATCCATAGGTGATATGGACATTGTTCGGATCATAGTAAGCAAACAGCGGATTGGCACTGATGTTATAGTTCACGTCCGGTATCAGATTGATCCCGTTCGGATCGTTGGGATCATAGATACAGCTATGGTAAACACATTCTTTGCTGAACCCTGCGAATTGCTCACCCCCGGCGTTGTTATACCACAGGATGCAGTTCTGCACGTCGGGATAATCTTTATCATTCGGGTCGCCGATCGTTCCTTTATCCATAAAAGATATTCCGACATTTTTGTTATGTGCAAATGTATTGTTGTATAGAACCGGTATATCGGCGGGATTAAACATAAGAATCCCAGCACTTCCATACTCACTCAAATCACTCTCCGAGACGATGCTGTTGAGTACATAAGGTGTTGAATTTTGACAGAAAATTCCGTATTGCAGATTTTTCATAATCCAGCAATTTTCTACAACGAGCGTGAAACTTTCCCCTTCATGACGAATACCATACAACCCGTTGTTTTTGATGGTGCACCATCTTGCTGTAACATCGCCATCGACGGCATGAATACCATATCGCCAATTATCTTCAATAATGCAATTTTCTGTCGCAAAATCAACGCCGGAACCATGAATGCCATAAATAGCCGCCTCTGTTACCGTAAATCCATCCAGCAGCGTTTCATCGCCCATCGTCACAACCGTATCGTTGCGATGGGTTGCATCGATCAGGCCCGTTAATATAGTTTCATATCGTTTCGGATTCCGCTGGCTAAACGCGCATCCGCCGTTCGGGAATCCGCCGTAAACCGAAGTCCCCTCAGGCAGCTCAAAACTGTCTTCCTCTTTAGTCCCCGGCCCATACGGCCCCTGCGCTACATAGATCGTAAACGGCCCTGTGCATATCGACTCTCTGGCCCGGCTCAGCGCCTCCTGCAAATCCCTATACGCATCCTGCCAGTTCATCCCGCTCTCGGCCCCCGTCGCAGACCAATCCACATAAATCACCGTCCCGCCATCCCAGCAGCACACCGGCGTCTGAACAACCGCACTGTCAACCGGACTGTCGCCGACCCACAGCTCCGCAACATTCGTCAAAAAATACCCCGATGTGGCCTTCTCGTTAACCGTCACCGTCAACTCCACGCTCCCGACTTCATCCGGTTCAAGCGTCCCGATCTCCCAGCGATACGACCGCTCGTCGTTGTTATAATTCGGGTCCAGCGACGGCGGACTCAGGCTGAGAAGATAATCGTAATCCACCCCCGCAGGCAGCCGGTCAACAACCGCCACATCATTTAGCGTCAGCCCCGACGTATTTTCCCAATAAATCGTATACGTGATCTCTTGGCCCGGACTGCGGCACTCCAGTTCATTCACATCATCCCATTTTTCAAACACAACCCCATACGGATTGATCGGACAGCCGATGGTGACAGTCCCTTCCT
>CAZYQN010000096.1:0-7642 GCA_964649955.1 uncultured Pirellulales bacterium
CCAAACCATGAATCACGATGAAATCAAGATCCCGGTCGTAGCGAAAGTGGTTGGTCCTGTTAAAGTTGTACCACCGGTCATAAATTTCGGAATCATAAACCGTGAGAAGATATCGTCGAGATCGTTTGTTGTGAAATCTCTATCAGATAGAGCAGTAGACATAGAGAAGATTGAAGGATTATTACAGGGTATGAGAATCGCGATAAAGGGTATTAGGGACGGAGAAATGCGGTGTAACCTTGAGTACGAGAGTTCAGATATTGCGGGTTTAGTCAAAGGTTCAATCGTGCTGTATGTCAAGCATGATGGAAGTATGGAGAAAATCTTTCTTCCCTATACTGCAATCGCGGAATAGCTGGTTGGGTAAGGAATTATGGAAGGGATGTTGGATGACTATGGTTCGGATGAAAACAGCATTAAGAATGATTGTATTCACTACTCCAATGTTGGCCTTGTGTGCGTGTACGCATACCGTTAGAATGAGCCATCCCCAGGGGACGGTGAAAGTAAGATATTGGAGTTCCGATGAGGGCATTGTAAGTTGCCATCAACCGGATGGGACCATCGTATATGTAAGTTATAGTGGCGGAGTCGTTGAAAGCAAAAACGTATTTCATCCCAAAGGTCATCCGCTTTACGGTGCAATACCGCCATTGGCTACTGGCGAATACCTAAACGAATTGACAGCCCATCTTCCTGATTTACTCAATGCCGTCATGCATAACAAAACAGTGGATGACCACGTTATACAGTTGTTCTTTAAGGATTATGGTGAGGATAGTTATAGTGTCACCCCCAATCTTGATGAGAATGAATATATCTTACGATTACATGATGCTCTCTTCCTAGAGGGATACGTACAAGAGCCAAACACCACCTTGCCAATACTGGCTTACTGGGGAAATACAATAAATGACGGTATTGGAGACGATGTTGTCTACTGCGGTCTCTGGCAACTTGATAAAAACTGCTATAATATCCCGCTGCGAATCAGAGACAACGAAATCATTACAGTGAAATCCGGAGACATTATATCATGCAGTAGCCATCAGATAAAGATCGAAAAAATATACAATGATGGCGATGGCATTCCCAACAATAATACTATGTTGCTGGCAGTTCAAAAAGGAAATAGGCACCGGATACAGAAAATGACAGCGCGTGAGCCTGTAACCTCCGACACTTTCATCGATATTGTCTGTCAGAACTCTCCTCCTATTCATGATGGCAATGAAGATACGTCGCTCCCCTTGAATGAAAATAAATTCAAGAAGGATTTACTCCTGTTTGCAAATTCTGAATTGAACAACGAACAGCGTGCAGAAATAGTAAAAATGCTGCTTCAGGGGATTGATTGCGCAAATATCAATATAAATATCTCTGGTAACATGTATACGGATTCCAATGATATATGGGTGTTGAAAAAAGGGGATACGGACGCTATCGCTTGGATTCTAGCGCACTACGACAAGGCAGGAGAAGAAAGCCAGGGCATACATGATAATGCATGCGGGATCGTTCAACTGATAGGGCTAATAGAATCCATATGCCAAAAGGAGACAACGCTTTCATATCTTATATTGTTTTACGGAGGTCACGAAGCAGTAGGGTATGATGGCTCCTTCTTTATGATAGATAAACCTAATTTATTAAATAAAGTGAAGTATGCAATAGAGGTAGGAGGTGGAGGTTTATCTGATGCCGAATCCACCTATGATTATGAATATAAAAGAGTGCCTGGCGGACAATTTGATTTCCTGAGAATAAATGAGTACGGCGGCCCTTGCTACCAGAACCATACCTATAAAGATAATATAAATAATTGCGACTTTAATCGTTTGAATAATTCATTTCAAAATCTGTACTTGCTGATTTCAAGAATAGAGGAGTGTTTGTAAGAGACTTTATTATGAATGTTTTTGCATCCATTTTGAATTCACATACGTTCCATTATGTGTATGATTCACATAGATCATTTCAATAGAAATTGGTACGTTGGTCGCTCCGTTCATACCGCTTAGGGGTTTAAATCGCCTTGACGACTCCAAAAAGGCCAACAACGAAGCGAAGCCATTTATTCCCACAGTCGTCAAATGGCTTTTTGCTTGAATTGCTGTTTATAAAGTGTTCTTTCATATTGCTTGATAACGTATAACGCTCAGGATGTTATGAAATGGCATCTAAGCATCTGTTTTCTTTCTTCAATTTAGTCCAAATATACATTAGAATAGGGCCATGAAGGCTCCCCTTTATAAAAGAGTGATTCTGCTGGTTTTGCTGCTGGGCATCTCGAGTTCGGCCCAGGCGTATATTGGCCCCGGTGCGGGGTTCGCAGTGGTGGGGTCGTTTCTGGCTGTCTTTTTCTCCTTGCTGGCGGGCCTTTTGGCGGTATTTACGTGGCCGTTGCGTTGGCTGGTCCGGGCAATCCGACATCACCGGGCGTTCGCTCGCAGCCGCATCAAAAAATGTGTCATCCTCGGCCTCGACGGCATGGACCCTAAGCTCGCTCAAAAGTGGATGGACGAGGGCAAACTGCCCGCTCTCGACGGTCTCCGCCGGCAGGGTAGTTTCCGCCCGCTGGCCACCACTATGCCCTCCATGTCTCCCGTGGCTTGGTCTTCTTTCCAAACCGGTGTTAATCCCGGCAAGCACAACATCTTCGATTTTCTCACCCGCGACACAAAGACCTACGCCCCCAAACTCAGTTCCGTTGATATCCGCAATCCGCGCCGTTCCTTCAAAATAGGCAAATGGCATTTCCCGTTTGGTAAACCAGACATCCGGCTGCTTCGCAAGAGTAAACCATTTTGGGTTACGCTTGGTGAAAACGGGATATTCAGCAGCATCCTGCGGGTTCCGATCACGTTTCCGCCGGAGAAGTTCTACGGGGTGTCATTGTCGGGAATGTGCGTTCCCGACCTTCAGGGTTCACAGGGTACATTCTCCCTATATGCCGAGCAGATGTCGGACAAGAGCGACCTCACCGGCGGCCAGTACCATCCCGTTCAGCGAAGCGGCCGCACGATTACGGGGAACCTCATCGGTCCTGACGATCCGTTTTGCGACAGCCCCAGTCCCCTGACAGTCCGTTTTACCGTAACCCTCCGAAACGACTCGACCGCAATGCTAAAAATCGGCTCGGAAAAAGTCGTACTCCGAGTCGGCTGCTGTACAGAATGGATCAGGGTAAAATTCAGAACCCGATGGGGCGTAAAGATCAATGGGATTTGTAAGTTCCTGCTCCAAAGTACCGATCCCGGCTTTTGCCTCTATGTCACCCCCATCAACATCGATCCAGAAAAACCGGTTATGCCCATCACCCACCCGCGGGTTTTTTCGACTTACCTATCCAAACTGCAGGGGCCATTTGCCACGCTGGGACTGGCCGAGGACAGTTGGGCACTCAATGAAAAGGCCCTCCCTGACGAAGGATTCATCCAGCAGTGCCTTCAGCTTGATTTGGAGCGGGAATCGATGTTCTTCGATTCTCTGGAAAAAGTTTCGAAGGGACTCTGTGTGTGCGTTTTCGACGGTACTGATCGCCTCCAGCATGCCTTCTGGCGGGACTTGGACTCAGACCATCCGGCTCACGATCCTTCTTTAAACGGCCGAAACGTCATTGAAGAATTGTATAAAAGGATGGATCGCTTGGTGGACAAAACGCTCAAAAAATGCAACCGGAAGGATACGCTGCTGATGGTCATTTCGGACCACGGATTCAATTCCTTTCGATACGGGGTTGACCTGAACCGGTGGCTGGAGGAAAACGGCTACCTGGCTCTGAAAAACGGTGACCGGAATGGTAAATATTTAACGGCTATAGACTGGTCCCGAACACGCGCGTTTGCCATTGGTCTTTCGGGAATCTATCTGAACCTGAAAAACCGGGAATCACAGGGCATTGTGAACCCGAACGGAGAAGCTGATGAACTTCGTCGAGAGCTTGCCAAAAAACTGTCTGGCTTGACTGATTCGAAGCGGCAGGATGCCCCGGCAATCAAGAGCGTGTACAATGCGCTGGAACTGTACAGCGGTCCTTATAAGCAGAATGCCCCGGACCTGCTGGTTGGTTACTACCCCGGTTACCGAGCCTCTTGGGAAACTGCTGTCGGGCTGGTCACTGGGCAGGTCTTCCATGAGAACATAAAGGCATGGAGCGGCGACCATTGTGTCGACGCCTCCTTCGTTCCGGGCGTGCTCTTCTGCAATCAAAAGATCGATACCGAGATCCCGCGTCTGATGGATATTGGTCCGACGGTACTGGGTCTATTCGGTGTGGATATCCCTTCGTATATGGACGGCAAACCGCTGGCCGTGAAATCTTGGACTAACAGCAAAAAGGGCAGTAAGAAATGACTTTTGATTGTGCACCCAAAACAAGCCGAAGGACCTTTATTCGCCAAACCGGCCTAACGACATTCTATCTGGGGTCGGGTCTGGTCCTGCAATCGGCGTCCGTCACTAAGAGCCGGTCTTCGTCCAGTTGCAGAAAAGTCATCGTTATCGGCATTGACGGAATGGATCCGGTTCTGACCGAGCGGATGATGGATGCGGGGGAGTTACCCACGTTTGCCCGCCTGCGTGAGCAGGGTGGTTATCGACGGCTTCAAACGAGTGATCCCCCCCAGAGTCCCGTCGCTTGGGCCAATTTTATAAACGGCAACGGCCCGGGGAGCCATGGTATTTTCGATTTTATTCACCGTGATCCTGCTGGGCAGTGTGTTCCCTATTATTCTGTCGCCGAGACAACGGCTGGCCGGGGACATCTGGACATAGGCGATCATCGGATTCCGTTGGATTTCTGGCCATTTAATCACCAGCCGCCTCAAATGATTCTCAAACGCGGGGGAACACCTTTTTGGGAGTACCTTGAAGAGGCGGGTATTGCGTCCTCGTTCTATTATCTGCCTTCCAACTATCCGCCCAGCCCATCCTCCGCAGGCCGCTATCGATGCTTGGCGGGGATGGGGACGCCGGATCTGCTGGGAACCTACGGTACCTATCAGTACTTTTCCGAAGAAGGGCCGCTCCGGACGGTGGAGAAACCCGGCGGTAGACACTCGATGCTCTTCTTTGAAAACGGAACCGCTGCCGCCAAACTGATTGGCCCCCCGGATGTATTTCTGAAGTACCCGGTGCCGGTCACAATTGATTTTCAGGTCCACCGGGATATCAGAGCCAACGCCGCGGTTATCGAACTCCAAGGCCAAATCATTCTACTGAAATCGGGACAATGGAGTTCCTGGCGACGTGTGAACTTTGCACTATCTCTGCCCGGGCCGGATAAGCAGCTGCACGGCATCTGCCGGTTTTATCTGCAGGAGGTTTACCCTACCTTTCGCTTATATGTTACACCAATCAACACTGATCCTTCCAGCTCCGCTATCTGCCTGGCGGAGCCGCGATCATTCGGTGGGCAGATATCAAATGAGATTGGTCTATTCTATACGACGGGTTTTCAAGAGGATCATAAAGCGTTTTCCAACGGTGTTTTTACAGATGAGGAATTCGGCGCACAGGCGGAAATGGTTCTTCAGGAACGGCTGAATCTGCTGGAATACGCAAAACGGCATTACGAGGATGGATTGCTCTTTTTCTACTTTTCCAGCACGGATATGCAGGCGCATATGTTCTGGTGGGATTCAGATGAGCCGCATCCCGTGCAATCGAAGAGCCGGGCACAAAAGAACTTTGCTCATCTGCAGAAAGTGTACCAAAAGATGAATGATGTTGTCAGTGAGATTCTCGATGAATATGGCTCCGAGGCGACCGTCTTGGCACTCAGTGATCACGGCTTTTCCAATTTCGGCCGTCAATTTAATCTTAACAGTTGGCTTCGGGAGAATGGCTATCTACACCCGGCCGGGGCCACATCACTGATGAAGGACGTGGACTGGTCCCGGACAAAGGCGTACAGCCTGGGGATTAACGGGCTGTACCTGAATCTCAAGGGACGCGAGCGCGACGGTATTGTTTCGCCGCAGGAGCGAGAATCGCTTTTGGAGGAACTGATCGAAAAGCTTGAATCGGTTCGGGATGAAAATGGCAAATCGGCGATCAGAAAGGTACGCCGATCGGACAAGATTTACTCCGGTTCGGAGACTGGGCCGGCCCCGGATTTGATCGTGGGATATGCCCGGGGGTACCGGGCTTCCTGGGCGACCTGCCTGGGCGATCTTACAAGGGTCGTTTTCTCCGATAACGATTCTGCGTGGAGTGCTGATCATTGCTGTGATTCGTCTGAAGTGCCTGGTGTGCTGTTTGCAAATCGACCGATCCGCACGCCGCATCCATCGCTCGTGGACTTGGCGCCGTCCATCCTGGCGCAGTTCGGCCTACCAACGCCGTCAACCATGAGCGGAAAGAATGTACTATAAACGAGAAAAGCAATTGAATAAAGGAGATGGTTTTCATGGCCAAGATCAAAATCGACAGTTCCCTGTTTGACAGAGCCCGGACAATCGCCCAAGCTGCCGGCTACAGTTCGGTCAACGAATTCGTTGTACACCTGCTGGAAAAGGAACTGGAAAAAATCGAGCCTTCTGAGTGTGGCCAAGTCGTCGAGGAGCGTCTGCGCGGTTTGGGGTATATCGAATAATGCCCATCCTGACCCGGGTCATCCTGTGGCTCAACGGCGTTGTCAAACTCTTTTTCGGCCTGCTTGAAAAACCGATAAGTGTCTTGCCGCTATGGCTGTCGTTGGTGATTCTCTCCGTGATGCTGGGAGTACTGATGTCAATTGTGTTCAAATACACCTCAAATCAGACCGCCCTCAGCCGGGTGCGAGACAGGATCAAGGCTCATTTGCTGTCCATGAAACTGTTCAGAGATAATATTCCTGTTATCCTGCGGTCGCAGGTGAAGATTTTGGGTAATGTCTTTCTCCTTTTGGCTTATTCACTGGTTCCGATGCTGGTGATGATCCTTCCTGTTTCCCTTTTTCTGGGCTGGCTGGGGCTTTGGTATCAGTTACGACCTCTGGCAAAAGGCGATACGGCGGTTGTAATGATTCAGTTTGCCGATTTCGTCGAGGATACTATGCCTACGGTCGTGCTGGAGGCTTCTGATGCCGTGGTGGTTGACATCGGCCCTGTGCATGTCCCATCGAAACGACAGATTTACTGGCAAATACAGACACAAAAAGAGGGGTACCATCAGCTTACCCTTCGGGTTGAAGGGCATCCGGTTCAGAAGGAGCTTGCCGTCGGAGCGAGCCCCATGTCAGTCAGTGCACTCCGGACGAGTCCGGACTGGCTGGCTGTGCTGCTCCATCCCGCAGAAGAACCGTTCGACAAGACCTTACGTGTTCAATCGATCCGCATCAACTACCCCCATCGTCCTTCCGCTCTGACGGGCACTGACAACTGGCTTATTTCTTTGCTGGTGATTTCAATGGCGACTTTTCTTCTCTGTAAATCGTTATTCAATATCAAATGCTAAGTTTATAATTATGGGCATTTGAAGTTGAGAAATTGATATAGTAAGATACAACAATCGAATCTACTGCAAGATATTCAAAATTTTACAGAAACAAAAGAAAGTGTCCATTTAATATAGACAAAGCTTTCTTGTTTTTTTCCCTTCCAAGCTGGCCATTTCGGTTCAATTGTGATCGCCTGCTCTTTGCCTCCCCCTCTGACAG
>CAZYQN010000097.1:0-7422 GCA_964649955.1 uncultured Pirellulales bacterium
GAAAGACGTTGGAACGATGCAAGAGAGAAAGAAAAGAAGGGATCATAGATGAAGTGTATTCGCACATTTTTTGGGAAACCGAGGGTGTAAAATAAACTGTGTAAATGGTCATAGATATGTTAACCTTATAATTACAAGGAACTTACTATGGCCAAGCAGACAGACGAACAAAAACGGCGTGATGAATTGATCGACGAATTGTTGAAGGACTACAAGGGACCGGAGTCCTTTTGGGGTCAATCTGGGCTATTTGCCCAACTCAAGAAGCGGATTATAGACCGTACGCTGGATGCCGAGATGGATAACCATTTGGGCTATACCAAGCACGACCCGAAGGGTAAGAACAGCGGTAATTCTCGTAACGGTAAGGGTAAAAAAGACCGTTGTAGTTGATTCTGATCAGATCGAACTGGAACCCCCGCGAGATCGCAACGGCACCTTTGAACCGCAACTGATCCCCAAGCGTGAGAAGTATTTTCGGGAGTGTTCATTTAACTGTGTAAACGATTTGGACCTGCCTTCATACGATCTACCGGCTGTCCATAAAAAAAGTCTCCTGCTCAAGATATGTCTTGAACAAGAGACCGTTCTATGCAGCGTATCTGTTCGGGCCTATTCTTCGGTTTCTTCTGTTTCTTCAATCAGGCCTTTGGCGACAAGGATTTTGTGTTTGAACTCTTCGGCCAGCTGCGGATTATCGGCCAGAAACTGTTTGGCATTTTCACGGCCTTGACCGAGTTTGACCTTGCCGTAGGTAAACCAGGCTCCGCTCTTTTCGGCAATGCTGCATTCGACCGCCAAATCCAGCAGGTCGCCGAGGGTACTGATGCCGCTGTCGAACATAATGTCAAATTCAGCCGTCTTAAACGGCGCAGCGACTTTGTTCTTGACGACGCGGGCGCGAACGCGGTTACCGATGGATTCTTCGCCGCTGGTAATCGTCTGGATACGGCGGACATCGACGCGCACCGTTGCATAAAACTTGAGTGCATTGCCGCCGGTGGTTGTTTCCGGGTTGCCGAACATCACGCCGATCTTCATACGTATCTGGTTGATAAAAATCAAACAGGTCTTGCTTTTGCTGATAGCGCCGGTCAGTTTGCGAAGGGCCTGGCTCATCAGACGCGCCTGAAGGCCGACGTGGCTTTGTCCCATCTCGCCCTGCAATTCGGCAGCAGGAACCAACGCGGCCACCGAGTCGATTACGATAATGTCCACCGCGTTGGACTTGACCAGCATCTCGGCGATATCGAGCGCCTGCTCGCCGGTGTCCGGCTGGCTGATTAACAGGCCGCTGATATCCACGCCCAGCTTCTTGGCCCAGGTCGTGTCCAGAGCATGTTCGGCATCGATGAACGCGGCCACACCGCCGGCCCGCTGGGCGCTGGCAATGGCATGCAGGGCCAATGTTGTCTTGCCGGATGATTCCGGCCCGTAGAACTCAATGATGCGTCCGCGCGGGATACCCGTACCGCCCAGTGCGATATCCAATGACAGGGCGCCGGTGCTGATGCCATCGACGCGGGGACGGTTCTTTTCGTCCATTTTCATGATCGAGCCGCTGCCGTATTGTTTTTCGATCTGTGCGATGGCCCGGTCAAGCGCTTCGTTTTTGGCCGAGCCGGAAACGGCTTTTTCGGACATTTCAAGTGTCTTGGATGCTGCGGGTTTCTTTTTGACTGCTTTTGTCATGAGTCTGTCCTTCAATTGTAAGTATCGGTTAGTATAGTCTTAAAATCAGTTAGTATTTCCTGTAAGTACAATATTCATCGCAGCGGTGAACGGCTGACGACGTAATACGCCGGGCCGGCGGCACTGAGCCGGCTTTCATAGACCACGATCGAATCGACCCAGACGTTGCCGAACAGTGTCTCGCTGTACGGCTCAATCGCGGCGGCCAATGCAAATCCCGCCGAAGCCGATTTAATCCGGCACAACGTCAGATGGGCCGTAAACGCCCGATTTTCCGCCGCCCATCCGGCTCTGGTAAACCGGTCGTCCAGTTCATGCTGCATCTGTTTGAGTATCGGCCCGCCGTCAATACCTGCCCAGACGACCCGTGCCGGGTGACCGAACACGCCAACGCTCCGGCAGGTCAGTTCGAATGCATCGTAGTGATTGGCCGTTTCCTGAACCGCCGCACAAACGCGCGACACGTCGTCGTCTTCGACCGGCCCCAGAAACTTCAGCGTCAGATGCATCTGTTCCGGATGCACCCATTTGACTTCTCCGCTGCGCAGGGTTACGGCCTTGCGCAGTGTTTTCTGCATTGCCGCGGCGTGTTCAAGAACAGCCTCATCCATATCTATCGCGATAAATAATCGCATCATCGTTCAGCATCCGAAGTTCGAATAAAAACATTCGAAACAGTACAGTTCTTTCCAGGCTTAAAACTGAGTGATCCTGCGGAGTGTGTCAAACCGCTCATCGATCATCTCGCGGGTTGCCGCCTGAATCCCGTGAATCGAAAAATCCCCGATGGTAAACGACGCAACCACTGTACCATAGACCATCGCATTGCGCAGGCTGATCAAGTCAACCGTGCCGGCCTGTGCCAGATAGCCCATCAGTCCGCCGGCAAATGAATCGCCCGCACCGGTCGGATCGATGACCACCGGCGTGGGGTACGCCGGCAGCAGAAAGATATCGCCATTGGTGTCATACATCATTGCGCCGTGTTCGCCTTTTTTGATGATGACCACTTGCGGCCCCAGTTCGAGAATATTTTTAGCGGCAGTGACCAGGTTGCGCTGGCCGGTCAGCAGTTTGGCCTCGCCTTCATTAAGAATCAGCAGGTCGATCCGGTCCAACAGATCGTGCAAATCATCTTTGGCGGTTACGATCCAGTGATTCATTGTATCTGCGGCGACGAAGGTCGGTGCGCCGAGCTGTTCGAGCAGCTTGATCTGCAGCGACGGGGCGGTATTGGCCAGAAACACAAACTCGCAGTCTTTGTAACTGTCCGGTACACGCGGCGGCTGTTCAGCCAGTACATTTAACTCAACCGCATCGGTGCGGGCCTCGTTCATATCGCCTTCATAAGAACCTGCCCAGCGAAACGTCCTGCTGCCTTTGCGGACTTCGAGGCCTTCGAAATCCACATCCCGTCCGGCGAATGTTTCTTTAAGATCGAACGGGCAGTCTTCCCCTACAACGCCGAGGAATTTGACATGCGTAAAATGTCCCGCTCCCATTGAAAAATGTACGGCTGAACCGCCGATGCAATCCTTGTTATACCCGTACGGCGTCCGCACTGTATCGATTCCAATTGAACCGGTAACCAATAGTGACATCCTTATACCTCTTTCTCTCCTTAGTGAAACTGTTTCAATGTGCGTTCTATTCGTGCCAATGTTTTCGCGATGCCGAGCATATCAACCGCGTCAAAAATCGGCGGGCTGACAGTGGTGCCGGTAATTGCGACGCGCAAAGGTTGGGCTACTTTGCCCAGACCGACTTGTTTTTCTTCGGCCAATTGACGCAGCATGGCTTCAATTGACTCCGGCGTTATTTCTTTCAAATCCGCAAGACGCTTTCCGACTTCGGCCAGTATCGCCAGCCCGTCGCTTTTGAGCAATACTTTATTGACGGCGGCGGTGTCGTATGTCAGCGATTCATCGGCCATATAGGCAAATCGCGTCTTCTGCTCAACCTGTTCGAGCGTACGGGCGCCTTCGTTCATTTTCAGGATGCGTTCGAGCATTGCATCGTCTGCGGCGGCAACCGGTGATTTGATTTCGTTCAGATAGCCCCGGAAGTGTTTGACCAGCGTCGGCATCGGTGTTCGCTTGAAATGTTCGGTGTTGAAGGCCAACAGTTTATTGCGGTCAAACAGGCTGTTGCTTTTTCCGACGCGTGACAGGTCAAACGCAGCAATCAGTTCATCGCGATTCATTATTTCCCGACCGTCGCCGGGATTCCAGCCCAGCAGCGCCAGAAAGTTGACCATCGTTTCGGGCAGGTAGCCGCTGCGGAAAAAGTCCAGCACGTTGATCTCCGGCAGATGCACGCCCAGATAAGCCGCCATTGCATCGATTGCGGGCATATCCGGCGTGGTGTCGCCGGCCAGAAAACTGTCCAACTCGGCAAGGCTGATTCCACCGACCGCGGCCAGTTTGGCCTTATCCACATCGCCTGCCGCTTTAATTGCTTTACGCAGAGCCTTGGGCTGTTCGCGTTTGCTCAGCTTGCCGCCGGTCTCGCTGACCGTGACCGACATATGGGCATATTGCGGAATGCGAAATCCCAGCGCTTTTTGCAGGAGCTGGTGGTTGGGCGTGTTCATCAGGTGTTCCTGCCCGCGAAGGACGTGCGTAACCCCCATCAGTTCGTCATCAACCACAACCGCAAAATGGTATGTCGGGAAGCCGTCACTTTTGAGGATGACAAAGTCGCCGATCTGGCCCGGATCAAACGATACCTGTCCGCGCACAATATCGTCAATCACAATCGGCCCGTCCGCATCGGCGGCAAACCGCACCGTGACCGGCCGGCCTTCGGCACGTGCCCTGGCGGCCTCGGCCTCATCCGGAAACCGCTCCGGCCGTGGATACAGATTAGTGGCCTTGTCGCTTTCGGCCTTGTCCCGCATGGCCCCCAGTTCTTCGGTGGTGTCAAAACAGTAGTAGGCCTTGCCTGCATCGAGCAGTTGCCGAATATATTTGTCGTAAATGTCTCGCCGTTCGGATTGCAGGTACGGGCCGTGCGGGCCGCCGATCTCGGGACCTTCGTCCCAGTCAATCCCCAGCCACCGCAAATCGTTCAGTACCTGCTGCATCGCAGTCGGGGTGTTGCGTTTCAGGTCGGTATCCTCGATGCGCAGTAAAAATTTGCCGCCCATCCGCCGTGCCAGCAGCCAGTTGAATAACGCTGTTCTTGCGCCGCCGACATGGAGATAACCGGTCGGAGAAGGTGCAAATCGTGTTACTATCATTCAGTGTCCTCAATTGTGTCCAAATCCAAAAATCGGAGTGTACTCCGCCCCAATCGGAATGTCAAGAATAAGAAGAAAGAGTGTTGATTTGTGAAAAAAAGCAATGTGGATTTGTTTTGTCCGGTAGAGGCGGTTTTGAAATGGAAGAGAGGTTTATGGCAGGCATTCTCTGGCTTTGACGGGCGTCTTGACCGTCCGTAACGTCTTCGGCCACCTCTGACGTTCGGCGATATCCTGTGCGAATACGGCTATGATGCGGCCGGAAGGCGTATCTGGAAAAAGAGTACGGAGACGTCTGTGCCGGAGGTCACTTCCTATATTGAGTATGCCTATAGCGGTATGCAGGGGATTGCCGAGTACGAAGATCTGGACGCGGATACCTACTGTGACGACTTAGCGAGGAAATTCATTTATGGCCCCGGCATCGATGAGCCGATATGTATGCTGATGTACAATGCCCAGGGCACGGAGACGGGGCGCTATTTCTACCATTTCGACGCCCTCGGCAGCGTGATCGCTCTTTCACAA
Source organism: uncultured Pirellulales bacterium (assembly GCA_964649955.1). Lineage (GTDB taxonomy): Bacteria > Planctomycetota > Phycisphaerae > Sedimentisphaerales > Anaerohalosphaeraceae > T3Sed10-213. Next base: position 5,462 of record CAZYQN010000097.1, read on the forward strand.
TTCAATACCTCGCTGGGCTATGCCCAACTCGTTCAGCACTACGGCTAAACCGCCTTCGGCCATGAACGCTACAAGCACAATACCGCCGCGTTCGATGTAACCAACCGCTATACCGGACAGCATATCGATGAAGAAACCGGCCTGTATTTCTATCAATCGCGCTATTATGACCCCGAATTGGGCCGCTTTACCCAAGCCGATTCCATCGTCCCCGGCAGCGACACCTCCCAGGCCCTCAACCGCTACGCCTACGTCAAAAACAACCCGCTCAAGTTTACGGACCCCGATGGCCACGGCTGGTTCAGCAAGGCATGGAAACAGATTAAAGGCTGGATCGGAACCATCGCCACCATCGCCTTAACGCCATGGCTTGGGCCGCTGGCGCCGATTGTCGGCAGCGCCATCGGCACGCTGGTCAACGGCGGCACCTTCAAGAGCTTTGCCATCGGTGTCGCTATCGGCTTTGCCGCAGGAGCGATCGCGGGTGGGTTAGGCTCTGCGATGAACGGAGGTAGTTTCGGGGCTGGAGTAGGGAGTTATTTAAATGGTGTAGGAATTGAATGCATTGTAGGTAATTTCGCTGCCGGCGCGATAACTGGTGCCGTCGCCGGAGGCATCTCCTCGGCCATCTACGGCGGCAACTGGGGTAAAAATATGCTCGCAGGAGCCGCTGGAAGTGCAATTGGTGCAGGTGTCGCAATGGCAACAAGAGCAATATTGAGCAGCCCTTATATGAAATCAACCATAGAATTTATTAAAAATATGGCTGAAACACCATTAGGTAGAGCAATACAGTTACCATTTGCGATCGCAGGCGACCTCATATTTGGCCCTCTGGCAACAGGAACCCTTACTGCCGGAAGCGAGCGAGGGCCAATTTCCGATGTAACCGTAAAAGCATATCGGCTCAATGCTATTTTGGGTAATGACTGGACTCCAAATGGAAATGAAATCCATTGCTCGATAGACTCTTTCAACGGTTTGAAGAATGCTATTGACAATAAGTCTTCAGGTTTTACATGGGATGATAGTTTTTATCTAAGCCATTTTTCTCATGAACTTGGACACATTCAAAGGTTTAGAGAAATGGGAGCAATAAAGTATCTCTTCAGAGATGTCCTGCATACATTTCCTGCGCAAAGGTTTGGTGGAAGCTACGGCCCGGCGCAAGTAGAAGGATTTCGATATGGTGTTGTTAATCAACGAGGTTTTGGGGGAATAAATCGTTATGAAAATAATGCCACCGGTAGGGCTGCTCACATCAGTATTGACTCTTTTGAGGTAAACAGATGAAAAATTTTGTCGCGTATTGTATACTTCTTTTGTGGTTTGTTGGTTGCAATCCTAATGCAACAATAACAAAAATAACAGACCAAACAAATACTTTTAAATTGGAATCAACCCCTCTATTGTTATGCGTAGAGAGCGTCACGGTGTTTGAAATGTCAGGACCTTTCGACAACGATCCTAAGTGTGTTTGGATTATTAACAAAAAATCAAAAATCCCAAGCAGTGTCCCATTTCAAGTGACTATACCGGAAATTCCTGATGGCTATGTTCAGACATTCCCCGATCCATCAGAGAAATTTCAACTTTGCCAAGGAAAATACTATGCAATAGCAATAAACTATAATAAAACGGCGACAGGAACTACTTGGATTGCCGAGTAAATTTGAATAAATCTAAGGTGTCATGTAAATTCAAGGACTCGAACAAGCAGAGACAGTCACCCATTTTGATTTGCGTTGCTCTTTGAAAAGTTGAAACGCGAGTAAATTTAAGAAACTATGAAAGCCAGATACTCGGGGACGACTCTGGTATAATCGCCCCTGTACGTGCTCGTCTCTGGGACGGCACAAAAATTTAGTCACGTAAATTTTAGGAGTATCTGGCATGGACACTATTTTAGCCGGTAGGATGGGTAAATTTGTCTTTTAATTTACCCATGCGGATATTGATTT
>CAZYQN010000098.1:0-7374 GCA_964649955.1 uncultured Pirellulales bacterium
GGTTAAGCGTTATGCAATGGTAATCGAATTGAATCCGGAAAAAGAAAAGCTTTACCGTAAGTTACACGCCGACGTATGGCCCGGGGTTGTGGTTGCTATTCAAAAAGCGAATATCCGTAATTTCAGTATTTTTGTCGCCGAGCTGGACGAAAAAAAATACCTGTTCAGTTATCTGGAGTATACCGGCAACAATCCGGAAGAAGACTTTGCCTCTATCGCGGAGGATCCGCTCACCCGAGATAAGTGGTGGCCTCTTACGGATGCCTGTCAAATTCGCCTGCCCGGAACGCCCGAAGGAGAACAATGGAAGAACATTGAAATGGTGATGCACATCGATTAAAGCATCCTGTCTTACGCAAAAACTCATCCGACAGTCAAATCGAGAGATTTGTAGCGATTGAATTGAATGAATTGCTCTTTAGAAAGTCAAGATTGACAGTCTTTGGACAGGTTCGACAGAAATCGAAAGTTGAAATGTTGTGTTTTTTCGACCTCTGCGCAGACTATGGGCGTGCGGCAGTCCGAAACCGTTGCGTTTCAGGCGACGCAGGAGTAGATGCGATGGAATTTGCCAAGAACAGGATTCTTAATGATTCGGCCTCTGGTTTTCTTCCTCCAGTTGTCTAAGCCTGCGAAGTCCAGCCATTCCCATCCTAGAGAACTTATTGCACATCCGATATCTTAGTCAATATGTGAATAGTCAGGAGACTTCCAGGCAGATTTGCTGGTTTCAATACATGACCCCTTACGGTGTAAAAATTCATCCGCAACTAAATCATTGTCTGCAATAGCGTTACTTTTCAGAAATTCGCCCGAGATTTGACCTTTTCGCATGAGAGTATACCACGAAATGACATAAAATTCTATTGATTTATCAAGACATCATCACGTCTGGGCACAACTGCCCTGCTTCTCCTGTTAACACTGAATCCGATTTTTTTCGAAATCAGGCTGCCAGTCGATGATACGACTTGAGCAATCCGCCCAAGCGTTTGATACATTGAACGTCTGCCTGCTCATCGAGGTTGTGCTTCGGCTCAATAATTCGGCCTAGTGATTGATGAATCCGCTCATGATGATAATATTGCAAATACTGCTCAAGAGCATATTCAAGCTGCTGAACAGAAGACAAAATCAAATAATCTAAACATTCTGATTTGACGGATTTCAAGAAGCGTTCTGCGTAGCAATTCAAATCCGGGCTTCGGGCTGGTAACTTCACGGGTTTAACGCCTGAGCTTTTCAAGATGTCATGAAAACCGGTTGTGTTATACAATGAATCTCGATCGTGGATAAGGAATCTTTTGCCTTTTAGAAGACCATCTTCGCTGTCAGTCAGGATGCGAGCAACCTGTTTATATACCTACCATCTGGCTGCAGTTTGATCGGAGCAAAGAAGACCTTTCTTGTAGCAAGTTCAATCACAAAGAAAACCGTGCAACGGACCAGTTTTGTGCCCACTAGAAGCTCAATTGTGAAAAAGTCACAGGCCGCCAATACATCCCAGTGACTGCGAATAAAGTCATGCCATGTTGATCGCACCGTTAAATCAGGCTCAGGATCATAGCCGTTTTCGATGAGAATGTTCTTTACGCTGGATTTGCTGATCTCATAACCCAAGTAAACAATCTGATCAGTAATCTTTTGATAGCCCCAGCGATGATTTTCTTCCTTGAAGCGAATCACAAGAGCAACAATTTCAGGTGTCATTTGTGGACGCCCTACTTTGCCCCGTTGCTGGCTACCATCGTACTTTTCGGCAATCAGCTTGTTGAACCATCGCATCACTGTGTCAGGAGTAAATAAAACCATACATTGTTCCAGCATTTTCCTGCTGAGTCGTTTGGCTTTAGCAGCAACCCTCATCCTCTGTCGATTGGTGAGCAGAATCCGCTTGTTCTGTTTTTCCTGCTGTTCGACAAGCACACGAACCTGTTCTTGGAGATAGTCAATCGCTTGGTAGAGCTCTTGTCGATGCAATATGCAAGATATGTGATGAGTGTGATCCAGAATTCGTTTTTCATAGTTCGCAAAGTCTGACAAATCCAAATCCAGCAATAATGTTCGTCCGATTGCTGTATATGCCTATGCTGTAAAATAGGTTATGGAAATATGTTATTTGCACCTTACGCCCAGCGGAATCACTTACGCAAATCGGCACAAATCAATAATAACCGTATACCGTTGATGTGAAAGTAGCCATAAACCGCGACAAAGTGCAAGTACTTTTATAAGTCCATTGCAGTTATTGCACTTCATTGCACCTCATTGCACCTCATTGCATTCATGGCGCGTAGACTACGCGCTTGGGGTGAAAAACCTGAGTAGCCTACTCAGGAGTCAAAAATTCCGAAGAACAATAACATACAACACCTTGAAGGGCTCTGTTGGCCGCCAAACCATAGCTTTTGACCACCCTGCTGCCTGTTTAGTACCTTCCAAAAAGTCATCCATCCCATCACGCCAATATCATCAGAAGCATCACAGGGAGTCGGTTTTTCATAAAAACTGCCCAGTAAACAGATCATTGTTGTCCAATAAAAGCCGTTCCGTGGCAGGAATATAGCAAAAATAGGGCAAGAAAACGAGAAAATTCCAGATCGCAAGTATTTTATTTCCTTTGGCTTACACCCGGATGACTTTTTATATAGTACACCTCGAAAATCACTTGCTATTTTCCAGTAACCGGCTATATTTGTTTCCAGTTTGAGCTTTATCTGGAAACAATATATGACCAGTGAGGTGTCCATGATTGAGATGCTAAAAGAGATGATTCTTGATTTTCAGGAGGCGGAGCTTTCAACGGGAATAGCCAGACAACTGACCATTGAGGTACTTCCCGGTAAGGCAACCGTTTGTATTGGTGTGCGACGAAGCGGTAAATCTGTTTTTATGGGTCAGCTTGTCCAGAAATTGTTGGACAGTGGCATTTCGCGACAGAATATCCTTTATCTGAATTTCTTTGATGACCGCCTTCATGACCTTGGACAGCAGAAACTCAATATTATTCTGGACGCCTATTATTCTCTATATCCAGAGAAGAAAGGCGCCGAAAAGATATACTGTTTCTTCGACGAAATTCAAGTGGTCAACGATTGGGAGCCATTCGTTGACCGACTGATGCGTACTGAAAAATGCCAGGTGTATATCACAGGGTCTTCGGCACGAATGCTATCTAAGGAAATTGCCACACAAATGAGAGGCCGTGCGTTATCATGGGAGATATTTCCTTTTTCATTCCAAGAGTTTTTGGATTGCAAGGGAATAAAGCACACCAAAACCCTGTCAACCAAGATTCGACTTCATGTTCAAAAAGCATTTGAGGACTATTGGGAAACGGGCGGTTTTCCGGAGGTGGCACACCTTGAAAAAAATATGCGTATTAAGATACATCAAGAATATTTCAATACCGTCTTGTTCCGCGATTTGATTGAACGCCATGATATTTCTCATCCCAAAGCAGTGGCAGACTTGGCCCACCGACTCATCGACAACACAGCATCACTGTATTCCATCAACAATCTGACCGGCTACTTAAAATCGTTGGGGCATAAAGTTCCAAAGTCAGCCGTATCAGATTACCTTGAGTGGTTCGAAGACGCCTATTTTCTATTCACGGTGCGAATTTTTGATGCGTCACTGGCACGTGCCAACACGAATCCGAAAAAAATATATTGCATCGATCACTCAATGGTAACTTCGGTTGCCTCCGGCATTCTCGTCAACTCCGGACATTTACTTGAAAACCTTGTGTTCACCGCAATTCGTCGTTTTCACCCAAACATTTATTACTACAGGTCAAAGAACGGACGAGAAGTGGATTTCATTGTACAATCCAATAAACGAACAAGGACATTGATACAGGTTTGTGAATCGCTGAGCGATCCGCAAATCAGAAAGAGGGAACTTACGGCCATCAGCGAAGCGATGACTGAACTGAAATTAAAATCCGGAATCATCGTAACCCGAAATGACACAGAACAGATCGAGACGGATGAAAATATTATACATATTTTACCCGCCTGGCGTTTTCTGTTGAATCTGCCTGAATTAATTGAATAGCATCTATCGCCGGTTGGCGCTACGCAATATTGTCGGAAGACTTACGCATGAAATCAACTTCATCAGCCCTAAGGCTGGAGGCGACAATGTGTATTTTGAATTACAGACTTGCCTGCCATGTCAATCCACTGTAAAATTCCAAGGTGGCTATCAATCTCCCAGGATTTACCCGAATAGAAAACCACACCTATGACAACGAACATCGAGATGATCAGCATGGCTGTTGGATTGATTGTAAAATCCGTTATTCTTGCCGCCCAGTTTGCCGGGAGAAGACGGCAACAAAACCTGAAAAAACTTTCAAAAATGCCCGCCGATGAAAGAGACAAGGAAATCATCTTCCTCCGCGATAAGATCAATCAACAGCAAATGCAAATCTGTATTCTTCAAAATGGGCTGAAAAACAAGCACACCCACAAACGCTATACGCCTCGAGAAAAACTATACATCCTTCACTATATGGAAACCTTTCAGATTACCAGGCACCGAGTGAGCGAGCATCTGGGCATTGCCAGATCAACCCTCTTCATACGGAATTTCTTACAGCTGGTCTTACGGCCAACCATAAACCTTCCCATGCGACTCATGCCGCAGTAATGGGTAAAGCCGAGAAAATCAAAGGTATTGGCTCTGCGTTTCTGGCATCGGGCATTCTCTCGTTCATATCTGCCAAAACTGATCACACGGGTTTTCTCTGAATGTAATTCCAGGGAAAACTTCGCAAAACGGCCTCTCAGGGCCTGCTCAATGCGACACGCATCATCCTGATATTGCACCATGCAGATAAAATCATCCGCATACCGCACCAGCGAGCAGAACCCTCTCGTCTGTGGTTTGACACGTTTAACATACCACAGATCGAGCACATAGTGGAGAAATATGTTGGACAGCATCGGGCTAAGATTCCCACCTTGCGGTGTTCCCTGCGTGGACAATACATATTCACCAGCATCAACATACCCTGCTTTCAAAAATCTTCTTATGAGAAGCAAAAAGCTCGTATCTTTGATGCGGACTTGCAGAAATTCCATCATCCATGTGTGCAAAACAGTATCAAAGAATCCTTTGATATCTGCCTCTATAACATAATTGACGGGGTTTGCCATGATCGTGTTGTCCACTGCCTTAAGAGCCTGATGACACCCGCGATTGAGCCGAAAGCCGTATGAACAGCCCAGAAAAGTAACCTCATAGATTGCCTCAAGTATGTGGGCAATTCCCTTCTGAACAATCTTGTCCTCAAGGGACGGGATCCCCAGAGGTCGTTTCTCGTGCTCATTCTTCGGAATATATACCCGTTTGGCTGGCTGCGGTTTATACCGCTTGGCCTTCATGCGAGTAACCAGATCGTGGAGATTCTCATCCAGTCGCTCTCCATATTCCTTCCAACTGATACCATCTGTGCCACTGGCCCGGTCCCTGCCGAGGCTGTAGTAGCATGCCTTCAGAAACCCTTCATTCAGTAGATGAGCCAAGCTCGTAAACTGCATTTTCGGGTTCTTCCGGGCCTGTTCTGATAGGAGGGCTAATTTTGTTTGTGTTGAGTAATCCATCTCAGTGTATGGCTCCCACAGACGCATCCCTCTGCGTTCTACTGCTACCCCCTTCGAGTGCCCCATCCATTCGGGACTCACCGGACATTGCCCCGGTTACGCCTCTACTATGAGGTAGTCTGACTACCATCCCGCCATACTTCCGCCTTGCCTCTTCAACTTGTTGGAAGCTTTCTTTGGGAACGAGATGGTTCTCCCAAGTTCCAATGTGAACCGTTGATTTACCTGCCATGGACTCAGGCCCCGGCACGTCGCTTGCATACTTGCCTATAGCGCATGCAGCAATACTGGCTTCCGGAAAACAGAAACCTTGGCCCAGTGCAATTTTCTTTATTTCGGGACTCAATACCTTCACTTTCGTTATGGCCGACAAATCGCCATCCCTTTGGCTTCGCATAATTCGTTACCTCATTATACGCAAAGTTCTGTTCTGACCCGGTGGCTAACCTTTGGTCAGGCTGGATTGTCCAGCTTGCTCACATCAGCTTTGCTTGGCACACCTGTTTTCAAAGAGCCATTATTGTCAACTTATCGCTTTTCCAACTGTCCGACGGTCGCTTGACAAGCACATTTGGGCTGATTTCTTAAACGGAAAGCGTTTTGGTGTCATTTTTGGTGTCAGTCGCCACTTGTAAGTCTCATTTAGGTGGACTTGTCATTGACTTGTTAACCACTTGAAAACCTCATTTTGACACTAAAAACTGCATATAAATCCTTTCTTGAGATGGAGTTATATGTGGAATTGAGGACTGAAAATCCGTGTGTCGGCGGTTCAAATCCGCCCCTGCCCATTTTCCCTAACTCCATATAAAATAATATCTTAGGGAGATTTTATACACCTGTTTTCCATCTCTTTTACCCTCAAAAATGCTCGAATGCGTATGTTTTGCATCGCCAAGGGAAAAGCGGTGAGCGAAGTTGAGTGTAAAATGAGTCCGTTTAACCTCTTTGTATCTCCTATAATTGTCAGTTTGCCCAATCACTTGCTTCTTTTGCTCGCGGAATAATGGGTATAACGACTTTTCAGGAAAAACGGAAATGGAATGGCATGGAATGGATTTTTCTTGACCCTGTGGCAGCGAATTTTGTAAAATTCTTAATGTCATTAGGAGAAAATGATGTATTGTGAACGTTTAGATGATGCATTTCAGTTTACAATACGGCCGATCGCATGTTGCATAGATGTGGTTTCGTATGCGCCGCCGGCAATCGTTTTTTCTGAAGGTGCCGGGATAGAGCGGGTTTACACAGACACCAGCTTGGATTCAGGATATATTTCTCATACTCAGACCATTGATATCACAAATATAGTCGGTTCACCAATTGACATTCTTCCGGGTACATCTGCCGACGGTTTCATTCCCACTCTCTCAACGGAAATATTGCTTTTTTAGAATTGGTAGCCAGTGATGCCAACTCTGTAAGTGTCTTATGGCCTTAAAGTCGCAGAGCACAAAAATGTAATAAAACGAGGTCAGGCGTACTGATCTTGGGTCGTGTTTCGATCATTTTTATTTTAAAGGAGTACGGAAATGAGAAGACTATTGTTTATTCTGATGTGTTTGTGTTTGGTGTCTCCGCTATTTGCTGTAAATTTGCTGGTCAATCCAGGACTCGAAACGGGAACGACAGAAGGCTGGGGACCCCGCTTCGGCATCGGTGCCATCGAGGTCATCACCAGCAATCCCTCGCCTCATAGTGGTAACTACTGTGTACGCAACTACAACAGAGAAGCAACATGGCATGGCATCTGGCAATC
>CAZYQN010000099.1:0-6685 GCA_964649955.1 uncultured Pirellulales bacterium
GGAATCAGACTTCGTCTGGGCGATTTGTATGAAATATGATGTGGTGATTGTCGGCGGGGGAGCGGCGGGATTGATGGCGGCGGTGTTTGCCGGTCAGGGCGGGGCAAAGGTGTGTGTAATCGAGCGGAATACGGCACTGGGTCGAAAGCTGCTTAAGACCGGACGGGGGCGGTGTAATGTAACGCATCGTACATCGATTGAAGACTTGGTGCGGACCTATGGTTTTTGCGGGCGGTTTTTGAAACATTCGCTTTATACCTTCGGGCCGGAGGCGATGGTACAGTTTTTGGCCGAGCATCATCTGGCGTGCAAGGTGGAGAAAGACGGCTGCGTGTTTCCGATCACCGACCGTGCAACGGATATTTGCCGGATTTTGCAGGATGCCGCGCGGCGATTCACTGTGCAGTATCTTTACGGCAAGCGCGTTGAGGGGATCGAGAAAAACGGGGAGCTGTTCGTTCTGCACATTCCGGGGCAGGAGGTTCACGCACGCAGCGTTATTGTGGCCACGGGCGGAGTGTCCTGGCCGCAAACAGGCAGCGACGGCGACGGGTATCAATTTGCGTCGGCTTTCGGACATACGATAGAGCCGCCGAGGGCGTCGGTCTGTCCGGTGGCGGTCAAGGAGACGTGGGTGCAAGACCTGCAGGGTGTGGCCATTGAGCAGGTTGTGCTAAGGGCTGACTGCGAGGGGAAAAAAATTGCCGCACAGGGGGCTATGATATTTACATCGGACGGTGTGGGCGGGCCGGCGGCATTTGATTTGAGCCGTGAGATAACGGATGTGCTGGCAGCCGGGCGCGGGCCGGTCGAGATCGAAGCGGATATGCTGCCGAAGATGGAGGGGGGGGCGCTGGATGCGCATCTTGTCGAGCAATGTGCCGTCAACGCAAAACGCGAGATGGCGGCGATACTGACGGGGCTTTTGCCGCGGGCGATGGCGATCAAGCTGACGATGCAGGTGGAGCCTTCGCATACAGTACAGGCGGGACAAATGAAAAAAGAACAGCGGCGTCGACTGGCGGAATTGATCAAGGGTCTGCCGCTGACGGTCACGGCCACCGCTCCGCTGGTGCAGGCAACGGTAACGCGCGGCGGGGTGTCGCTGGAGGAGATCGACCCGAAGACGATGCAGTCGCTGAAATGTCCGGGACTGTTTTTTGCGGGTGAAACCATTAATGCCGACGGTCCCTGCGGGGGATACAATCTCCAAATCGCCTGGTCTACGGGCGCCCTGGCCGGACAGTCGGCGGCAAAGATGAGTCTGACTACCGCATAGTACCACTCTGTTCAGTCCACCGCCGCATGAGAATCTGAATGCTTCCGCAGTTCTGATTCCTCATTGGTAAGAAGGGTAATCCTCATTGAGTATTTCATTTGTTCGGGCACAAGCGGCACGGCGATTTCCGTCCACGCATAATTACTATAGTCCGATTCGAGCTGCTCGAAGTATTGCCGCATTTCTTCGGTTTCCGAACGGTCTGAGATATGTCCTACAGCAGTGGAGCAGGTCAGTCGGAGGCCGGGCATTTCGGGGGCATTGATGAATCTGACGATGCCGTTTTCATCGGTGCGCTGTTTGAGACGGCGTTCTTGCTGCCATTGGGTAGGAATAGGGCCGTTATCGGTACGAATCTCGACGGGGAAATAGGGCAGGGGGTTTCCCGCTGAATCTACCAGCAGGGCTTCAATCTCCAGTTCCGGCTTAATAGCGATCAGTTTGACTTCATACTCTTCTTTTTCGGGTACATACCCGACATTGACGGTTGTATCGGGATAATAAACGTAGGATTTGTATTTTTCCGGTTCATGCGGGGCCATGCTGTTATGAGACAACTCCGCTCGGATCTGAAGCCCTGCATCGGCAGGACAATTGGAAAACTCGAATCGTCCGTCTTTGTCAGTTTTCCTTAAATATCCGGGAAAGCTTTTTCTGTTTACGCGAATATCAATATAACGTTCCGGCAGGGGTGTGCCATAATTATCGACGACGATGCCGCGGACGGTCGGTCCTTTATACAGCAGGATAAAATCTGCCTGTAACGGGGTATTGGGGTCCTGAATCCGGATCCTTTTTGCATCCCGTACAAGACCCGTTTCCGGAGCAGGGTTTACAGCAATCGAGAAGCCGCAGTTTTTCCAGAGCCGGGGGAGATTGCCAAGGAAAAACCAGCCATTCGCATCTGTCCCGGTTTGAAGCATTGCCATGGGAAACCCTGTAGTGTAAATTGGGTTTCCATAAATGTCGGACAAATTTTCTATGTCCACAGTGACCACCGCATCGGGAACAGGGCAATCATAGACATCTTTGATTTGGCCTGTTATTGGGTTTCCCGGCTCCATCACAAGGATAATATCGGAAGCGCCAACACACCAGGAACCTCGATACCTTGACCCATTTTCAGTTTTTTCATAAAAAAAGTCTTCAGATGATTTTATTGCACCCGGACTGCCGGGGATCATACCAGCCAGTGGATACGGGTAACTTTTCCACGGATCCATCAGCAAGGTCCAGCCAATAAACTCAGGATCGTCCGGTACTGTTGCCCAGAAGGCAACAGTGCTGTTGAACCCCACTTCAAAGGGCGGCACAAGAATTTCAAATTCGCCGTCTTGATTGCTTCGGCCGCTCAAGGGTTTCTGTTTTCTGAGTGTACAGTGATATAAATATACCTCGGCATTCGCAACAGGGTTGCCCAACAGGTCAACGACTTGGCCGCTGAATGTATTCGGCTGTTTGGGAAGGAGTATCTGATACTCCGAAGGAATATCGGTCGAAAACACAGCATCGTCAATCGGAGCAAAATCGAAGATAAATGTACCGCCGGTCACGTTGCCATATTGATTCGGTTCGCCTGTGACAATCGCTTCGATTTTTTCGGGAAGCAGAGTGCGCTGGTCCACCCACGCCGTGAAATCAATCCCTTTTAAATCTTCCTGTTCTATCTTATAAATAATTGTCTGCGTATCATTGTTTCGTGCCACCGGCATCAGTTTCATTTCCGGTACGGAATTCGGATCGCGAAATAGTTTGACCTGAATGACCGCCGGATGCTCTTCGAGCAACTGTTGAAACTGCCACGTCATTTTGCCGTCACTGTACCATGTGGATTCCAGCCGGGCCTGCAGGGTGTTGGGGTCCAGGACAAGTCGCTGCCTGCCGTTGTCGATGGTAATTTTGTCGAATTGTCCTTCATCGCGAAAAGCGTCGGGCAAACGGGTCCAAAATTTACTCGTGCCGGTTGTGCCGTCTACAGAAACAAGTTTTGATTCCGTATAAATGTATTTGACCGGTTCGTCGAGGCTTGGCCAGTCGGGATGGCGCACAGGCGGCAGATTTGAAAGAATTGGAGTGGTGACAGTTTGCACAAATTCCGTCAATTGCGGTGTCGGGTCGGGGGTGCCTGTTTGAGAGGGGGCAAATGCCGCGGGCTTTGAACCGACTTTTACTCTTGGTTCGATGACCATGTTCATCGGAATTGCAGCCACTGCCTCTCTTGAAACAACCGGCTGCTCGTTGGTAATTTGTGACGGGGTTGGAGCGGACAGCTCTTTGGTGGAATAAATCACAACACCAGCGGTAATAACTATGACGGCTGCAATCGAGGCAATTTTTGCGGAGGTCGCCGTCAAGAGACCACTTGCGGCCGTCAAAGCCGAGCTGCTGCCGGTGGACGCGGCCGTAGTACCGGCGGCGGCGCTGCCGGCGATTCCGACTGTCAGTCCGGCACCGACAGCCGCCATAACCGCCCGTGTAAAGGCCGCAGTTGGGGCGGTCTTTTTGAGGGTAGTTTCGATTTTCGATTCGATTTGCTCGCGCAACATCAGCCGGCCGCGATGCAGCCGCGTTCGTACCGCCGCTTCGGTCAGTCCCATTATTTCGGCCACTTGCGTTATGGAATGGTCCTGGCGATAAAAAAGCACCAGCGGTTCGCGGTATTCCCGAGGGATTTGCATCAGGGCCGTGTGTACCATCTCCTCTTCCTCCTTACGAATCAGTGTTTCGGGCGGGGTTGGTTTACCTTTGTCAGTCGGCAGATCGGCCATGTCGAACTGCACAACCGGCGTCCGCTTTTGGGCGCGAAAATGATTGCACACGATGCTGCGGGCGATACTGCACAGCCATGGCCGGAATTTATCCGCCTCCTTGAGCTTGCCTATTTGCTTCCAGGCCTGCACAAACGTTTCCTGCGCCAATTCCTCGCTGATGTCCCGATGGCCCACAGCACTGTAGGTAATAGCACAAACCAATGCCTGATAGCGGCTTACAATCGCCTCAAAAGCCCGTGCATCGCCGCCGCAACAGGCTTGCACCAGTTTGATGTCGTCATTCATATAAAACTCCCGAAACATGCGTTTTTATTGTACTTCGGAAGGTAAGAAACCAAAAGAGCGAAGATGTTTCAAAAAATGTGAAAAAAACATCCTCTAATTTCCGACCACTGCGGTCTCTTGTCTTTGGTCGTTTCGTTTGTATAATAGTTTCAAACATTATTCTTGTGAAATTAATGGAAGCAAATTATGCAGGATAAACCCATAGAATCATTTGACTGGTTTGAGATCGCCAAACGGCTTAAGGCGATATCACAGGCGGGGAAATTTTTTGCCAAAGACGAGTACGAACGCAAGCGGCATGAAGATATCGAGGAAATTTGTGCTCAGATTTTTGCACGGCATACCGATTTAACGGCGGATACCGTGGTGCGGCTCTTGCAGCAGGATATGGGCTATCCGACACCGAAGGTGGATTGCCGCGGCGTGGCGTTTCAGGATGATAAGGTGCTGCTGGTGCTGGAGAGCGAGGACGGGGGCTGGACGCTGCCGGGCGGCTGGTGCGATCAGGGAATGACGCCGAGTCAGAATGTGGCGCGCGAGTTTTGGGAAGAAAGCGGATTTGAGGTGCGCGTGGTACGGCCGCTGGCGGTGTACGACCGTAACAACCAGGGGCACACGCCGCCGTATCCGTTCAGTATTTACAAGCTGTTCTTTCTGTGCGAGATCACCGGCGGGACCGCCAAGACCAGTAATGAAACCAGCGATGTGCGGTTTTTTGCGATGAATGAGATTCCGCCGCTGTCGAAGGGACGCACGCTGGAACACCAGCTTCACCGGTTTTATGAACAGTACAAGACCGGGGATTTGACGGTTGATTTTGATTAACGTAAGCCAATGAAAAACACAACATAAAAGCCGCCCTGTTCATTGACGGGACGGCTTTTTTATTTGGGCATTATTTATTGATTTTTCCGGGGCGATAATTATTCCCGGCTTGCCAGTGTGTTACCTGCATAGGCGCGATAGTCTTTGATGCGGCCGGGGGTATTGTTGTCACCCTGACGCGGCACATAGCGAAATCCTCTCAGCGTAACGTCTTTGCCCAGATCGATGACCAGCGTATGCGGATGAGCGGGTTTGGCCGCTCCGTACTCGCTGTGCCAGAAGTTGGCGTTCTGGCCGTCGATGGCGTAATCGGCCAGTGCCGATTCCTGCACCCGTTCTTCGCTGCTGACGTAAGCAATCGTCCAGTCGGCGTGGCTGATCGATTCGCCTTTCTCATCAAACAAATCGATTTCGCCGATGGCGGCGTATTCCTTGCCGTCGTGGGCATTAAGCGATTGAATCGCAAACTGACGCGCTTTGATCGGGGCGGTGAATTTGATTTCCTGATAGCCGGCTCCCTGCGGGAAAGTCCCGGAGGCAACCGGGTTTACCCCTTCCAGCTTCAGTGTTCCTTTGCGAACCACTCGCGCAAAATCTTTTTCCGGATGCAGCTTGCCGAGGATCGGAGTTGACAAGCCTTCCAGACGCGGAGTGTCGGGGCCGAGTACATCCAGCACAATCACTTCATTGATTCCCTTCTTGAGCCATGGTGCAGGCAGATACATCGTCTGTGTCGGCCCGATGTTCCAGTATCGACCCAGGCTATGGCCGTTGACCCAGACCATTCCCTTGCCCCATACGCTCATATCAAGGAATGTATCGCCGACTTGGGTCAGTTCAAATGTGCCCCGCCGAAAAGCGGGGGCATCTTCAGTGGTCTTTGCGGTCTTTGTGAATGTAAATCCGTCCGGCATCGCGCCATCCAGCGGGATCGGGTAGAATTCCCAGCCGGTCAGAATCTGCGGGGCGCCGCCCTGCGGGGTCAAGACCACCGGCGCATGAATGCCTTTACGGTCGTGAACGGCAGCACCGAAGTTAACACGGCCCATCGTATAGACCAGTATCTCAAGACGGCTGTCAGCAGGGCGCGGCGGCAGCGTAACCGAATATCGGCGAGCGCGGCGGTCCATTACATCAATCTTTTTGCCATCGAGAAACACCCAGCCGAAATCGTGCAGGGCTTTGCATTCCAGCCGGGCGGACGGACCTGCCGGGATGGTCGCTGCGTAAATCGCACAGCCGTGCGCAAAATCATACGCCTCATAATTTTGCGGCTGTTCGCTGCGGAGTGGTTTGATGTGATGTGCAAACACCGGTGCAATCTCTTTCAGTTCAAACGGCGGAATTGTAATCACCGGATTTTGCGCCGGCGGTTCGGGAAGTGTCTCGCCCGGAAGCAAATAGTTGGCCATTGACGCCCGCACAGCATTAAACTTAGGCGTTACCCAGCCGGCCTCGCTGATGGGGGCATCGTAGTCATAGCTGCTGGTATCCGGTTTGAACGGCTGATCGGCCCCGGCCCAAT
>CAZYQN010000100.1:0-6651 GCA_964649955.1 uncultured Pirellulales bacterium
AAGAACTGCTTCCTCATTTTCAGTGGTAAAAACCGCGATATTAGGATCAGAAGATGGCAAGTTGCGTCAAGTTACCCCACACTTGCGATCAGTTGCATACAAGTTGTGTTATGTTGCGCTCAGTTGCGCTTAGTTGCGCGCAGTTTCAGGCACACTTGCGCTCGGTAGCAAATAGCAGAAAAAAACCATTGTAACATTCAGACATCCACAACTCCAAATATACACAAAATCCCTCCATATATCAAGACCTTTTCTGGCTTCTATTTACCCTCAATCCCCGCCACTTTTTTTAACTTCCTGCTTAATCTTCCCCCCTCGCTTTCCGATATACCATCACAGCCTTGAGAGTGCGGTAAATGATACAACTATAGACCCTTTAGAGATTTAAAGTGAACGGATGGATACGGCTCCTAAACATATAAAACATTGTCTTAGCGGGTGTTCCGGCCAGTCCGGCGCAAGTTGCCGGCTGGATATCATCACCCCCCTGGCAAAAAAAATCAACTGCCTCGACGTCAAACGTATTGCCGACATCTGCGTCACTGAAATCCCCCAACTCGTCGGTGCCAAGCTCGCCTCCCTGTATATCCTGGACGAAAACAGTGATATCCTGCATCTGGAAAAAAACAATCACCCCTTCCTGATTAATAACATCGTTTCACTCAATCAAAATCCCCCTTCGCCGATGGTTGCCGCTGTCCGCAGTCAGGATTTGCTGATTATCGACGATGTGGAGAATCATAAAAGCCCTAATATGAACAATACCCAGCGGGCCTTTGCCAAAAACTATGCAACCAAAAGCTGCGTCATTGCCCCGTTGATTTGTCACGGCCGTGTTGTCGGCGTGCTGAATCTCAGCGATAAAATCGACGGCTCTAACTTCAGTGAAGAAGAAATCGCAATCGTTGAGCTGTTCCGTCAGCTTGTCGGCGCCTCCATCGGCAATATCAGTTTGTTTGAAAAGACTCAACGCCAGGCAAAAACCGACGGCCTGACCGGAATGCTCAATCACAGAACGTTTTACGAAACACTCGAGGCTGAACTGCGTCGCGCTCAGCGCTACGGTGGTAGACTCTCCATCATCATGGCCGACGTGGACAACCTCAAACCCATCAATGACAACTACGGTCATCGCGCCGGAGATATGGCTATCAAGCAAATCGCCCGCCGCATCGGTGCCTGCATTCGTCAAATCGATATGGCCGCGCGCTACGGCGGTGATGAGTTCTCCATTATTCTGCCCAACACTTCATTGGCTGATGCCGCCGTCGTCGCCGAACGCATGGTCAATATGGTCAAAAGCACCCCGATGATCTGGGAACAGCATAAGATCAATCTGTCCATCAGTGTCGGCGTTGGACAATATGATGGGGAAAACGGCGCCGGCGATGTCGCAAGAACAACCGATCAGGCTTTGTATGCCGCCAAACAGGCCGGCAAGGGCCGGGTGTATGTCTTCGATCCCGCACACTCTGCCAAATAGCCGGTGATTACATCCTAGCGTAAAATCTTACGATTTTGTTGCTTCCTTGACAACTTCAATTTTTGTTGGACTCTTGAGACGATAACGGACACCTCGCCATTTAATCGTCCGCCCGAATGCCGAAGATATAATCACCGCCAGCAGCAATATCCCCCATGCCCAGAATCCAAACCAATCGGCCCGGCGTGCCGCTCGCAGTGCAGTTTTCTCTTTCGGCAGCAGCCGTACTGCAAGTTCCTGCCGCAGCACTGCTCGAAATATCTGACAACCCAGAAATACAACGCCGACCGCAATATACTCAATCCAGAACTCCGGCCTGGCCGCCAATCCCCATACCGCCAATCCAAGCCCTCCCCACAAACCGACAACCGATAGTGTTGCGCCGAACAATCCAAAACTCCACATACGCGGGGCATAAACCCGGGTAATAATAAACTGCCGCCGTGCAAATTCCCATAATCGCAGCCATGTTGTCGATTCATATGAGGCGATCATACAAGCGGGTACAAATCGTGTCAGATATTTTGCCTTGCGAATTGCCCGACTCAACGACAGGTCATCGCTGAGGGACCGCTGCCAAAGACGCTCTATTCCCAATCGCTCAAAATCCGCCCTGCGAACCGCCATTGAACCTCCCCAGGCCAGATTAAATCGTGTGTTGCCCAGCAACTGGCAGACCTTGGCATTCATCGCTGAAAGCGCCAGCGTCGCAAGGTTATTCGTTTTGGGAACAAACCAGCGATATCCGCTGGCCAAACCGATATGTGGTTTTCGAAGCGGAGCCACCAATTGCCCCAGCCAGTCCGGCCCGGCACACGCATCCGAATCGGCAAAGACAAGCACTTCTTCGGTTTCCGGTGAAGTCTGACGGTAGGCAAAAAGCAGATTGTGAAGTTTCTGGCTGCAACCGGTTGTTCGTCCGGCAACCAGTATCCGAACATCTCCGGTCAACGATTGCTGTCGATGCCGCGCCTTGAGCCGAAGCAGCATTTCATACGCCGCATCGGAACGATCCTCCACCACAAACCACAGACTATACCCCTCGTACATTTGGTCGTAGAAAGAATGGATATTGGCCTCAAATGCTTCATCCAATCCTTTGCACGGAACGACCAGCACACAGCGAGGCCTGAAGGTCCGTTCCCTCCGGTATTTTTTCATTGCATAACGAAAATTGCTGGAAACCTGTATCGTAAACACAAGTTCAGCAATAATCGCAATCCCGATTATGATCTCGAACCAACCCATTTATATCTGCAAAATATCACCCCATTCACGGGGGTATTCTCCAACGGGAAGTCTGTAAACATTTGACATTTAAAATTTACCGTTTAACATAATAGATAACTATAATAGATATGGATAAAACTGCAACTGTTTTTCGGAATCAATGGATGGGCACAGACGCCCTTGACAAATCGCTGCATATTAACGCCCCGGCCCCGGGAGTTTCACTCCCTGCGGCCCTAAAGGATACGTTGCGCGACACAGACCGGTTCGGAGTTCTTAAAACTGAACATTTTTATAGTGTTTTCAGCAAAAGCGACTTCTCCGAATCAACCGTCCGAGACTTGATCGAACACATAGACACGGTCACCGGCGCTGCTCGCCTGCTCAAGAACGGCAATACTTGCTTTGTCACCGCGGTAACATGGAATGAACACGAATATGTCATCAAACGTTATAATCCCAAAGGTCTGCTCCACAGCCTGCGTCACAGCCTGAAACGGTCACGTGCCCGGCGCGGCTGGCTCAATGCACACCGGTTGCTGTTTTTGGGAATTCCCACACCGCGTCCGGTTGCCTTTATTGAAGAATACAGCGGGTGGCTGCTCAAACGCGCCTGGCTGATTACGGAATTGGCCCCGGGGCCGAAACTGCGCGACTATCTGGTCAACCCTGAGATCACAAAGGCTCAGAAAACAGTAATCATCGACAAGGTTTTCATTATTTTAAACCAGCTTGAAGACAATCGCATTACCCACGGCGACCTCAAACATGTCAATCTTATTATCACCCCCGACGGCCCGACCTTGATCGATCTGGACTCATTGAAAATACACAGGACAGGTCTGTTCTACTCCTACCATCGGAAAAAAGACATGGACGCGTTTGCATTCCATACCCCATAACGCCAATGCCGTAAACAGACGCAGAGTCCGCGGTTTTAATGATGCAAAAGCTTTAAGACCAGAAAACCGCCCACCAGTAAAATCACAAACAACAAACTCAGCCAGTTAAAATATTTTTCGATGAAGGGGCGAATCGCTTCTCCCTTCCATCCGAATAGACCCGCTACCAAGAAAAATCGTGCCGAACGGCTGACTACCGACGCTATAATAAAACCTAAAAAATTAATTTTAGCTACGCCGGCTGTAATAGTACACACCTTATAAGGCAAGGGTGTAAATCCGCAGGTAAAGACAATCCAGAAATCATACTTCTGATAGCCCTGCTGAAATGACTCAAAGTTCTTTGGTGTAAATCCCAGGCTTCCGAGATGAGCAAAGACCCAAGGGCCGATCTGATGCCATAAGAACATCCCGATCATATATCCAAGAATGCCTCCAAACACCGAAGCAATAGAACAGGACAACGCAAAACGAAACCACTTTTTTGGAGCTCCCAATGTCAATGGCGCCAAAAGTACATCCGGGGGTATCGGGAAAAAGCTGGACTCGGCAAAACTGAGCATAAACAATGCCCGCTCTCCGTAGGGAGTATCTGCAAAGTGAATCACCCAATTATACAGACGTCGGTGCCAATGCCACCATGTCGTTGCCGGAACAGCCGAACCGTTTGAAACGGACAAAGAAGAGGTCTGGGTTGTCTGCTGCATAAATAAAACTTTCCCGAAACTTTTTGTTGGACTCGCATTCGTGAATGATGATAGGTATAATAACGGTGAAAGTCAACTCTAATAAGGATTTGGATAAAGGAAATGACGACTGAACAATTCAGACCCACTGACAACGGCCTTGAGGTACTGGCTCCGGCAAAAATCAACCTGTTTCTCCTGATCACCGGCAAACGGCCGGACGGCTTCCATGGTATTGAAACTCTGATGGCCAAGGTTGACTGGTATGACGAACTATTGTTTGAGCCGGGCAATAGAGAGGGCATCGAGTTGCTTTGCCGCGGCCCGCACTGGGCGCCGGACGGGCCGGACAACCTGGTTTGGCGTGCCTGTGCGATGCTGATGGAAAAAGCCGGCAGGAAAATCCCTCTCAAAGTAACGCTGACCAAAAATATTCCCGCCGGAACTGGTTTGGGCAGCGCCAGCAGTGATGCGGCAACAGCCCTGCTCGGGTTAAATCGCTTTGCCGGGCTGAACCAGCCGATCAGCGTGCTGCATGATATTGCCGCTCAGCTTGGCAGTGACATTCCTTTTTTCCTCTATACACCAGCCGCCTATTGTACCGGAAGAGGTGAAAAAATTCAGCCGCTCAATGAAATTTTTCCGTTCAGTGTCCTGGTCATCATTCCAAGCATAAGTGTAGCTACAAAAAGCGTTTATATGAATTACAGGCATGATCCTACCTGCTATCAGACTTGGGCCGATAAAATAAATCCCCTGTTCTACAAAAAGAATATTGATTCTATAACTAAAATATGCGCAAATATGCTTGAGAGAAGCTGTTTTGAGCTGCATAAGGAACTGGCTGAGATAAAAAGTCGCTGTGAAGCCTTCTGCGGCTGTAAAGTCTGCCTGAGCGGCAGCGGGTGTGCAATGTATATTTTAAACCCGGACCGACAGCAGATGCCTCGGTTGCAGAGTTGGCTGAAAGACGAATTCAACTGCGAAAGCAGGTTCGTTAACAACAATAGATGGTAACTATTTCACGAGGCAGACTATGGAAATCAGCGAAGTCAGAGTCAAACTTGTGTCCAACCAGGATGACCGTCTAAAAGCCTTTTGCTCGATGACCCTCGATAATGAGTTTGTCATCCGGGACATCAAAATCATCGAAGGAACCGGAGGGTTGTTTGTTGCCATGCCCTCCCGCAAGATGAGCGACCACTGCAGCCGCTGCGGCGGTAAAAATCACCTGCGAGCCAAATTCTGCTGTAATTGCGGCGCCAAGCTTGCGGAAGACCGTATTCATCATGATCCGCAGGGGCGAATGAAACTGCATGCCGATATCGCACATCCTATCAATGCTCACTGCCGTCGGAAGATTCAGGATGCGATAGTTCATGCCTTTAACGACGAGGTTGAACGCTCCAAACTGCCGGGCTATAAACCGGTGGAGCTTGATGAAGATGACTTTCACACCGACGACCTTCATTGAGTATTATTAAACCGTCCTGACAGGGACACGATTCACAACACATAAGGCCGTTTTCAGCGAGGTACCTTTTGGCAAATCACACGGAGGTGTAGGTTTTACCCTTCAGTGGTCAGTTCTTCGAGGACACGATCCAGCGCGACATCCAGCCGTGCATTCAGCGCCTCATCCGAGAGCGAAAGTTGCTGTCGGGCACGTTCGATTTTCTCATATCGAACGTCCGGTAAAGCAGCGATCAGTTTGAGTAACTGTCCGATGGGATTTATTTCCATATGTTTAAGGAGTTGATCCATCGGAAAATCTGATGCCGCCCACAATGAGGCCGGTTCAGCCGTGTTGGCTCGGTCCCGGCCCTTTCGTTCCGCCAGTCGCCGCATCTCCAAATTGAACCGTCTTGTTTTTGAAGTTTCCATAATCTTACATCCAACCTCATGCACCGCTCAACCGGCATTCCATTCACCAATTAAGCGACCAGCGACAGGTTTTCTGCCGCATCTCTTTGCTGTATCCTCGAGTCCATTATGAGGCATTAATTTTTTTCTCGACACCCACAACATCTTGTATATGGGTTATCGGTCATATCGGGCCGTTTTCAACCCTTGCAATACTGGTATCGTCCGTCTGGACAGTAAAACTTCAATTATTTTCAAAATTCCGTTAATCCTTTTATTCTGAATAGTTTACTCTCAAAAAAATAAAAATATATGGATTTCAGTCCTAAGAAACAGCTTTTAGTTCCCCTAAATTTCCTGTTTTTTTAGGCTGCAATGTAAAGCTGGAAAATCTGGGTAATACACAATATATTGATAATTCTATAAAAAGTAACAAGCCCTGCTATATAACTTAAAAAGATGGAACTATCGGACTTACTTACAACAG
>CAZYQN010000101.1:0-362 GCA_964649955.1 uncultured Pirellulales bacterium
GCCTACCGGAACGTCAAAGCTGATGTTCTGTAACGCCCAGAATTCACGGTGATACTGTTTACGGAACGGGTGCAGCGCTTCCTTCAGTCGCTCGACAGGAGAATTGTAAAGGCGATATTTCTTGCTTACACCGCGAATCGAGATGGCCGGAGTATCGGACACTTTAGAGCACCTCCGGAAAATCAGGCTTGAGCCGGCGGAACACCCATCCACCAACGGCAAACATGCCCAACGCAACAATCCAGAAATAAACTCCCGTCCGCCAGTAGGCCCATAGCGGCTCGTGCAGATAAAAGCTAGCCCGGTATCCATGTACCACGTAATACAGCGGGTTGAGTTTTGGAATTATTCGCAATACGCCA
>CAZYQN010000101.1:372-6625 GCA_964649955.1 uncultured Pirellulales bacterium
CAGGTTCAGAACAACCGCCACTATTTGCCCCACGTCGCGGGAGAAAACATTGAGGGCCGAAACCAGCCACCCCAAACCGATCACAAACAGGCTCAAACCGGCGAGGTAGTAAATGAACTGGAGGTTGTACCACGAAAAGCCGATGCCGTTGGCGATCATCAGCACCACCAGGATTATCAACATAATGATGTGGCTGATCATGCTGGCCAACAGGTGGACTAACGGGAGGACCTCCGTTGGAAAGAGCGTTTTCTTGACCAGATACACGTTGCCGGTGATGGTGTGGGTACTGGCGGAGAGAGTTTCAACGAAAGCCGTCCACGGAATCAGTCCGCAAAGAAAGGCGATGATAAACGGCACGCCCCCGGTAGGCTGAACTTTCAGGCCCTTGGAAAAGACGAACCAGTAAATCAGGATCATAGCCAGCGGATGCACAACGGACCAGACCATCCCCGCCAGTGTACCGGCATATCGTGTGCGTATATCCCGCAAAGCCATCGCCCAAATGACCGACCGGTTTACATACACTCGATGGAGAAATTTCCAGAGCAAGCACAACACCTTTCTCTATGTTTTCGCCATCCTAATAGCCGAAAACATCCCGCGACCGGAGGGATTCTACTGCTGCATGACGGCAAATGCAACCGCTCCGACTTCCAGGTTATGAGAAATTCCCGGCTGTTTTCCATAAGTTGCTGCAGACAGGGAACTAACTGCAATCACAAGTACTTACATTTCCATTGAATAATGTCCATATATAACATATTCGCCATTTTTGCAAACCGTAGTGACAAAATAGTGACAGAAAAACAAGGGGGTTGCAAAAGTTTTCACTTCATCTCAATTAGGTCAAACCAGAAACATTCCTGGCAAGATTTCGTACCACACAAATTAATCTTTAAGCAGCTTAAGCAGATTGTCTTTTGTCAGCATCTGCAAATCACGTTGTTTTTCGATAAACGGGCTTATGTCGGCAGTTACCTTGTCCCAGTCGAAGCCGGAAATAACTGCAACCATTTCGTGTTTCCAGTTATCGGCAGTGATTGCCGGTCCATTCCAGCCGGTTTGCGCCAAGACATTGTTGAGTAGAACAATATTAGGGCCCGGCCAGGTTCTATCGGAAAGGTACCACATCAAATCGTACAAGTCCCTTCCCTTGACATATGTTCGACTCAAAAGAGCATGGAGCTTGCCCGCCAATAAAGAACTCTTGTCATAATGCTGGAAATTTAGAAGGCAGTGTTTCCTCAAAATGCTCGTTTCGAGACCGGCACCGGCCGGCAGAATTGTAGTATTATAAGAATTTTCCAAGTTAGAAACGGGATTTTATCATTGACATTCCCTGTATTGTGTTTATCATACTCAAATACAATGTTTGAATTATAGTAAATATTGGCGATTCATGTCAACTTCGGGGAAAATAATCTGAGTGTTTCTGTTCGGTTAGCATGTCTTTGGCATAAGGGGTTCGATGTCAATTCATCTTTATAAGGATGAGTAGCATGACCAACGGGAGTAAACATGGGGATGTCTATCTTTTTCAAGATTTGGGCAATTGCAAGGCGCCAATACTCATCAGCGCCTGTCTGTTGGGGATTCCATGTCGCTGGCACGGCCGCCGGCCGAAAAAACGCGACACGTTAATCAAACGGCTCAAGAAAAAATATGTTCTGGTTCCGGTTTGCCCAGAGCAGCTCGGTGGCATGCCGACACCGCGAACCGGCGAAATGCTCAATGGAACCGGAGCCCAGGTGCTTAATGAAGGCCTGCGGCTGATCGCACCGGAAACAGGTGAAGATGTGACACGCTTTCATATCAACGGCGCCAAATATACACGGGAGATAGCGGAAATCGTAGGGGCAAAACGCGCATATCTTAAAGGCGGCAGTCCATCATGTGACCGTGACGCGATAACAGGAGAAGTGCTCAAGCGTGCCAATATAAAAGTTATTCGAGTGCCTTAACTGTCAAAAGGGGAAAGTTTAAAATGTCTGAAGATGTTTTCGCTCAGAAGTTGGATTGGTTTAAACAAAACGAACGGCCGGAAGTCGTTCTTCTCGTCGCAGATAATCCTGAACTTATCAAAATTATCGTCGCCTGGAGCAATACGACAGTTGATCGAGCTGAACCGGCAACGACTTTATCAACCGATTCTGAAAACCGTATCTGGGAATGGCTGTGGGAAAATGTCGTATTCTGTGAGGAGGAACTGACAGCTAAAAGTGGGCAGAGCAGATACAGGCTTGATCAAGAGTTGAAAAAACTCATCGGCAATCGCATTCTATACCCTGATGGCACAGTGAATTCGTTTGTCCTGAGATACCTCAGAGAGAAGGTTCTGGGACTTTTCAACTCGAGAACCAAAAAGCAACGAAGCACTGCGGCTGCAAAATAGGGGTATCGACAACCGGTCAATAAAACATGGTCAATTCAGATGTACAACTTTTTGAAGCATCCTGGCAATATCAACCGCGCCGGCCGGAGTATTTTGAGCCGAGACGGATTGTTCTCGCCAAAGGCAGCCTGGATACGCCACATCGCCGCGAGATAGTCGAAGCTATATGCAAGTTGTATCCGAAAGCCCGTGTGCTGGAACTGTTCGACAAGCCGCACAACAGCATCGAAACCGGCAGGCCCGGCTCGCTCGAATCGCATTATGAAGGCAAACAGACGCTGGTGTTCGGTGAGCACAAAAGTTCGGTGCGTCTCAGTGAAGAAGCCGATAATACATGCCCGAACTACTGGCATTTTTCTCCATACGGTTTCTGCCCTTACGACTGCAAATATTGCTACCTAGCCGGCACGCCCGGCGTACGATTTTCACCAACAGTTAAGATTTTCCTGAATCTTGACGAAATTCTGGTCCAAATCGATAAAGTTGCCCACCAGTTGACTGAACCGACCGTTTTTTATCTTGGCAAACTTCAGGACGGGCTGGCACTCGACCCCCTGACAGGATACTCGCGCCAGCTCGTAGCTTTTTTTGCCAACCATCCGATTGCCCGCCAGGTTGTTTTGACAAAATCAGGTGATGTGGAAAATTTACTTGGACTGAATCATCGCGGGCGAACAATACTGTCGTGGTCATTGAATCCGCCGGAAGTAACGCAACAGTTTGAAGTCAACACGCCATCGCCACACAAGCGTCTCGCGGCCATGCGAAAATGTGCCGCAGCCGGCTATCCAATCCGTGCCGTAGTTATGCCGATTATTCCAATTGCAGGCTGGCGGCAGGCGTATGCAACTTTCCTCAACGAATTGCTTTTGTCAGTCCAGCTTGAACGAATCACGCTGGGCGGCATTTGCAGTTATCCCGGCGCTAAGAGTCTCATGGAAGCCAAGATGGGTCGCGACCAGGCGATATCAACGTCCCTTTGTAGTTCACGTGCAGGTAGCGATGGCCGGGCTCGCTATTCCTTCGAGCAGCGAGTTGAAATATACCGCCACTTAATCGACATCATCCGCAATCATCAGCCGACCTTGCACATCGCACTCTGCCTAGAAGAACATTCAATGTTCGATGCCTTGCAACTCACATCCGCCATCGGCAAATGCAACTGCGTGTTATAAAAGCCCAATCTTGCGTTTGCTCTTAGTATGCTATGTGTTATGATAAGCAGTCGGTGGGCGCATATGGGACCATCTCAGGTTGATATTCAAGCAGGTGTTGATCTGGCACAACGGGTAGACCGCAAGTATGCGCCCGTCTGGATAAACAGGACTGAGCACGAACAAGCTGCGCTGGCATGGTATTTTCTCCCTCATCGATCATCAAAAACAACTCTCGGCGTAACTCGGCCGCGCGTAATTAAATGGTATTGCCCTTTCGCGGATCAGCGACAGTTTCCAAGTGGGCACAGGTACTGTATCAATATCTATACAGGATGCGAACACAGATGCGCCTACTGCTACGCCGCGGGCTATGAGCCGGAGCACGTTAGCGTCAAAAAAGATTTTGAGCGACTAATCAAAAAAGATTTGGAAGATCTTGACCGTTTTGATGTGCCGCCCGCACCGGTTCACCTCTCCAACAGTACTGACCCATTCCAGCCGCTCGAACTCAAAACTGGCCATACCAAGTTCGCCCTGGAACAAATCCTTATTCATCGCCATCGGTTCACAACAGTCACGATTTTGACCAAGAACCCGCTATTGCTGACCAAGCAAAAATATCTCGATCTTCTGAAGGATTTGGCCGAACCAGCCGCCCTTCGTGCCGAGGTAAGCATGGCGTTCTGGCAAGACAAAACACGACAAGCTTTCGAACCGTCAGCGCCACCGATTCAGGCACGGATCGAAGGAATCCAGGCTCTCCGTGAAAGCGGCATTCCTATCGTTCTGCGAATCGACCCTTTGTTCCCGCGCCCTGTTCAGAAACATGGTCTCGATACTCTTCCGCAAACCATTGATGATCTTTGCGCACTAGTTGAGTTCGCCAAGCGAAACGGTACGATGCATGTTGTGTATTCAGCCGTAAAGATCACCCAGCCTCGTGGCAGGGCGATAAGCCATATAATGGAATCAATACGAGCTATTTATGCTGATTTGGCTGGACCAAGTGGACTTGTCTTTCATGGAGGAAGCTGGCGATTGCCGGAAAACATCACCAATAATTCAGTCATCCAGCCATTTCTCGATATCTGCCGCAATTACGCAATGCCAGCCAAGCATTGTATGCAGAATCTTATAGAGACACATTAGCTTTCTGCCTCTCAGCATATTCACTCCATATTCGTTTTGTCTGACTTGCTTCCTCTGTGCCAGATACAGCAGTAGACGCAAGCTCAGTCTCGTCTAATCCCGGAAAATATGTCCGAAAAAATGTATACGTATGCTCCAAGTTACTGTTATCGGTATCATAAACTTTTTGTTTTATATTGGTCACCTCAGCCTGCCCCCCGAGTTCTCGGCTCGCTCGTTTATGCAGAGATTCGTGAAATCGATCTGTTAAAATTGTTACCTGGTTATCAGCTCGGCTAAAGAGACCAGACAACTGGCGGATTCCATCACAAACTTGCTTAAGTCCAGATTGTTCCTCCAACAAATCCAATACATAACTCATACAACAGACGTCATATGGTCCAAATAATCGGCTTACCCGCGAGAGCTGCACTATACTTCTGGGAAATGGAACTGAGACAGGAATGATTTTTTGCACACTACATCTTGAATTCTGGCAAAAATAATCCTCTAAAAGTTTTTGGCCCACATTAAGACAAGCGTCTGAAACGTCGTTGAGAACCGCAGTGATCCTAAGTTTACCTCTAACAGCCAAAATGCCAGATTCCGCCGCGTGATCAAGGAGATCAAGGAGTGCTAAAGATGCTATTGCTGGTCCCGAGCCTATATCGACAATACTTACTCGGCCACGCATAACGGCAACTTTTATTAATTGACTAAAAGACTTGTTTAGCAAACTGTCTTGAACCTGAAAAAAATGCCTGGCAAAGAACGCATTCATTTGCGACCTGATTCCAGCAGGAGATGTTGGGTGCTTTCGTTCTTCTTCAGACACATGCTTTCGTGGAAGTTTGCTTAACCAGCTTTTAAGAACATTTTCAACTCGGGATCCAAGTTTCCAGATACCGCCAGGACAAAGTTCTTCTTTGATTCTTCTGACCAGTTCGACGTGTGAGTCCATGAGAATTTGCACCTTTCTTTCATGCATGATGCGATTAGTGTTCGGCAGCAAGTTGAATAACACTTACTGAGTTAAAGTGAATTTCGGCAGATGATTCCCAGAATGACGCCTGAGAACAAAAAGGAAATGACTTATTTTTTTATCGTAGCGTGTAGGCAGATATTGAGAGATGTGAATCATAAAACTTCATTTTTAATACCAAAATAAAACCTCAACATGGTCTATCAGCAATCCCATTAACGCAAGGACGGCTAATTGAAAAGCGGTATCGAAATAACCGCTACACTCACATAGCCATAAACTTATTTTTGCATAATTAAAATCCTTGTTTATTAAATGGACAACTAATGTACAAATACACTAATTAGAAAACATCTGTTTGTCAAGTAAAAACTGCCAAATAAGTAATTTCACTTCAGTCAACATCAGAAAGGACAACAGCGTCATAAGCCTCTGCTATAGCTGAAATAACAGCAAGATCGCGAATAAGACCTAATATTTACTACACTAAGGAAATAATCTCCAATAAAGCACCATATTTGCGACTGCCTTGTTTAAAATAGCTCCGCATCAATCACCTGAGAACATGGGTTTAATTCACATTGTTTTATC
>CAZYQN010000102.1:0-6598 GCA_964649955.1 uncultured Pirellulales bacterium
AGGTTTTATGCATCTGATTTTTTATTTGATATTTATCAAACATTTCGCTACGATATCCTGCGCAAATGAGCAGGGCAGGCAAGGCATAGGCCTGCTGCGGGAGGTTTTAAAGTTTTGCTTTTTAAATGATCTTTAACAAGTACAGATGTATCTATAATTCAAAAATGTGATTTAAAGCTCCCCAAATCTGCCCAAATATAAGTTAAGTTCTATTAAATTAAGGACATAGGACAAAAATAGTTGCGTCAAGTTGCATGTAAGTTGATGTCATGTTGCGCTCAGTTGTGTTCAGTTGCGCTCAGTTGCGCGCGGTTGCGCAATGTTGCAGCCCTATTACAGTGCTGTTGTGCTGGATTTGCTATATTACAGACATCAGAAGATTAGAGGTTTTCCGCCTTTAAATAGGACAGTGAACAAACCAGATAATGTTTTGATAGTATCATATTGTATGACACGGAAGTTTTACAATATTTTTCTTTGTATTTCAGTAGAGAACTTTGTACTATAGAGGTATCGATATTGATCGCAGTCGTTGATTGAAACCTGATGACGGCAATTGATAGAAGAGAAGAAACGAGGGAAGAAAACATCTCAGAAGAATCAGCCGTTTGAGTTCTCCCGAAGGGAATCATGTATTTTTCCAAGGAGAAGACTCTGATGAAGACGATTATCATTGTTTCTATCGTAATAGGGGCAGCTTCTTTATGTGCGGGCACAAATGGTCAGGGTAGTGGAACATTTCAGGACGTTGATTTACTCTTGTTTATAGAGCATTGGCTGCAGGCAGATTGTGTCTGGCCGGATTGGTGCGAAGGAACTGATTTTAATACAGACGGAACAGTCAATTTAGTCGATTTCTCAATAGTGTCCGAACATTGGTTAATGAGTGTTGACCCCAATCTTGTTGGACAGTGGACATTTGAAGAAACGGAAGGGCTTTTGGCTGGTGATGAGACCGCTTACGGCAATCACGGCATTTTGTTTAATAGTCCCGTCTGGACTGGCACTGGCGAATTGAGCTTGGACGGTATTGATGACTATGTAGAAGTTCCTGATTCAAACTCGTTAATGTTTACTGCTCAAATCACAATCTCGGTTTGGGTTCAGCTAACCGATGATGATGACCGGTTTATGAAGATTGTAATTCAGCCGTCCTCTATCGATACCTATGATCCCTGGGAGAATTATTGCATAGATATTCGCAGAAAAAACCCGAGGTTTATGCTATCTACAGGGGTGTTGGGCTCTTGGGCAGGGGCCTTCGACACGACTTATAATTCCCCTCTGATGCTGAGTATGTGGTATCATCTTGTCGGTACGTATGACGGGACGACAATGATTTTATATGTCAATGGCCAGCCGACAAAAAGTGCGGAGGTTTCGCTAATGATCGGAAATAATAATTTGCCGCTCTTTTTCGGCGGACGCTGGAACAAGGATTGTTTTAGCGGTCTGCTGGATGAAGTCAGGATTTACAAGCGTGCCTTGAGTGAGTCTGAGGTGAAAAAACTTTATCAAGGGCATTAGAAAAACAGAGTCGATATAATTCTGGTCAAGGCACATGGGCAGTCTATATCGTCATTACAAACGACTAAAAGTGGATGCCTCAAACCCTGAGGCAAAGCCCTCCATAGCATTAAAAATTGTATTGCCTCTTATCGGTTTATTGGCATTAATTTGGTTCCTGGTTCGGGTAATTCCAAAGCCCAGCCGGGCGACCTATCCCTGCCAGCGAGCCGCTTTTCCCTTGGCTTCGAGCTTTATTATATGGTTGGCGGGCGTGATGGGTTCTGCGGCTTTGATTAAAAAGGCCCAAAGATATCATCATCAAGTTTGTACCGCTGCTATCTGTATCGCGGCTAGTGTTCTTTGTTTATGGCTTACACTGTCAGCTGCATTTGATCGACCGGCATTGGCTGAAGTCCCGCTGCCGAACACCCCGATTGGAATCGCCAAGGGGATCTTCCCTGGCCGTGTTGTTTGGGTGCATGATCCTTCCGCGACAGACTGGAATGGGCCGGCAGCAGGAGATGGATATTCATGGCAATCCGAAAATACATTACAAAAATATGTGGATGCAATGGTCCGTAAAGCAGTTTGCGGACTGACCGGCTGTGAGGGGAATGTTCAGGCATGGGATGCCCTGTTTCGTTATTTCAATCGGTGTCAGGGAAAACAGGATAAAGGATACACACCGGGTGAAAAAATCACCATCAAAGTTAATCTGACCACCTGTAACCTCACCGTGGGTGCTGTAAATCCTTCCACGTATCAAAAAATTTCCCACTTGGATTCATCGGATACAAATCCTCAACTGATACTGTCTGTCCTGCGGCAACTGGTCTATACGGCAGGTGTGGAACCGAATTGCATCGCGGTTGGTGATACTTTAGCACGTTTTCCGAATCAATGGCGTGATATTTTATTTTCCGAGTTTCCTGAAGTAATTTATTTTGATAAAATAGGCGGTAGCGGCCGTACCCAGAGTACACCTTCTGCTGTAGTGCAGCATTGGAGCCACGGACTCGATCCGGAATCTTTTTTGACTGATTACATTCCTGTTTTTTATGCAGAGGCGGAATATTTAATTAACATTGCTGTTCTGAAAAGCCATGCCGCCGGGATTACGCTTTGTGCAAAAAACAACTATGGCTCCTATAACCGCACACCGGATTCAATTGGCTATTATAATTTGCATAATAGTCTGGCCGGATTTAATACGGCTGCCGGCCAATACAGAGCGTTGGTCGACATTATGGGGCATCCTCATATGGGCGGAAAAACACTTCTGTATATCTTGGATGCACTTTATGCCGGACAAAACTGGCAAGGCAACCCCGTTCGTTTTGAAATGGATCCGTTCAACCATGATTGGCCTTCAAGTATTTTAGTTTCGCAGGATCCAGTGGCAATCGATTCGGTCGGGCTTGATATTTTGTGGAATGAATGGCCCGCTGCTGTTCAGAAAGGCGGTGTAGAGGATTACCTTAGTGAAGCAGCTCTTGCAGATAATCCTCCCTCCGGCACATTTTACGATCCTGCCAATAATGGAATGGGCATACAGAGCCTTGGGGTTTACGAACGATGGAATAATCCGACCGACAGGCAGTATTCGCGCAATCTGGGGATCGGAGAGGGTATCGAATTGGATTACATCAAATTGAATCATAATGCCGGGGACCTTAATTCCGATGATTATGTGGGAGTTGAAGATTTGATGCAATTGTCGGAGCAATGGTTATGGCATGGTAATCCGGGAGCAATACTTGAAGATATCAACCAGGATGGATATGTCAATTTAAACGATTTTGAAAATATAGCAGGAAAGTGGGGATTCTCTTATTAGGATATTTATAAGCAAAGCCTCGTGTAAAACTTCTTGCTGTCGTAAGGTGACCGGATTGAAAAGAAAGCGTGTATCGATTTGTAATATCCCGGGAAATTAAAAGTATATAGAAAGGCAAAGTCCATCAGACGACAACGACGAATATTTCTCAACCATCATCGAATCTCTCATTTTACTTGCGCCGTGCGGACTTAATCCTTTTACAAAAAATCACTTATTGTCGGTCAGATGGTAACTGAACTCCTCAAATAATTGTACTGAACAGGATTGTGGAATAACCCGACTATTTTTAGAGAAATAGAAGTGAAGTGGTTATATGGTTTTTTGGTTCAAATTCTTTAACAATAAGAGAGAAAACGACTGTATCAGGGGACGGAGAAATTGTAAAAATGACCAGGCTGTGCTTGTATTAGGACTGTTTTTCTCTGTTTTTCCTTGCATCGCAGCGTTCAAATCTTTATTATAGGAACTACTACAAAGAGTATCACTTTATTTTATGGATATGGAATTAGAGAAAACAAGATAATGTATTTCGTGATACTGAAGCCCCACTAGAGGCAGGCTATATCTGCAGCAGTAAGGTTTTCTTGTAGCGGGAAAGCTTTGAGAGAGGAAAGATGAAAGGAACAATTCTACTGCAATTATGTGTTGTTCTGGGCATAGGGTGTATACCGGCCAAAGGAGAGGTCGTTCGGAGTTATCTTTTAATCCCTGTATCCGGCGGTTTATATGAGGCCCAGGAGATTCCGATTCCGCTTAAAGGTGACCGTAACAGCATTCCGATTGCGATTAATAACAAAAGTCAAATTATCGGCATAACATCAGCAAGGATTCGCCCCTCGTATAATTCACCTGAAAATTCCCATATGTATTTATATGAAAATGGAGAAAGCAAGTATCTGGGAAATGGTTTTCCTTGTTCAATTAACAATCTGGGACAGGTGGTTGGGCATGATTGGCCGAACAGTTTCATTTATGAGAATGGACAGAAGACACTCTTAGATTTAGGATTTGAAAATTTATTTGTTACGGGAATTAATAACAATGGAACGATAATCGGGTATAGTGATGGGCAGGGAGTATTGCCTTGGGGATGTTTTTATTATAAGAATGGAGTCAGAAAAGATATTAATGTTGGGCAAAAGGGGTATTTAAGAGCGATAAACGATAACGAACTTGCTGTGGGACAAATGGGAGTAGCGGCGTTTGGATATCAAAATGATAATGTTGAGTATATAATAGCTGACAGCGGTACTGCATATGACATAAATAATAATAATCAAGTGGTAGGGCAGGTAGCTGTCAACGGGAAAGCTCAGCCATTCCTCTGGCAAAACGGTCTTTTGTTCGGCTTAGGCACCATGGGATATGCCAATGCTGTCAATGAACAGGGAGTAATTGTCGGCCATTTTTTTACAATAGAAGGCGATAGTCATGCTTTTGTTTATAAAGATGACAGGGTGCTTGATCTCAATGACTTGATTTCCAATAAGACAAAATTCCTTTCGATTTACGATAAGTGGAACTTAGCGGGCGCTGTGGACATAAATGATAATGGCCTGATAATAGCCTATGCAACAATTCCCGAACCCGGCCCCCTTGTTCTTCTTGTTCCGAATGGCGGAGAAATTTACCTCGTAGGGACAACCAAAACGATTACCTGGGAATCGGAAGATGAGACGGTTAATGTCCAGTTGGACTACTCCTCAGATAATGGAGCAACGTGGAATTATATGAAGACTGTTGCCAATACAGGCAGTGCAACATGGACTATCCCGAATGTTCCTTCGTTGGAATGTCTTATCAAAATTACAGATGCTGATAATCCTGACGAGTTTGATATCAGTGTTTCTGTATTTACAATTCTTTTACAGTACGGAGGAGGCACAGGAACCAGAGAGGATCCCTATCAAATCTGGACGCCTGAGCAAATGAATTCAATCGGGACAAATCCGGACGACTGGGATAATCAATTCAAACTGATGGCCGATATCGATTTTTCGAATTTTACAGGCACGAATTCTCCTGTTGGGCTATATTATGGTGAAGGTCACCCGGGTAACCTGCCGTTTACAGGGGTATTCGATGGAAATGGAAAAGCGATTTCCAATTATTCCTATTCCGACGATCAGGCGCAAGAATGTGTTGGCGTATTTGGGTATCTGGGAGGTAACGGACAGATTAAAAAGCTTATCCTGAACAGTGTAAAGATTCATGCACCTAATAGTACCAGCGCGGGAGGACTTGTAGGGTATAATCAAGGGGGCAGAATAAGTGACTGTTTTGTAATGGGTTCGATCACTGCCAAAGATAATGTCGGAGGGATCGTGGGTTTCAATAGGGAAGGAATGTTAGAAAATTGCGGTTCACAATGCACGGTTAGTGGGAGTGCGGCCATCGGTGGTGCTGCAGGATGCAATCATTCTGGATTGGTTAGACGATGCTATTTCCGGGGGCAGGTAAAAGGAGAAAATACCGCGGGGGGGGTGGTTGGAAGTAATGAAGAAGAGGGCACTGTAAGGCAAAGCTTTTCAATGGGTTCAGTGCAGGGGAATTTTTTTATTGGCGGATTGGCAGGCAGTAATTACGGTTCTACAATTGATAATTCGTATTCAGTGGCAGACGCAAGTGGTAATAGTGTTATAGGGGGATTAGTCGGAAGCAATACCTACGGCTCAGATATCTTGAACTGCTATTCAGCAGGTCGTGTCTATGGTGTTCAGTCGGTAGGCGGTCTTTTAGGTTTTACAAACAATGCAAAAACGACGGCTTCTTTTTGGGACATTCAGATCAGTGGACAATTGGAAAGTGCCGGCGGTGAGGGTAAAACGACCTCAGAAATGCGGATGGATATCACATTTAGAGATGCAGGATGGTTCTTTGATCCAAATGAAATGGAACAGAAAAAACCGATATGGCAGATTCGAGAAGGTCGATGGAATCCGCGGTTAATTTGGCAGCAGGAGTCGGAGGATGACATCACAGGGGATTTTGGTGTTAATTTAGAGGAATTCTCCCTCTTGTCAATATGGTGGGGGGAAGATGCCTGTGGAGAAGCGAATGCTTTTTGTGATGGAATGGATTTAGACCAATCAGGCAGTATTGATCTGATCGACTTCTGCAGATTTGTTGATAATTGGATGGAACTTAAAAGTGCAAGTTGTTTTGGTCTGTCTTGTTTTGCGACATGTCCCTCGATGGATGTGACAGGGGATTGTTATGTGGATTTGGAAGACTTTGCGGACTTGTCCG
>CAZYQN010000103.1:0-4367 GCA_964649955.1 uncultured Pirellulales bacterium
ATGGAAAAGGTTGTCAAAAAAATGCCGATGGACGGTACGCGTGAGATTCGGGACAATTTGGCGTACTGGCTCAGCCGCCCCCCGGCCGAGCGTGTCGCCGAGGTCGAACGCCTAAGGGAGATGGTCTGTGGACGTACCCAACGACTTCAAAGAGTTGCTCGCGTTATTAAACGCTCATAAGGTTGAGTATCTTGTGGTCGGAGCGTTTGCGTTGGCACATCACGGCGCCCCCCGATTTACAGGAGACTTGGATATCCTTGTTAAACCGGAAGCCGAAAACGCTCGGCGCATTCTGGCATGTCTGAATGAATTCGGATTTTCATCGTTGGGACTTGAAATCGCAGATTTTACTGTGCCTGAGCACGTGGTGCAATTGGGTGTTACGCCGGTACGCATAGACTTATTAAACTCGCTGACGGGTGTGGATTGGAATGAGGCGTTTGAGGGCAAGACGGAAGGGAAGCTGGGGGGAATTCCAGTGTATTATTTGGGAAAAAACGCTTTCTTCAAAAACAAAAAATCTCTTGGTCGGAAAAAAGATCTTGCGGACTTAGAAGCGCTTGAGGGCAACGCCGATAGCGAAACGAAATAGGGATTTAAGGTTTTCTGCTGAATCCCACCCACTATGAAAACTCTGCAAATTAATAATCTTCAAAATGTTCTGCTGACGTGGTTTGACACCTTCGCCCGAAAGCTGCCGTTTCGCGGAACGAAAGACCCCTACGCCGTCTGGATCAGCGAGATCATGCTCCAGCAGACGCAGGTCACGACCGTCATCCCCTACTATAACCGCTTTATGAAACGCTTTCCAACCGTACAAAAGCTCGCCGCCGCCCGGCTGGACTCGGTTCTCAAGCTCTGGCAGGGTCTGGGCTACTACACCCGCGCCCGCAACCTGCACAAGGCCGCCCGCGCCATCGTCGACAGCCACCGCGGCGTCTTCCCCGACACCTTCGACGCCATCGTCGCCCTGCCCGGCATCGGCCGCTACACCGCCGGCGCCGTCGCCAGCATCGCCTTCGGCCTGCCCGTGCCCGTGCTGGACGGCAACGTGATGCGCGTCCTGTGCCGGCTGTATCGGCTCAGCGACAATCCCAAATCCCCCGCCGCACAAAAGCACCTCTGGCATCTGGCCGAAACGCTCGTGCCCCAAAGCCGCCCCGGCGACTTTAACCAATCGCTGATGGAACTGGGTGCCACCGTCTGCACCCCCAAAAATCCGAATTGCCTGCAATGTCCCGTGCAAAAGCATTGTCTGGCGTATGCACATAATGAGCAAGATGTATTGCCGCGTATGCCCAAAGCCGCCCCGACCCCGCACTACACCGTCGCCGTCGGCCTGGTCTATAAAGACGGCAAACTGCTCATCGACAAACGCAACCCCGATGGCTTTCTCGGCGGACTCTGGGAACTGCCCGGCGGCAAAAAGAAAAAAGATGAAACCCTCAAACAAACCGTCGCCCGCGAGATCAGGGAGGAAATCGGCATCGACGTCGCCGTCGGCAAACGCCTCTGCATCGTCCGCCACGCCTACTCGCACTTTCGCATCACGCTCCACGCCTTCGACTGCACCTACACCGCCGGCACTGCCAAACCCATCCACTGCGTCGCTGTCAAATGGATCACCCCCAAAGACCTGAGCAAATACGCCTTCCCCGCCGCCACTGTCAAAATCTTCGACGCCGTCATCTTCTCTCGCTGACCTCTACCGGCGTTTTCGCATCAATACGCCCCCCCGGCCAACAAAAGACACAACGCCGCATCTTCCCATATAACAACATTCCGATTAACATATAAATCATTATATAAAAAAGAGATATAAAATCACAGATGATTTTCGAGGAAAATTTCCAAAAAAGGCGTTGACTTTTTGTTTATGTAGGACTATATTGTTCCGATATAAAAGATACGGCCCGCGTGAGGTCGTTTTTTAAAGCACACATATAGGACTATTTTAGTAATAGATAAAAAAGGTTTAACAGAAACGATGGACTTGATACGACGGGATACGGATTACGCATTACGGCTGGCCGCCGAATTGGCCAAGGCCCATGAGAGCCAAAAGCCGCTGTCGGCGCGGGTGCTGGCCAAAAACAATCATGTTTCGTACGCACTGGCGTGCAAACTGCTGCAAAAGCTGGCCTCAGCCGGACTGGTGGACAGCACCATGGGCCCGCGCGGCGGATTTGTGCTGGCCCAAAAACCCGAAGCCGTCACGTTCGGGCAAATCATTGAAGCCATCCAGGGACCGGTCAGCGTCATTCGATGTCTGATGGGCGATTTTAAGTGCCCGATGAAAGAACATTGCCCGGTAAACCCGAAGCTGGGTCAGATGCAGCAGCAGATCAACGGCTTTTTAAACGATGTTACACTGGCCGAATTTGTCAAACCGAAAGGAACCGGAACCCATGGCTAAGACACGAAACGGAATTTTGCAAGCCTGCACCGCAAAGGCCCGCGGCCTCAACGACCTGATTGACTACGCCGCCGACTCGGTCGTCAGCAAAACACTGGTTGACAAAGACCCCGGCACGGTCACGCTGTTTGCCTTCGATGCAGGCCAGCGCCTCAGCGAACATACCGCACCCTACGATGCCCTCGTGCAGATTACCGACGGGCAGGCGGTTATCACCATCGCCGGAAACGATATCACGGTGGCCGCCGGGCAGGTCGTCATCATGCCCGCCAATATCCCCCATGCCGTCCGGGGCGAAAGCAAGTTCAAAATGCTGCTGACGATGATAAGAGCATGAAAAAAAGAAGATGCCGTAGGAACTGACACTTTAAAGAAAGGTTACAAATGTTAAATGTACTGGAACAAATACCTTACGAAGACGACAAGATGGGCAAGCGCATTCTTGTCAATGAACCGTATCTTCAGCTCATTCAGATCGCGTTAAACCCCGGTCAGGCCGTACCGCCGCACAACGCCAACTCGAATGTACATGTGTTGACGCTTCAGGGCTGTCTGTGTGTGGAACTGGATGGCACACCGAACACGACCAAACCGGGAAGTTTACTTGATGTGGCATTGAATACGCCGATGAAAATTCACAATCCCAACAAAGAGCCGGCAACATTTCTGGTTCTCAAGACGCCGCATCCAACGGCAATCGGCAATACAAAATCCTAACCTTAAAATAAAAAACTACGAACTAATAACTAAGAACTTTATCGAAAGGAGAACACAAAATGTTCTGTTATCAATGCGAACAAACAGCGGGCGGCAAGGGATGCACACGCATCGGCGTATGCGGCAAGGACAATGAAACGGCCCTGCTGCAGGATTTGCTGGTGTATGCCGCACAAGGAATCTCGATGGTGATGCATCGGGCGGGCAAACTCGGCGCCAAAGATCGCGCCATCGACCGGTTCGTCATGGAAGCATTGTTTACCACCGTCACCAATGTCAACTTTGACCCCGTCCGGCTGGAGGCCCTGCTGGGCAAGGCCGGACAAGTGCTGGCCCACGCCAAAATCGAATACGCCGCTGCCGCCAAAAAGGCGGGCAAGTCCCCCGAGTCTCTCACCGGCCCGGCCCAGTGGCAGGCCCCGGCCAATCGCGCTGAAATGCTCCGGCAAGCCGAATCGCTCAGCATCGCCAAAAAGCTCCAAGCACAGGGGCCTGATGTCACCGGCCTGCAGGAATTGATCGTTTACGGCCTCAAAGGCACCGCCGCCTATGCCGACCATGCCATGATCCTCGGCGTCGAAGACGACAGCGTCTATGCGTTCTTCCATGAGGCACTGGACTTTTTGAACGGACCGAAAGCGACAGATGTTGATTCACTGGTCGGCATGGCACTGAAGGTCGGCGAAGTCAATCTAAAGGTGATGGAACTGCTCGACAAGGCCAACACACAGACCTACGGCCACCCCGAGCCGACCGTCGTTCGTGTCACGCCCAGGAAAGGCAAGGCGATTCTTGTCTCCGGCCACGACCTGAAAGACCTCGAAGAACTGCTCAAGCAGACAGAAGGCAAGGGAATCAACGTCTATACGCACGGCGAAATGCTCCCGTGCAACGCCTATCCCGGCCTGAAAAAGTATGCCCATCTGGCAGGCAACTACGGCGGCGCCTGGCAGGATCAGCAAAAAGAATTCGAAGCCTTCCCCGGCGCGATTCTGATGACGACCAACTGCATTCAAAAGCCCCGCGACAGCTACAAAGCCCGCATCTTCACCTGCGGACTGGTCGCCTGGCCGGACGTAGTGCATATCAATAACCGTGACTTTTCGCCGGTCATCAAAGCCGCGCTGGCACAGCCGGGCTTTACCGCCGACGCCGAAGACAAAACGATTACCGTAGGCTTTGGTCACAACGCCGTAATGAGTGTTGCCGACAAGGTCATCGACGCCGTCAAAGC
>CAZYQN010000103.1:4467-6557 GCA_964649955.1 uncultured Pirellulales bacterium
GCCTTCAACTGCGGCGTCAACGACCTGCCGCTGACAATGGTCCTCAGCTGGTACGAACAGAAGGCCGTTTGCATCCTCCTGACATTGCTGCACCTGGGCATCAAGAACATGCGGCTGGGACCGTCGCTGCCGGCATTCATCGGCCCGGCGGTACTCAACGTGCTGGTCGAAAAGTTCAACATCGCACCGATCACCACCCCGCAGGAAGATTTGAAAGTTATGTTAGCCGGTTAACGTTTGATAACAAACAACAGCAGACAGAGGCCGGGCGGTGTAGTCCGGCTTCTGCCTTCTGATTCGTGAGGGTACTATGGCACTGCGAAACATCGTAAAAATCGACGAAGAAAAATGTAACGGCTGCGGCCTGTGCATCACCGCCTGCGCCGAAGGCGCCATCCGGCTCATCAACGGCAAAGCCAAACTCGTCAGCGAAACC
The DNA here is from genome assembly GCA_964649955.1 of uncultured Pirellulales bacterium. Taxonomy (GTDB): domain Bacteria; phylum Planctomycetota; class Phycisphaerae; order Sedimentisphaerales; family Anaerohalosphaeraceae; genus T3Sed10-213. The sequence goes on from CAZYQN010000103.1 coordinate 4,904, forward strand.
TACTGCGACGGACTGGGTGCCTGTCTTGGACATTGCCCGATGGACGCCATCACCATCGAACAGCGCAACGCCGCCGAGTTCGACGAAGCCGCCACGCACGAGTATCTCAAAACACTCAACGCGCCGAAAGCTCCCTCGGCTCCCGCTGCGCAACCTCCCAAACAGGACGCCGGTTTCGTCTGCCCCGGTATGCGCACGATGCAGTTTAACAAACCCGCCGCTGCTCCGGCCGAAACCGCCCCCGACGCACCAAAAGCCGACCGCCCCTCGCAACTGGCCCAGTGGCCCGTTCAGCTCCATCTGGTCTCGCCAATGGCCCCGTATTTTGCCAATGCCGAGCTGGTGCTGACCGCCGACTGCGTCCCCTTCGCTATGGCCAACTTCCACGAAAAGCTCCTCCGCGGCCGGGCCATCGCCATCGCCTGCCCCAAGCTCGACGACATCTCCCCCTACGTCGAAAAACTCGCTCAGCTCATCCAACACAACAACCTCAAGAGCATCACCGTCGTGCATATGGAAGTTCCCTGCTGCACCGGCCTGGTCCGCATCGCTAGGCAGGCCATGGAGCTGGCGGGAGTCGAAGTCCCGTTTCTGGACGTTACCATCAGCCTTCAGGGCCAGATTCTCAAACGCCCATCATAAAGATTCGCTGGACAATTATCTCAGAACGTGCTATATTTCATACAAATCCTAACTATTTGCACGAAAGGAGATAGTCGCAATGAAGATACGAGGCTCTTTCGGTTTTACGCACACCATCCTGCTCCCCCTGACACTCATTGCCGCCGCGGCCCTCTGCGCCGCCGGCTGTGAAAAGGCCTCATCGCCCCAACCCGCCGAGCCTGCCAAGCCCACCATCGTCCCTATGCCCAAGATCGGCCTGTGTACCTCCCTTAATAGCGCCGACAAAGTCAAGGCCGCAGGCTACGATTATGTCGAAGAAGGCGTCCAGAAATTCCTCACCCCTCTGGAGCCGGACGATAAATTCGCCCCGAATCTGGAAAAATCCGCCACCGCCGCACTGCCGGTCTATTCTTACGCAGGCTTCCTGCCCGGCGACCTCAAATGCGTCGGCCCCGACGCCGTCCACGATAAGATTCTCGACTATGCCCGCACCGCCTTCGCCCGCGCCAAAGCCGTCGGCAGCTCCGTCATCGTCTTCGGCAGCGGCGCAGCCCGCCGCGTCCCCGAGGGCTTTGGCACCGAACAGGCCGTCGCCCAGTTTACCGAACTGCTCAAACGCATGGGCCCGATTGCCGCCGAGTACGGCATCACCGTCGTCATCGAGCCGCTCAACAAAAACGAATGCAACCTCGTCAACTCCGTCAAACAAGGCGCCCGGATCGCCCGCGCCGTCAACCACCCCAACATCTGCGTCCTGGCCGACATCTACCACATGGCCCTCGAAGACGAAGGCCCCGAGTCGATCATTGACGCCGGCCCCCTCCTCCGGCACGTCCACATCGCCGAAAAGGAAGGCCGCGCCCGGCCGGGAACCGCCCCCTATGACTTCGTCCCCTACTTCGCTGCTCTCAAAAAAATCGGCTATTCCGGCGGGATCTCATTCGAATGCCGCTGGAAAAACTTCGACGAAGAAATAGCCCCCGCCCTGACCTACGTAAAACAGCAACTCACCACCGCCTGGACACAATAA
>CAZYQN010000104.1:0-6345 GCA_964649955.1 uncultured Pirellulales bacterium
GTATCCTGATATACGCGGCTTTCGAGGACTTTGCAGTTGGTACACCAATCGGCGGTAAACTTAATCAGGACAGGCTGTTTTTTATCAACGGCCTGCTGAATCGCGGTGCGGTCGTAATCGTGCCAGTCGATGATCTGTTTTTTTTCCGGAAGCATCCAGAGACCGGCAATGATTGCTATGAGTACGGCTATGCCGCGAATGAGCCACTTTTTGCCGGCGGGGGTTGAGAAGGATACCCACGTTCCCCACATCCAGACGGCAAAGGCCAATACAACGGCATAAGAGGTCACATTCAGGATGCGGTCTTTGGGCAACGCGGACAACGGTTTTAGCGCCAGCAGGAGCATTGCAAATCCCATCGCTTTTTTAAAGTACTCCATCCAATTGCCCGGACGGGGGATACGGCTGAGCAGTTTAGGGACCGAGACAAGAATTGCATACGGTAATGCCATACCCAGCCCCATCAGCAAAAAGGCTGTAAATCCCATCAACCAATGCTGCGTTTGAAGCCAGACCAGTACCGCCGCCAGAATTGCTCCGCTGCAGGGAATGCTTAATACCGCCGCCAGAAAGCCCATCCCGAATGAGCCGGAGAACGTGCCTGCATCGGCTGTTTTGCCGGAGACAGCCGAAGGCAGCGTCAACGGCAGAACATCGAACATAAACAGCGCAAAAACAAGCAGGAACAATACCATAACAATATCAAAAACAGGGAAACGATACGGGTCACTAAGATTAAATACCGCGCCTGTTGTCAGACGGATCGCGGAAGAAAATGTTCCTATCACTGCAAAGAATGCAACAATACCGACACAGAACATCAGTCCCAATGCAATACGGCGGGCGGGCTGCTCTTTGGCAATATTTACCATTCGCGAGGCAATCAAAGGCAATACCGGCAATACACACGGCATAATATTAAATGACAGGCCCGCCACTATCGCCAACAGCAGCATTAGTGCGATTTGACCGAATGATTGCGCCGGCAAAGGAGCCGCAGGAGAAACGGGAGGCGATGTTGTTGAAGATGCCGGGGTAAAGTCAATAACAGGCCAGGCCGATATATCCGCAATGGTCAATTCGGCCGTCAGCGTTATGTCAAACGGCCGCAGGCACAGTTTACTGGTACAGGCAATGCCGGTCAATTGAACCGTCACTGTAAGGGGTTGCGATTGTTCGGGATAGGAGATTATCGGCAAAATGAGATAAAAATCGCCGACGTACACTTCAATCTCTTTTTTATATGAGGCATCATAAAAAAGAGAGGGCCGGGGGTAAAGTGTATTGCTGAATTGCAGATTCGCGGTTTGGGGGACGGCTTTGAGGATTAAGTCGGGAGCGGGCGCGGTTTCAGGGTCGGCATAGAAATGCAAATCGTCTGTGCCGGTAAATTTGACGGCGACGGCCGGGGTATTGTTATAGCGAACGGCTATCAGCTTGGCGACGGAATGCTGATCTTCGTGGCGTGTAATCTCAACGGGAGAATCGGCAAGGATCATCCGGTTGAGACCTAATAGTATCAATAATACATAGATTATTTTATCCGGTTTATTCATTCAAACTCTCCGTAACTTGTCAGAACAATGCCGCCAACAGAGCGCAACTGCGCGCAACTAAGCGCAACTGAGCGCAACATAACACAAACTGATACGAAACTGAACACAACTTCAGTGGTGTTTTTTAGGACATATTTCTTCATTTTTACGCAAATAATCGAGAATTTTAATGTTTTCATGCCCTTTTACGGCAGTTCCATTTACGCTTTTTTGTGCCTATTTGCATTATAGACTCTACAAGTCTTATAACATAGACTATTGACTTGTCAAACGGCCCGAAAAAGACCTGCCAGACCGCATGTCCAGCGGAAGGATTATACCAAAAGTTTGATAAAGAACAAACAAGAAATTATACCGTTTTACCCTTTTCCAGCACCGTTTATTCAACCGCCATCAGTGCGGTGGGAAATAAAAGAGTATCCCCTGAAGGGTCATATTGACACCAATGGCACCGACAAAGATGAGCATGACTTTTGAGGCGGCAGTGATGACAAGGTTTCCGACAACGCGACTTATGGTGTCGATGAATCGCATCATCAGCCAGAACATACTCAGGACACACAGCATCGCAATTACGGCAACTGCCGGGCCTGCTTTTGGGTTGTGCCAGATGGTCAGGCTGGTGACCATGGCACCGGGACCTGCCAGTAAGGGGCAGGCCAGTGGGACACAGGCGATCTGTTCTACCGTGGAGGATGTTCCGCGAGGTGTGTCAGCGGTATGGTCTTCGTTGAGCAGGCCGCGGAACGTAATTGCCAGTAACAAAAGACCGCCGGCAATGCGAATATCGGCAATTTTAATCTGGAATACATAGTCCAGGATGAATTGACCCAAAAACGCAAAGACCAGAAGGATAACGAGGGCTACCAAGACAGAAAGGGTGTAGGCCCGCTGACGGCTGTGTTTGTCGAAGCGTTCTGTGGCTATGAGAAACGAGGGAATATTGCCGATGGGGTCCACCACGACAAACAGGGTGATAATCGCTTTAAGCAGAATAAGCAGCATTTATTGTTCCTTCGGAGCAACGGGCGGTGCTGCGGGCTGAGGGGATTCGAGACGGGCAAGACGGGTGGAGAGATCGTCGAGCTTTTTTTCAATCGAGGTCAACTTTGTGAGAATATCGCGATCTGCGGCGGCCATTTGCGAAAGGTTTTGCTGTACAAGCGTCAGATATTGGCTGCTGAGGCGTTCGTAAGCCTCAATCATACGCACCGTATCGCTTTTATAGGGTTCGACGGCAATTTCATATTCGTGTGTTTTTTCAGCGGCGTATGTTAACGCAGCCCACACTCCCCCTGCCGTAACCACTATTGCCAGAACAATCCATCTTTTTGCGTACATCGTATTTCTCATTTTTAATCCCTTCCACTCGCGTTTGGGTTTTGTTTTCGGGGGTCATGACGGGGGTATTATATTTCAGATGCGTTTGATTGACAAGGGGGGAGTTTTAGGCATTTTGGGGGAAGTTCGTTGAAATCAGGGCCATTCTATGATACAACTGCGGGACAATCGGGAAGGATATTATGACACAAATACAGTTCATTCTTGGCCGCAGCGGAACGGGCAAGACGTCGTGGTGTGTAGCTGCGGCGGCAGAGGCTCTCGTGACGCCATCGGAAACGCCTTTGGTACTGCTGGTGCCGGAGCAGGCGACGTATCAGATGGAACATGCGGTGTTGTCCCGGCCGGGGGTGGCGGGATACAGCCGTTTGCGGGTGCTGTCGTTTAACCGGTTAGTGTTCTGGCTGAATCAGCGGCTTCGTTCGGGGGCGGAACTATCGCGGCTGGGACGGCAGATGGTAACGCAACGGGCATTGCTGGACGCGGCGGAAGAACTTGGGCTGTATCGCGAGACGGCACGTCAGTCTGGGTTGGCCCAACGTCTGAGCGGACTGTTTACGGAACTTCAGCAGGCAGATTGCGGGCCGGAGCAACTTGCACTGCTGGCCCAAAAACTTATCAAGGAAAATCCAGGGAGTACAACCACCCGAAAATGGCAGGATATTGCGCGGGTTTTTGCGGAGTACACGGCGTTTTTTGAGAATGCTCCCTATGAAATCAGAAATCCGGATGCACAATTGACGCTTGCACGGCGGGAGATCGAGGGGGCGGCATTTTTGAAGGGGGCAGAGGTTTGGGTTGATGGTTTTTCCGGCTTTACGGTGCAGGAACGGGAACTACTAATCGCAATTGCGCGACAGGCGAAGATGATGCATATTGCACTGTGCCTGGATCCGATGACGTATGACCTTGGATGTACGGATGTTAATCTGCCGGATCCGTCAGGCTTGTTTTACAATACCGAACTGACGTATGCGGAGCTGTCGGGGATTTTCGGCAAGTGTAACTTTTCTATTGCAGCTCCGGTCATACTCAAAGAGCCGCTTCGATATGCCAAATCGCCGGGGCTGAGGCATATTGAGGCCTGTCTGATGGATGAGCAGGCAAAAACGATTTCGGCCAAGGGTGCTGTGGAGATCGCTTGCTGTACGGATGTGCGGGCGGAGGGGGAATGGGTGGCCGGACGCATCTGTGAATTGGTGCGCGGCAAGGGATATCGATATCGACAGATCGCGGTGGCGGTGCCGGAGATGGATGTGTATGCGGCCGTGCTGGAGTCTGCGTTCAAGAGCTATGGTATTCCATTCTTTCTGGATCGCCCTGCGGCGGTGCGGCATCATCCGCTGGCTGAGACGCTGCAAGCAGGACTGGCCGCGGCGGATGGATTTGCGACGACCAATGTGCTGTGCTATCTTAAGAGCGGGCTGGCAGGTGTTGAACCGGGGCTGATCGACCGGCTGGAACGGTATTGCCTGGCGTATGGTGTGGAGCGGGAGGACTGGACGGATGCGGCGGCATGGCGATTCGGACAGGCGACGGCGCCGGAAGAAGATGTAGTAATGGAGGATATGCGGCGACGTGTGGTCGGGCCGCTGAAGGAATTGCAGACATCGCTGTTTGAGGGCAACGAAGGGATTGAGGCCGGAGCATTTGTACGGGCAGTGTGGGCACTTTTGGAGCGTATTGATGCGTGCAGGACTCTGACAGTATGGGCACAGGATGATGCGGCGGATTTGCAGGGACATCGCCAGACGTGGACGCAGCTTATCGGAGTACTGGACGAACTGGAACGGGTGTTTGCGGGGCGGAAGGAACGGGCAAGCACTTTTGTTTCGATATTGACGGATGCGCTATCGTCGCTGACCATTAAGTTGATTCCGCCAAAGCTGGATCAGGTGCTGGTCGGATCGATTGAGCGAAGCCGACATCCGGAGATACGAGCGATGTTTTTGGCGGGGGCGACGCAGAGGCAGTTTCCGATCCCCCTTTCGACAACGGACATACTGGGACGCAGGGAGCGTGAAGCCGCGAGGGCGGAGGGGCTGGAACTAACAGATACACTGACGCAGCAGCTTTCAATGCGGCAATACCTGGCGTATATCGCGCTGACCCGGGCATCGGAGTATCTGGCGATAAGTTTTCCACAGCAGGATGAAAAGGGAGCGGCAACAGTTCCATCGGTGTGGGTAGAGCGGATCGAAGCGATGTTTGAGGACGTAAGACATTTTGCGGCAGGACGCGGTCAGAGCGTATGGGACAGTCATAATGCAGGGGAATTGGCGGAGCGGCTGGCGGCGGCGTGCGGGAAGGATCGACACGCGGGGAGCCAGACGGATGCGGCGGCGTATGTGCTGTGCGCGGGGATGGGGTCGTCGCTGGAACCGGTGCGGGCGGCGGCGGAACATGTGATGAGGGCGCTGACATACGAGAACGCAGCGATACTTGCAGCGGAGACGGCGGCAAAGATGAAGCTGATTGCGAACTTTTCGGCGACGCGGCTGGGGGCGTTTGCGGCATGTCCGTATCAGCATTTTGCCAAGTATGTGCTGGGGCTGGAGAAACGGCCGGTCCTGCGGTTTGAGCCGGTGGATGTGGGGGTGTTTTACCATAAGGTGATTGAAACGCTGTTTATGCGGCTGAAAGAACACGGGCTGTCATGGGGGACGGCGGCGGCGGATGAGTTGGCGGCATTGTGCGAGGCGACGATTGGCCAGACGCTGGCGGAAAATGAAACGATTGCGGCGTTTATGCGGCGGCAGATGCATCCGCGGTATATTATTGAGGGGGCGTGCGAGACGGTGCGGCGGTTTGTGCCGGCACTAGCGGAGTTGGAGCGGGCCGGGGTGTTTCGGCAGGCGGCATCGGAATTTGACTTTGCGTTTGAGCTGGACAAGGGTGTGCGCGTAAAGGGGCGGATTGACCGGGTGGATATTGCGGAGGTCGGCGGGCAAAGAACGGCGGTTATTTTTGATTTCAAGCGGACGCCGCGGTCGGTGAGCTGGACAGATTTGTATTACGGGCTGGATGTGCAGCTTTTGATGTATCTATTGGCGGTGCCGTCGCTGCCGAAGGCACTGGGGGCTGAGCGTATTGCGGGGGCATTTTATGTGCCGATTGAGATCGGGGGCAAGACGCTGCCGCCGGATGAGATTGAGGAGAAACGGGCGGGGTTCGGGTATAAGGCTAAAGGACTTTTCGACGGGGAGTTTGCGGCGGCGATTGATACGACTGCGACAGGCCGGAGCCGGTATTACAATTTTGCGGTGAGTAAGGACGGACAACCGTACAGTTATTACAGCAGCAGCGGCGCGGTGAGGCCGGAGGAGTTTGAAGCGGCGCTGGCGTATGGGCTGACGATCATCAGGCGGCTGGCGGGGGATATTCGGTCGGGATGTATTACGGCGGCCCCCTACCGTATCGGAAAGGCCTCGCCGTGCGGTCATTGCGA
>CAZYQN010000105.1:0-6312 GCA_964649955.1 uncultured Pirellulales bacterium
GTTGCGCTCAGTTGTGTCATGTTGCGCTCGGTTGCGCGCAGTTGCGCTCTGTTGTAAGTCAAAAAGCCCGTTTTTTCCTCAATTTCAGGGGTCGTCGGAGAATGACAATAGCAGAGTAATGGAAAAAACTATTCACGGCTTGATGGTCCGCGTGCGGTAAGTGCGTTGAGAGCGGGGAAGGAGTTTATTGGTCTTCGGACCTTCGGGGGTGTCGATCAAGCGGGTTCCGTCGTCGCTGAGTACGTTAATGTCGCCGGAGCCGGGAAATTGAAAGACCGCTTCCGGCGTAATATCAGAGAAGGTGGCCAACTTATCCTTATCCTCTGTGGTAAAGTCATAGTTGTAAAGAACTTGGACAGGAGCGCTCCCGCCGCCCAAAAAGGAGCCTGCGATTATCAGGTATTCTCCGATGGTGGGGCTGTATTCGATGCTGCGAATACCCATATCATTTAAGTCAATCAGTAACGGCGCTTCGAGAATCGGATCGGCGCCGCCGAGGACCACCGCTTCGGGATTGGCAAGCGGAATGATCAGGCCCATCTTTTTGCCGTTGATTTCCGGTATTGGATTCCTGAATCCGATGAACATTTTTGTTCCGTCAGCGGTTGTACAGAGTCCTTCAATGTTCAGGCCGCTGACTTTTGGAGCCAAAGCGGGAATCGTAGCCGGATCGATATGGTCGCCAACCGTCCCGATGGCGGCTTCAAGGCCAAGATTCCAAATCCTGTCATACTGAATCAAATGGTCGATCAAGTTGGCATAGACGCCGTCAACCGTTGCCGAACCGTCCGGAGCGATGGTTGTAGCAAAAAACCGATATCGGCTTGGCCAATAGTCGCCGTTCAGGCTGCGTCCGTGTGAAGTAATCCAGAAGATGCGGTTGTTTAACCAGGTTGCCCCTTCGATGTCGGCTTCGGGGTGAGCAGTGTCAACAGCGATTGCGGTAGATACATTGGTTTCCCGAAGAGGAGTGGATGCAGGCAGATTCCAGTTATAGACGCGTAGAACGTTGTCTTCGTCGTCAGCCATAATAAACCGTTCTCCGTCCAGCGCAGCGGCGGCTGAGCCGTCGGCGGAGCGATAGAACAGGCCGTCGGTGCGGACGGTTTGTGTTGAAGAGAAGAATGTTTCGTTGAATCGACTTGAGGTGTCGCGGGCTTTGAGTCTGAAGGAAAGTGTCGTTCCGATCGGCAGACTTGCAGCAGGGATGTATTCTCGGTTGTATTGCCATATGCTGGAGTAGAGAGGATTTTCAAGACATTCGAAACAGTATTGAACGCCGTGGAGGTCATCTTCGGCACGTTTGGCCTTCATCCGGATAAAACCGCCGTCCTGCACTGCAGGCTTGTCTGTCCACTCGGCAGGATCCGGCTGCGGGGGGGTGTCATCAAAACCTTCCAACCAGGATGCCGCCAGCATTGCAAAATCGCCGACATTGACCTCTCCGTCCGTAACGATGTCAGCCGATAGAGGAACCTCTTCCGGCAGCGTCTGCTCAAGCCACTGGATGGACAACTCAGAAAGGTCCTGCATATCCACATCGCGGTCGCAATCCACATCGCCTTTCAGCCAGCACTCTGCAAGCAGCGAGGTGACGGCATTTCGCAAAAGCTGTCTGGCCGAAGGTGTTGCGTTGGCAAAAAAGGTTGCGGGTTTGTCCGGCAGGGCAAAGTAAAGACGCGAAGCGTGGTTGGGATGATAAAGCGAACCGTCGTAGTAATTGGGTTCGTTGCCGCCAAAACGGACAATGACGGGCCGTCCTTGACTATCGGTTGCCAGGGGTGTTCCGTAGCCGGTGTAAGGTTGATCCGGAATGGACATATCCAGGGGTAAATTGAAGAGGGACACCTTGCCCTCCGCGAGGTCAACGCCGTTGAAGATGGCGTCGTTGAAAGCTAAAGCAGAGAATTCCTGGATCGGAGTTGTCATCCTGTCGCAGCCGAACCAATCCCAGTTGGTGTGGTTGTTGCTGCGGCATACGGCGATATTGTGACATAGCATAGGCACGGGCAGTGCAGCCCAGAAGGCGGAGTCGGCATTGTAATCCCCGCCGGCGTTGTCGCTGGAGACGATGACCAGATCCGCTTGGCTGAGCTGGAGTTTTTTGGAATCGCTCAGAGGTTCGTCATATCGATGGGAGTCAATTTCTACGGCGGCATTGTCAAGATAAATGTCCTGCAGGAATGGGACGTAGCCCTCTTCGGAGCTGTTGCTTCCGGTGACAATGATGATGTTAAGCGGGCGTGCCTGTACGATACAGCACAGGGCGAGTACACAAAGAATTAGACAGATTGTACGACTCATTCAAACACCCCTACAGACCCCGCAATTTCCGGACTTAAATTGCCGTTTAATCAGTTTATTATACCATAAAAGACGTCAAAATTCAATTAACTATGTAGCAGTCCATATTATTTTTGGAGTATTAATAATGAATAGTATATCCAGTAATACTACAGATAACAGGGCAGGCTTTTTGGGGGCCTGCCCCCTGAGAATCTGATGTCAAGAGTTGAAATTATGGTTGTTTCTGATATTCAATGTCAGCAGGAATCAGGTCGGAGGTTGGGGTGTCCGGTTGCTGCTGCTGATTTTTGGCTTGCAGCAGGCGGACGGCGCGGGCGATGAGGTCTTTGAGTTCGGCGGCATCGGCGTTTTGGGGGTACTTTTGGCAATACTGTTCGGCACGGGCCAATGTGGCGGAAAGGTCGGCTCCTTTGACCCAATAGCTTTCGCGGAGGATTTCGGCAAACTCGGTGACGACCGAGGACAGGGCGAACGAGTCGCTGATGGAGTCGGGGCCTGTTGCGATTTGGGGGGTGTCAAAGCGAGCGCTGATTTCCGTGACCTCATCGGTGTCAGGGTCTTTGTAGCGGATGGAGGTTGTGGCGAGTTGGCCGGCTTTTTCGGGCCAGAGTTTGAGTTCGTAGAGGGCGGTGGTTGCGTGGCCTGCACCGATTTCGCCGCCGTCCACGGTGTCGTTGCGGAAGTCCTGATCGGCGACGTCGCGGTTTTCATAACCGATGAGGCGATAGCTGCGGACGACGTCGGGATTGAAGTCCACCTGGATTTTGACATCACGGGCGACGACCTGCAGGGCGCCGGTTAAGTTGGAGAAGAGGCGGCGGGCCTGGTCGAGGGTGTCGATGTAGGCGTAGTAGCCGTTGCCTTTGTCGCCGAGCTGTTCCAAGAGGATGTCGTTGTAGTTGCCCATGCCAAAGCCGAGGGAAGAGAGGGTGATGCCGTTGTCGGCTTTTTCTTTGATGATTTTGAGGATCTGGTCGGCACCGGTTTGGCCAACGTTGGCGACGCCGTCGGAGCAGAGGATGACGCGGTTGATGCAGCCGGGCGCGTAGGCGGTTTGGGCCATGTCGTAGCCGATGCGGATGCCTTCTTCGGCATAGGTGGAGCCTTCGGACTGGAGGGCGTCGATGGCTTCGAGGATGGCGTCGCGATGAGCCAAACTTGTGTGCGAGAGGACGGCGCGGCCGCGTGAGCCGTACACGGCGATGCCGATTTTGTCATCGGGGCGGAGTTTGTCGATGAGCAGGTGCAGGCTTTGCTTGACCAGACCGAGGCGATTTTCACGATTCATCGAGCCGGAGACGTCGATGACGAAGGTCAGGACAGCGGGCTTGCGGGACTGGTCGGGGATTTGCAGGGCCTTTAGGCCGATGCGCATCAGATAGGTGTTTTGCCGGTCGGGGCTGAGGCTCCAGGGCATGGCTTCGTAGAAGACGGCGAAAGTGTCCTCTTCGGGGGCGGGGTAGTCGTAGTCGAAATAGTTGACGAACTCTTCAACGCGGACGGCATCGCGTGAGGGGAGATTGCCTTCCAGCAGATAGCTTCGGCAGAGGGTGTAGCTGGCGGTGTCAACGTCGATGGCGAAGGTGGAGAGGTGGTCATCGTCGGTGTCGATGAAGGGATTGACGCCGTAATTTTTGAAGAACATTGCGTCGACCGGCTCGCCGTTGGGCGGGGTGGTGCCGCCGTGGGCCATGGGAGAGCCGTTCAGTGAATCTTCTAATGGCAATTTCATTCTTAACGGCATTGCTTTGGGCGCTACCTGCTGTGAGACGGGCTGAGGGGATGATGTTACTAAAGCGACTTCATATTTTTTGACGTCCCGGGTTTCTATTGGCTTGTCCGTTCTTTGGTATTCCTGTGTGGAGGAATACTTTTTGACTTTTTTTAAAGTGGGCATGGTGATCAGTGAAACCAGACCGCCGACTATAACGAATACTGCTGCGATTTTTAACAGGTTTTTTGTAAACGATTTCATACGTGTACTCCTTTGCCGCCTTGGTTGAGCCTGCGGGAGTTCCCTGAGGGCCGACTCGATGAGGGTGTCGGTAAAATGTTCGGACGGATTCTGGGAATCGCCGGTGAGCTTGACCAGGCGAGCGATATTTTTTTCAAATTGTTCGTTTGTCTTTTTCATATTTGGTGCTCCTCTTTGAATTGAGGCGCCAGTTGAATCAGTTTGTCACGCAGCGCGGCCCGTGCCCGGTAAAGGAGGCTGTGGACGGCTTTCTCGGTGAGGTTTAACCGTCGGGCGATGTCACGGGCGGAGAGGTCGTCGAGGTATTTGGCCTTGAGGACGGCGTGCTCTTTGGGGTCCAGTTGGAGCAACACCCTTTGAACGAGCAGGGCCGTCTCTTTGTGTTCGAGGATTTCGTCCGGCAGGGGTCGGGTGTCGAGGGCCTCCAGGTACTGCAAAAGATCGCTGTCGGGATGCGGGCGAGTGTGACGCTGACGCATCTCGAGGGCGAGGTTGTTGGAGGCGATGGTGAAGAGCCACTGGCGGGGCGAGCCCTTGGACGGGTCGTAGCCGGTGCGGCCGCGAATGGCGTCGAAGACGGTTTTTTGGGTCAATTCTTCGGCCAGGGCCGGATGAACGCTGCGTTTTATGAACATGCCATAGAGCTGGGGGACCGTGCGGGTCAGCAGAGTTCTCCATGCGTCCGCACCGCCGTTGACAACCTCAAAGGTGTCTTCATCTGTTTGTTTAGGTTCAGGATTCATCCTTATTTTCCTGTTATAGCCGGCTTTCATAAGTATTATGCGCGGGGCGGGGGAATTACTCACGAAATTTTATATAAAATAGCGAGAGTATGTGGAAAAGGGTTTTCTTGACAGATTTTGGATAGGGGCGTATGATTTTGTGGTGTCGGAATGGTATTTGGCGTGACTTTAGACGCGGCTCGGCCGTAAGAGAGGTGTTGATATGGGAAATAAGCCGGAAAAGAGCTGGGAGAAGCGGTTGAGCGGGTCAGTGGATGAGCTGGCGGTGGATTTTGTGGAGTCGCTGTCGTTTGACCGGCGGCTGTATAAGGTGGATATCGTCGGATCGATTGCGCATGCGGAGATGCTGGCGGCGCAGAAGCTGATTACGGCCGGAGAGCTGGCGGAGATCAAGAAGGGCTTAATCGAGATCGGTGAGGAGATTGCGGCGGGGCGGTTTGTGTTTGACAAGACGCAGGAGGATATTCACATGGCGGTGGAGGCGGCGCTGATTGCCAAGGCGGGGGATGCGGGCAGAAAACTGCATACGGGGCGCAGCCGTAATGACCAGGTGGCGACGGATATCCGGCTGTGGATGCGGGATGAGATTGAGATTATGCAGACGCATATTACGCTCTTGCAGCGGGCGCTGGTGAAGCTGGCGGAAAAGTATGTGGATGCGGTAATGCCGGCCTATACGCATTTGCAGCGGGCACAGCCGGTCAGCGTTGCGTCTTATTTATTGAGTTTTGTAGAGATGCTGGCGCGGGACTGGAGCCGGCTGAAGGACTGTCGCAAACGGCTGAATGTCAATCCGCTGGGCAGCGGGGCGGTGGGCGGATCGACGCTGCCGCTGGACCGTGAGAAGACCACCGAGCTGTTGGGCTTTTCGGATATGACGTACAACAGCATTGATGCGGTGTCGGATCGGGATTTTTGCGCGGAGTATATTTTCTGCTGTTCGCTGATTGCGGCGCATCTGTCGCGGCTGGCGGAGGACTGGATTCTTTATACATCGGCGGAGTTAGGGTTTATCCGGACGGATGATGCGTACTGCACGAGTTCGAGTATGATGCCGCAGAAGCGCAATCCGGATATGCTGGAGCTGATCCGGGGCAAGACGGGGACGGCCTATGGGTCGCTGATGGCGATGCTGACAATAATGAAAGCTCAGCCTTCGACGTATAACCGCGACTTGCAGGAAGACAAGCTGCATGTGTTTGCCGCGTCGGATAATGCGGCGGCGTGTTTGCAGATGGCCGAGGCGATTGTCAGTCATACGGTGTTTAAGACAGATAAGATCACGGC
>CAZYQN010000106.1:0-6268 GCA_964649955.1 uncultured Pirellulales bacterium
TCGGCGCCATCAGCCCGTACCGGAATATTAATATCTTTAGCCATAAACCGCCATCATCCTTTTTTCTTCTGGATTCCACATGACCGTTTGCATACCACCCGCTGAATCGCGAGTACGGATCATCTGCTGTGCAAAATAATAATGGCCTCCGGATTTGTATAATTCCACGGGATCTCCCGCGCGGAACCATGGCACAAAATGTCGCCAGTCTGAAACCACTCCGAAGGTTTGATGACGCGGATTAATCTCAGGATTCAACACCCAGGGCGACGCAGGAGGGACCGCCTCGGTTTCCTGTGCGGTATAATAAATACAGAAATCTTTGACCGCGTAAGAACCCGCAGGCCAGACGCCTGCTTCCCAGGACGGATAAGTGATCGTCGTACTGCGAAGCCTGATAATATATTCCCCGTAGCCAACAACCGGCCCATCCTCAGGCTCACGCGCAGCATCCGGATAAAGCAGTCCCCGAATGACAGTCCCCCACACAGTCGGAAACGCAGTGGCGTAAGGTCGCACCGCACGCACCGAACTAACCATTTCAAGAGATCGTATTCGCTCTTTTTCGTTAAACCGCAGATCAATTTCGTGACCCAACTCTTTTTCCATAACCAATCACCTTTTTTAAACAGCCCTTAAATCCGGGCGGCCCAGAATGCAACCGCCCGGCTCAAGGAAAACCCTATGCCTCAAGGGTTTTTACGGTAAAATTAACTCAGTCACGCCCATGCCGTCAGCATCGATCGGCATCAAATCCGGCACGCCAAGCGCAACAATCGCAAGAAGACTGTCCACAGCGCTGCCGTTGCCCGCATGGGGCGCGTTGACTCGCATAAAGCGCTTGTGGGATTTCTTCAGATCGACGACGATATAAAATAAGCTGTTATCCTCTGTGCCGGCGATGGCATCGGCCAGCGCCGCATCGGTCACATCGGTATAGTCGCCGTCGACGGTGTCGCATTCTTCAATCTTGACGGCGCTTCCCTCGGCGGTCGATCCAACCGCTGCCGCAAGATCGCCCGTCTGGATCAGGAACGCCAGTTCCTTTAGACCCCGCGTATCCACCGCGCCATTTCCGGCAAAATCGCCGTTGTCTTTCGGCGTCGGGGCGAGACATTGGGTAAACTTTAAAATCTGCAAAATATTCATTTTCGATACTCCAAAAAGTTTTTAAAACGATTTTAAAACCGGGCGGGAAAGCGGTCACCGCCCTAAACAGAAAGGATTACGACGCAGCGGTAATCAGCCCGACAATCGGCCCGGGGTTGGTCGTGTCGCCGACGCCGTAAACCGAAAAGTCGACCCGCTGAATGCCACGGATACCCAGCTGATTGTTCGCAAAAAATGCATGTTCCGATTTTTGGATCGCCAGTCCTTTACGCTGGGCCAGAAAAGCCCCGGCAGAAAGGTCGCCGAGAATTGCACAAATCTGGCTGTTGGCCTCAGCCGTGGGCATACACGGTACAAATTCCACCGGGTAGCCCAGCAGATGGCGGGTTTTCTTGTCGCTCAGAATTTCATAGATTCCGGCAACGCCCGCCGTCTCAGCCAGCGGCCAAACGACGTTGTAGAAAAATTTCTTCGACATAAACCACTTTGCCCCATCATCGTACTCTGACGGCAGAAGACCAACTGTTTTTTGAAAATCTTTCAAGGTCAATTCGGCATAAGTGTTGCCCGAACCGACCGCCAGCCCTGCAATCTCGCTGATGGTGTCGCTGACGCTGTGGAAGGCCCCAAGGATACCTTTGTGGCCAAAATAGGTGCTGGTGCCATCCCCCAAAAACCCGGCCAAATCCTCCATGCGAGCCATCGAGCGGGCTATGGAAAGGCCCAGAATCACCCCGATGGCAATGATAGAATCCTCTTCCAGCTCGCTGGATATTTTCGCCAAAGCAGACCATGTCTTGGGGGTCATCCGGACCTGAGAAAACTCCGCGTCACTGGGGTCAATCGTCGCCCCCTCGCCGGTGCAGTTGACGGTCATGTCGGTTTCCAGCTTCGGAACCCAGGCGGACGCAGACCCCATCGGCAGCACAAGGGCGTTGCTGCGAAACTTACCGTACCGGGGCAATAGGTTGATAAACCGGTTTTGCAGCTCATCGGGCACTAAAACCCCGCCGCCGACGTTGGTAATCTCCCCCATTTCTTTCTGCCGACCGAGAGCCGCGAAGATGCACTCACCGAAAGTCTTGGCTTGGTCCTCGGAGGCCCAAATCCCGAACCGACCGCCGCTGTCATCGGCCCGCGTTGCCGAATGAACCGATTGCAGGATCCGCTTGAGCTGGTTCTGCAACTGCTTAACGCACGCCTCAAGCTCCTGAGACCGCAAATCAATCGTATTGATTTTTTCACCCGCCGCCTCGAAGGCAGCGGAAACTTTTTCAACTGTTGCAAATGCCATAAAGTCACCTCAAAAAATAGAGTTTAAATTCAGTTTAAAACACGTGACCAGTCGACCAGCAGACCAGAAAAAAAATGGCGACGGCCTGGTCAAACCGCCGCCTGAAAGGAAAAAGCCCGACCGTGCAAGACACAAACGCAGCATTTCCGCAGCCGCACGGCAACCGGCGAAAAAGCCAAAAATGTTTGCATCATCCGGCATAACAACCTATTCAAAAAATTTTCCGTAATCCTCAGGTTCATCCCCCGAAAAATCATCACCAGGATCGTCCAGGATCGACGCGGCGTAATCTTCCGACCCGTCGTCTGGGTCGTCCTCAAAACCGCCGCAGGGATCGTCCAGATCATCCAGGCTGGTGTCGACCGGCGGGTACTTTTCATAATAATCCCCCAGCACAGCAACCTCCGCTTCGGTCAGCCCGTCCGTTTTCCCGTCGTAAAAGAAGTCGTAACCCTTGGTGTCGATCAGGCTGCACCACCGGTCGACGTCGGCGATAATTTTTTGTTTTTCACGTTCGAGCCGCTTGCGGGCGACGAAGTCCTTGCTGAGCGCCGCCGGATTGGCCGGAACCGCAACGCAGGAAATCTCGTACAGCTCGATCTTCGTAAAAACACGGACCCTTTTCCCCTCGATAAAATCATCGCGAGTTTCCAGCCCCCTAAAACCGATTGAAAATGCTCTTTGATATTTATCGCGATAAAGGCCCCAATACTCCAAGCCCAGCGGGGTATCCGCAAACTCGACGGTAATGAGCAAGTCTTTACCCTCGAACCGATGATCAATCACTTTGCCGACGACCGGCGACTTGCCGTCTTGCAGCCGATGCGAATGCCCGGCCAGAATGACCGGGTTGGCCATGTAGCCCTTGATAGCAGCTTTCAGGGCAGAAAGGGAGACGATCTCCCCGTCCCGGTCAATCATCTCCCGACTGGCAACCGCCGTGATCCGCCGTGAATCGAAATCGACGGCTTTGACTGTGAATAAATTTCTGTAGCAATCATCCATGATAGTTCAGTTCCTTTGGTTGACCTGAGCGTTTCAAAAAAAACTTCGAGCAAATCTGTTTCAAAACGGCATAATTCTTCGTAAATCGAATCCAGCAAGTCCTCTCGGTATCGAAAAAAAACCCCGCCCTCTTTTCGCCTTGTTTCCCACTTGGGAGACAAGGCCCCTTCTGTTTCATCGATCATTCCTTTAAGTTCCTTCAATAGTGCCTCCACAAAGGCGGGCGAACAAAACTCCCGCATAAAACCGGCCACTTCGCGAATATCAGCCTCTTTTTTAAAATTAACAAGAAAATCCGTTGCCGTTTCCGCCATATTCCACATCCTTTCCGCTACTTTTTTAGATGGCGGGCGGCATGGTGCCGCCCGCCCGGGTCACAGCCCGCCGAGTGAGATTTTTTTTTACGCGGTGGCCGCGCGCGACAACGCCCGCCCTTTCCTGCACACCACCGGCAGCCAGTCCGCGACCGGCAGCCGCAACTGTTCAACCGCTGCCCAGATCGACGCGGCGTCGATCCGACCGGACTCGATCACCCGCGTCGCGGAATGCAGCGCGCGAATGATATCGCGACACGTCCGCAGCTTCCCGCTTTTCGGCGTCCGGCAAATCCGCCCGAGCGCATCAACCGCATCGCCGGTCAACCGCACCCCCCCAAACTCAAACAGCTTGCGCAAATCCGCCGCCGAATACAGCGGGCCGTCGTCGCCGCTGGCCGCCAGTTCGTCAAGATTCAAGACGCCGATTAAACGGCTATTGAATTGATCCAGAGAAGCGTAACCGCCCTTGTCGGAATTTTCCCGGATCGTCCGCAAAAGGTCATTGTTGCCCGCCAGGATGAGCGGGCACTTGCATCGGATGCAAATGACCGTCCGCAGTTTGTCGAGGTCTTTGGCCCGTAAGGAAGAGGCTTCATCGACCAGAATTACGCGCCGCTGCCGCTCGAGCAGTTCGACCAGCCGGGCACGTGCCAGCGACAAGGACGCATTGCAGCCCACAAAACCGCCTGAAGCCCGGGCGATGGCGTCCAGCAGCCCGTGTACCCGCTGCGCTGAATCATGAGAGACCAGAACAGCCGCTTTGTCGGCGTCCGCATACGCGCGAAGGCAAGCACTCTTGCCGCCCCCTGCGTCGCCGATAATGACGCCAATCCGCCCTTCCTCATCGCCAAAACTCTCGACGCGGGCAATCAGGGATTTTATCTTGAGTGCAACCGTTGTTTCGACGAATCCCGGGCCGATATCACGCCGCGAGCGGCGATATTCCGCATTAACAAAAAAGGCGACCTTCTGCGCCAGCCCCGCCACGTCGCCCGTATAATTGCCGTTTAAAAAATTGCACACCGCCGACTTGGAAACATCGATCCTATCCGCCAACTGCGTTTGCGATATCCCCCGTTCCGTCATGTATTCACGAACGGACACCACAAACGCGGCCAACTCCGCAGCGTCCCCCGCCGCAGGTGCATGGACAAGCACTAAGCGAGAATCATTTTCGAGATTTTGCGTTAAATCGGTCAACTTAATCCCACTCCAGCACCTGTGGTTGTCGAACCGGTTCCGGCTCGAAGTCCCAATCCAAAACGACCGGAGAGCCGACGGCTTTTTTCAGAATTTTTTTGGCCCCGACCTTCTTGTGTTCCTGAACCTGCGTATCCATCACAGACTTGATAATCTGTACCTTTGGAGCAGATGTCGGCATGGGAGCCGACCGCGTCTCGTCGGCCAAAGACGCCGCCGCCAGCCGCTGAACATCGATATGCTTTATCCTGGCCGCCTCCCGAGATTGCTTGACAATCCGCAGGGCACGATTTTTCTGCCGCAGGGCCTCACGCATGTCGCTGTCCGCAATACCCGAACCGTAAGGCACGACCTGATTGCCTTCGGCCTTAGTAATGAGCCGCCAGGTGTCGGCGGTGTAGACAAAAATTTCAGACACATTATCCGGATC
This sequence comes from uncultured Pirellulales bacterium, assembly GCA_964649955.1. Lineage (GTDB taxonomy): Bacteria > Planctomycetota > Phycisphaerae > Sedimentisphaerales > Anaerohalosphaeraceae > T3Sed10-213. The sequence goes on from CAZYQN010000106.1 coordinate 5,357, forward strand.
GTAAGAAACGCGAACTTGCTTGCCCTGATGCTGCATGAGTACAGGATCAAATTGGCCATAAAAAATATTGTTGAAGCGGACGCCATTCTTGCCGACGGTCAGCACGGGCGACCACACGCGGCAGAGCAGGTCGAGAACACCGTTGAGCGGAACCCGCTTGCTCTCGCGACGATTCAGCACTTCCAAGGGTGTCTCCCCCGCAAGCGATGAATGCGGGCGGGTGTTATAGGTATCGGCCCATGCGTCAAATAGTGATGTAAAAGTCTTCAAGTCATTAGCTTCTTCAATCGCCGTCTCGGACGCAAGGTAATCGTTTAGCTCTTCCGGTTTCCGGCTCGAGTCCTTGCCGCAATAAGTAGTGAAGAACTTACAAAATTGCCGGTCAAGTGTGTCAAAGAATCGCTCGATGGCTTTCGATTGGGGATGGTACGGCTTGGAAAATGAAACATCGATATCCAAAAGGCCATAGAGGCCGGATAAAGTGTCTTGACACAAATATCCTTTTTTGATGCACCGCCGTCGCCGCTGTTTAGTTGTCCCCGTGAACAATTGCGAATCATAGTCGCGCCCATTGTCGATTTTGACCGACGCGGGCGGACCATACTTTTCGGCAGCTTTTTTGAAGGATTGCAAAATCGTGACTTGATTGGGATAAATGCAGACAACCCACCCGACCAGGGCGCGTGACCGCATGTCCAGCCAGCCGGTTAGCCAGGGGCGAACCCACTTGCCGCTGTGCCGGATAAGGACGTTAAACTGATGATGATCCCCAATAAAAAAAGACCCGGGATCGACCTCAGACAAATCGGGCTGAAGGTACGGGGCACATCGGGCATCATACGCCCCCTCCCCCTCACGATGCAGCACGCGGGCGGGCAGCGGAAGATTTTTGTCAATATAGCGGCAAAGTGA
>CAZYQN010000107.1:0-6019 GCA_964649955.1 uncultured Pirellulales bacterium
GTGCCAGCAAATTCAATTTCCTTTATGCCCTAAGACCGCTCTTGTTCTAAATGGCCAAATGCAAAGAGGTTGTATCACTATAATCGAGCAGGAATCAATTTGATTCATTATGCTCATATTCTGCCTATCTTGTTAAGCAAAAAAAACGCGTAAGCCATTATTTTTACTAAGCTTCGAGCTGCTTCGGCACATTTAGCTGGAAGCTGTCGCTCGAAAACAGCATCAGCAATTCTGAACTTATAAAAGACCTAAAGGAAAATAAATCGCTTGAGAAGGAGGTTAGGCTTTAAATGCCGCAACCGAGGCACTTCAACTCATATGTGACAACCTATAGTTGACATTAAGAATTATACAGGGCTATGCATATATGTCAACAGATAAAATCTCTTCTTGTTTTGGCTTCGAGCTTCTGTCCTAAAACGGTCCAGTTACTATCAAAATCCTCATATGTGGCCGGACCAAGCCATATCATTACTATTTGATCTTCATCATGCTTGATAATATCCCTGAGTTTTTCCCGCAGAATGACAAAATCCTTTTCCGAAAGCTGACAGATAAAAACTGAGTATTGAAATCCATCGCCATATCCCTTCATCAGGCTATGAACCTTTTGAAGCCGTTTTGGATCGCAAATATCATACGATACAAGCGTGTGATGTCTCATACCTATCGCGTCATTAATGGCATATAGTCTTCAAATTCGCCTTCCAATACACGGCCAAGCAAACGCACCTCAAGCTGGAATATCCTGCGATAGCTCATACGATACTCAAATTGCGGATGGGTAATCAATTCATCCACTCGATTTTCGTAAGCGGCAATCCATTTCTTTTTAGCTGCAAGTTTTATCTGACAATAGCCGTCCACTTCCAGAAAATCATCCCGCTGAATAATCCCGCTATTGATCACCCGCAAAATCGTTGAATCCACAATCAATGGCCGGAACGCCTCCATCATATCCAACGCCATCGCAGGCCGACCGGCGACCATCGTGTGATAAAATCCCATCATTGGGTCAAGACCGACGGCAACAATCGCAGAATAAAAATCTCGTGCCAGCAGTGTATATCCGTATGAAAGCAGCGCATTGACCGGGTCTTTGGGCGGACGTTTGTTGCGGGAATGCATATCAAACCCCGTCTTGTCTGCCAGCATCAGGGGAAAATGCTGCCAATAGACATTTGCCGCTGCCCCTTCAAGTCCGCGTATCGAATCAATAGAGTCGGCATTATCAAGACGACCTGCCAACTCGTTCAAATCGTCAAGACAGCGTTTTGACCCTTCAGCCTCTGCCAGATTACGACGAAGCAGCGTCCGCTGATTGGCAATTTTGGCGGCCACAATATTGCGAGCCAGTTTTGTTGTCCACTTCGTATCACCAAATATCTCAAATTGTCGTTTTCTGAGACTGATATTTTTGGAAAGCGGTGTCGTTACGACCGCCTGCAACCAGCCTCCTCCCGTAACATAGCTGACCGTTGCCCCTCTTTCAACAAGAGACATCAACGCCTGTGTGGTTATCTGACAATTATTTTGGATACAGACATGGCTGATATCCTTTAAGGGGATGTTTCGAGTCTCTTCATGTGGAATATCTATCGTAAGGACATCATTTTTCTTGCCAATATAAGTCCCGGCCGTAACCGCATAGACAACCCCGGCATCATCCCGGCCAACGACTATTTTTCGTGGTTCGTCGATTTTATGTTTGAGAAACTGCGTTTCATCAGGCAGGCATATCTCATTCAGTGAACACCGTATGCATTTTTCCGATTCAACCAGCGGCTCCGGCAGCGTTTCAGAATGGGCTACCTGATGAGCTTTTTCGATAATAATGCCGGCGGCAGTCTTAACCTGATCTGTCAATTCAAACGTCAGCTTCTTATTGTTACCGCGATAGTAAATCTGGGCCTTTGAACAGGGGTATCCGTTAGCCTGCAATAAAAGGCATTGTGCGGCAAGTTGTATCTGGTCGTTATTCCAGATATCACTCTGCAATTGAATCCCTTCAACGACAAATGGCGTTGCCCCGGAAGGCGAACTGGATTTTTTGTCTTCAAGGGGGATGATTTCACTCTCAGTTTCACGCAGGCCGTCAAATTTACCGGTAATACCGTGTTTTTCATCGGAAAGTGTAAACGATTTAACTAAACTTTCCGGCCACGGCCGTTCTTTAGGACCGATACGCTGGACGCGTTTTCGAGTATGTTGAGCCGAACCGGCAATGGTATCAGCGCTGTCGTCATACAGTCCCTTGACATGCATCAGGTAAAACAACCGGGGACAATACAAAAACTCATTCAGCATCCGTATCGGTATATAATCATCCTCAGAATGGATTTGGCTCCTCATATTTCTCCTTCAATGCCTTGTTGATCGTTCTATGAACCCTGCCCCAGAATTCTTTAGAATCATAAAAGCGGTCATTTCTCAAAATAAGCCCCGAGGCATCCCTGAAAAATACCGCCTTGCCTTTTCCTTCCTCTCCGGCAATTTCGATGCCTTGCTCCATTAATTCTTCTGCAAATTCATCAAGACCAGTATCTTCATTTTCATCAATAGCCTTCGGTTTTTTGCCAGTAATTTTTTCAATCTTAAAACTGCCATCTTCCGCTTTAACGAATTTAATTGGGGTATTGACTCCAACAAGCAAACTCAATCCGCCCTTGATCCGTTCACCGCAAGATTGCAACAGCCATTCATTGCCATCTTTATCGATTTGGGTAACCGGAAGCCGGAACGTATCAATATATCGAGTCCAAAAACGCCGTTGGAGATTCTGAGCAGCGTTGATATCCGCATGAAGAATTTCAAGCTTGCCTTTTGTTGAAAAACCTACAAAATATTCTCCGCCTTGCCAGGGTATAATATTTCCTTCTTTAAGCAGGTTGCCGCAAAATCCGTCTTTGCCAAGATATTCTTTAATATGTTCATTATTATTGATGTAATTAAGATCGGCCCTTGTAAGCTTTTTAGCCCTTATACCAGGACAGCCGTTTCTGGCATAAAATTTACTGCTGAATCCGGCTCCGGTAGTATCAATGTGTATGCCATAGATTGCTGCTTGCTGAATGCTTTCATTATATATCGCCCGATGTGACCACCGCATAAGCTGGGAATTTTCACGTCTGGGTCTGTCAGTCCTGAATCTATACATCGCAAGGTCTTCAAATAGAATCATTCGGCACGGCTGGAACTTATCTTCCCACTTATTTTTCTTTTTATTATATACTTTTCCCCGTGCCGACTGGATAATCAGGTCGGCACCGGTCTTGATGCGGTCTTCTTTTTTGTTGTTGATGTGATTCAGCAGGTTATTGGCAAATTTCCCCTGTCTTTCCCTGTCCCACCGGTTTATCTGGCCATATTCTCTGGCGTGAGTTGACCAGCCTTTTAAGAAATCTCGCACATCATCAAGATATTCAATACCCCAGTAGGATTTTCCCATTTCGTATTGACGGTCGCTTGTTTTCGGCCGTGTTGTGATGCGCCAGTTCGATATGTCATTAGACAAAATTTCTTCATACTTGTCAAAAATAGCTTTGATTTGAACTTTCCACACTTCCAGCGGCCTTTGTAAATGGGATGTCAAAACCGCTATTTCATCACTTGAAAGCTTATAAACCAAGTCTTTGCCGGTAAACTTTTCCTTTCCGCTACGAAATAAATCAAGTTCTTTGGTTCTTTTTTCGATATCCTCGATAATCGAAAGTCGCAGCAGATTTCTAATAAAATTTTTACCCTGCTTTAGCCTGCTCAGTTCTTCATAAGCCTGATAACGTGCCGTCTGTGCCTGAATTGAAGCATCATCTCCCGGCATAGAGAGGATAAAACTTCGTTCATGCCTTGCCCATAAATCTTTTTCTTTATCGGCCAGCCAATACAATCCTTTTTCGGGTCTGCCTTTGACTAACTCAAATACTGAGCAACTGGCAAACGTTCTTATGCCCAGATCAACAGTCAGAACCCGCAAGCCTGCTTCAATAATATCTTTATGTTTCTTATTAAGCAGACTGCTTTTGAAATGATTAATAGCTGGTGGAGTAACCAATATATACCTATCATTTTGTTTTTTCAGCCATTCGGGTTTTGCCGGCTTGGGTTCAATGTCAAGAACCAGTTTAAACCACACTCTTAGTGCGCCATCTTTTTCGCCCCACTCGCCATTTCGCAAAGACTCAATTTCCCTATGCTCAAGAAATGGCCTGTCAAAAAGAATATCACTTCCACCCATATCTGCGGTATATTGTTCATCAGCATAGAAGAATGTCAGCTTGCTGTTGTCGCCATTTATTATTGCAGGGTCATTGATCTGACCCGACCGAGCAAGCCCGATGGTATATTCCTTTTCTCTAATTCCATCATCTGTTTGACTCAATAACGGCAATTTAAGCGACAGAGAACCGTCGGCACATTGTATCAGCTTGTAATTTTTAAGATTGGTTCCGCCCTGAGCCTCAAACTGTGCCCATTTGGGATGTCTTACGGCATCAGGTTGGGTAAAAAGTGACTGCTTTTTCCGTCTTTTCAAAAGCCGCTTAAGTGCGTTAAGCTGTGCGACTTCAAAAAGCGGATTATCTTCATGGCGCCATATGTCCGTATTATTGTCATTCGCAAGCCATAGATAAAAATCAGGATCGCCAAACTTGCCTCTCAATTCTGTCTGCAATTTGGCAAGTACTTCTTTTCGTGCTTCACTGGTGGCACAGTTTTTTTTAGACCATGCTTCTTTAACGTGATCAAGTGCCCGCAGCATTCGCGGGTTAATTTTAAATTCATTACCGTCGTTTGCCAGAGAATTTTTTTTAAGCTCCTGTTGCCGCAAAGCTTCATACTTTTCAATTTTATGGATTATGTTTGCATCGATTTGACGTACGGTTGTTTCTTTTTCGTTTACTCTGCCTGAAAGTTTTGCATACTCTTTTGCACAGCGATGGTTCCAGCTTTCCCATGTAAGAAGGTGTGCCACTGCAAGTCTTAGAGCAAGACTATTCCATTTAAAATCTGCAAAGGGCATTGAAATCAAAGGTAGCAAACTGAGTTTCTTCCATAATATTTCACGTACAAATATACGAGGCTCCTGTTTCATTTCAAAATGATTCTCAGCCAGGAGCATTGGCCATGCGGAATCATTATCTTTATAAACTTTAAACCATCTGTTTTTAGCCCCACTAAGATGGTTCATGGATTCAATAAATGCTTGGCCTTCTTCGTTTTTTGCCCACTGTTGAGCCGCTTTGTTATTGATTTTAAAGAAGTACTCTATTTCTGTATTCTGAATTTTGCATTTTCCGTAATCAGTATTGTTTTTGATGTATTTTTCCTTGTCTATTTCTTCGATCCAGCTTTCACAGGATTTTGGTAATATCTTTTGAGCTATATCTGGGAAAGGACCTTCTTTAGGATCAGGGCGCATTAAAGGTCGAGCAAAACTATTGCCAACGGATTGAGAATCTCCTTTTAGTGGCTCGCCTTTTTTATCAAGCAAAACAGATGGTACCAATATCTCATATAATTGTTGTAATGCTTTTATTATTTCTGCATCATTGTTGGTATTTATCTTTTTGTGTTTTTTAATATAAGCAAGAGCCCTTTTTGGCACATCTTCGGCTTTAAATTCAATATCAATATCTTTGCCGTCTTTATCTTTGTCCTTTATCCAGTATGCTCTGCCCCGGCATAAAAGCAAAATCCGTTCAATTTCCGCAACGGCTTTATTGACTTGTTCATGGGTTGTCCAAAGCGCCTGACGTAGTTCTTTCGCTTCGGGTTTGTCAGAGCGATCCAAAACCATCTTGAGATTAACTGTTTTCGTAGCCATTATATCTCTCCCTTTAAGCATTACTTTTTTGAAAAATCAGGGGTTCCTTTCATTCATATGCTGGAGATTGTATTTGTGTTATATCGGAAAAGCAACATAGATTTCAGCTTACATCCAGTTGTCCCCAGCACACCAATGAGACGCCGGAGACTTCCCGCTCCTCAAAGCAGAATATCCTTCTCAACCGGCTCATCACAG
>CAZYQN010000108.1:0-5771 GCA_964649955.1 uncultured Pirellulales bacterium
TCTATACATCCACTTTACGTGTTAGCAGAGAACTGTGTTTTTGATAAACAGTCGCCAGAGCCACTTCACTGCGCCCTCAGCATGCCTCTATCGAAATAAAAGCATCTGGAGGGACCCCTTATCGCGAACTTACGGGGTCAATTTGCCGAGTTCCTTAAGGACGGTTCTCTCGAGCGCCTTAGGATATTCTCCTCACCTACCTGTGTCAGTTTTAGTACGGTCACGCTGACTTCAACCTTCAGCAGCTGTTTCTTGGCATCTTCGACGGTCACTTCGGCATCAAAAGCGGCCTCGCCCTTGCGGGACCCGCACGACTACTCACGGGATGACCTAAGAAAATGCGTCACTGCTTACGTCCGCCAACGTGGTGCAGGAATATTAACCTGCTACCCATCGTCTACGCCTTTCAGCCTGAACTAAGGGGCCGACTAACCCTGGGCGGATTTACCTTCCCCAGGAAACCTTAGGTTTTCGGCGAACAGGATTCTCACCTGTTTTATCGTTACTCATGCCGGCATAATCACTAACAGTCGCTCCACGGCTCGTTGCCGTACCGCTTCTACGCTGACTGCTACGCTCTCCTACCGCGTGATGATTGCTCATCACACCCGCAGCTTCGGTTTTCTGCTTATTCCCGTTCATTATCGGCACCCAACTGCTCGATCAGTAAGCTATTACGCACTTTTTAAATGGTGGCTGCTTCTAAGCCAACATCCTGATTGTCACAGCAATTGGACTTCCTTTATAACTTAGCAGAAATTGGGGACCTTAGCTGGCGATCTGGGTTCTTTCCCTTTTGACCATGGATGTTATCACCCACAGACTGACTCCCGAGATATGCCTTATGGTATTCGGAGTTTGGTAGGGGTAGGTAGGCTGGTGGCCCCCTATCCCCAATCAGTAGCTCTACCCCCATAAGGTAGTTACTCAAGGCTAGCCCTAAAGCTATTTCGGAGAGAACGAGCTATCTCCAAGTTTGATTAGACTTTTACTCCTCCCCACAGCTCATCCCCTAACTTTTCAACGTTAGTGAGTTCGGTCGTCCAGGGATTTTTACATCCCCTTCCACCAGGCCATGGGTAGATCACTTGGTTTCGCGTCTACCGCCTGCGACTGAATCGCCCTATTCAGACTCGCTTTCGCTGCGGCTTCGCACCTGAGGTGCTTAACCTTGCCGCAAACGGTAACTCGCCGGCTCATTATGCGAAAGGCACGCAGTCACCCATTCCCCGAAGGGCATAGGGCTCCTACAGCTGTGTAAGTACATGGTTTCAGGTCCTTTTAACTCCCTTAGTAAGGGTTCTTTTCATCGTTCGCTCGCGCTACTTTTCACTATCGGTTGTCGAGTAGTACTTAGCCTTGGAGGGTGGGCCCCCCAGCTTCACACGGAGTTCCACGAGCTCCGTGCTACTCTGGTACGCCAACAGTAACGGAGGGCAGTCACATTTGCTTACAGGACTTTCACCTTCTGTGGTCGGACTTTCCAGACCGTTCAACTGGTGCTGCCTTTGTAACTCCTTGTTGGCGCCCGCAACCCCAGGCCGAAGCCTGGTTTGGGCTATTCCGCTTTCGCTCGCCGCTACTTACGGAGTCTCGGTTGATTTCCTTTCCTGCAGGTACTGAGATGTTTCAGTTCCCTGCGTTGGCTTCACATGGCCTATACATTCAGCCACGGATGAAGGGAGACGGTTGCCCGCTCCCAACGGGTTTCCCCATTCGGACATTTCGGGATTAACGAATGCTAGACTTCTGCCCCGAACTTATCGCAGTCTGCCACGTCCTTCATCGCCTCTCGACACCAAGACATCCCCCATGTACTCTTAGTAACTTGACCATATCAATCACAGATTGACTGGCCCATTCGCCTCCCTGACCGTTTCGCTCCGGCCAGAGATTGTTTAGGTTGGTGCTTGCTATAATAAGCGCTCATTCCAGAATCGTCCTGTATCGAAATACAGGTCGTACTCTGATATGTAGTTATGTAGTTGCACAGAATGGCTTAAATTCTGCACACCACAACCCACAAATTCTATCCACTATGCACTTGTCAAAGAACTATCTGAAAAGGCCTTTCGACCTCGTTCATTCTATCTTTCTCAACTGGAGACGAAGAGATTCGAACTCTCGACCTACGGCTTGCAAAGCCGCCGCTCTCCCAACTGAGCTACGTCCCCGAACCCTTAAAACTTTCCCGAAATCCGGATATCCGAATTCCTAAACGGGTCGTTATTGGGCCCGGGAAGACTTGAACTTCCGACCTCACGCTTATCAGGCGTGCGCTCTAGCCAGCTGAGCTACGAGCCCGACCTAATCTGCCGTCACTGACAGAGACCACTTTCTTGCCCGGCCAGTCGGCTCTCAAGACTCAACCCTAAATTCTTATCGTTTTCTCAAAGAGCAATAAAAAATGCCGCTGGTCATAAGCTTCAGCGACATTGCTGTGAGACATAACATACTATTCTCAAACTTATGTACCGTCAAGTCAAAAATTTTAGTTTTTCAAAAATTTTTATCAAGACCCGGTATTCCCTTTTCTCAGCCTGCTCGACGTCTCATCACCGCGTTTGCCGGTCACGACTGAGAGAGATTAGTCTATCCATATCCGGCAAAACGTCAACACCTTTTTGACAAAAATATTGCAAAATTTTCGCAACAACTATAAGCTCATACAAATCAACAGCTTGCATTCTCTCCATTTGTCCTTTTTGCTCGCTTTTTATCCCCCTTTCACCCCACCCTCCCAAAACTCTCCACTAAAATCCAACACCCCCTGTTAATAATCCCCCTTCTTTGCCCGCCGAAAAATAACGAATCGCACAGACAACTGCATTATCTCACCCCTGCAATAGGTCTAATATTGTCGCAGCGTGAGAATGAAATGCTGTCTTTCCGTCAATCCGCATTCTGCCATAGTTTAGTCGCATCACCAAACACTTCCGGCTCAGCCATAACCTCCGGCAATTGCCCCGCAGACGTTGCTTATTCAACCACCCCATACCCGGCACAATCAGACTCCGGCACCAGATTGCAATCGAGCCACTCGGCGGCAAACATTGCAAAATCCGCCAGATTCACAAGGCAGTCTTTATTGAGATCGGCTATCGAATAGTTTGGGCAGGACGGTTCTGCACTGTAATGGGTCAGGACAATGGAATCGTTATTGTACTCAACCTCGAAACGGCCATCTTCGAAAAGAAAGTACTCTGTAGCATTGATAAATGTACCGCTGACAGTTGTAGCCCGAACAATTTCAAACCGATCATCGTATCCCGGCACAAAACCTTCGACCAGTTCAACATCGAGCATCCCGCCCAGATTCGCCTGTCCAAAATCCGGATTGTTAACCTGAATCGCGGGGTAGTGCTCATTGCTGCGTAAAGCGATTTTCAGTGTACCGGCGGCGTCCTGTGTGTAATCATAGCCTACAGATAACCGATTGCCGTTGTATTCATCGGTCGGCGCGACAAGGCCGCCCCGGTTTTCCAAATATCCCCAGATATATCCGTTTCCTTCCAGCGTGCCCTGTAGAATAATCGGATTGGGCTGCCCTGAATTATTTTGAACCGTGATATGTCCACCGTCTAACACAATCGTCCCCTTCGGCCAGACTTTCATATATTCCTGACCCTCTGCCTGAACCCGAAACTCTGTCTCTATTCCATTACCCGGCGTATCATCGATCAGTTCGATTCGTCCTTTGCCGCCGGCTCTGTCAAAATTTCCGCCCACCGCAACGGAGTTATCGCAAAACACCGTCGCCCCTTCGTGAATTTCCAAAAGTCCTGAACTGCCAAGATTTTCGCCGAGGGTCATCGTACCCTGATTCCACAACGATGAGCCAGACAGCCGAATCGCCGCCTGTCCGTTTTGCCCGATCGTTAAACTATTTTCGAACCCTGCATGCAGCTGCAACCCCAACTGCTGATTCTCCCCTGTCAGATTGATTTGAGCCGACGAGCCGCGTTCTTTCCCCATCACCAGCTTGCCGATATCGACCAATCCGCCGTTGCTGATATCGACGGTGGTATTTCCCCATACCGACATTTCAAAATACCCATCAACATACCATTCCGAATTTTCACCATCGACCTGAATCGTTGCATCGCTTGCCGCATCAATCGCGCTGGAGCCATGCCCATGCCTGAATTGAGCGCCATCGAAAACATCCAGCATCGCATCACCGCCGATCTGGCCGAGCCACACGCCATTCCAATCCCCGTCAAATAACGTTGTCCATTGTGCGTCCGGGCCGGAAAGCGTCAACTGACCGTGCGTATCCTGCCAAAGCCCTATGACCATGTCTCGGCTGTATACGTTTCCATGAACCAGCAGCAGCGAACTAATCGCTAAGGTGTCGGACTCGCCGATGACAGCCGCGGGGCCATCTTGCCACGATGAATTCAGATAATATTCATTCCCATTCAAATCCAGCGTCAGTTCCGCCCCATTAACAATCATTGCCTTGTTTTCATAACCTTGATCAAAGGTTACGGTGTACGGATAATTCATAAAGGGAAAAATCGCCCGGTCCCAAGCACCCGGAACTAAGTTGTAACTCCAATTCGTCGGGTCCCCGAAACTGCCGCTGCCCGGCCCACCATACCAGATCGCATCGTCGGCAAGACAGAAAAACCCCATTGCCAGAAATGAACACACTGCAAAAATAACCGTTTTCATCATCCAACCTCCGAATCTTCTATGGCGTTTACTTTTTTCTCCCGGACAGATCAAATCGCCGGCTGCATTCCCAATTACCCAAAATCAAACCTCAAAACATCCACTATTCTACTAAATCGGAAGCCCCTTTGTCAACCGGATTTTTACTGACCGCAAGCCAATCTATTGAGTTAGAAATATTCCAAAAGCCCGTAGGGCTTCGAATACCAATAGCCGCCGGGGATGGGAGCAAAGCGACCGGAACCCGCTGTACACAATCACCCTCACCACACCCCAACTCCTCCCAGCCCGCGCGGCGGCCGGCATATTTTCCCTTACGGCCTGAAAGGCCAGCCTACCTTAGCCCAGCCCAGCGGGCTGGGTCAACAATACACAAATACCTTTCTCGCCCTGAAAGGGCAACATAGAACTTCCGCCCCTTATGATGCACCGATTGCTACGCGGGCGTCGGAATGCCCTGTGATTTCCATCGCCCGCCTCCTGTTTAGGTACTCCCACGCCCTCTCCTTAATCTGCTCCCTTCTTTTTAATCTTCTCTTTCAATACCCCCCGGCCGTCTGCGCGTCCATCGTCTCAATCGCCCACCCCGGCCGGGTCTTCTCATCCAGCGTCTTTCCTGCTGAAAAGGGAACGCGGGCGTCTCGCCCGCAAATTATCGCAGGGGCGAACCTGCATGTTCACTAAAATTCCATCAGGCACGAAGTGCCGAAAGACAATAGCCGGTGGTATAGCGAAGCGAAACCACCGGAAAGAATCCCCCCTCTCCCCCCAAAGCCCCGAAGGGGCGAAAGAATCTACCCGCGACCGTCCGTACCCCTCCGTGCTCATCTCTGTCGCTTTCGAAATCGCAAATCTGTCATTTGAAATACTTCTCGTTATCCACAATGTCGCATTTTGCTTTTTCTTCGAGCCTTCGCAGGAGGCGGCATCCTGTAGCCTCGGCCGTAAGGCCGTGGAACCCAAAACACGCCCCCCCTCTCTCCAGCCCGCGCAGCGGGCGACATAATAGTCCCGCCGGCCATTGGGAACCCGTCCATCTCGCCTGCATAGGGCATCGCCGGCATCCTGCCGGCCTTTTCCTCGTAGGGGCGAAC
>CAZYQN010000109.1:0-5498 GCA_964649955.1 uncultured Pirellulales bacterium
CTTAGTTTTTTAGCCCTTAGTGATCAGCCAAAAAAGTCTTGCAAAATAGAAATTGATTTCTAAAATGTAAGAAATGTTCAAGAGACATATACAACCACTTGTTGAAAATAGACTTAAGCGGTTTCCGGCTATTGCCCTTGTTGGGCCTCGTCAGTGCGGAAAGACCACTTTTGCCAAGTCTCTGGGGGGAGTTTACTTCGACCTTGAGCAGGAATCGGACAGGGTAAGTCTTGATATTAAATGGGACAGCTTGATGACGCAGTCCGATTTGGTGATTCTGGACGAGGCACAGGAATGGCCTGTTTTGTTTAAGCGTCTGCGCGGCGCGATTGACCAGGATCGCAAGCGGAATGGCCGGTTTTTGCTGCTTGGATCGGTTTCGCCGGCCTTGATGCGGCAGGTTTCCGAATCACTGGCCGGGCGGATGGCACTGCTTGAATTAACGCCGTTTGTCCGAGAAGAATTGCCGAGTGAGCTGCAACAGAATCTTTGGCTCTATGGCGGCTACCCTGACGGCGGGATTGTCGATCCGGAGCAGTACTTCCAGTGGCAGCAGCATTATCTGGAAATGCTGGTGTTTCGTGATCTGCCGGCGTGGGGCCTGCCTGCCGAGCCGCACACCACACAGCGTCTATTGAAAATGATCGCGGCTGTTCACGGACAAACCTTGAATGCTTCGCAATTGGGTAAAAGTCTTGATATTTCCTATAAGACTGTCAAGAGTTATCTGGGCTATCTGGAGGGGGCGTTTTTGATTCGTCAACTCCAGCCATTCCATTCAAATCTGAAAAAGCGGCTTGTCAAAAGTTCAAAGCTGTATTGGCGCGACAGCGGCCTGCTGCACACCCTGCTGAATATCCGAAATGAAGAGGAACTGCTTTCTGCGCCCTGGGTGGGTGCAAGCTGGGAGGGATTTGTTATTGAGCAGGTACTCAATGCCTTAAAACTCAAGGACCTCCAGTTTTCACCCTATTTTTTTCGCACTAACGACCAGTACGAGATTGATCTTGTGCTGGATTTTGGTAAAGAGAAGTGGGCAATTGAGATCAAGCTGACCAGTTCTCCGGACGTGTCGGCGATTGGACGGCTCAATAAGACCGCCGATTTGATCGGTGCGTCGCGGCGAATTTTAATCAGTCGAACCTCCAAAACGGTTGACAATGACAAGGTCATCTCGTGCAATCTGGAAGGGTTTATTAGCTATCTGGTAAAACAATAACCAATGAATACACAGGAGCTATTTGTTTCGGATATGGACGGGACGCTGCTGGGGTCGGGGAGTGTGCTGTCGGATTACAGCCGCAGGACGCTGACGGAACTGCTGGACGCGGGCGTGCGGTTTACCGTCGCCAGCGGGCGCGCGTGGGCGGAGATCACCCCCATCCTCAAAGACCTGCCGCTGCGGCTTCCGGTGATTGCGTGCAACGGTGCGTTTTTGACTGACTATGCTACGGGACGGCATTGGGTTATCAATCATCTGGATAAGGCACTGGCGGAGGCGATTTATAAGCATATTCTGGATGAAGGGCTGCTTCCGTTTATCTTGACGCATCATGAAGGCGAGGACCGGCTGTATTGGGAGCGGCTCATTAACACTGAGATGCAGTGGTACCATGATATTCTCGAATTGGGGAACGATAAACGACTGCGGCACATCGGGCGGCTGGCCGATGCCTTGAAGGAAAAGGTTATCGCTTTTGCGGTGATGGGAGCAAGGGCGAATGCAGAGGCGCTGTATACATTGCTGGATGAGCGGTATCCGGGGAGAATGGAGAATTTTTTATTTGAAAATCGGTGCAGTCCCGGCCACTGGTGGCTGACGATCCATGACCAGAAAGCGTGCAAGTCCAAAGCAATCGGGACACTGCTGGACATGGAAGGTATCCCTGCCGAACGGCTGACTGTATTCGGCGACCATATCAATGATATCAAGATGTTTCAACGGGCCGGACATGCGGTGGCGGTTGCAAATGCCGAAGAGTCTGTAAAACGCTATGCTCATGAAATCATCGGTTCCAACGACGCTGATGCAGTGGTACACTATATCGCAGGGCGGAAAGGTTTGTAACAAAACACAGTGTGAACGCGATGCGATCCGGATATGGGTAAGAAACACAGTAATTTTGTTCGATTTTTGGGGTATGTACGGCCGTACAGCGGCTATTTAGTGCTGGCGATCATCGGGGGGATCATCAAGTTCACCGTTCCTCTTTTGGTGCCGCAGGTGACGCGGTATCTGCTGGATGATGTATTTCTTAACGCTTTATTAACGGCCGATGATAAACTTCGCGAGCTTTTCCTTTATACCGGAGGACTGGCGATGGTGTTTGTACTGGTCTTTGCGCCGGGAGTTTATATGCGGCACTATTTTGCGGACAAAGCCAGTCATCGGGCGGTATTTCATTTGCGGTACGAGCTGTATTACCGGATTATGCGGATGTCGGCGTCGTTCTTTACGCGCAACCGGTCAGGGGAGATCGTCTCGCGGCTGATCAGCGATGTGCAGCTTGCGCAGAATCTGGTGGGCAGTGCGCTGACCAATACGTGGATGGATGCGGCGGCGCTGATAATCGTGGTTGTGTTTTTGTTCCGTATTGATCCGGCGACGGCGGCAGTTTCGTTGGCGACGTTCCCTCTGTACCTGTATTTTTTTAAACGGTTCAGCAAAGAGATCCGCAGTACGACCACGCAGATTCAGGATGAGCTGGCCACGATGGCCGGGACAATGAGCGAGAAAATCTCGGCCAGTGTGGTGGTGCGGGCCTTTGCGCAGGAAAAGGCCGAGGGGCGGTCGTTTCGACGGCAGTCGGAAAAACTTTTCAGTACCAACCTGCGGCGAATTCTCGTTCAAAGCGCCAATCAGTCGGTTACGGGGACACTGACAAATATTGCCCCTCTGATTGTGGTGATGTTCGGCGGATGGCGGGTTATACACGGCCAGCTTACAGTGGGCGAATTGATGGCGGTGATGCTGTATCTGTCGCCGCTGTATCTGCCGCTGCAACGGTTTTCGGAATTGAATGTGGTGTTTGCCAATGCGATGGCGGCACTGGACCGTATCTTTGAGATCATGGATCAGACGCCTGAGGTGATAAACCGGCCTGGAGCCAAAGACCTGGATACCGTTGACGGGATTGTGTCCTTTGAAACTGTTTCTTTTCATTACACACAAGGCTGTCCGGTGATCGATGGGGTGAGTTTTACCGCACAGGCAGGGCAGAAGATTGCTCTGGTCGGGCCGAGCGGTTCCGGCAAGACGACAATTGTGAGTTTGATTCCGCGGTTCTATGATGTCGGCAGCGGGGCAGTACGGATCGACGGGATCGATGTGCGGGATATCAAAATGCAGTCATTGCGGCGGCACATCGGGATGGTACTTCAGGATCCGGTGCTGTTCAGCGGGTCGATTCGCGATAATATTCTGTACGGCCATCCAACCGCAGGCGAAGACCAAGTGGTTCGGGCATGTATTGCGGCTCATGCCTGGGATTTTATCCAGAAGCTGCCCGGCGGTCTGGATGCCGAGGTGGGCGAGCGGGGCAGCCAGCTTTCGGGCGGTCAAAAGCAGCGGATCACATTGGCGCGGGCGTTTTTGAAGGATCCGCGAATTCTGATTCTGGACGAGGCAACCAGTTCGCTGGATTCGGAATCGGAGCGATTGATTCAAGAGGCGATGCGGCGGCTGATCGTCGGACGTACGACGTTTGTCATTGCCCACCGGCTCTCGACGGTGACCGAGGCCGATTGCATCCTTGTGATGATGGAGGGGCGGGTGGTGGAGATGGGCACACACGCGGAACTGATCGCCAAAGGCGGCTTGTACCGCAGCTTTTACGGCCGGCAGATGGAACTGACACAGTCCAACCTGCTCGAACTGCCGTTTCAATAAGTAAGCTATGAGAAAGTGTTTATTAGCCCGGGATATTTTGGATTTACAGGGGGTTTGGAGGGTGTTATGATGCGTACAGATAATTCACTTGAAACGGGAATATGGCTATGGCAGATGTGGTAAGAACAACGATCGGGCGGCTTGGAGAGTATGTGGGGCAAACGGTGACGCTGAACGGGTGGGTGTATAACAGCCGGCCCAGCGGCAAGGTGCTGTTTGTGGTCATGCGGGACGGCACAGGGCTATGCCAGTGCGTCATCGAAGCGGGCAATGTCAGCGACGATGTATTTGAGGCGGTTAAACGGCTGGGGCAGGAGTCGTCGCTGACGGTGACGGGACTGGTGCGGGCTGAACCGCGGTCGCCGGGCGGAGTCGAGCTGGCGGTAACGGATGCGGCGGCGATTTGTCCGGCGGTGGAGTATCCGATCACACCGAAGGAGCACGGGGTGGAGTTTTTGATGAGCAACCGCCATTTGCATCTGCGGAGTCAGCGGCCGTGGTGCATCGGGCGAATTCGCCATACGGTCATTGACGCGATCCGGCGGTTCTTTAATGACAACGGTTTTACGCTGGTTGATACGCCGATTTTTACGGTGGCTGCGGGGGAGGGCGAGCAGACGCTGTTTGCGGTGGATTATTTCGGCCAGCCGATGTACCTGTCGCAGACGGGTCAGCTTTATCTGGAGTGTGCGGCAATGAGCTTTGGCAAGGTGTATTGCTTCGGGCCGACTTTCCGCGCCGAAAAGAGCAAGACCCGGCGGCACTTGACGGAGTTCTGGATGGTTGAGCCGGAGGTGGCGTTTATCAATCTGCCGGGGCTTTTGGAGCTGGCGGAAAATTTTGTGTCAAGCGTTGTCGGGCGGGTGCTCAAGGACAATCGCGCGGAGCTGGAAACGCTGGGGGCCGATATCGCGGGGTTGGAAAAGATCACGCCGCCGTTTGTGCGGTTAACCTATTCCGATGCGGTGGATATTTTGACCAGCGAGCGAACGGTTAAATTTCTGGCCGAGCAGCTTGAGCAGTTCAAAGCTCAGAAGGCGGCGCTGGAAGCCGAACTGGTCCAGATTGAGGCGGCGGACAAAAAGGGCGGTCTGAAAAAATGGCAGCAGGAAAAGAATGCCCGCCGTCTGCCGGAGCTGCGCGGCGAGATCGCCGAGCTGGACACGAAGATTGAAAACAATCCCAAACATGCCGAGCTGGCGGCGAATTTCACCTGGGGCAAGGACCTGGGCGGTTCGGATGAGACGATCATTTCGCTGATGCACGATAAGCCGGTGTTTGTGACGCACTACCCCCGCTCGGCCAAGGCGTTTTATATGAAGACTGACCGCAGCAATCCGAAGGTGGTGGAAAACTTTGACCTGCTCGCCCCGCAGGGCTTCGGCGAGGTCATCGGCGGTTCGGTTCGCGAAGACGACTACGACTATCTGCTGCGCCGCGTCAATGAAGAGGGCTATAACCCTGCCGACTACAACTGGTATCTCGATCTTCGCAAGTACGGCTCAGTGCCGCACGGGGGTTTCGGCCTCGGCGTCGAACGTACCGTCGCCTGGATTACCGGCGAACGCCACATCCGCCAGTGTATCGCCTTCCCGCGCATGATGGACAA
>CAZYQN010000110.1:0-5379 GCA_964649955.1 uncultured Pirellulales bacterium
AACCACCTCCCCTCGCTGTGCGAGGTACTCCTGGCTTGCGATAAGGAGGAGAGCTTTTTTAAGTTTTCAGTTGACAGTTATCAGTTCGGTGATTTTTAGTTTGTGGTTTGGAGTGAAGGGGTGGGAGGGATTAGAGGCAGTCGAGGGTGCGCCGGGTGACGGTTTGCAGGGTGTCGGCGTCGTCGATGTCTATCCATTGGACGTTTCGAAAGGTCTTGAACCAGGTGCGCTGGGCTTTTGCCAGTTTTCGTGTGTTAATCTTAATTTGTTCGACGGCCTGGTCGAAGGAGCTGTTGCCGGCGAGGTGGTCGATGACTTCGGCGTAGCCGATGGCAGCGCGGGCCTGTTTGCTCATAGGGAGGGGTTCGGCGAGCAGATTTTTTACTTCGTCGAGCAGTCCTTCGTCGGCCATGCGTTTGACGCGGAGGTTGATGCGGCGGCTTTCGACTTCTTTGGGTCGTCTTAGGCCGAAGACCTGCCAGTCGGCGGCGGCCTGATTTTCCCATTGGCGCTGGAGGTCGCTGATGGGTTTTCCAGTCAGTTCAAACACTTCCAGTGCGCGGACGATACGGCGCTGGTCGTTGGGGTGGATGCGTGCGGCGGCCTGAGGGTCAACGGCGGCCAGACGGTTATGCAGGGAGAGCAGGCCGTTGCACTCGATTTGTTCGGTCAGCTTTTGGCGGACGGCGGGGTCGGAGGCGGGGCCTTCGAAGAGGCCGTGCAAGAGGGCTTTGATGTACATTGCGGTACCGCCGACGGCGACGACCGGTTTGCCTGCGGTCTGGATTTGAGCGGCGGCGGCGGCTGTGAGTTCCAGAAATCGATCGACGCTGAATGATTCACTTGGTTCGACGACATCGACGAGATGGTGAGGAATCTGCCGGCGTTTTTCGAGCGGGGGCTTGGCCGTGCCGATGTCCATCCGGCGATAGACCTTCATTGAATCGACGCTGATGATTTCGCCGTTGAGGTGTTTGGCCAGTTCGAAGCCGAGCGAGCCTTTTCCGGAGGCCGTAACTCCTATTATGAGAATTTTTTTTGTTGGATTCACTTTATGAATGTTTCCACTAACGCAAAAGCAGACCCGGAAATAATAATAACGGGGCCATCTGTCTGTAAATCATACCGAGAACACGATATTATGTATTCATAACTATATAGTATGTCAAGTGTTTTTTTTGAGTCTTGTACAAATCCCAGTGCAGGCCGGGCGAGCGACGGGTAATCTTTGGGAAGGAAACCCTTGCTCCTGAGTTATTTGGGCGTTATGATAATTTTTTTAACATTTTTCAAGGACGCAGAATGCGTATTATTGACGATATCAGTGATATAGGACGGCTGCCGCGGGGTCTTGTTTTGACCCTCGGCAACTTTGACGGCCTGCACCGCGGGCATCAGGCGATTCTGGCGGCGGGAAAAAAAGCGGCTGAAGAGCGTCAGACGGGTATGGCGGTGATGACTTTTGATCCGCATCCTGTGGCGATCCTCCGGCCGGATAAGGCGCCGGGGGTGTTGACTCCGCTGGTGCAGAAGATGCGTTTGCTTCAGGCTGCCGGGGTCAATTATCTTATTGTGATCCGGGACAGTTTCAGCCTGCTGAATTTGTCGCCGGCGGATTTTGCGGATGATTTTCTGATGTCGCATTTGTCGCCATCGGTGATCGTGGAAGGGCCGAATTTTAATTTCGGGTACGGACGCAGCGGGAATGTGCAGACGCTTCGTACACTGGGGGCTGACCGGGGTTTTGAGGTGATTGAGGTGCCGTTTATTGAGATGCGGTTGGGGAAAGACCGGCAGATGACGACGTGTTCCAGTTCGCAGATTCGACGGTTTCTTGAGAAGGGGGCGGTTCATGATGCGGCTCAATTGCTGACCCGTCCGTACCGATTGATGGGTGAGGTCGTGACCGGCCGCGGTATCGGACGTTCGCTGGGATTTCCGACTGCGAATGTGCATCCGGGCGGTCAGATTCTTCCGTCGGAGGGGGTTTATGCGGGGTATGTGACCGTCGGCGATACGCTGGATGAGGTATGTTTCGGGGGGGTGCGGCGTCCGGCGGCGTTGAGCATCGGACGGGCCAAGACGTTTGTGACCGATCATCCTCTTTTGCTGGAAGCTCATCTGCTTGAGGACAATGTCGAAAATCTTTATGGGAAATGGGCGGGACTGGAGTTTATGGATTGGCTTCGCAGTCAGCGACGCTTTGCCAGTCAGGAGCTTTTGATTGACCAAATTGAACAGGATTGCCGCGATGCGCTGGCGGTCTTGCTATAAGGAAAGGAACTTTATTAACAATGCCTCACATCGATGAGTATAAAAATGCCTCCAATGTGCTGATGACTGCCGAGAAGGTGCTGGTCACGACGCATTTGCGTCCGGACGGGGATGCGTGCGGATGTCTGCGTGCGATTGCGGACCATTTAGGCTCCGTCGGCAAGACAGTGTATCCGCTGGTGCTGTCGCCGCTGGCCAATTGGTATGCAGAATTGTTTGACGGTCCGGTGCCGGTTCTGGGCAATGATGTCAAGGCTGAACAGTTGTCCGAGGTGTATGCGGATTGCGACCTGATTGTGATTGTCGATACCGACAGCTTTATTCAACTGCCTGGGCTGGAGGCTTTTTTGAAGGCGGCCCAAACCTCCGGCCAGCCGAAGATCCTTGTTATCGATCATCATGTTACCGGCGATCATATCGGTCATATTGAGTTAATCGATTCTCAAGCGGCGGCGGCGGGTGAGATCGTTTTTGATTTGTTCAAGACTGCCGGGTGGCCGATTACGCCGCGTATTGCCGAGTCGATATTTATTGCGTTGTCCACAGATACCGGGTGGTTTAAGTACGGCAATGCCGACAGCCGAATTTTTCATACCGCTGCGGAACTGATTGAGGCGGGGATACATCCGAATGACATATACCGGAGGCTCTATCAGAGTTTTTCGCCTGCCCGGCTGGCATTGATGACGCGGATGCTTGAGCATCTTACGCTCCATGCCGACGGTCGGATCGCCACTCAATATATTTTGCGGAAGGATTTTGACGAGACCGGCGCTTCCGGGCCGGACACGGAAAATCTTATTGATGAATGCCAGCGCATTCAGACTGTCGAGGCGGCTGTGCTGCTGGTGGAACTATCTGACGGGAGGTTCCGCTGCTCATTGCGCAGCAAAGGGGCTGTCGATGTTCGTGCTGTTACCCAGCCCTACGGCGGCGGGGGGCATACGCTGGCGTCGGGGGTAACGCTGCCCGGGCCATTGCCGTCGGCACTTGAGTGCCTGGTCAAGGATATCAAAAAACAATTGAAATGGTAATAAAGTCTGAGATTTTCAAGTCTTATTCAGTAGATTGACCGTAAAAACGATAGATTGAATTTGAGCCAGGATATCTGAAATCGGAATACGGATATTAAAACTTGACCTTTTTTCGGGGCGTTTTCTCATTGCCCGTGCACCGCTGCTGGTGGCGGCGGGACTGTTGCTGTTTATCAGTTTAATGACCATCTATGCCGTCGGTCATCCGAGGCCGGAAGCCTCAATTTCTTCGGTATCGGCCGGGAATCAAGGAGAAGCTCCAACAGAACCGGCGATCGGCAGCCCCATCACCAACCGCTATACCGGGGCATGGATACGGCAGGCCGCGTATGCCGGCGGCGGGCTGCTTTGTCTGATCGCGGTGAATCTGTTTGATTACCGTCGATTGGGGCCTTACAGTTATGCTATCTATACTGTTATTCTGATTTTGCTTGTTGTCCTGCTGATCGATAAAATCATCGACCTGCCGTTTGTTCCTTATATCAACGGGTCACGCCGGTGGATCCGTGTTTCTTTAATGGGCCGCGATTTAATGCAGGTCCAGCCGTCGGAATTCTGCAAGGTGGGCTTTATTATTGCATTGGCCTGGTATCTTCGATTCCGCGAGAATTACCGAACTTTCAAGGGGCTGATCGGGCCGTTTGCGATTACGCTGCTGGCGATGGTGCTGATTCTGCTGGAGCCGGATCTGGGAACCGTTTTGCTGATGATGCCTATTTTGTTTTCGATGCTATTTGTAGCGGGGGCGAGGGTACGGCATCTGCTTGTGATTATCGGTTTGGCGATATTGGCTACGCCATTGCTGTGGCATTTTATGCACGGGTATCAGCGGATGCGCATCTCTTCGGTATTGCTCCAGAATCCGCGGGTTTTTGCGGCTGCACAGGCCAATCCAAAGCTGGCTGAAATACTCGTGGGTGATAAAGACAAGCTTCGTACCTGGCAGCGCGATGACGGATATCACTTGCAGCAATCGAAGCAGGCGATTGCCACCGGAGGCTTGTGGGGCTATGGTTTTGGAAAAGGGCCATATATCCGCTACGATTATCTGCCGGAACGCCATAATGATTTTATTTTCGGTGCAATTGCTCACCAATTCGGTCTTATCGGCTGTGTGGTGGTGTTATTGCTTTATGGTGTGATCATTGCCGCTGCGATGGAAATTGCCTGGCTCAATACCGATGCCTTCGGACGGCTTATCGCTGCGGGTATCGGTGCGATGTTTGCTGTCGAGGTGCTGGTCAATGTCAATATGACGCTGGGTCTGATGCCGATTACGGGTCTTACGCTTCCGCTGGTGAGCTATGGCGGGTCGAGTATGATCGTGCATATGATCGCTATCGGGTTACTCAACAACATCGGGCGCAACCGTCCCTTTTCTGTGGCTAAAAAGCCTTTTGAGTTCCGCGAGTAATTTTTTTATTGTGTACTGATTTTCTGCAGGGTGTTAAGTAAGCTATCCCAGCTTGCAGCGTCCTGAAGTGTCGGGACTTTCAATTGGCCTGTCTGCCGTACAGGGACCTTGATCATTCCCAGCACGGGCACCTTCGTTGAAATATTGGCTGTCGCATCGTAAGGGATGATGGAGCCGGGACGCACGCCCTTAAGCTCTTTGAAGGCATTTATAACATCTTTGTAGCTGAGCGTTATCGGGAGCGAAACAGTCTGAGTCTTACCGGCGGGGACGGTTGTTTGTATGTCCGCATTGCCATTAAAGAGGGGGCTTTGCTGGGTTTTTAGGGCATACTCCATATTCAGCAGGGGAAGATCGATGTCGTAAGGATTGCTGACTTCCACATCAAACAAAAGAGTTGCCGTTTGAAGGTTTACCTCTCCGAACTGCACGCCGCTGAGGGCGATATCCGGTTTTTGGCCTCCGACCAGGGCATTGAGGGTTGAGCAGCCGGAAAAGAAAGAGACGGATAAAGCCAGCAGGAAGAACAGGTGCTTGTTCATTTTAGAACCTTTCTTTGAAAAGGACGATTTGGCGTTGTGAAATAATTTGTACTTTCTATATCCGATATGGTAGCCGGAGATAAAAAGAAGTCAAGAATATAATTGTCTGCGGCTG
>CAZYQN010000111.1:0-5279 GCA_964649955.1 uncultured Pirellulales bacterium
GATTTCAATAAAGTTGCATCCACAATCATAGGTTGTTACAAGCCGCGGTGGATTTTGTTTTTTGTAAAATTAATGTAAATACCACAAGGTGTCTCATTTTGTTTTACTTCCGAACATAAGCTTCGAGAAATGAGAAGTCATATTGAAACTCCGGATGAAGTACTTCCATAAGGGCATAAGCCATCAATAAGTGTCCCTCCGGCGTCGGATGGTTCAGCCCGTTGATCAACAGGTCGTTGGTATTTACGACACTGGAAAGGATCTCCCAATTCGCATAGACATCTGCAACAGGAACGTTGCTGGCAGTACCGATTTCTCGTATCGCTGCCGCGTAGGCCGAAAGAATGCCTGTATTTTGAATCACGGAAAATGCCTCCGGAAAATGCATCTCTCTGTGCGGTTGAGCGACATTCGGATTGTCGGATGTCGCCATAAAATTGGGGGTCAATAAAATGATATCGGCGGCTGTTTTTGCCCGTATCTGATCGATCATCCCCTGGAGGTTGGCCTTGAACGCATCGATGCCCTCGAGACCCCGATGGCAATCATTTAAACCGAACTCGATAAGAACCAGGTCTGGGGTATAGTGTAAAACATCTTGCTCAAGTCTTTGCAATCCGCCCGACGAACTGTCCCCGTTAATACCTGCATTGATAATATTGAATACAGTATTCGGAAAATACTGTTCAAGAAGCTGCTTGAGTCGGTGATGATAGACAGTCGTGAAATCAAATTCCTCGATTCGTGTTGCGCCGTGGGTAACGCTGTCGCCCAGAGCGCAAACCAGTATTCTGCCCTGGTTTTTTAGCAGCGGGCTCAAATGAGGAAAATCTGCGGGGCGGTGTTGATACTGTAGGGGATCAGGCAGCAAAGGACGGCATAGGCGTTTGCATATCCGTGTCGGATATCCCTCGTATAAAATCACCGAGAGCAGCAGGCATACCAGCACAACATTGACAATGATGGAGACTCTGACTCGTTTCATAGAGACCTCTTTTTTAAAAAGTTTATTCTCCCGGCACAAACCCGTCCCTTTATACACCCGATCCCCCCGACATTCAACCCAAATTAAAACATCCAATCCAAAGGGTTGTTATCTTTCTGTGTCCTGGGTTCTTGCTTTTTTATTTGATAACTGCAAAACTTCCCGCTATAATAACGCCCCGAAGCAATAGAGCTTTTGGAACAGGGTTATTTGAAAACAGAAAACTTCCAATATACTTGAGTCCTTAGAGTTCTTTTTTTTGTTCCAATGACGTTCAAACTTTTTACTTTTTCTCTATCTAAAGAATCCCCTGATTCCGTCAAAAGAACTCAAAAATCTACGAACTCCGAACGAAGGACTATGAACGGTATAAGTGTTTTTCAGTGGTAAAAAAACCGATGTTGTGTCCTGTTGCCTCACAGTTGCGCTCAGTTTCATACAAGTTGTGTTCAGTTGTGTCACGTTGCGCTCAGTTGCGCTTAGTTGCGCACGGTTTTAGGGGGGACTTCTAATTTCTTTTTAAAAAAACGGCACGAATTTTCAGCCGAATCGGTCTTTTTTGAATTTAAATGTGCGTAACATTCATCTATAATAGTGGTTTCAAGGATAGAATAATGTTATTTATAAGCTATGGATAAAGAAAATCCGAAAAATCATGTTAACTCGATGACAGACTCTGAACTGTTGCAGCAATACAGACAGGGTCAGGAATGGGCATTTCGCGAGATCGTAGATCGCTATAAAAACTCGCTTTATGCATTCCTGCGCCGATTTGTCAGCCAGCAGGACATTGTCGAAGACGTGTTTCAGGAAACGTTTTTACAGCTTTATACCAGTCAGGACAGTTTCGATGCGGATCGTCCGTTACGGCCATGGCTGTTTACAATTGCCGCCAACAAGGCCAAAGACGTCTTACGCAAAATGCAGCGGCAGTCTTCAACGAGTATGGGAACGCTTGCGGATGCAGGTGAATTGTCGATAGACGAAGTCGTAAATATACTGACCTCTTATGAAACCACGCCGGATGAGGAGGTTTCCCGTGATGAAACCGCACGACGGGTTCGGGAGATCATCGCCGAAATGCCTGAAAATCTTCGTGGAATTCTGATTTTGGCATATTTTGAGCAATTTTCATACAAACATATGTCCGAGATTTTAAGTATACCAATAGGGACGGTAAAGAGCCGCCTGCACACGGCTGTTGTGCATTTTATGAAAAAGTGGAAAGCTGCAAATCGCGGGACTGATGAACATGGGTTATCTTGATTCCTCTCAACAGCAATTAATATTGGACTTTTATTTTCGTTGCGGCGACGAAGAAGACATAGCACGAGGCCGTGATTTGATAGCTTCAAATGCTGAGGCTGCAAAATTATACGCCAACCTCGAAGAAACACTGACCGAACTGGACAGCATTAAGTATGAACCTTGTCCCGATAATCTGGCGGATTTAACCGTTGCTCGGCTAAAACTGGCGGCAGTTCCCAAGACAGCCGCGAATGGAAAACTCCATGCCCTGCTCAAGCAGGAACAGAAAAATTCTGAATTCCTTCCGGCTCCTGCAGTGTCCTATAAAGGCGCTGGTCGATTCTGGCGGCCGGTCTTTGAATTGTTAGCCACTGCCGCGGCGATTCTGTTGGTGGCCGGGATTCTGTTCCCTTCCTTTGGTGCCATGCGTGAACGCAGCCGCCAAATCGCCTGTGCCGGTAATCTCGGCCAGATCGGCAGGGCAATGGCCGCTTTCGGAAATGAGCACAACGGCCTTATCAGCGACATCAAAGTCAAAGCCGGTTCACCCTGGTGGAAGATCGGGTACGAAGGACCGGACATTCAATCAAACACATGTTATCCCTGGCAGCTGGTCAAAGACGGTTATGTAGACGGCCGCGTATTTATCTGCGGCGGACATATTCAGGGCGAACCTCTTCGCTATAACGCCGCACAGATGGCCTCCTTGAAAGATTTTCCTTCACGCCGCCATATCAGCTTCAGCTTTATGATTATCTGCGACGATAACAACAGTCTCACAAAAAGCTCACGTCGCATCATTGCTTCCGATATGAATCCCCTCTTCCAGAAAATCCCCTTCCAAACCTCCTTGTATCAGAAACTCAATGAATTTGACCGCATCCATCTCGATGAACAAACGCGCACTCTGATGAGTTTCAATCACCGCGCAAAAGGTCAGAATTCCCTTTTCTGTGACGGCTCCGTTGAATTTATGAAAACGCGTATTATCAATAACGACGATATCTTTACTGTCAAAGATGTCGATGTCTATACCGGAAAAGAAATACCGTGTGATCCGGAAGACGTTTTCCTGGCTCCGTAACAACGGGCCATTCCCCCGCAAAAGCCGTTCAAAACGGCTTGCTTCGTTTTAAGGCGGGTTTACAGAGAGGTGATTTTTTTGTGCTGCTGTTCCAGACATATCCGGGCATTCCGCTGAAGACGCAACAGCCCCGACCGTTCTATGCAGGAATTTCTAAACATCACATCGAAATCATCCTGTGTCCATTTAAGTATCTCGTCCGCCGACAGCATAGCCCATTCTGTATGGAAGGTCAGTGCCGTATTGCTGCGCGGAGGTGCTGTCTTTTCATAGGGGCACGCCATCAGGCATTCATCACATCCGAACAGCCTTCCGCCCAGGCATCCGGCCCGCTCTTCATCAATGATGACGTCCCGCTCCTCAATCGTCAAATAACTGATGCATTTGCGGGCGTCAAAAGAACCCTCGTTGTGTAACGCTCCGCTCGGACAGGCCGCCAGGCATTTGCGGCACGTACCGCAAAAATCCCCGTCCATCGGCTCATCCGGCTCCAAAACCAGCGTCGTCAAAAGTTCCCCCAGAAATAGCTGCCCGCCCAGCTCGGGATGAATCAGAAGATGATTTCGACCGATAAATCCCAATCCCGCCCGTTTTGCCAGTGCACGCTCAGCCAGCGGAATCGAATCCGCACACGCCTTAAAACGGATCATCGGATCCGGACACAGCGACTGAATAAACTCCGCCAGTTCAAACAGCCGGGCCTTGATAAAGCCGTGATAATCATCATACAAGGCGTAGCGTGAGATCGGCAGGGGAACTGCGGCCGGAAGTTCCCCTTGATGGGCACGATAATTCAAGGCCACACAAATAACACTTTGCGCTCCATCCAGCAATTTCGCAGGGGCAAACCGCTTGTCATTGTTACGATGCAGATAGTCCATCCGCCCCGCATATCCGTTTTCCAGCCACTGCTGATGATACGCCGCATACGTCGGCTCAAGCGGTTCCGCCGTGGTAATCCCGACCAAGTCAAACCCCAATTCTTTGCCCTTGTGTTTAATCTCTGACTCAAGGCTCATAACATAAGTGTATCCGTTTGGGCTGTTGTTTCAAAGCAAAAAGTTTTCCAGCCGATGACCGCTGAAAATAAAAAATAAAAGCGGTTGATTATCGATTAATCCCGGCTTAAAATACCCTCCGGCTAAGCTTTCGAACCGACAAGGAAATCCCCATGATAAAGAATCAATTTGACGAAAAAGCCGCCTGTTGGGATGAGAATCCCAAAAGAGTCCACATGGCCCAAACCATTGCCCGGGCAATCGCTGATGCCGTCCCCCTGCATAAAACGACAAAAGCCCTCGAATTCGGCTGCGGAACTGGTCTGGTAACCGCCTTTCTGGCCCCCCGGGTCGCCACCATTACCGCCGTGGATACCTCCTCCGGCATGCTCGACATCCTGCGGCAAAAAATACAAACGATGACGCTTTCTAATGTCATTCCTTTGCAGACCGACCTGACCTGTCAACAGCCGCCCAAAGGTACCTTTGACCTGATTTACAGCAGCATGGCCTTTCACCACATCCGCGATACCCGGTCGATGCTCAAAACCTTTTTCGATATGCTCGATCCCGGCGGCCGGCTGGCCGTAGCCGATCTCGATGCTGAAGACGGCACGTTCCACAGCCCCGGCGCACACATCGAACATTGCGGCTTTGACCGCACGGCCTTTAAAAGCCTGCTTGCAGCGATCGGCTTTTCCTCTGTAAACGATACCATCGCCTTTGTCATCCCGCGGGATCGCCCCGACGGTGTACGGCACTACCCCGTCTTCCTGATTACCGCACAAAAATAACCGGAGCTTATGATATTCAACTAGAATGGAATGGTCATCAAATACAAAGAAATACATCTACGGCCCGGGGATCGATAACCCGGTAGCGATGATCAATGTCAGCGGGGCCAATGAAACGTGGTATTACTACTACGCCGATGCGCTGGGGTCGATCCGCCTGCTGTCGGATG
>CAZYQN010000112.1:0-4730 GCA_964649955.1 uncultured Pirellulales bacterium
ATTTTTGGGGACTCTGAGAATTCCGGAGCAACGCACTCCCGCTCATACCCTTTTCGTCGATTTGTTCTATTAAGTATTTCATTTCATTTCTCATAACACTAAAGATCAAGGCTTTCCAGCCTCATACATTTCTGAAATTTCTTTTTCAGTGAAGATACGTTTGGCAATAACAATTTCGCCGATCTTCCCATTAAAACGGGACGGATCATCGGGCGAGAAATCTGAACCGATCAGAAGTCCACCTTCAGCAAGTTCCTGCTGGTGGGGCCAGTTTTTTGTTTCAACAAGTCGTCCGTTGAAATAGAATTTGAGGGTATCATTATCATGCGTTACGGCAAGAAGCGTCCACCCAACGGTCGCAGGCAATGCTTTGCTGCACATCTGGTTTTCAGCATCGCTGGGTTTTGCTTTTCTGGCCAAATGCATTCCCTGCTTCCAGCCGGACATCACGGGACTTCGATATCCGAACTGATAATTACAGAGTGACCGCGCTCCGACACGGTTTGAAACAATATGTCCGCCATCTTTCGCCCCCGAACAGTCAACCCAGACGGCAATCGTAATCGGGCCATTAATACTGATAGCCGGATTACCGGGAATTTCAACGTACTGCATATCCGTACGATCAAACGAAAGAGCGGTGGTTTGCGGCCAGCGTCCCTTTACCCAGGTCGGCAGGGATGCTTTATCAACGCTGTCCAACGTCCCGTTCAGAATACCGGACGTTGCATTTGCCATATTGGTCAGCCGGGCGGGATTGTCTTTGTCGTATTCAAACGTATAATAGGCAACTAAATCCGGATCGCGGCGCAACCGGTAACTGTAATCCAGCCATTGATGATAGGCTGAGCCTTTGCCAGCCATCATCTTGGTCTCAAATTCACGCTGGCGGACAAACAGCCCGGCAGCGCCCGGATTGGGTATGAGTTGCCCCTGTGCATTCGCCACTCCCGCCTGATTCTGTGTTAGTTCCATACTATGATTAATTCGGGAAGAATCTGAACATCGCAATTCGACCTTGCCCTGATAGACATGAGTTAATGTATTGCTGGCATCATCAACTTGCACACCAAATTCGGTTCCATAATCAACAATACTTGCATGAGGAGAGTGAACAACAAATGGATTTTCTGAAGTCTTATTGATTTTTACAACCAGCCGACCCTGCCGGAGATACAGTTGATTAGGCAATTCAAGCGTAAATTCTGCAGGGCCTTCAATAATCACATTAGCGCCGCTATCCAGTTCGATTTCTGCAAATCCTGTGACGAGTTTCATGGTTCCGGCATACAGGTCTTCGCCATCAACGATTTCTTTTAACTCAGTTTCCCATCTGGCGTCAACTTGTCTGGAGAGTTTTCCCACCAGGGTTCTATCGCCGACCGGCACAAACCGAGGAAACAAAAAGAAAAAAATGACCGCTGCCGCGGTTGCAAGTATAGAGGCGACTGAAATCTTACTTACCTTCCGGCTGACGGGCAAATCGGGGGACTTAAGTATATTGATCTCCCTGACTTCTTCAACCGTTTTCTGCAGAGGAACTACAGGTGCCTTTATCTCCTCTTCCGCTAATTTGGCCAACAAATCACTGTATTCATCAGCAGTATCGTCGGGCTTGAAAAAGGACAGGCCGGAACCACCGTAAGAAACAAATCCAACATAGGTTGCCATAAATTGATAATAACATTCTCTGGCCTCCGGATTGTGGATAATTTGATCCTGCAGAGATTTGAATTGCTCGTCCGTTATCTTTCCATCCAGGGTCAATAAAAGCAATTCCACAAAATTGTCGTTGAAAGAATCCGATTGACGACTCATAGCTCTCCCCCTTCCAAAGACTGATTTATACAACGCATTAAAGTAATATAAACTTTTGAAAGAGACCGATATACAGTTCTGACTGATATGCCAAAACGCATCGCTATGGTTTGAGTCGGCAATTCGTGTGTGTATTTCAACTTTAAAAGATTTGCATCTTTAGCAGGCAATTTTTTAACACATGATTCAAGAAACCTCAGACGGCTGTCAATCGTGTTCATAAACACTTCTGATTTTTCTTCGAGCAGCTTAAGGGCCTCATCATTAAATTTAATCGGATTCTTATTTTGTTTCTTGCGAAACGTCATGAGGACATACTTGGCAACGGTCACAGCCCATGCGAGAAAATCGGTACCGGGTTTATAGGTATCATACTTTTTCCACATAATGGAAATCGTTTCCTGCATAATATCATCAGCATCCGACCTGTTGGGCCAGTGGCTAAGGATATAGGCATATATCCGACCTTGAGTCAGGGTCCACAGATGAAGAAATTTTTCTGTATCACTATCTGATTCAAAGTTGCTTTCAATTTTTCTGTTGTCATCACTTAAGGACATTTACTCTCCAATCATAAGCTTCCAACATATTTCTATTTTGAAATGTCTCTTCTTAAAACTCTGTGCCATTTTTTTCATATATTTTTCGGCTTTAACAGCATTAACAAAAAACATATCAAGACAACTCGCATTACTTTATCATTACTCCACGACCCGAGCCTTCCTGATAACATAAAACTTAATAATATACTTTACGCCATACATAGTCTTCTTATCGATTGCAACTTATTATTTTTAGCAATATATTGTCCACTTTTTCCAATCGAGATTAAACAGGGTATTTCGAACACCCCAGTAAATTCATTCCGGCGGCTTTTAGGGACGAGGAAACCATCAAGGATATACGGGAGGCAAATTGATAAGCAACTGGAGGTAGGAGTTGATATTCAGCGTTTATCACGGCCAGACAATGAAAAGCAATGTTGACAAGACAGAGATAAAACAGGACTTTTTTAGAGACTTTAGACAATTACCGGAGAGGGGGGGATTCGAACCCCCGGTAGGGTAAACCCTACACAGCCTTTCCAAGGCTGCTCGATAAGCCGCTCCGACACCTCTCCATAAGAAGCCGTATCTTAGCAAAAAAAAAAGAAAAGAAAAGCGATTTTTCAGCCTAAATCCCACCAAAAGTAAAAACCTTAAAGTAAAATTTAAGATTTTATGCTCCGCAATTCTTTATTAATGCGCACACTGCACCATTCCCGGCCGCACATGGTACAATAATCCTCACCACGTGTACCTGCAGGCATCCGGCTCTGACGGCAGGCCTCTTCAAACATGTTTCGGGCCGTCAATGGATCAATGGCGGAGTTCAGGTGTGTATCCCAATCCAATGCGGCACGGGCTGTGCTAAGCATACGGTCACGCTGGGCGGCATTGCCAAATCCGCGGGCGACATCCCCGGCGTGTGCGGCTATTTTGGATGCCACCACGCCCTTGCGAACATCGTCCGTATTAGGCAGCCCCAGATGCTCCCGCGGCGTAACATAACACAGGAACGATGCGCCATAGAATGCCGCAGCGGTGCCGCCAATGGCACTGGTAATGTGGTCATAGCCGGGAGCGATATCCGTCACAAGCGGCCCAAGGACATAAAACGGCGCTCCGTGGCACACTTCCTGCTGGATTTCCATATTGTATTGAATCTGGTTAAACGGGACATGCCCCGGCCCTTCCACCATGACCTGACAACCTTTATCCCAGGCCCGCTGCGTCAACTCGCCCAGCGTGCGAAGTTCTGCCATCTGAGCGGCATCCGTGGCATCGGCGATACAGCCCGGTCGAAGTCCATCACCCAGCGAAAAACACACATCATATTCCCGCATAATATCGCACAGGTCATCGAACAATTCATACATCGGATTCTGTTTGTTGTGATGGGTCATCCATTTGGCCAATAATGCGCCCCCGCGACTGACAATGCCGCACACGCGATTGCCGAGCAGATCAAGATGCTCTTTCAGCAATCCGGCATGAATCGTAAAGAAGTCTACCCCCTGCTTGGCCTGCTTTTCAACCACTTTCAGGATAGTGTCGTAATCGATATCTTCAACACTCCGACCGACAATAACCTCATAAATCGGAACGGTTCCAAACGGCACTGAACAAATTGCCAGCAACTTGCGGCGAATGTCGTCCAGATCGCCGCCGGTGCTCAAGTCCATCATTGCATCGGCTCCTGCCTCAAGGGCAACTTTCATTTTTTCGATCTCGCCATCCAATGCTGAGCGAACGCTGCTGCATCCGATGTTGGCATTGACCTTACACGACACCGCCCGGCCGATCGCACAGGCTTCCAGATTGTCAGATAGATGGATCGTATTGGCCGGGATGACAAGTCGTCCCGCTGCAAGTTCTTTGCGTATCGTCTCAACATCGACACCTTCACGCCCGCCGGCGTGACGCATGGCGTCCGTGATATGTCCCTGTCGTGCTGATTCCAATTGTGTTACCATCTTAAAACTCCCAAAATAAAAAAATCGCTTCGTCATCCGGAAGCGATTGTTAAACTTTGTCGAGTTCAATATCTCGCTTCCCTACGCAGGTTGCCTCCCTATCCATATGCATAGGGCTTGCCTGATCAGGTTCGAAGGGTTTTTCTCAGATTTGCCTGATACATCGGGCAAACCACCCCCAGCGAACAGGTTTATTATAAGCTCAAATACGGTGTCAAGTCAAAGATTATCTCTGTCCCGGCCCTGACAATCATTGTATGCGTTTCCCTATATTCGCCATACAACCCTGTGAATAAGATAAATCGTTTTTCTTGCCCGATGAGTACAAGCTACTTATCTACAATACTTTAGCAACCACGCCCGGAGGGATTCGAACCCCCGACCCACGGATTAGAAA
>CAZYQN010000113.1:0-4601 GCA_964649955.1 uncultured Pirellulales bacterium
TATCGCGTGCCAAAGTGCGTGCCAAGCCTGCACTTTCAGTGCTCTTTTGGTCTTCGGGCGGTCTACGGTCGGTGTCATAAGTCTATTATTTACCGTTATAAACCGTTTATACACAAATACTTACTTAGCCCCCCACTCAAACTCATAATCCCTTGGTCGTGTGTTCGAATCACACCGGGCCCAATTGCAAGTTATTTTAAATAAAGGGTTTATAAAACACATAGACACAAATTGTCTCCGCCTTTTTTTATACGTTAACAGCTTCGCTATTTAAACCGTGCCCGTCAAATCCGGGATAAGGCCAGGAAGGTTTTGATAAAAATTTAACGGCCGGAGCCGGACCTTGTTTTTTGATTTCGCAGCCAGTTGACGGGTGCAAGGTCATCGGTAAGCGTTTTTACGCTCGGGTCGGGTTTTTCTTCGGGAGCCAACTGTTGAGCAATTTGAACAAAATCGAAAGGCGGCCTGAGCCTGTTTTGAAGCCGGCCGGCCTTTTGGACAGCTTCCGCAACGGTCAGTACCGGACGGGACGGCCCGGGAGATACAAGCATTGCATTGCCGGAGGAATTGCCGATAAATACCTGGCAGCGTCCAAACACATCCATAAATGTTTTAAATTCTGCATCGAAAAGCCGGTTCGTATGAAAGACATTGGCGACGACCACGCCGTCGTCCGACAGCACCCCTTTGAGTTCTTCGAGAAATTCTTTGGTCATCAGATGAAAGGGGATATAGTCGCCATTGAAGGCATCGAGGATAATGAGGTCATATCGGGGGACGGGGTTGAGCCGCAACTGTTTTTTGACGAACATACGTCCGTCATCTACAAACACTTTCATTTTATCATCGGGGTTAAATCCAAAGAAACGTGAAGCGATAGGCGGGATCGCCTGGTCGATCTCGACGACATCGATTTCAATATTGGGGTAATAATGCCGTATTTCGCGCGGGATCACACCGCCTCCAAGGCCGAGTACGAGTACGCGGTTCGGATCGGAATTATAGAGCAGGCCGGAGAAGGTCATTTTCGTGTATTCCAGCATGTGTATCCGGGGGTTGTCCAAATCCGTCTGGCTTTGGATGGCCAACGTCGGCCGTTTACCGAACCGAAGCGTCATAACGGAGCCGTACTCATATACAAATATCGTATTATAAAGTGAATTTTTTTCGTGAATAAGCCGCCCCAATCCAAGATTGGCGGCTAACACAGCCCCGTGCGGAACGAACAGCGTGATGCAGGCGATGCTTATCAGGACACGATTGAAGACACGGCGGTTCATTGCCTGGCTCCTTTGCCATCACAATCCGGGTTTTGTTTTCCTGCTCTTATCGCCGTTATCAGCACGACAGCACCCAGTATTATCATCGTAATCCCGGAGATATAAAGCACAGTACGCAGGGAATATAATACAAGGTAAAATGCCGTTACCACACACCCTGAGAAACTTGCTAATGTGGAGACCGCAAGCACCAGGCCGGCATTAAATCCGGAATTGCCTGTCCGTTCCGTCAGCCAGTGCATCACGGTCGGCGAAACAGTCCCCAGCAGAACGGTCGGTATGCCGAACAAGACAAGCGAAGCCACAAGTGAACCCCATTTTTCATCGAGGCCGGACTCAAAAATCATATTGCAGACAGGTTCTGTGAGTGCGGGAATCGTACATTTCCAAACCCCCACTATTACCATCACCGCCGCCAATATCGTCCATGCATTTATTTTTCCGCACAGCCAGCCGCCAAGCATATATCCGACCGACAGACTCAGCAAAAAAACCCCGATGACACTGCCGGTGACCACATAGACAGCACTGCCAAAATACGGGACCAGGATACGTACCCCGAGAATTTCCAACTGCATCATAAACCAGCCGCAGATGCAGGCGATACAAACAATTCCCACGGCTCGAAAGGAGCCTTCTTGAACCGCGGGCAACGAGGATTGATACACTTTAGAACCGGACTTTTCCACGTAATCAGAACCTCCATACACTCAAAGCAATTTATCTTGATGCCGAACGGTCTATTCTCAAGCGGTCCTTATTGTACCGGACTTTCAGAGAAAATGGTATCCAAATCTGATTGCAAAAACAATTAAGGAATGGCTCCCGGGATGCGAAATCGATCTTGGCGATTTAACCCTGCAAACGCTCTGCCCGCGGGTTACTCTGTGTTCCTTTTTGTTCTTCGGGCGTTTTGTTTGTGTGAAATTGCCCACCCGGCTGGCCGAAAGAGCCGCCCCGACCTCGGTCTGGAGGGCCGCCAGCCCGTACACATCATACCGATACACCTCCACCCCCCGCCCGGCCGCATCCGTCCATCTTCAATTTTGAAAGAGCAACTCTGACTTACCTTCGCCTCACAAATCACTGACTTCGGCCCCCAGATGGGTTTTTGCAGAAGACAGGACAATCAAAAAAATAACTTTCCTTTACATTTCGTAAAAAATCAACCCATTCGTGCTTATCTACTAAAATAAAACTTGCAACTCGTGAATCACTTTTCAGAACTGAACAAAGTTCTGTAACAACATCACGAAGAAAATCTCCTTCAAAATAATTTTCTTCTGAATATCTATTAAACATTCTTTTCCAAAAGGAAAAAGTATTGCTACAAAAAACATAAAACTTGATTTTAGAATCGGCATTAACCGAATATGATTCATACATACAAATCTCGCACTTTTTCTTCTCTCTAACACAAATAACATAAAATACTGTGTTTTTCTTTTTAATACTCCCACATTGGATTCCACTTCTTTCAAGTATTTTTGAAACTTCAGACAAAAACACTTTTGGAAATCCTTTTAATGAATTTTTGTTTTCTTTCAATTCTATAATAAAGCGTGTTTGTATCATTCGCACCCTCGCTTCTTATCATTTGACAGATAATACTCTATAACTGGCTCTCCAAAAATAAAGACACCGTCAGCTATTAGCAATTCTCCTGCTCCTGACACGAACATAGCATTTAACCTCGCAATCGGTAGGATGGGTGACAGTGCTTTTCTTTCACCCATGCTGTATTTTTCATTCTTCGCCAATAAACAGGCCATTCAATTCCTCCTGCATATCCGTAAAATAAGTTTTCGAATATCGGCCCGATTCAATATACTTATGATACGTTGACCACGGCCAGTCCGCAAGAGTTTTCACCAACTCATGCTTTACAGGGTTATAATGGATATAATCCACATGACGCTTTAAACCCTTCGGGTCGCGGATCTATCATATTGGAATATCGAAAGAGAAATCAATATCCGCATGGGTAAATCAAAAGGCAAATTTACCCATCCTACCGGCTGACTTTGGTCGTCAGATAGGTTTTGCGTAGGACATTGTCAAGACAGCCGCTACAGAACTTAAAAATGGTCAAATTCAGCGACTTCTTTTAAGTAATTCATAAATCTATCCTTTGTTAACCAAAGACTTTCCGTGATCCGAGTATCATTTTCAAAAAAACCAGATATAATTGTTTTTACTTTTTTTAATAATTTACTGCTAAACCGATCATTACAAGATCCTTTAGTTTCTGGAAAATAATTTGAAAAAGAAATAAAACATTTCCCACTTGAAGCTGTATTTTTCATATATAAACTAAGAATGCTAACATACACTTCTTCTTCAGATTTTTGACAAAGAAAATATAGGGACTCACATTTTTTCTTGACCTTACTGCATCTTATGTCATTCTCTCGCAGCATATTAGCCATGTCCGACAACAACCTCTTGTTAAAATTTGTCAATTGTTGAGAATTTTCATTGAATTGTACAACAACACAATTCTTCATACAGTCTCCTATTTAAGACGTTTATTGCTATTTGTAATTGCATCTGTTATTACAGGTTCACCAAAAACAAAATCGGCACCAGCAATCAACCCCGCAGTTGCACCCGAATTAATTCCAGCTGATAACAATGCTTCCAAACATGTTAGACCTGTTACTCCTTCAGTTCCAAGTACAGCAGCAGAACTCCACACGGGAATCCCTGAGAGTGTAGCCCCCGAAGAAGCATAATACATTGCACCGATTTCAGTAACAGTGTATTCACCTTCGATGATCAAAGAGTTTAACATTGTACCCTCTGCTCCATAATAAAAATGAATTCCAGCTCGTGTAGAATATGATGCACCCATTTGCATCGTGGCTCCTCCTGCTGCCTGCCAAGCCGCAACACCAGTAGCAAGAAGGGCGGCATTTCGTGAAACTCCACCCATAGCCTGACTAAACCTCATTTCACTTGCATTATAGGTACTTTGCAGCGGGTCGGCAAAAGGAATCACTCCATCCACCCAAGCGGCTGCTCCCTGAAAACGACCCTTTAAATATCCGCCATACATCGCTCCGACATCTCGAATACCCACGTTTCCTTTCGCTGTCTGAACTACAAGACTGGAAAATGTTTCAACCCAGCCTGCTTCGGAACCGGATGGATCAACCAATACAATCGGTTTATTGCCGCAGTAGGCATACCAATTCAGGCCGTCGGCGTAGCCGACCGGGTCGGTCTGCATAAACCGGCCGATGGCGGGATTATACATCCGGACACGGTAATAGTAAAGCCCGCTTTCGGCGTCATATTCCCGGCCGGTGAACCGATACC
>CAZYQN010000114.1:0-4409 GCA_964649955.1 uncultured Pirellulales bacterium
CTGTAATAATTAGCAAGGCTATGACTAATGGTATCCCCCCCCGGAAATCGTCTGCCGGCTAACCCCCCCCGAGCGGCATATTCCCACTGTGCCTCCGTCGGCAGATGATACCCTTTTTTGCCGGGATCATACGCCCACGTCGAGAGGTTGTAGCACACCGGCTTCTCTTCTACCTGACTTCGCCAATTACAATAGGCGGCCGCTCCGTACCAGCTCACCCGTACCATCGGATCATTGCCCATCTTGCGCCCGCTCTTGGCCCGAACGCTGAAAACACCCCCGCTATAATCGATCTGGCTATAAATCGAAGAGGCGTACGTGTCACAGTACGGATAACTTGTCCCGGAATCGGCCTGATAAACAACATTCGAGATAACGGCAATCAACCCCCTGTCTAATGCAGAATTGAGATAATCACAATACTGCTGATTGGTCACCTCGTACTGCCCCAGATAAAACGGATGAAGTGCAACGGTATGGACGGGAAGTTCCGCCGCATAGCCATCTCCTGTGCTATCCCCCATCTGAAATGCACCGCCTGGAATAAAGACCTTATCGATACCACTATCCCCGGTCAGCCATTGAGAGGCCAACAGTATCAAATCCGTATACGTACTCTCGGCCAACCATCGGCCGGACAAGTCCGCAAAGTCTTCCAAATCCACATAACAATCCCCTGTCACATCCATTGAGGGACATGTTGCAAAACAAGACAGACCTGAGCAACTTATGACAAGAAATGAGATAAATAACTTCATCTCCCTGTCCCCTAATTTACAATCTTTCTCTCTTATATCCGCAACAATGGATTCATTATAGCAAGTTAAGGCCGTGGGATTCAAGGAAAAATGCAGATGTCTCTGACGAGCCCCTGTCAATCCATATCAATCTTAAAGAAATCTCTATACCAGACACACCTGCCCGGTACCGAGGGAACCATAATTTGCCAAAAGCGCTGTTTAAAACGCCTCTTGGGAGAATGTAAAAATAAAAAGCAGATTCACGTCTTGATTTTGCAGCTTTTGATTATTATATTTTAATAATTCTGGTGTTTTACAATAAAAAACAGTATGTTTGACCGATTTACGGCTGGCTGTTTTGAATTTGGAAGGGGAGGGATTTTCTCCGGAGGCATAAAATGATAAAACGACAATATCTGATAGTCATATTCGTCGTGGCTCAGGCTGCTATTGTCCACGCCTCTATCATAATTTTGGATCAAACGCATTGGATTCGAGTAGAAGATCATGGAGAATTGATCTATGAAGCTTTTAGTTCCAATCCATTATCATACACTTATAATAACGATATCCTGTCCGGGAGAGCATATACAAGTGAACCCGCGGCCAATATGCCTGCGTATCTGACTTATGCAGATGCTGATGCATTAATGGGATTTGAATCCAGTGAGGATTTTGATTTTGAGATCAGGACATCAATCTCCATAACATTCCAGTCGAATAATAATGGCTACGAACTTTTTCCGTTTATTTATAACGAATCGTATGGGTGTTGGAGCCATGTTGAGTTAAATAATCTGACCCTTGGAGAGCGAGTCTATTATCAAGATTTTTATGGATATGAAGGTTCAAATACTGGTTTTTTAAATACCGATCAGATTTATAATCTGTATATGTGTTCGGGGGTATATTTAACAACAGCAGATTATTCATTCTCAACGAGTGAGACCCATTTCGAAGTGTTTGATGATAACGCTGATATCATTGTCATCCCTGAGCCCGGCGCAATTCTCTTGGCAGGCTTAGGCGCAATCATAATTGGACGTTGGCGCGGACATCTATAGTTTTAAATAAATATTTTGTGGTTTGATACTACGCAATGCCAACCTACTTCCCCGTGTACTGTCTCATAATCGATTAATCTTTAAATCGGTGTATCCATTCTTTATCAGATTTCGGGATCACCTCTCCTACACACATACCTCAGAAATTCGTTTCATTCTGCAACTAAATTCCAAACCCCACGCCGTGTATAAGTACAGCGTGGGGTAAGGAAAATGTGAAGGGAGAGGGTGGGTTTAGGCCCCACCCTGTTTACACAAATCAAAATCTGAACTTACAACACCCGACGTCTACGCAACCAGCCGATGAGCGTTGTCCCAATGCCTGCTAATACTACTGCAGCAGGGGTGGGTACAGGATATGTATGAGACTGAATCGGTGTAACAGTGCCATCCTGATTCATCTTCCACAGATTGAGTACCAAGGTTGTCTTAGACAAACCTAAATCACCAGGCAATGTTGCAGGATCATAACCCAGAGCAGCTAACGCATCATTCCAGGCTGCCCAAGAGCCTTGAATCCAGGTCTTCTCTTCTTCCGCATACCAGATGGCACGTTGGATCTGATCGTTTGTCCATCCTTTGGGATTACCATTTAACCACTCGGTATAAAGATAATCCGTCACATCGCTCAGCGGATCTCCCACCGGTCCAACACCTCCGGCATACGCCACCCAATCAAAGGTGTACATAAACGGAGTATTCAGCCATACATCCTCATGTACTTCAACGCACCACATTTTCGTGCCAACGACAGCAGGCCCATCATTTACCACGGTGATCACAAAAGGCCCACCGCCATCACTTGAAATACCCGCGCGATCAATTTCCAAAGTTCCCAATGATGTAAAAGATTGACCGCCCCACGAGAACGTCGTCCCTGCCAGCAACGGGCTGGCAAGGATGGCCAACGAGGCCAACACAAATAAGAATTTTCTTCTCTCCATAATCATTTCTCCTAAATAATCCCTAAAATATTGTTAGAGAAACCGCATTTCCATACAATTACATCCTTAAACATAGATTGTCCTATGGCGGCGTAACCAGCCAACCATAATTGTCCCGATACCGGCCAGTAAAATCGCACCAGGAACTGGGATAGGGCTACACACGGTAGCATAAACTTCACCAACGTTGTTTGACCATTCGTATCCGTTGTTCAGACCAAAAAATAATCGAGTGGCGCCTGCGGGAATAACTATCTCGCTGAGTCCGGCGCCAATAACAAATGCCTGTTGAAGTTCAGGGGCAGTCATATCATCTACGCCGTACTCCAGACTATCCGGCACAATTCCCGATGGAGCTGAATCAGTCAGAAATACACCTACTAAGGCATTCAATTGCCCATTGGTTATAAAGCTGATTCCGTACTGACCGTATTCCGATTGGGTGGGATCGTAACCCGCATACCCTTCCGGCCCAGACAACTGAGTAGGACCGTGACCCCACTGTCCTGTGGCAGTTATATTGATCGTTCCGGTAAACCCGCTAAGACCAATATAAGGGGGAAGCGTTTCGGATGTATCTTGGCCGCTTAAAGAACCGACATCCCAATCAAATGGGAAGATATCCGTTGTCTGGCCGGCTAAGAAAGGACATGCTGTCCCCGGTACGGTAATAGTCACACATGCATTGACTATTGCCCCTGTTGTAAGTCCCCAGATACCGAGATATAGAATAAACTTTTTCATTGTTTTCTCCCTTTTCTTCCCTTCCTTCCATCACTTTTGCATTTAGATCCTCACGTCGCCTCTGCTTTCCCTGATAGACACCTCTTCCTTTCTCCCCACCGCTTTAAAGTAATAGAACAATCCCCTAAGTAACATTATCCACGGCTATACTCACCTACGCTGTCGTATCTTGCTCTTGCTTGTTTGATTCTTTAAATGTCCGAAGTGAAACCGGTCGTCTGGGGTTGATACTTAAAGTATTGAAGTATTCAAGAGTGCAAAAACAATGATTTAAACTTTCACTGTCCTATGCCTCTCCTCTGTAATTAAGGTCGGCATAGAAACTGCGGAGGAGTAAACGTTTCGCCCGAAATACCCCTCCTAAACACACTATATATTATTTCAGACAATGACACTGTTTGTCAAGCAAAAAATTATGTCAACGATAAAAATTATATGTTTTTATCAGACATCCAGCATCGATTAAATGATCAGGCCGATCAGGAGATGGAATTCAATGAAGCTCAGGTGGCCTGCTCCCTGAAATTTGATCG
The DNA here is from genome assembly GCA_964649955.1 of uncultured Pirellulales bacterium. Lineage (GTDB taxonomy): Bacteria > Planctomycetota > Phycisphaerae > Sedimentisphaerales > Anaerohalosphaeraceae > T3Sed10-213. The sequence continues at coordinate 4,026 of CAZYQN010000114.1, forward strand.
GAGTAGCGTGAGAGGATAGCCGACAGAAGCAGTCTGCATAGGACTGATTATGAAAGGTTATCGGACAATGGCAAAGCAATTCAGCGGAACAGAGATCGTTGGTAAGTTGCGTCAGGCGGATGTACAGTTGGCTCAAGGCAAGACCGTGCCGGAGGTCTGCCGCGAACTGGGGATCAGCCAGCAGACGTATTATCGCTGGCGGAATAAGTACGGCGGGATGAGTCCGGACATGATCAAGCAGCTGCGTGCTCTCCAGAAGGAGAACGCCCGGCTGCGGAAGGTGGTTTCGGATCAGGCGATTGATATTGCGATTCTCAAGGAGGTTGCCCAGGGAAACTTCTAAGCCCGGCTCAGAAGCGTCAGGCCGTGGAGGCGGCCTGTGCT
>CAZYQN010000115.1:0-4408 GCA_964649955.1 uncultured Pirellulales bacterium
TTCGGAATGACAAGGCGGGCGGGGGCGCGGGAGAATGGATGTAAGGACCCAAGACAGCGGAATTTTCTGAATTGTTATTTTCACCACGAAGACAGAAAGAAACACGAAAAAGGAGGTTTGGTGACGAACGGTGAATCTCAGATAAATAAAGGACTCAAGAACCAAAGAATAGAGATGAAAGATATTTTAAGAAATTTCTTGACTTTATGGAAGGGATTTTTTTATGATGGCTGACAATTGAATATTGTGTGTCGTTTTACGACAGGACGCTTCAGTCGAAATTGGCCAAATTTCCGTAGAGAGGCGTTGCGTAGAATGGTGCCCCCTCGTATTGATAAAGATACAGGGGGTGCTGCTCTCGTATCTCTACAGGCTGGCCAAGCCTCGACTGAATACGGGCGGCAGTATCCCCTGTATCTTTTTTTTCTGCCGTCTCCTTTACACTCAATCAGAAAGGAGCGTGGATTATGCTTGACAACGGGCCGTAAGAGGCATAGAAATTGATTTAGCAATATCACGTCGGTGTTTCTCTTTTTGTGCAGAAGCCTCACTCAGAAGGGTCTTGCAAGAGGAGCATAAGGAATGAGCCACTATTTTTAAGAAGGGTCGTATTATGGAAAAGAAGTCTTTCACTCGGCAGTCGGTCTGTTTTTGTGTCATGTTTTCCCTTGTGTGTACCGGTCTATTGCGGGGGTATGTCCGGGATGTTCCGGCAGACCCGAATACTGATCCCAACACTGCCTCTGCCGGAGTATTAACCGCATCTCTGGATAATCCCAACGCTGCCTATTTAATCTTTGATGCAGGGGATGGTTCCATCATCGATGCAATGCAAAACATCGGCGCACTCAATGTGCGTGTACGTTCCGACAGCAATCCTGTAACGACTCAGGATTGGGACTGGTGCGATATTGTCATTATCGGGGCCAACAGCGGTTCCGATACGATTACGGGGCTGGATACGGACGATATTGAATCCCGGATCACGGGGCGCGTGATACTGTCCGGCCATGATGCGGATCTGCACGCTTCCGATTCGTATTCCGGCGATCCCCAATGGGCCGCCCAGATGTTCCTTATCCAATCGATCAATTATGTGTTCGAAGGGGCAGGAAAAGGGCTGATCGGGTTTGGAGATGCCAGTGCGGCGTTTGAGTGGGCGCCGGAGTCGTGGGAGTTGGCCTGTACGAAGGGATTAAATGAAGAAACCGTAATTTCGTTTACCGAAGAAGGGTTAGCCTCCGGCATTTACAATGATCTTACGCCGAGTTTAATGTCCGACTGGGCGGTGTCCTTTCATGTTCGTTTTGACCGTTATTCGCAGGGCTTCTTTCCTTTTGAAACAGGATATTTCAATGGACAGGAAGGAACTGTAACCATCGGGTGTCCTGTGAATCCGATGGGCGTTGAGCTGTACAAATACGATGACATTGCCGACGGGAACTGTGTTACTGTTGACAGTGCCATTGAATACACGATTGAATGGCACAATACGACCGGGCAGACGTTTTATGATGCTTATATCAGAGACGTTTTTCCGGTCGGCGTTGATTATCCGGTTTCTTATACGTTTGACCCGAATACGTTTACGATGGTGTCGTCCGACCCCGGCTATGATGGAGCGACGCATACATACATTTATCCTATCGGGACACTGGTTCCGGACGATTCGGACAGTATCCAACTGACGGTAACGGTCAATGAAAACGCGGCGCCGGGGATGTATTTGCATAACACAGCAGAATTGTGGGGGACGGTGTATGACGCCAACGGTCTGAATCCGGCTGAACGTCTTCTGGCAACGGCCTATGAGGACACATTGGCATGCTGCTGGGATACGAACGGGATTCTTTATGTAGATCAGAATGCGCCGGCCGGCGGCAACGGGACGAGTTGGGAACTGGCGTACAATGATTTGGAGGATGCACTGACCCGTGCCAGAGAGACGACGTGCGCGGAGGCGTTTACAATTTATGTGGCGCAGGGGCCGTATTCGCCCGGTGAATATGCAGACGATTCATTTGTGCTACCGGAGGGGGTTTCGGTGTATGGCGGGTTTCCGACGGGAGGATGCGAATTCAGCGAGCGGAATCCGAAACGGTATCAAACCACTCTGACAGGAAATATTGGCCAATTTCTCCGAAACGATACTGTGGTTCAAATGGCCGATAATTGCTTGATTGATGGCTTTATTATCAGCGATGCTGGTGAATACTGCGTTTATAGTTCCGGCGTGGACTTTTCGCTTGTTCAATGCACCATAGAAGATAGCTGGCAATATGGAATTAGGGCCAATGACGGCAATGTTGATTTGAGCTGGTGTACCGTACGGAACAATTTATATCACGGTATCTTGCATTCTGGAGCCGGATATGAACTGAATATCGATAATTGCTGGTTTATGAAGCAGAAACGAATCGGTATCAACTGCGAATATTCTACACCAATTTTGAAAAACAGCATTGTAACAGAGAGTGATTTAAATGAAACTGGGAATGCAGGAATTTTTATGCTTAATCCCTCAAGTCAGCCGATTCTGCAAAATTGCACCATCTCTCACAATAAATCGGTAGGTGTTTCACTGGTTGGAAACAGAATGCCATCGCTTATTAATTCTATCGTTTATCACAATAATGGAGGCGGTCGGCAGCTTTCGGCCAATCTGAATCCCGACGTTGTAGCACAATACTGCTGTATCGCCGATTGTAATAATGTCAACAATAACATCAATGCTGACCCTGAATTTGCTTATTATGACCCCAATAATGTCAGAATCATGTCAAGCAGTCCATGCCACGATTCAGGTCTTACGCTTTCTGAAAACTATACTCAGTTTGACATGGACAATAGAGATAGGGTACTGGGAACCGTTGTTGACCGGGGTGCCTATGAAATCGAGTGTGAGGATGTGGCTAACATATACGACTGGAACGCAGACGGGCTGGTCAATCTGGTCGAGTTTGCCCGCTTCTCGCGTGTCTGGCTGGCGCATGACCCCAACGACCCTGCGCTGAACGACCCTAACCATGTTGACTACGAGTACCTGACCGACCCGAACAGTCCGAGCTATGTAACGCCTTCCAACATCGCAGCATGGTATCCTGATGGACACACCTTCAACTTTGCAACCGTCGGGGCAAGTCAACACACCATCGACATTGCAGACCTGATTTTTTTCCTTGAGGATGCGCCGTGGCTGTGGCGAGCTTGCTGGTTGACAGATGGCTTATTATCGGAGCAATCTGTTGCCGGCGGCGGAACAAGTGTGATGTTAACCGACACTAAAACGATGTCGCTTGAGGCACAAGTGATTGAAGATAAATCTGCCATAGAGCAGGCCGTTGATTTGGTCTCTATCATTACCCAGCTTGAACAACTCTGGAAAGATGAGCCGGATATTCAGCAGGAAATCAATGCCGAGGACTGGAATCGGTTTATGGAGTCGGTTTATAAGAGCCTGTCCGAACTGGAGATAGACGCTGCCGAAGCAAAATAACACTTGACTTAGGAGAGCTAATAATGTATAATAACCAAAAATAAAGAATGGAGAAAAATATGATGATGAAAAGAATGGTTCTGTGTCTCTTGTATGTTCTTTGTTTTTCAGTAGTCCATGCAGGCTACGACCGAACAATTGGACCCGGAAGCGACTATTTTGGTACATTAGACTGGAATGGCGGTTCGCTTCTCGTTGATGGAGGGGGTGGGGTTACTATTTCATTAAAAGATGACGCGTATCTCGCGGTGTGGTCAACTAGTAGCCCCTTGGAACTGGGTATCGGCGGTATTCAGTATATCGATCTTACAAATACAAGCCATTTGGATTATTCCGGCGGCGAAACATTTGTACTTACATTGCAAAAGGATGCGACAGCCACACTGAGCGGTGGGCGGATCGATGTTATGCAGAGCCTTCAACTTTCGGGCAAAACCAAACACATCACGATGATTTGCGATGTGGACAGCGTTAATTACAATGTGGCAACTCGCGTGCTGACTGGCAATTGGCTGGATGGCAGCCCTTTTTCAACTACCCTTGTGAATATAAATCCTTTTGATTCAACCTATTCCAATATTCTCTTTGTTCCCGAACCCACAACATTGTTACTGCTGGGCTTGGGTAGCCTACTGATTCGGCAAAGGAAATAAAAACAAATTTCAAAGGCTTCTGCTCATAACAGGCAGAAGCCTTTTTAAATGTAGACCAAGCGGCCTCTTATAACTGTATTCAGGATTGCATCAGTGTCAACTACAACATCAGCGTAGACCCCCAATTAGCATATTTTGACCCCAACAACGTCAGAATCATGTCGGGCAGCCCCTGCCATGACTCAGGATTAACGATTCAGGAATATTACAGCCAGTTTGATATGGACAACAGAGATCGTGTCTTGGGCAATGCAGTTGA